>NZ_JACHDK010000001.1:0-739656 GCF_014201005.1 Paraburkholderia lebeckiae | reverse complement strand
CCTTGAATGTATTTCCGTAACGCGCCAACTTGTTCTCTCTTTATCGCCCCCAGATTCCAATTTTATCCAGGCGACAACCATTGTGACGCGGGGGGGTTCCGCCAAATGGCGCATACGGTGGGGTTTCCGACGTCGCCCAAAATGAAAAAAGGCCCTCGGCATTTGCCTTAGGGCCTTGATTTATTCAGGTTTGTGCTTTTTCGCTACTGATGTCGCGAAGTGCACCCTTCTCGTGTCGTTTGCGACATCTTTCGACCATCTTTCCGATGCAATCGACCGTCTCCGATGCCCGCGTTCCACGGGTGTACACCCAACCGTTGTCGCACGTTTCCTTCGGCACACCCTTCAGGTGACGCACGAGCGATTTCCCTCAAAGCCTTGCTGAGAAAGGCTGAGCGGCCTTAGAAGCAGTTTAGCCTGCTCGAATTTGCAATGGCACCAAGCTTTTTGCTCGTCATTCGCTCCGTGCGCGCGCCGACAGTTCAAGGCTGGCCCCAACCCCGCTTCGCATCTATCGAGCACTCTCCGCATCCGGATTCAAATAACTGTATATTTATACAGTATAAGTGAGTTGCTTCCACTGCAGTTTCAGGCGACGCGTATGCCGGCACCCGTAGCCCCGAAACCCGCCATCTGGCAACGCAATAAAAATGAAGCCCGCCTTTGAGCGGGCTTTTCTCTATACAGCGCTTTCGACGCTATCGACCGACATAAAGCCCGTTCACAAAATTGCAATCGACATCCGGCCCATACAACTTCGATATGTCGATGTACTGCGTACCGTGCATCGTCTGCACCCCCACCATCGGAAGACGAACGTCGAACACTTGACCGCAATTCGTCTGCGTGCCGATTCGAACCTGCTTTCTCATGGAGCTAGCATTGTCCTCAATGCGCTGATTCGCCAGCAATCTCGCTTGTTCCTCTTCCTCGCGCTGTTCATCGAGTTTCGCTTTTGCCAACGCGCTTTGGTCAAGCTCGTCCTTGAACATCTTCAAATACGCATCGTTCAATTCGCCTTCCGGGATTGAATGAACGACGTTTTCGGCGTCGGCCTTATTGACCGAATAAGGCTTGGTCTTAAGCATCGATGCACCAAGGCTCATCGTCACCGAAACCATGGCCCCGAGCTTGCTGAAGCTGCCGAGTTGGCTATTGCAGACCGTGTAGGGCGCAACATCCTGGCTCGCTTTCGAGTCACACCAGGCAACCTCGCTGGGGATGGCCAGATACCAATCGCGCTGGTCTTCCGAAACCCAAAATATTTCCTGCAGTTGATTTCTCGACAGCTGATTTCTGGATATCGAGTCCAATACCCAACCGCCGTGCTCGTGCGTCACGCGAACGTAAAAGCCACGAACTGCAATGGGCGGCTTCATGCTTGAACCGACCAGTTTTCTAAAGCTGGTATCGGTGCTGAATGTGGCAGCAGAGAGTACCGCCTTCCCCTTCCCATCGGCATTTAGCGATGCATCACCTCCGCAAGCCGAAAGCGACATCGCGACACAGCAGACGAGACCAGACAAGCTTCGCTTCATGTTCTTTCCAAGAAAAACGAGATTCCAACGAAATGCTTTCGATTTCTTTTACCCATTACCACTCGACTAGTCAGTGCTCTAACGTCACTTTTTTTAATAACTTAATACTTATCGCCGGGCACGCGAAGCAGGAAGCGTTCGTGTTGAACGGCAGAACTTACAGTTTGAAGGACATCGACTTGACTGGACGAGAAGACGAAGCCGGAGGGCGGATATGTACAAGGCATAAACGGCGTGACAGATATGCGACTTCCGGAACCTGAGGCTCCATATCTTAAATCGCGGGTTTGACGCGCTGAGCTAACGTGGGAATCTCTGACGGCCATTTGACCAGGGTGGCACCTGGGACGGCGCAAGAGAGGGGGCGGCGGACAGTAGAGCTTGAGCCAAATGCGAGACCTAATCAGTCGAGCATAAGGTGAGCCCGTGCAAGGCGCTTGAAAACTGCCAGCGGCTGCGGTGTATGCACCCGAAACGGGAAGGGCTTGGCAGCCCGAATGCAGGTTGTGCCAAATGCAATGCTTGGCGGTGTTGCACCTGAACCTCTACTTTGGCCAGTGAAGCAGCGGCATGAATAAAAAATGCAGGTCTCGAAGATTTCTCACTCAGCCCCGCCGAACAGCGCGGCTTCAACCGCCAGCCCTCACCCGTTGCGAGTGCAACCGCACTCCACCATACGCATCCGTTCGAAGCACCTCATCGTTCGGTGGTTCAGAAGTGAGTCGGCTGAATTGGCACCATCGCCGACTTATGCGGCGTCAAGTGACTCCTGACAACACGCTTGGGACTTGCGAGTTATTGGTTTTCGGGTAAGAACCGCGCTCTTGGATGCCAAGTTCCAGTCTTCAGTATCTTCAAGATACTTTTCAAGGCTCTCAATATTTCGTTCATACCAGCCGTCAAACCCATTCTTGGGCGACTGAACCAAATCGCGAACGATTCGCCCTAAGCATTGGTGGACCTTAACCATTTTCTCAATAAAAACTGGGTCCAATGAGGCCAGAGCACTGCTCAACTTCGGATTCTCTCTGGTATTTTTTGAATTCAGCGCACGTATCCACTGGCCATGAGCAATCTTGTTTCTTATAGTAGCAGGCTGCTCAATGTAAATATTCACGAGGCCTATCAGGGTAGCTAGACGCTCTGAAATCAATTTCTTTACTTCTTCATCAACAATTTTTGTTGACGCCAGTTTCAACATGTACTTCCACCCGTGAGCAATGCCTTGCCGCTCCTTCTCTTCACCAATTTTCTTTATTTCAGACGAATTAAAACTATGTGGCGTGTATAAAATTTGTACAAATTGCGCCTCCGACCATGCCGAATAGGTCAAAGCAAGCATTTTTGTTTTAATTGACACCTGAAAATCATCACCCTTTCTTATTTGGTGATTTATATCTCTAACAACACCATCTATTACCTTGAGAAGAGCCCGCACATTTTCGCTCTGTGCTAAATAGAGATTGTAGATTTCTTGGTCCGTCATCGGCAGCTAGGGGATGAGACGTTTGCAGTAGGCGGGGGGGCGGGAATCGAACCCGCGTTCTTTCCTTGCCCTAAGACAAGGAACGCATTAGGCCATCGTATGCTAACCCCCATTGATGACTCTTCTAAGAGCATACCCGAACCACTTCAACGCAGTCAAAAAGAAAATGCATGCTTCGTCTGTACCCTGAGTATGGCCATAAGGCGTCCCACGACAACAGTGCCCACGTGATAGCTTGATTGTGAAAGCAATTTGCGCCCCCGGGCATCAGGCACCGTCACGCTATAAGGGGCTCGCGACGAGCTAGTCGAAGCAGATGGGCTCCCCGGGCGTACAGCTAGCGCCGGATAACTAATGCAAAAGTGCCCTTAACGGAAAATCAGCCTCAGCTGTGCGCCATTAAAGCCCATGCTCGGGCGCCGCGAGACGGGTTGTGCAAGCGACCTAGTCGGCGGCCTCCGGCACCGCAGCATAGGAGCCAGCACCTTTCTTCGCGCTCATCCTTTTGTTACGCGAAAAGGTCCCTGACGCGCTCGAAGGGAAGCCCCGATTCTGCGGCACGTCGAACCTTACGTTCGAGCACATGGTTCAAAGGCAGTTGTCTGTCCAACGCGTCAAAAAGGTCAAGTCCGTCCATACAAATGACGCGCTTAGCGCGACCGAAGGCGGCTAACCCGTCCGCGGTGAATCCACTGTTGCTCACAAACAAGCCACGAGCCCACGCTGCTTTCTGGTCAAGCTTCCCGTGGAATGCATGCAAATCGGCCGCTCCTGTCGGCTCGGACTGCCACTTGGCCTCGACGAGGTAGGTCTCGCCTTGCAGCACGAAGCTGCCGTCTATCTGCTCTCCTCGATGGCGAAACGGCTCTCGGGCTTCCAGGCCGAAGCAGTCGAACGCCTCCTTGAGCCACGCCTCAAACGCGTAACCTCGCGGATGAGGAGGCAGTGACGACAACTCAAGAAGCTTGTTCTTGAGTCTCACGATTCGTTGAACGTCCAGCGCAGGCTTGGGAGGTGGATTTGCACCGAAGGTGTCCTCCGGCTTGCCCTCGAGACGGTTAATCAGGGAAAAAAAACGTCCTTCGGCATTGACTACCCAGTCGTCCCGACCCTGCGACTGCCGAACGGCTTCGCGATATTTCCATAGAGCCTTGAGCGTCTTGATGGCGGTCGCCAAGTCGACCTTGTTCAAAAAGCACCTCAAGCGCTTCGCTTTAGACTTACCGTTATCAAGGTAGGCTGGGTCGTCGATGTCGACATTGAGCTCTTCCAGGAAGAATATGCCCATGGTTCGGTCGGAGAAATCGAGCACATACCCGCCATTCATCTCAAACAAGTCATCGACGAGTTTCATGTCGAAGGTTCGAATATTCGGCGTCTTTATACGTTGCATAAGGTACCTGCGTGATGGGTAATCATGCCGGCGTCAGTTTTCCGCCTGCACCGCAGGCCGCCGCGCTTCTCGAGTCCAATCTTGGGAAACGAAGAAAGTATGCCCGAACACTAGCCGGGCATTGCTACATGTTCGGCGTCGATGAAGGCAGGCTCACCGGCATGTAACGGCCCGCGCACATCATTGCGAACAGAGAGTCGTATCGACAACCCTACGGACGGACGCCTCGTATTATTCTGCGCAGGCGCTGCATTTCGTCGACGCCACGGAACATCAAGGAATTATCTTGCCTGACCACATCTGCTACGAATGCTTTGAAGATTCCGTCCTCCATGAAAGAGTACAACGCGAGGGGGACGTTGACGAGTGCAGAGTCTGCCAGGAACGGCGCGAGGGCATATCCGTCGAACAACTTGCCGAATGGCTAGAGCCCGTTATGCGCGACAACCTCGGTTGGGGCCGTGAGGTACCGGACTTCGGCGGCGGCGACAGCGACCGCATCAGTTACCGCCGCCTTGGCGACCCCCTCGAATACTGGGTGCAGACCTTTCTCGGACAGTATTTCGATTTCCAGAGCGAAATAATCGACGCGGTCATCGAAACCGAATTCATCAATCCCGGGGATGGCGAAGAGGCCTTCTGGGACGAAACGATGGATTACGAGGAGGTCAGGCAAGGCGGAGGGGACTTCGGACTTGCGTGGCACGAGACCCTCCAGGAGGTGTGGCATAGACGGCGCTTCTTCAGCGAGAAGGCTCGCAACTTTTTCGCCGAGCTGTTCGCCGATGTCGAACACATGCACCTACCCGGCAAACCGCGGTCACCGGTCGTACGCACACTCCGAACGGGTACTCGACTCTTTCGAGCACGGGTGGTCACTAGCCCCTCACTGTTAAGCGAGATGGTCGATAACCCGTTGGCGCACATCGGCCCGCCGCCTCCGCACCTTGCGCGGGCTGGCAGGATGAACGCGGAAGGAATTTCGGTCTTCTACGGCTCGCTGGAGTCGCCAACCTGCCTGGCAGAGATGCGCCCCGCGATTGGAAATGACATCGCGCTTATTGAACTGCGAACCAGCCGGCCGCTGCGTGTCCTCGATTTCGCGAGGCTTGAGACAGCACACTCGAGCAAGCCACTCAGCTATTTCCAACCGGATTTTCAAAAGCAGCGAAAGCGGCGCAACTTTTTGAAGATACTTCACACGCTGATTGCGCAGCCCGTCACGCCTGGTCATGAATCTGACTACCTCATCACCCAAACAATGGCGGAGTTCCTTTCCCACGTCGCCAAGCCGTCGTTCGATGGAATCTTGTTCAAATCGACACAGCGCCAGAACGGTACGAACATTGTGCTGTTTCCGAATGCGATGGTCAACGATGCTGGCCAGCCTCTGGCCTTGCCAGTGTCTCTCGCAGACGGAAAAGTAAATCTGTTCCGGACCGAATCCATCTCTTACTCGCACGTGACGCTGGACTTCTATCGGGAGGAGGATACAAATACAATTTTTGTCCTTCGAGATGACGTAATTTATCCGGACGACGCCCATTGGGACGACTGGCCCGACTAATCGTGGCCTACCCTAGACCGGATTGGAACTTGTGCCAACCCGACCAGCCGCCTCCTAGGCGCGTGTCGTCTGGTCGGGCAACATTAGTCACGCAATAGGAGCGAATGGTGGCTGAATACATCCCGCCGAATGATGGGCACGGTCGCGCAGGTCATCTCCCAGATGCGGCAAACACCCTCCTCGAACTGCATCGACTGCTGGCAATCTTCCTGGCAAGCAAAGGATTCGCGGAGCTGGTCGAAGCCGGGGTTCGTCATGCCGCGGAGTTGCACGACCCTATCCTAGTTTTGCAGGAAGTCGAGGATTCGGAGATACCAAGAATTTTGCTGGCCGTTGCCATTACTGCGCGGGTGCTCGACGACGCCAACGAACGCGTGCTCAACGAGATTGCAGGGGAGTGCGGGACATTGATTCAGGACCTGCGGGCGCCAGAAAACTCCGTACCGCTGTCGCTTCGCGAGGCATGCAATAAAATCATTCACGCATCCAAAATTCGTGTCGACATAGCACATAACGAGCGCGGTCGTCCGTACTTGCAACCCTTCTTGTATCTGTACGGGCAACGAAATCGGGTTGAGTGGAAGGCGACACTCGACGTCGTCGCCTTTGTGAAGCAATATTCGACGTGTGTCTCCCGACTATAAGCAAAACATCGATGGAAGAGCGTCCCGCCATGGCATTCGTAGCTGAAGGATTTACGAAGCAATATTGCGATAACTCCCGAAGCGAGCTTCGAGCGCAGTATCCGGAGGTCTTCGACCTAGCTGATAGGTGCGGCGCGCATGCAGCAACCATTACGGCGATTCTGGACAAATCAAAGAACCGTCGGCAACTCATCGTGTCGCTGTTTTTCTGCCGGTGTATGTCGCACTACCAAGCTGCATGCATGTTGGCTGAATGCAGCATGACAGTCGAGTCACTGTCGCTCTCACGAAACCTGATGGAGACGGTTTTCGTCATGCTTGCGATAGTGGAGGATGCTGTCACCTTTGAGGAACTGGTTGGACACGACAGAGCGACAAGGGTCAAACATGCAAATGCAATCATGCATTCGAGCTATCCCGAAGTCGACTCATACAAAGATATTCTGGCCACATTTCTAGCCGAGTCGAAGGGCCTGAGCGCGATAGACATTCGCGAGTTCGCGCGGCGAGGCAACGCTCTCGCCGCATATGATGGAATCTATCGACACCTGTCGCACCACGCGGCGCACCCGTCTCTCTCCTCCGTTGACGACTTCATCAGCCGTACACCGACCGGAGGCCTCTACGCGGACTTCCGACCACTGAAAGAGAAAGCGCTGGCTGCTTCGCTGAGCGCCAGCGCTGGGATACTGCTGGCGTGCTCTGCATGCGACAAAGCTGGAATTGGCACTGCGGCGAGCAAGGCCGCCTTCGACACGCTGTGGAAGAAGTACACCGAGATTTACGCGGTCCACAACCCTTGGCCAGAATCACCGCAAGCTGGTTGCTGACCGCGTACGGGCGACGCCGTGCGACTACAAGACGCCATGGTGAGCAAGCGGTCCGACAACCTTCTGAGGGAGTTGGATGAGATGAAATTTACTTCCCTCGGTGACTTCCGTGAAGAGCGCGTCGCTATCGTCGAACGAAGCGGCGACGATGCTCTGGAGTTGTTTCTCGCCACTCAAAATCTGCATCAGCGCCTTCTGACTATACGTACTCATCGAATGCTGACCAGGTTCGTCGAACAGAAGCACGCCGGGGTGGTTGCCTTCATAGCCCAGTTGGTGCGAGGCCTGATAGATAGCGATAAGGTACGCCCAGATTAGACGCACAAAGTCGCTGGCCGACGACTCCGACTTCATATCCCTGCGAAACATCACACGAAGGGTCAAATCGTCCAGTGCCGGCAACAGCGTTTCAGGATTGATGCGGATGTCGGACGGGTTCGCGCTACTGTATTCGAATGATGATGCGTTAGCCCGGAAGTGCTTTTCCAGGATGGAAATCTTTGTCCTGTCGCGTTGAGAACAGAGGTCATGAGGGAAGTCCTTCTTCGCCTTCTCCGCCACATCCAAACGGCGAGCCAACTCTGGCCCTTCCTCAAGGAAGGTGGACAGCCGTGACTGAGCAGCCTCATATTCCTTGATTTCGCGCTCCAGGATTACCTGCTTTCTGACCGCAGCTTCGAGGACTGCATCCGACTGAGAGGTACTGCGCCGGATACTGACGACATAGGCACGCTGCTCGGAGATGACAGCCTCCAGCTGCTTCAAGACTGCGCCGCTCTCCTCAAGGTCGCTCGACAGCCCAGCAATTTGTCGACGGAGCATACGAACCTGCGCTTCCAGGTACTCGACATTCGCGTCTAGGTCCATGGGCTGAATGCCTTCGGCGCGCCCTGCCAGGGTTGCGGTCGGAGAGCCACATGTGGGGCATTCCTCCTTTGACGTAGCAAGTTCCATCGCGGCGCCAAGCTCTCGCAGCTTGCGAGTTGTCTTGTTCTTTTTCAGGTCCGAATCTGCTTCTGCAAATAGCTCTCGAAGCTCAGCAAGAGTCGCTTTCCGCAGGCGCTCCTCTGTTGCCAGTTCCTCATATTGAGCCAGCGCGACCTCGAGCTTCTTCGTTTCCATGTCAAGAAGACGGATGACATCCGGCGATGCTGATGTTGGGCCGGCTCTTCGTTTCGCATCAATATCGTGCCATTCCTGGAGCTTCGCCGAGATTGCTGTCTGTATCGGAACATCTTGCCCATCGAATTGCACCCACAACGAGGCATCGTCTGCCTTGAACTCCTTGTTGAGTACCTTCGGCACACCTCTCACCGCCACGCCCGTCGAGCGCAGACTGCCATGAAATTCGGCGTATGCATTAGCCCATTGAAACTGAAGCGATGCGATGAGCTGCTGGTTCTTCGCCTTTTCCTCTTCCAGCCGGAAGTTGTCCAATCCGAGGAGATACTGCACCACACGCGTCGGCGCAGAGAGTATTTGATAGAAGGGAATGTTCGCGATGTAGTCAGTCCAGCCGCGCTTTTGCTCAATAAAGAGCGCAGCGGCTACGACCTGTGGGTAAAGCCGTGTCAGTCCTCCATTCGAGGACTGTACACGCGGCAGTTGCATTCCGATAAAGCGCTCAAAATAGTTCAGAAAGCCCTGTTCATCTTGCGCCGCGCCTCTATCGTGCAAGTACAGCGGGAGCGGCGCTCTCGTGGCCGTCGAAGGTTGCGTGAGCACCGCTGCGTCGAAGACTTCGACGAGCTTCGTCCCCTTATTCACGTTCTTGATGGGTCGGCGGAACGTCACGACGCGACCGGCTGCATTACGCACCTCCACCAGCACTGCCGATTCGTCGATTTGTCGTACTTGCCCGTCGTACTGGAAACTGTCTCGGACGGCTGACGTAAGCGCCCGCTCCCCCTTCATTCCAACGAGCTCCTCGAGGCCCAGACCGTACATCAGCGTGTTGACGAGGGTACTTTTCCCAGATGAGTTGTTGCCTCGGATGACATTGAGGCCACCCTTGAACTCGCACCTGAATCCAAAGCGCTCGCCGTTGCTATTGATTCTTACCTCCGCCGCGCTGATGAACATGCTTATACCCACCTGTTAACGATAATTTCAACCATCTTTTCGGTAATCGAAGTCTTCAACGTTGCCAGGAAGCCTCGGTCCTCGGCATACAGCTCCTCGGCGACGACGGCAGCACATAGTTGCGCTCCCTTCGCGGTCAGCTTCACCCCCGTTGAGGTAGGCTCGACTAGTCCATCTGCCCTTGCCAGGGAGACTGCAGTATCCAGTGCTGGGTCAAAGCCCCAGGCTGGGAAATCCAGTCCGCCTTTCGTGGCCGCCGCCGCCAATTTCTGCCGACGCGGAGCGCTCTTGAGGACCCAGTTGAACATCTGCAAACGGACCATGCTCGACTTCTTTCCGTACGAAGCCATCTGGAGCACCAGAAGAATCTGGACAATCTTGTAAAGCGGGCGATGTTCCGGGATGACGACCGATGGGCGAACAGTGAATGCGAGGGATGTCATGGCTATTCGGACTCGCTGAAGTCGAGCTGACAGACCGCTAACCAGCGGGACACCATAAGGTCTGCGAGATGCAACGCGTCTGCGACGCTGATGGCCGTCTTCGACTCATTCGCAAGCCGCTGGCTCAGTTCCGCTTTGATACGGTCAATGAGCTTTTGTGGTTCATCAGACCACGTGAACTGGAGCTCAGTCATCTCCTCCGCATAGCGACCGATGACATGAACAATGTGCTGATAGGCTTGCGGAGAGACCTTCTCAATAGCGGACAGGCGTATGTCGCATTCGACGAACTTGCGCTCGGTGGTATCGTTCAACGCTCTAAGGCTGCGCTCAAAGCCCGGGCGGTCGGCCTTGCTTTGCAGTCGAACTCGATTTTTGCGGTCAACGAGCAGTTGAAACGCCTCCGGGGCCTCCGGTAGCACCATCGTGGGCGGTAGCTTGGGACCAAGCTCCAGCTTGGCTCCTTGGCTACGACGAGACTCTTCGAATTGGGTTGCGTAATGCTCAACATCTTGAATGAATATCGAAAAATTCGAATCAAGGATGTTGCACTCCCACTTACGCGCTTCCGCCTCTTTCTTCCGAGCGTGTTTGTGAATATCGTTGTGAGGGATGACGGGCGTAACGAAGAGCCACGAGTGAATCCTGGTCTCGCCGATTCGAGCCTTGATTTCTTTCTCGTAGCGTTTGAGCTTGGGTATATCGGTCGTTATCTTGTCCCTGACAGCCTCGTGCAGTTCGGTCTGCGTGTAGTTCTTTTCTGGGCAGTAACATTGAAAGGCGTGGCCGTCAGCGGTCCAGCCTTCAATTCCGTAGTCGCCAGGGGACGCGGGCATATGCTGATACCGGTCTCCGTACTTAAGAACGAAAGCCGCCCGGCACATACGCTCCCAACTCGGGCCATCCAAGTGCCCAAAGGTCGTGTGATTCAAATCGCCCCCATATTACGTACGCCTTGTGCCGGAGATTCGCATTTTCCACGCCCTGACGGGCCCATGAAATGAGCCACGCGGGCGGCCCCCGTCGCATCTCTCGCTGCGCGTCAGC
Organism: Paraburkholderia lebeckiae; assembly: GCF_014201005.1. Taxonomy (NCBI): domain Bacteria; kingdom Pseudomonadati; phylum Pseudomonadota; class Betaproteobacteria; order Burkholderiales; family Burkholderiaceae; genus Paraburkholderia; species Paraburkholderia lebeckiae. The sequence goes on along the minus strand of NZ_JACHDK010000001.1, from coordinate 728,626 downwards.
GTTACATTATCTTCCACAACGCACAATATCAGGAAATTGTGGCCTCACGGCTTGTTGAGTAAATCTGTCAGCATCTCGGAAAACGCGGTAACCAACGGCAGGGAGCCGGCAGTTAAATAGGATTTTGGTGAAAATAGCCAATCAGCATCTTCAAGGCCTATTGCAGCAGGGCGCAACTACGGTCGAAGAACAATTCTTCCGCTCTCTCCTCTGGGCTTCATCAAGACGCAAACCGGCAGCCTCTCGAAGGGCATCTAGATTGTCGCGACAGGCATGGTCGTCGGTGGTCTGACCGTGCTGCTCGCGCTGCCGAAGGGCGCGTTACGCGTGGGCACACAGACATCTTGAGCTCCTCACCCCACGCACCTGTCGCACATGAACCGGTGCCTTCCTCCCGCTGTTCCGGCAGGCAAGGTTCGACTGGAAAAAAATTTGCAGCCGAATCTCCCACGCGTGCGGTCTGATTTCCGGACATCGCTCGCCAAAGCGAAATCATCCCCCCTGTATCGAGGTATACATTGCGCTGCCGCGTTCAGCGGTGCAGCCGCGCGACTGGTCGGACATCTGTATAAGAAGTCTCTGCGAGAGAGGGCGCTAGCTGAGTTCGGCCATCTCGAATATTCGTTGTGCACGCAGCACGACTGCCGGGTCTCACCTCAATGCGGACGAAGGCCTTCGACAGAGTGCTACGATGTTCAGAACCGCGTGCGATGAGAACGTGTATGGAGACGTTCACTGACACATACCTCGGACTCGAGATTCAGGTGCAAGTGTTCTCGGTTTCGTCTGACGAAGCAGATGTCTCGTGCCGTATCGTCGGCCCTTCAGACCTTCCCCCCATTTCTCCCACTGGAGAGGTCATGCGCGTACCAGGAGGGCCATTTCCTCGAGCTTCTGCCGCGCGCATAGGTGTCGTGTATTGCATGGGCGTCACAGACGGATTTCGCGAGAACGACGGCAACTCAACGTTGCACTAAGAACAACCGGTTTAGTCTTTTGCCATAAGCCCTCTTACAACATGCCCAGATACAAGGTCCCGTTTGCCGCCTTTCAACGCGCCTTGGAGTTAGCGCGTTCTGTGGACGCCGGCAACCTAAAAGCGCCGTTCGCCGAGCGAGCATTACGCGAAGAGTTCCCAGAGATGTCACCCCGGGCAGCGCAGGGCTATATCGGCAGCTACCTTGCAATGCGACGTGGAACACAGCGTTTTGGAACGACCATCGCCGCTGACGCGTGGCGTTTGTATCTTGCTGATATTGCGAACCTCGGCCCGGGCCAGTTATCAGTGGCATTGGACGCATTTCTTTCCCACATCGTCTATTTGTAGGGCAAGACCAAGGGACCAGAATCCGCGCTTCACACTGTCCACGATGACTTCACGACGGTGCTTGGGGGGAATGGTTGTCCATGAACCGATATCTGAAAACCTTGACAGAGCAGTCGAGCATTCCTTGCTGGGAGATGTTGAAGACAGGCGGCAACGGCTTTCCGTCGCCAACCACAAACCGGAGCAGATAGCAGTCGTTACCCGGGCGTTTCGAAGAAACCCGGACGTTATCGCCGAAGTGCTCTTCCGCGCTGACGGAATCTGCGAAAGCTGTCGACGCCCGGCTCCGTTTAAGCGAATTGACGGCAGACCGTACTTAGAGGTGCATCACCACCGTCCGTTGGCTGATGGAGGTGACGATACTGTTGAGAACGCGATTGCGCTCTGCCCGAACTGTCACCGTGAGCGTCATCACGGTGCGAACTTTGCGACTCGGAGGGATTAGGCAATGGTCGCCCTAGCTTCACCGGAACTGCCTGTTCACACCGGTCATCGACACGCGATAGGTGTACATCCTCTTACTCGCGCCGTATTCCGCGACGACCTCTTCGTCGGACAACCCTTGGCGTCGGATATGGACAAGGGCATCTCGCGGCAACAGCAGCACGCCTGCCAGCCAGTCCGCCTCCTCCTCCTGCTCCTTGTCGTATGCCTTCAGCAACATCAAGCCTTCGGAGGATATGCTCATCTCTTCCGGCTCGTGATTACGGATGCGATGCGCTAGTTCGTGCATGAGGTCGCTCGCCTGTCGCGCTCGTGAATGCGACGAGTTCAGGATGACCAGCGTTTTATCCTCGACGACAAGCGTGACTGCAGACCAGCAGCTCGGCGTGCCGTCATTGCGCAGAAGCACTTTTCTGGTTTCGGGTGGCAAGCCGGGGACGTCGTCGGGCGTCCAGACACGAATTCCTAGGTGAGACGCCAGTTGTCGTGCACCGAGCGGCGCGGTTGAGGGCAAACCAAGTTCGCCGCGAGTGTCGGCTGAAAACCGCTCGCACCAAGCTTTGTATCCACGCTGCACAGTATGCTCAGACCTCTTCCTTTAGGAGGGCCTCCTGAGCGAGCACAATCATCTCGCTCAATGCCTTCGCACTGTCAGCGCGTATTGCCGCTTCCTTCTTGAAATGAACCTGAGCGCGTGGCGCCGATGAGGATGCCTGCACCAAGCCAAGGAAGGTTGCAGGGTCCTCTCCGAGCCACGCGCAAATCTTCCCGAAGGTTTCCAGGTCCGGGACTTTTCTGTTCTCTACCCGGGAAAGGGTGGCTGGACTAATGCCGACTTCCTTGGCTGCCTCTCGAATACCACGACCGTCTCGGCGACGAAGGATGTGCTCGGCGAGCACATCCATTTTCACGTGTTCCATTGCTCTCCTGTCTTATATGTGCAACAAAATCTGTTTGACATGAGAAACGCGCAGTGCCAGACTGTCTCACATGTAAGACGGAGTCTGGCACCTGGCTGGCTGGCCGTCAACATCGCCCTGTGGCGCCTGTCAATCCGACGCAACGGAGTTTGAGATGTCTGCAAACGAGCAACGCATTGAAGAAACCATCATCGTCGGGGCGACCGGCCCTGACGGCGAGGCAATCATTGAAATCATTGACGTGGAAGTCTTCGTCCGCGAAAAGCAGCCGGTTCCCCACGGCCACAAGTACCGGATTCGCATCGACAAGCAATACTACGTCGTCGACGTGCCGCACATGACCGGCGAGCAGATTCTGGGTCTGGCCGGCAAGACGAGCGTCGGCTACCTGCTGTCGGAAAAAATCCACGGGCAGATGCGCCCGGTCGCGCCGAACGAGACCGTGGATTTCACGACCCGCGGCGTGGAGCGCTTCGCGACCATCCCGAAAGAAGTACAGGAGGGGGAAGGGCCGGTCCGCGCGGACTTTACGGTGCTGGGAGAGGACGCCGAGTTCCTTAATGGCAAGGGCTACACCTGGGAAGCTATCACGCAGTCTGAAGTTAAACGCATTGTGGTGCGCGGCTTCGAGCCCCCGCACGGATTCACGCCAACGAAAGTCGACATGTTCGTGATTCTGCCTCACGGCTACCCGGATACCCAGATTGACATGGTGTATTTCTATCCGGCGCTCGCGCGGAACGACGGCAAATCAATCCGCTCGCTCGTGACCAATGACTTCGAGGGCAAGTCTTGGCAGGGCTGGTCGCGCCACCGCACGGCAAATAGTTCGTGGCGTCAGGGCATCGACAACGTGGGGACCCACCTCATGCTGGTTGACGATTTTCTGCGCGCGGAGCTATCGAAATGACCACGGATGACCGGCTTTCGGTGCTGGCTATGTCCGGCAAGCACCGCGCGTGGCTGCGCCAACACCTCTTTCCTGGCGACGGAAAGGAGGCGGTCGCCATCGCCCTGTGTGGCCAGGCGGTGGGCGTGCGGCGCAGCCAGCTCTTTGTGCACGAAGTAGTGCTGGTTCCGTACGATGCGTGCCGTGTACGCGGACCTGACGCAGTCGCCTGGTCCGTCGAGGCGGTGCTTCCTGCGCTAACAGCGCGATGAAAAAGAACCTGACGGTGGTCAAGTTTCACAGCCACCCCGGGGGGTATCCGGAATTCTCGCGATACGACGACGAGTCCGACCAGTCCTTTTTCTCCGCCGTCGACAACATTCTCGACAATCACGACGCGCGAGCGAGCGTCGTGATGCTCCCCGACGGGCGGTTTTTTGGCCGCCACGTCCGTGACGGCGTTCTCGGCGAACCTATCGACCTCTTTCGCATCGCTGGGGACGATTTCGAGTTCTGCCGGCGTGGCGACGATGGCCTCGAGGAGTCGGAACCGCCTGAGCACGCAATACGCCTCATCCAAACCTTTGGTGAAGGGACATATCGAACATTACGACAGCTGCGCATCGGCGTGGTCGGCGCCTCTGGCACAGGCAGTATCGTTCTTGAGCAACTGGCGCGTAATTGCGTTGGCGAACTGGTACCAGTCGACCCGGACCACCTCGAGCGAAAGAATCTCAATCGCGTCCTGAATGCGCGCGGTTCAGACGCGGACAAAAAGCGCCTGAAGGTCGAGCGGGTTCACGAAGCCATTCTGGAGATGGACCTCGGCACGAAGGTATGCCCGCTTCCCAACGACATCAGCGACCGCGATACGATTCTCACGCTCGGCGAGTGCGACATTCTGTTCGGCTGCACGGACTCGGTAGATGGTCGACATGTCCTCAACAAAATCGCCTCGCACTTCCTGATTCCGCTCATCGACATGGGCGTCCGCGTCGATGCGGATGGCAAGGGTAATGTCGACCAGGTGACCGGTGCCATCCACACAGTGCTGCCGGGCGGCTCAAGCCTGATGAGCCGCGGCGTCTACACCCAGACGGACCTCAACGCGGCCTTCATGAAAAAGCACGAACCTGAGCGATACAGCGAAATGGTGAAGGCCGGCTATGTTAAGGGTGCAGAAGTTGACCGTCCTGCCGTTATCTCGCTCAACATGCTGGTTGCCGCGTACGCAGTCAACGAACTGCTTGCACGCCTAGCGCCGTATCGCGTGGACCCGAACGCCGAATTCGCACAGCGGCGTATCAGCCTGTCAGACCCGCTCGCGAGCAGTCATCAAGGCGACGGCGAACGGTGCGTTGCATTCGCGAAACGCATCGGATTCGGCGCTAGCGAGCCGCTCCTCGGAATCATGGACCTCTAAAATGGCAAACCTACTGTCTCGATTCTGGAACTGCGCTCTTGCTTGTATTGACGGCTGGCTCGGTCGATACACGGTGGCCGTCGTTGACGACCTGCCCGATGAACTTCAGGGCAACAAGCTGTATGTGGTCGGCGAGAACGGCCATTACTGGCTAGCTGCCCTCCGCTGTCCGTGTGGATGCGGGGATAGCATCCAGTTGCCGATGATTGAAGGGCAACGTCCGCGGTGGGCTCTCACGCAAGAAAACAGACGCCTTCCGAGCCTGTCTCCGTCCGTTGACCGCACAGTCGGCTGCCGCTCACATTTCTGGCTGAAGCAAGGCGCGATTCGCTGGTGCGAAGCCCGGTGATGAGAGCCGCCTGGACCCAGTCCCGCGCCAGTGATGACCGGCAACCTCGCGCAAACTTCCGACTAAGCGCCAATGTTGATAAACCACGCACAAGCCAAGAGGAAAAAAGTTGGCAACTGAATTCAATTTTACCGGGCTACACCCCGCATTTCTGGAGGCGGTCAAGCGGCACGAGCCTTCCATTGCCTTTACGCTTACGGATGGCGTCGGCAAGTTCACCTTCCTGCTGTTCATGAAAACGGATTCGTCGGGCAAGATTGTTTGGGGACAGCTCGAGCTATTCATACTGCTCGCTCGCACGCAACGGATGATACGGTGCAAGCTCCTCGGAAATCACAAAAATGCGGGTGATTTCAAGGTACGCCTGACAGACGATGATGAGCAGAAGGTTCGGGAAGAGCTGGGGCTCGGCGAATCAACGGCTGGCCCAGCTTTCGTGCTTCGCGACTTACTTGCGAAGCTGAATGTCATCATTCCAGCTTCAATTCCGCTCGAAATGAAGATAGCTGTTGTCAGAGAGCATAGGGTCAACATCAGAACGCATTGCCCGGAGTATTTCGACGACGCGAGCAAGGTCTATCTGCTCAGGGCCGGGCCATTGGCCGCGGGCAAGCGGCCGCGCGAGGAAACGCTGAGAAAGCTGTACATGCTCGATGTGCCAAGAGAGGATATCGCTGCACTCATTCGAAATCTGAAGGGCATCCGCTGGACTACTTACTGGACTGCGTCGGTGCCAGCGACCGACAAGTTCGCGGAAATCTTCGCGAAGGTCGCAGGTGTTCCGGTCAACTCGTAGCCGACGCACGGCGGCTCACATCATCCTGACCAATGCAATAACTATCGGAAAACGTACTCCCGCGGCTTCGGCGCATCACAGCGGGTAGCGCCAAGCAGGCGAGCAAACACCGTCGACGAGTCTCGGCAGGCCCGATGCGCAACAGTTCAAGCGCCATGTGGCTATCCAGCGAAATCTGCGGCACGAGCGCCAGCGCTATCGGCAGCAACATCGCCTTCGAACGTTGAGACGGGCGGCGGGATTTTTACCGGCTGTGTGTCTGGATGTCATTTTGCCCATCGTCCCGTTCGTGGCGTGCGCCGCCCGTCGCCTTTGTTACTCCTCAAACGACCAACGAATGTCACCGGAGAGAAAAAATCACAACTATTGACAAATACGACCACCGGGCCGGCAAAACAGAAAAACAATCCGCCGTCAGTGCACCAAGGACAATCCACGAAGCGATGTCATCTCCCGCACAACCTGCACGAGAGCGCCCGGAATTGCCATTACAGACGGCCATGTCCGTCGTCAACGGCCTGCTCGACCTTGTACTCAAGATGTCAGCGCTTCTGCTGGCGCTGCCGGCGGTCGCAATCCTGACATACCTTAGGACCATTCATCGCACCGACCTGTTTCTGCCCGCCGTCGCCTCGGCTCCCGGCCTGTTTGCGCTACTCGAAGCGACTTTCATCCTGTGCGCCGCTCTTCTCGCGAGCTTTGCTGGTCCCTCTTGGTTGGCCGCACAGATAGCCAATACCTACGGCAAGGACGAGCGCCCGAAGCTCGGGGCGGCGAGCTTCGTGTTGTTGACCGGTTTCATGTCGGGAGCATTTTTTCTCCTTCTCTGTTACCTGCCCGACAGCGCAATGCCACTCTGGGTGAAATGGCTAACCGGAATCGCATGCGGGCTCCTCATGCCAGTGCTGCTATTTGCGCTCGCCTGGCGGAGTCCTCGCGGCTTCCAGATGCTGACCAGCACCGAACGGACGGACAGGAAGCGGCGCACCTGGCAAAGTGTCAAACGTACGCTCTGGGGATGCGCAAGCGCTGTCATCGCTCTGAGTACCTTCGTCACATTCTCTTACCTCTTTCAGCTGTATGGGTTATCAGGCGATGGTTGGCAAACTTGGCTAGTCGGCTTGCTTGTTTTCCCGGCAAGCCTGCTACCCGGCACCATGTATCTCGCGAGGCGCAGCTGGGGAGATTCGCGACTCGCGGCACTCGGTACGTCAGCGATGATGGTTGCGCTGACGATTTTTGTGCTCTTGATGAATGGAGTCTCGCCAGAACCACTTGCACTGCTGACCATGCGCGCCATGAGCATCGCTGAGAGGGAACCCCGCACATTTGAACTGATGACTCATGATGAGCGCTCTGCTTGGCAGGCCCTTGGATTTCGGTTTATCCAGGACAGCAACTTCTTTCCAGCGACCATCCGATTCCAGTTTGGCGACGTGAGATTGTTGTGCGTTGACCCATATGATGTCGCTAGCCCCTATCCCGGGGCACTTGGACCGCTCAGTGGAAAGCCAGGGAAATCTACCGTGCCACTGACCGGCTGCATCACCCCGCTCAAGGAAGAGGTGCGGGTCGTCGAGCCACCAGCCACAAGCGTCCTCCTTCCGAAAAGCAGGCGGGAGCTTCAGCCAGTCGCATCGGATTCCGAGAAACCAGCTGAAAGAGACCGGTCGAAAGCAGTGGCTGCCGCAAAGCAGAACTGACACGCACACGAACTACGAGAGCAGGAAGGTGCGCTGGCACATCAACATGGAGTCCGGTGAGCCACTTGCGGTCGCTGGGCTGTGGCGCGGGACGATGAGCACTGCTCATGCTCGCGCAACAGACGCGCCAGTTCATGCCCGTGCCTTGTCGCACTGAGCGGTTACGTCGAGCGTCAATAGCATCGCGAGCGCCTCAGTGGCGTCAGCATTGCCGTCTACCAGCAGGATGCGAGCTCGGGAAGAGGATTACAGTGCAGTCGAGAATTAACGCCAAAGGTCAGACTACTGTGCCGGCTGCACCCGGACCCCGAGGGAATTTGTCGTTCCCCACGTGGCTAACTCGAGCAGCAGCATGACAACGACTGTGACGGCGAACGCCACTGCAAGAATGCAGAGGGTCTCACCGAGCCACATTGCGACGCAGTCGATGTTCTTCTGCGATGACGCGAAGCGCAACAGCACCATTCAGCAAACCGGAGCGGTTGTTTCATGTAGTACCCAGCGCATGTGCCTGTGCTGATGAATTTTCGAGCTAACCCCCTTCCTTATGTCGAACATCCTTCAGCCACTGCTTGACGCGCTGCTGAGCATCGGAATCACCAAGCCCCTGGGCCGAATCGAGCAGAACAAAGTGATGTGCCAGCTCGCCGGGTTCGCGACCGAACCTATCTGCCCCGTAGACGGAATCATCTATCGCGAGCCATTTCGTTAAGCTCGCGCCGTAAGCGTAACTAGTGATGACATAAGTGCGTGCCATACCATTGAGCAGGTAGCTCAAACGCGGCTTGATGTCCCGCGTGGTGCCCACTACCCGCCGCGCCAGCGCTAGCGGAAGGCATGCCGTCACTTCCTTTGTATTGAGTGTCATCAGCCACGATGTTGTCAGAACTAGCACCACCTCGGGATAGGGCTCCAGTAAGTCAGCAAGCAGCGGCGCAAACTCGAACAGCGGCCTGCCTGTGTCGAGCGCAATCTCGCCGTGCTCGTCCATCGAAGCATGGCCAATGTGGAGCGTACCGTCGAAGTCGACGAAGAGCGTTGGCGCGGCCGCCGCGCTCGCGGAAGGAATTTGCTTGCCAGGCCCAACTGCGGATGCGGGCGCAAGCAAACGTCGATGCGCTTCTATGTGCAAGGTAGGCGTGACCGTACTCGCGCCGGGCGTGGCCTGAATAGCGTTTGGAGCCATGGTGTCACCTCATCTCAGCGTTCGCGACTGCTCACCACCGGAGTAGCGTTCGAAGGTGCCCGATAAGCCACTCGAGTTCGTCGGGCGCAAGCCAGTTCTTTGCCTTTACCGCCTTGGCGACGCGTTTGAGGACCTGCTGTGACGTCAGCTCGGGATACTCCAGCAGGTCCTTCCTCGCCACATGCACGAGTTGCACCGCCAGGTCTACACACATGGCCCAGCGCTCGTAGCGTTCCTCATCCGATAAGTCTGTGCGATATACGCCTCCCGAGAGTCTCGCGCAGACCTTCGGGGTGTAACCGGCCACGACGGCGGCACACGAGCTACTCGGGAAATCGTCCGGTACGTCATCCGTACCTTCATGCACCGGGGTCATCACCAGCTCCTACGAGAAGCTGCGGCGTCACGTCCGAGAATGAGGCCACCTCGTTTACAATGCACCACTGCTGCCAGACATAGTCGACGTTGTCCGCTTGCCCCGGATTACCGATAAGCCGGTATACGCGGCCCGATAGCGTGCGGCCGCATAGACGCGAGTGGTCGAACGCGACGATTGCAGAACTGACGCGACCGGTTAAGTCCCGTTCGTCCAGTCCGACGAAGTGACGGGTACCAGCGTCGATTTCGATAACTTTCCATCTTGCGATGGAAACCTCCGGCTCAGATTCGACCGGGCCGATGCTCCAGATAGGCATGGTTGCCTCCATTGGGGAAGGCGAGGATGCTGACTGCGACACACCTTGCACCAGTCCGAAGGCGTTCCGTCGACTCGCACGTCGAGGTTGTCCTCGGAACTGAATGACGCCCGCGACCCTCGCGTACAGACAGGTAATCGGGAGCGGCCTCCGGAGGCGGCAGTCCGTTATGACGGCAACGTCCCATCGCGCGAGCGCGGCGTCGCCGACTAGCGACTACGTCCAAAGGGGCATTCGGGCAGATGCGCCGAGTTGAGCTTTAGCGAAGGCTTCGGTTCTTTTACTTTTTACGTCGCTCTCGTGTGTGTTTCCACACACGATGTCAGTGTAGATTGCCAGCGCGAATTAGCAAGAAAAATAGCTCGACGGAGGGTCACAAATCCTGGCTGGCCATCAACGCGGCGTGATTCAGCGAAGAAATGTCGAGAAATCGCTTGATGCTGTCGAAACGGCAGACGGTCCCGCACTGAAGAAACAACGAAGTCAGAAAGGTCCCGCTTTCGACCTGTAGCCTCAAGACGTCGGCGGGGATTTCCACGCCGATTTCCAGCAGACGGTTGGAGAGCATCGTCCAGTCCAGCCATGGCTGAACAGCCATCTCCATCGAGAAAACCGTTGCCGCGCGGGCCTCCCATGAATCAACTGACGAGCGCGCTTCCCCCCATTGATGCGGCCATTCCGCCTGGGATGCGGCGAGCGCCTGCAGGAAGAACGTGAAGCGAAAAGTCCCCCGGATGACCTTAGCTTCGACCGCCCGGGGCGACTCCGTGACGCCGAGCTTTGCAAGTTCGTCGGACAAGCCGGCGTAGCTCATGTCCTGGCGAGCGAGAATGACCCGAGTCGCGCGAGAAGCCAGTCGGGTCCAGACACCGTCCACGGGAGGGAGCGATTTCACTTGCAAACCGTAGCAATTGAACTATGTTTTCTGTGTGGAAACACACAAGGCTCTTTCATAAAAGTAAAAGTTAGCAATTCTCGAAGAGCTACTCCAACTCTCGTGCCATACGACCTACAGGATGAGCACCCTTCAGCCGCAAACGGCGCCCCTGAGAGACTCGACCATGGTCCAGATATTGTATTTGGGAGTCGAGGGCGTCCTCTTCGAATGCCGGTACGCCAGCGAGCGGCATCCCCGCTGGCAGCATCAAACGCCACCCACGACACCACTGCCCCTTCTCGAGGCCATTTCTCGCTTGGTTGCAGGTCAACGCGAGCTTGCCATCGTGCTGAATTCGAGAATGGTCTCCGACTACGGCTACCGCACTATCGTCAACCTGCTTCCGGACTCGATAGCCGCACTCACTATCGGAGCGACCTCGCCCGGCAATCGCCTGCACAGGCACGACGCGATGCTGTCCCGTGTCGACCTGTTACGCGCTGACATCAGACGGCGTTGCCCTGCCCATCTGGTTATGGTCGACGCTTCGTCCTTTGCCATACCGTATGAGTACCTGGATGTGGCCGTCCACGTCGCCCCCATTCAAGCCAGGGCCGCCGCAGCTATCGCCGACCAGATACTGCACTTGCTAATGCCCAATGCGCGACCTGAGAGCAATGGAATCGGTGTCCCCGCATCGCGCTCATCTCCGCGCTCAGTTTAACGTCGACGGCACCGTCCTCTCAACCGGGAACTGCCTCGGAGGCTCATCGGCCACCTACGCGTGCAGACACGGGCTACCGGGAACGGTCGTGGCTCAAGGAACTAACCGTGAACATCTATCTCAACTTCGATGGTGTCCTACACCCAGACCCGGTCTTCTATGAGAACGGGTGCATACCGTCATTACTGACACCGGGCCACAGCGCTCTCGAATATGCGAAATTTCTGGCGAGCGCGCTGGACGACTACGACGACGTCGCCATAGTCCTCAACACGTGGTGGACCTTCTACCTCGGCCTCGATGCCTGCAAGGACCTCCTTCCGGCGACACTCGCTTCTCGGGTTATCGGCAGCACCATTCAACACATTGACAACTACGAGACCATGCCCTGCCGTCGCGAAGCAGCCGAATGTCACATTGCCCGAAGCAGCTTGCAAGCCAGGATGATTCTTGACCACAATCACGCACGCTATCGTCGTGACCTCCACCCCAATCTTTTACTCCTGGACCCCTCCGAAGGTCTCGGAAGTCGAGCCGCGCGAAGAAGTGTTGAGAGGCGATTGCGTCTCCTCAAATCGAGCGAAAGTTCTCGCCCAATAACTCAGGAATCCGAATCATTTTATGGCTCACATAACCGTCATGAAGCCGTCGCGTGACGTTGCGAAACGAGTCGATACTATGTTTGCATTTTGCTCAAAAAACCCTATACGAAAGCACTTTTCTTGTTTTGAGCTATACGTGTGAAAGATGAGCAGCGAGCTGGATTGGGTCGTGCTAATGTGTGCACAATTCACTTTGAATTCGCGAAAAATCGCTTCTCTTGCAACAGGCATCGACATACAATTTTATGTCATCCAGCAGAAGCCAAGGAGGGTCCTCGACGCGAAAATTGCCTAGCGAAAAATTGCCCGATGGGCGATGCGGACCGTCTTGCTTCTTTTCTGTCGTACAAAAAAGAAGAGGCCGCTAAGCCCAAGCGAACTTGAACCGCGGCCCCGGTGTACTCCCGAAAGAGTCCACGCCTAGCACTCGTGATGCTCTCACGGGGGTTACCGGGTGTCAAGGCTCCCTCACGTCTGCAACATACGTTGAATCGACAGCAAATGACCCATAACTTCGAGCATCTTTGCCCAAATCCGCCGAACTCCCACCAGCCGCAAGCACCAACGTCTTACCGGCACCCGTTTCGGCAGAGGCTGAAATCCCGCCCCAATTCTCCGCAACCGCCCCAGCGCTGTTCTCGCAGTCCCCTCCCCCCTCCGTTTGGCCCCTTCCGTAATCCTCCCTTACCACTCAACGCGCCTGGCAGACCCGGCTATCAGACCGTCTGGAGCCTGCAGACCGCGGCTAGTTAGCGCGCAGTAAGCCGCCCCGAATCCGACCGCCGACAGCGTTTGCCGGCGAGTGCCGACGCACGTCTATCGCCACCAGTTCACAGACTGGCGCGAGGGGCCCGGCCGCACCTTCACCTTTAACTTTTGAGGAAGTTCATGAAGATGCAAGTCAGCGAACCCAACTTCGAGAGTGAACTGTCAGCCCTCATCGCGGGGCTCGACAGCTTCCCAAAGTGCACAGCACCGCGCAGCAACAAGACTTCGCATGTCCCGCAAGCCGCAAGTGCCGAAAGGACACGAGTTGAGGAGGCAGCAGAGCGCGTTGATGCCGACGGCAGTATTGGCCACTGGCCTGAGCACTGCCCCGACAGCATTCGTCGGCTGTGCTCTCCTGCTCTGCGCAAACCCCGCGCAAGGTCGGTTGCGACGACGCGTTTCGGCTCCGCGCCCGAGGACTCTCACCGAAAGGCACCGGCGCAGTTGTCGGTCGTGCGCGACGGGACCGTTTACGAGCTGAATGTAGTTAGCGTTGACGTCACGAATCAACCCGGCTGGAAACAGGATGGTGACCTTGTTGCGACCTGGGCCAGTGTTTTTAAGCCTGGCAGCAAATTTCGACTCGTCTCATCGCAGCAGCAATTTCAGCAGATTCGCCGCCTTCTTTCCTCCATGCAGTGTGGGGAGGTGAAGGGCGCCATCAACGCGTGGCTTACGTCGTCGCTTGCGACACTGAAAATCAGTCGACACACCGCGATGCAGATAAAGCTTGTCACCGAGGTACCGGGCGACTGGCAACAACTGCGCGTGCATCTGCGCCCGTCTCGAGTTGAGGTGACTTCTGACCAGTTGTCGCATAGCGAACGCTTTACACGCAGTCAGGAAGCGGAAATCCGCAACACGCAAAGCTACCGCGACGCTCAAAGGAAGCTGCAACAACTCTGGTTTCCGACGCCTTCTTCATTCAATGAGCTTGTTTAGACCAGGAGCTAATCATGCCTCTCAATATCCCGACCACCATTCCCATCGACTCCGAATGGAAGCGAATGGAAAACCGTTGGGCTCTCGAAAGCCCTATCGGAACCGCACTACCGCCATATACGGACACTGAACTGCGGCAGGAGTTAGAACGATGGGGAACGCCTGTGGAGGGACAGGCGTACATCTGGGATGCCCGAGCGAATTCCCCCTCCCGAAAAGTGCAGTCCCGCGTCGGGAACGTAGTCTCGCGTTACAGCTCGCGAAAGATGCGAAGACGTTTGGCGACAGAGAGCCGGAAGCCAGAATATGGCGCGGTCGTACGCTACGACTTCGACGGCACGACTCGCGAATTCTACTGTCAGCCGCCTCAAGTTAGGTTGAGCGTCGAAACCGAGAGGAAGCTGAGCGACGGCAGTTTCACCGTCTATCAGGCCCCGACGCCATATACGCCGGACATTCTTCGTATAACCCCTTACGGGGTCTACATAGACGAGTGGAAGAACGAAAGAGACCTCGAAAAGCTTGCCGAAAAGTACCCGCGGCGATTCTTCAAAGACGATGACGGAACATGGCGATGTCCCGAGCGTGAAAAACACTTCGGCGAGATGGGGTTCACGTTTTGCCTGCGGTCGGCAAGTGAGAACGGTGCCGTCTTCGTGAGCAATCTCGAATTCCTCGACGACTTCCTGAGCGACAAGTGCGCGCCATTGACCGATAGCGCATGGCACACAATTGAGCGGATAACCAGCGCCTCCTGCCCCATGACGCTAGGCCTGCTTCTGACTCACGCGTATCCGGAGCAAACGCCGTGGAACGAAGCGCTCCTTGTCGAGACTCCGCCGAACGCGTTTCTTGTGGACGACGTGTACAAGGCGATTGCAGAACAGCGTCTGTTTGTCGACCTTGAATACGACGACCTCGGCGAACCCCAAGATGTCGTGTTGTGTAAGTCCCGCGCCCAACTCGACGCACTTCAGTTCAATCGACCCGTTCCGAAAGCCGTCAGCGAAAAGATTGCGTTTGATGTCGAAATAGGAACGGAGTTCGTGCTCAACGGCCCCCCCGAGGTATATGAGGTGTCGCTCGTGAGCATGAATTCCGTACATTATTTTGACCAGCAGTCGCGCAACGCCGGTCTCATGCCCGTGGCGGAGTTTGAGCGCGCGACGTTCCAACGCGAAATCATTCTGCTTTCCTCGCAGGCCTCGACCGACGAACGTCTGTCGCAGATTAATGGGCTGACCGACTATCAGATTACCGAGGGAAAGAATCGCTTCCTGATGGTTCGGGACCTTGAGGCTGGCAAGCAGGTGCGATGCAACCTCTCAACGAGGCAAATTCAGCGGATACGCAAGAAAGTGCGCGCGGCCGGCGAATCATTGCCTGCTCAACGACGAGCTGCCACGCCGGAACGTCGAAGGGGCGGCCGGTGCCAGGTGAGCCAGACTCAGATAGACCTGATACGCACGACGACAGAATGGGGTAACAATCCGACAAATCCTGGTGGACGCGCGTCATACCGGAAATACCGGGAGTTGAGCCTCGACGCCAAGGTGGACCTGGTCTCACGAAAGACATTTTATGAGCGAAGAAGAAAGTACATCGACAGGAAGGCGCGCCAAGGCGGGAGAGTTACGTACAACGAGGAACCGGCGACCTGGTATCTCCATCTCGAGGACAAGGTAAACGGCGGTCGCCCGTTTCACCGCGTTCACATCGACCACACGAAGCTTGACGTCTTCATCGCAATTCGAGGTAAAGGCGGAAGGATTTTCCGAAAGCGGCCATGGCTCACTCTAATCATGGACGCAGAGACCCGCGCGGTACTCGGTTTCTATCTGTCGATTCATGCGCCGAGCACGGTCAGTTGCATGATGGCGATTCGCGCTATGGTGAAGATGTTCCGGCGCACCCCGTCGGTCATCGTCGTCGACAATGGGAAGGAGTTTCACTCCGTCGCGTTCGACAAACTTTGCGACCTGTTGTACATCACGCTGCAATTCCGTCCGGCGCACCAGTCACGGTTCGGCGGCGTCATGGAGCGACTGTTCGGCACCACCAATACCGAACTCATCCACAACCTGGTCGGCAACACGAAGGCCCTCCGCAACGTCAGAACGGTGACGCGGTCTGTTGACCCTCTTCGGGCAGACCTACTGGGCTTCGCCGAGTTGCATGCGCTGCTGGATGAATATTTTTATCGGGATTACAACCTCCGAATTCATCCGGCGCACGACCACTCGCCTGTCGAATACATGGACCTACGGTTCGCGCTCACCGGGCGTCGTTTGGCGCGACTGACTCCATTCGATGACTACTTTTATATCCTGACATGCATTCCGCCGTCCAAAGGCTCAACCCGCATGCTGAACAAGAGCATGGGGGTAAGCATCTCGGGCGTGTGGTATTGGGCCGATGAGTTTGCCAGCAGAGATGTACGGCCACAAAAACTCGAGATTCTCATCGACATGTGGGATGTCAGCGTCGTGTACGCGCTCCTTGATGGGAGGTGGGTACGGTGTCAGTCGAAGTTGCTTATGAAGTACCGCAAGCTCACGTCCGTTGAATGGGCGTATGTCATATATGAGGTGCGGCTGCGGATGCGTGGTGAACCCGATGAGAACCTCGAGAAAGTGCTCTACGCGGTCATCAGCGACCACACCCTTCCTGACGCAGCGTCGCTTACCGCCGCAACTCGGCAGGTCTATGGCTCGGCCCAGCTCATCTGGGATGATTCGGCCGCTCAGCGCGACCCGAGCATCGAATTGCCCATTACTACACCAGCGGAAGCCGGACCGCCGGATGATGACAGCGTCATGCGCGTCCCCGTGCCGAAGCCCGTGCATGGGCACCTCAAGATGAACTACGACAGTCTTCCCACGTCTCGTCCCGTTTAATCCAGGAGCTGGCCATGAACTCAATCAGCTTTGAACAAGCGTTGCACGGAGGCGCCGACGACAAAGGCGCGTACCTGAAGGGCTTGCGCTTCATGCATCGGAATCTGAAGAACGTGATAGATGAGATTAAGCGTCTCATGCTTCCTTGTGCGGGCCTTTCACTCACAATCGTAGCCGGGCCATCTGGCGTAGGTAAATCCACGTTCGCTGCTTTACAGGCAGAGGCATTGCTCAAACTCTATGAGGTCGAGATTCGCGAAAATCCCGGCGTAATTCCGGTCGTCCTGAGCGAGGTCGACGCCGCGGATGGCAAGGAGTTCAACTGGCGGTTGTT
This sequence comes from Paraburkholderia lebeckiae, assembly GCF_014201005.1. Taxonomy (NCBI): domain Bacteria; kingdom Pseudomonadati; phylum Pseudomonadota; class Betaproteobacteria; order Burkholderiales; family Burkholderiaceae; genus Paraburkholderia; species Paraburkholderia lebeckiae. The sequence goes on along the minus strand of NZ_JACHDK010000001.1, from coordinate 711,750 downwards.
CTATCATCACCTGTCCGAAGACCTTCAGTTGCTGAGCCCAGACTATCAGGGCGACGGGCCACTCACCGCCAACGCCTACAAGCTTCGGAATCTACGCGTGCGATTCGAAAAGGGGTTGGCCTGCCGGAGCGTACGCCATCTGATTTTGGACGAGGCCGTGCATTTCACCGACTCCAAAACCGAGCCGCTGCAATACGGGAACCTTCTCAAGAGTCTCGCAAATCGCAGCGGCATGAACGTGCTACTGGTGGGTGCCTACGGCTCAGAAAAGCTTATTCATGCCAGCGGCCAAATCGCGCGGCGCAACGGCGTGGTTCACTTTGAGAGGTACCGCGACAATCAGGACGACTTCGACGCGTTCACCCAGTTCATCAAAGAGTTTGAAAGGCATATCCCCCTGCCGTTCAAGGTTGACCTCAAGAAGTACATGATGCAACTCTTCTATGCACACCTCGGCATGCCGGGCTATGCGGCCGGCGCATTGATTGAGGCAGTTACCCACTGCGCCTACGACGGCAGTCACTCATGGAAAGATGAGTACGTCTGGAATGCGCTGCCGAGCAAAGCAGAGTATGAGACCGTCGCGGCCGAAACGTTGGCGGGCGAGGACAATATCCAGCCATATCTCTCGATGTCGGAGCACACGGCTTATCCGTCCGAGGCAGAAATCCGCGTCCGCATCGGTGCCAAGAAGGTTCGCGAGAAGGCGAAATCGCGCCGCGCGAGAATAGGCAGACAGCAAGTCAACCATCGCGGAAATCAGGGAGCGCTATGGCACTGACGTCTCCATTTCGGAACAGGTTGCCGGGCGGCTGGCCAGAGGACTCGCCGCCTCGGTCAATACTCTTTAGCCTTGCTCCCTATGGCTGCTCAGGCGAAGACCGCGAGAGCCTTGGTAGCTACCTTACTCGTCTGAGCCAGGCTCACGAGATGAAACGCGGGACACTCGCCAGCACGATTGTCGGCCCGGCAGCAGAGGAGCTTCTACACGTGAGCGGCGACAGGATGTGTAGGGATGTCGGCCGCGCGGCTTATGTCCTCAATCTCTCGGGCCCAACCGAACAAGTGAGTCACTGGGCTAAAACCCTGAACTACCTTACGCGTCGCAACAATCTGCAGCTCTGTACCTTGTTGCCGCTCAGAAACCTTGTCTCCGATTTTGTGCTGCTCGCGCAGAGCGAGCGTTTTTGCCCAGGGTGCCACGAAGACGACGCGGCGCTGGGCCGCGTCGCCTACGGCCGATTGCTATGGAGCATTGACGCGGCAAAAGCGTGCCCGTTGCATCGGCTACAACTTGTCAGCCGGCGTCAGGTGAAGAGGTCACGCGGCTATAGAAGCGAGACTGGAAGCTCCTCCCAGCGGTCGACGAAACAGCACACAATCGGAGACTTGCCCATCCATCGGCCTGCTTCGGACTTCGAAGTCGAGACCTCTCGTCTTATTGCAGAGCTTCTTGACGACGCTGTCTTTTTTTCTCACGCGGGCTATTCGGCCTCCGCTCAAACCGTCTTTCTGACCCATGCGATTAATCACCTGTTCGAACGCTCCCCGGCGCGTTTCGCCGCACATCTGGGTGTCAATAAATCCCAAACGCATGGATGGGTGAAAGGTAACGTGCAGATGAGCTTCACGCGCCTGGTGCAGACCGCGTTTTGCTGTGGCTGTGCTATCGCTGACATTCTGCTCGGAAACAAGGTGATGCTTTCGCTTCGTCCCATGCCGGATGGGCAACGCGGTCGTCTGACGAATTGCAGAGCGACCGGCGCTCGGCGGTCGATGGACTTCTTGCGCGCAGAACTTGACGGACTGATTCGCAGCGGTGGTGCAACGAATGCAAGTGAAGCTGCCGCCGCAATCGGGATTTCGCTGAAATTTCAGCGGACCAACTTCCCCGAGCAACACGAACTGTTGGTGAGACTCGGCCGGGAGCGGGCTGACTCTGTTCGCAGGGAGGCAACTGAGTCCTTCAACAAAATGTATTTGAAAGTGGCAAACGCGCTTCGCGCGGAAGGCGTCTATCCGTCAAGAAGGCGCGTGGTCGGGCGATTGCGAGGGAAAGTGATGCTCGGGAGATTTCAGCGCGTACAGAACGCTCACCACAGAGCGTTGGCTGCAACAGGTGTGAGTAACTCGGAGGCGACAGGGAGAAGAATGACGACTCGTCCAAGTTTGGGACTGGAAGACCGAGGAGTCTAAATTTGGACTTTGTGTGGTAGCCACGGGTGTCGTTTACGACATCTGTGGCGAAAATTCACAAGGTTTCATCGACCTGGCATCACTTCGAATTTTGGCGCGCCCGGCTGGGATCGAACCAGCAACCCCTGCCTTCGGAGGGCAGTACTCTATCCATTGAGCTACGGGCGCTTCACCACAAAACTGCGGGGAATCTACGCGACAGCGCGCCAACCGGAACGGACGCGACGCCAACGCGAGAGACCGCAAGGATACCCGGTTTCGGCCGAACCGTCCACAGGACGGCCTCCGACGCCCATCCCAGCGTCTTCCCCGACCCCTGCCATCGTCCATGCCGATCCGGGTAAACGCCTGCTGAACACCGTCCTGGGCACCTCGCCGCCGCCGAAAGCTTGCGTCTATAATCGTCCGTGGCTGATAAAGAACAAGAAGTTGCCGTCGCGCTGTACCGCTCACACACCCATGGAGACGAGACAAGCATGAGCGAAGCACCACACGGAGCCCCGATCAAAACCCCAGCACAGCTCATCGCCGCGGTCGTCGCCGGGTTCGCTGTGCCGATCGTCATCATCGTTCTGCTCGCCGTCTACGTCGATAATTCGACGCGCACCGGCGCCGGCACCGACTCTCTCTCCGAAGCCGAAGTCACCTCCCGCATCCATCCGATCGCCCAAGTCGAGATCCGCGACGCCAACGCACCGCGCGTCTACAAGAGCGGCGAGGAAGTCTACAAGGCGGTCTGCTCGGCGTGTCACGCGTCGGGTGCCGCAGGCGCGCCGAAATTCACCAACACCGCCGACTGGGCGCCGCGCATCGCGCAAGGCGTCGACACTCTGTGGCACACCGCGCTGTCCGGCAAGGGCGCCATGCCGCCGCGCGGCGGCACGAGCCCCGACGACTACAGTGACTTCGAGATCGCGCGCGCGGTCGTCTATATGGCGAACAATTCGGGCGCGAGCTTCCCCGAGCCGGCGCAGCCGGCGGCGGGCGCGGCCGCGGCATCCGGTGCGGCAGCGGCAGCAGGTGCATCGGACGCGGGCGCGGCCCAAGCCGCCGCGGCGATGGCCGCAATGGCCAGCGTGCCGCAGACTTCCGCCCCGGCAGCAGCTGGCGCGCAAAGCGCGGACGCCTCGCAGGCCGGCAAGGCGCTGTATCAGTCGGTATGCCAGGCCTGTCACGCGGCCGGCGTGCTGAACGCGCCGAAGTTCGGCGACAAGGAAGCATGGGCGCCGCGCCTGAAGGACCCGATGGACACCGTCTACAACTACGCGCTGCACGGCAAGGGCGCGATGCCGCCGAAGGGCGGCTCGAACGCATCGGATGCGGACGTGAAGGCCGCGGTCGACTATATGGTCAGCGCGGTGAAGTAAAGCACGCGGCATCGGTCGTCGCTGAAATGAAAAATCCCTGCATGCGCTAACGCGATGCAGGGATTTTTTATGTGCAATCGCAAGCAACCGCAACTGGCGGGCACTTGCAGTCCCGCCCGCTCACGACTTCTGCAACAACGCCTTCAGGCTCGCGAGCCGGTCCTTCGGCGACATCGGCGCTTCTTCCGGTGTCGGCGGCGGCGCATCGTCGAGCAGCATTTCGTTGATGAAGCGCGACGCCTCGCAGACGATCGTCTCCCGCGCCCGCTTGCGCTTCTTGCACCAGTTCAGATGCAGGCTGCGCTGCGCGCGCGTGATCGCGACGTACATCAGCCGGCGTTCCTCCTCGATGCGCGCGTCGTCGATCGGCTCGTCGTCCGCGCCGCCGCGATGCGGCATGATGCCTTCCTCGACGCCGACCAGGAACACGTGCGGATACTCGAGCCCCTTCGACGCATGCACGGTCGACAGCCGTACCGCATCCGGATCTTCCTCACGGCCTTCGAGCATCGACATCAGCGCGACCGTCTGGATCAGCCCGAGCAGGTTCTTGCCGGTGTCGCCGAAGCCGTCGGCGGTGTCGTAGCCGGTCGCTTCGCCGCCACTGCCGTGCTCCGGCTCTTCCTTCGTGCCCTTGCGCTTGAGCCACTCGATGAACTCCAGCACGTTCTGCCACTTCGCCTGCGCCTGGCGTTCGTCGAACGCGTCGTACAGATACGCTTCGTAGTGGATCGCCTCCATCAGCTCATTGAGCAGCGTGCCCGCCGCGTCCTTCTCCGCGCGGTCGGTCAGGCGCTGCATGAAGTCGCAGAACGCGCGCATCGGCTCGATCTGACGCGGCGACAGACGCGCCTCGATGCCGCCCATGTAGACCGCCTCGAACAGCGACACCTTCGCCTGACCCGCGAACGCGCCGAGCGCCTCCAGCGTCGTATTGCCGATGCCGCGACGCGGTGTCGTGATCGCGCGGATGAACGCGGGATCGTCGTTCGCATTGGCGATCAGACGCAGGTACGCGCAGATGTCCTTGATCTCGGCCTTATCGAAGAACGACTGGCCGCCCGACAGCACGTACGGAATCCGTTCGCGGCGCAGCACCTGTTCGAAGATGCGCGCCTGGAAGTTGCCGCGATAGAGGATCGCGTAGTCGCGGAAATTCGCGCGCCGCTCGAACTTGTGCGCGGACAGCCGAAACACGACGGACTCCGCCTCGTGCTCCTCGTCGTTGCAGCCCGTCACCGTGATCGTGTCGCCCATGCCGTGCTCGGACCACAGCTTCTTCTCGAACAGCTTCGGGTTGTTCGCGATCACGTTGTTCGCGGCGGTCAGGATGCGCACCGTCGAGCGGTAATTCTGCTCGAGCTTGATCAGGTGCAGGTTCGGAAAATCCTTGCCGAGCTGGCCGAGGTTTTCGAGGGTCGCACCGCGCCAGCCATAGATTGCCTGGTCGTCGTCGCCAACCGCCGTGAACGCCGCGCGCTTGCCGGCCAGGAGCTTCACCAGTTCGTACTGGCACGCATTGGTGTCCTGATACTCGTCGATCAGCAGGTAGCGCAGCTTGTTCTGCCAGCGGTCGCGCACCTGCTCGTTGCCCGCGAACAGTTCGGCGGGCAGGCGGATCAGATCGTCGAAATCGACCGCCTGGTACGCATGCAGCGTCGCCACGTAGTTGCGATAGACGATCGCCGCCTGATGCTCGTCCTCGGTCGAGGCGGTCGCGATCGCCTGCTCGGGCATGATCAGGCCATTCTTCCATAGCGAGATGATCGACTGGATCTTGCGAATGAAGCCCTTGTCCGTCGAGCCGACCTGTTCCTGGATCATGCCGAAGCAGTCGTCGGAATCCATGATCGAGAACTGCGGCTTCAGGCCGACATGCTCCGCCTCCTGACGCAAAATCTGCACGCCGAGCGAGTGGAACGTACACACCGTCAGCTGGTTCACGGGCACCTTGCGGCCTTCCTTGCCGGGTGCGGTCAGCGTCTTGCCTTCGAGCAGCTTGCCGACGCGCTCGCGCATCTCCGCCGCGGCCTTGTTCGTGAACGTGACGGCGGCGATGTGGCGTGGCTCGAAGCCCTTCGCTTCGATCAGGTGCGCGATTTTCTGCGTGATCACGCGCGTCTTGCCGCTGCCGGCGCCGGCGAGCACGAGACAGGGACCGTCGAGATAACGGACCGCTTCACTTTGAGCGGGGTTCAGGCCTGCGGACATCGTTTGTGGATGGGTAATACGGTTGAAGGCCGCTGAGGTCGGACCGGCGGGTGGCGCCGGCCGAAGGCCCGGGACATGCTGCGCGGCGCAATGCGCGCGAGAGGTGCGATGTTAACATGGACACTGCGATGGCCACCGCGATGGACGCCCTCGTTGGATGCCTCGATGGATCGGACGCCCCGACGGGCTGCGCGCAAGGCCGGGCGTCATGCTCCGCCCCCGTCCAGCCCACAAATGCCACAATGATGAGATTGCGCGCCGCCGCCGCGGTGGCAAGGCGGCGCGCCGTTCCTCCAGGAAGACTCGCATGTCCGCATCGCTGAAAATTGGATTGATGGGCTACGGCTTCGCCGGCGCGACGTTTCACGCACCGGTGATCGAACACTGCGGACGCGCGAGCGTCGCCGCGATTGCGACCGGGCAATCCGAGCGCGCGCACGCTGACTATCCGCACGCGAAAATCGTCGCCGATCTCGACGCGCTGCTCGCGCTCGACGACATCGACTGCGTCGTGATCGCGACGCCCAACGACACCCACTTCGACCTCGCGCGCCGCACGCTCGAAGCCGGCAAGCACGTGGTCGTCGACAAGCCGGTCACACTGAGCGCCGCCGACGCCCACACGCTTGCCAACATCGCGCTGGCGCGCGGCAAGCTGTTCGCACCGTTTCACAACCGACGCTGGGACGGCGATTTTCTGACCGTCCGCGATCTGCTCGCGCGCGTGGAACTGGGTCGCGTCACGCAGTACGAATCGCATTTCGACCGCTTCCGGCCGGGCGTGCGTCAGCGCTGGCGCGAAGACGTGACGCGCGGCGGCGGTCTGCTGTTCGATCTCGGTCCGCATCTGATCGACCAGGCGCTCACCCTCTTCGGCTCGCCGCGGACCGTATCGGCGACGGTGCGCACCCATCGCGACGACGCCAGTGCACCCGACTACGTACACATCCAGCTCGGCTACGACGAGTTCGAGGTCGTGCTGCACGCAAGCGCGCTGACCGCGTTGCCGGGACCGCGCTTTGCTGTTCACGGCACGCGCGGCAGCTACGTGAAGTACGGCCTCGACACCCAGGAAGATCAGCTGAAAGCGGGCCTGCGCCCCGGCGACGCAGGCTTCGGCGCCGGCAACAGCCCCGGCGTGCTGCGCGTGCTCGAAGGCGACGAGGAAGTCGAGTGCGAATTGCCGACCCGCAACGGCGAGTACGCAGGCTTCTATATTGCGTTGGCCGACGCGATCCAGAACCGCGTCGCATTTCCGATCAGCACGCGCGACGCGGTCGACGTGATGACGATCATCGAACTGGCCGCGCGCAGTTCCGAGCAGGGCGTGCGACTGCCGTTCGAGCGCATTCGCTGAACCCCGCCCCGCTGCGCGTCGACACCGCGCCACCACGATCTGTGTACCCAAAACGGGACCGCCTTTAGCGCCGCGAAGGCGGTCGGCGCGGGCTTTCCTGACGTTCCGGAAAGGAACATAACGTTACAAATTCGCCCGCTGCCAAGTCAGCGGGCGTTCTTCGTCAGCCGTTGCTAATGAGGTAGCAACCCAACACGACAACGACTCCGGGAGAATCCATGTCTCGAATCATCCGTGCCCTTGTTGCATGCGCGCTGCTCGGCTCCGTCGCCGCCTGCGTGGTAACGCCCCCGCCGGCGCCGCATCCGGGCCCGACTCCGCAGCAGATCGCGGACCAGCGTCTGCATCAGGTCGACGGCCGCATCGACAATCTCGCGCACCGTATCGATAACCGCGTGAATCAGGGCTATTACCCGCCGCCGCAAGGCGCCGCGCTGCATCACCGTCTCGAGACGATTCGCCAGGAAGCGCATGACATGGCCGCACAGCATGGCGGCGGTCTGTCCGCGGAAGAACAGCGCGTGCTGAATCAGGAATTGGATAGTGCAGCTCATGCGATCGGCGAGTGAGTCAGCGAGCAAGTGGGCAAACCGAGTCGGCAAACGAGCCGCCTGGTGAGCCTCCACTACCGCTCATCGTGCGGTCACGGATGGCACCGGCAGAAGCAACTGAAAAGCGCGGGCACCACGATCCGCGCTTTTCTTTTTTGACGCCCCCGACCAGCCACAGCCGGCCCCACACCGCTCCCGGGCCTTTATTTGACAAGCCCCGGCCCGTCGCGTACATTCGCCGCACGCGTCGGGAGAGCGCGCTGGCAGGCGAAAAATCGCAGGCCGCGCCGCCGAAGGGGCACACCCGCAAACTCTCAGGCAAAAGGACCGACCGCGTCGAAAAACCCGTCTTCCGGCGGCTTTTTCGCACTCTGGAGAGCGGCAGTAGCCATCCGCGTCGCACGTCGTGCACCGCAGGCAGGCTGCCCACCGAAGGGGCGCGCGTTTCACCGTGACGGATCGAGCTCATTGAGCCAGTCGCGGCGGCGCAATCTCTCAGGTATCGAGGACAGAGGGGTCATGCAGAAGCACGCTCGCAGGCACACGGCCGCGAGGCAGTGCGCCGCATGACCTTTTTTGTTTCGCGAGATGCCCGAGGCCCCATGACCGAACTCAAACACACCCCGCTCCACGCCGCTCACCGCGCGCTCAATGCTCGCATGGTCGACTTCGGCGGCTGGGACATGCCCGTCAACTACGGCTCGCAGATCGAGGAACATCGCGCGGTGCGCACCGACGCCGGCATGTTCGACGTGTCCCACATGTGCGTGGTCGACTTCACCGGCGAGCGCGTCCGCGCGTTCTTCGAATACGCGCTCGCGAACAACGTCGCGAAGCTGCAAACGCCGGGCCGCGCGCTCTACTCCTGCATGCTGAATCCGAACGGCGGCGTGATCGACGATCTGATCGTCTATTACTTCGCCGAAGACCACTTCCGCGTGGTCGTCAACGCCGGCACCGCCGACAAAGACATCGCCTGGTTCGGCCAGCTCAACGCAGGCGGCTTCGGTCTCACCATCACGCCGCGCCGCGATCTGGCGATCGTCGCCGTGCAAGGCCCGAACGCACGCGAAAAGGCCTGGCAAACCGTGCCGGCCGCGCGCGCCGCGACTGAAGCGCTGAAGCCGTTCAACGCGGCGCGCGTCGACGGCACGCCGTTCGGCGAGTTGACCGTCGCGCGCACCGGCTATACCGGTGAAGACGGCTTCGAGATCATCGTGCCGGCTACCCACGTCGAAGCGCTGTGGAATGCGCTCGCGGCCCACGGCGTGCGCCCGGCCGGTCTCGGCGCGCGCGATACGCTGCGCCTCGAAGCCGGCATGAACCTGTACGGCCAGGACATGGACGACAATGTCTCGCCGCTCGACGCCGGCCTCGCATGGACCGTCGACCTGGCCTCGCCGCGCGAGTTCGTCGGCAAGAGCAGCCTCGAAGCCGACGGCTCGCGCGCCGCGTTCGTCGGCCTGATCCTGCTGAAGGAAAACGGCAAGGCCGCGGGCGTGCTGCGCGCGCATCAGAAAGTCGCCACGCCGCACGGCGACGGCGAAATCACCAGCGGCACATTCTCGCCGACCATGCAGGAATCGATCGCCTTCGCGCGCGTACCGAAAGGCGTGCAGCCGGGCGACACCGTGCACGTCCAGATTCGCGACAAAGCCTGTCCCGCAAGCGTGGTAAAACTGCCGTTCGTGCGCAACGGCAAGGTGCTGGCGGTCTAAGCGGCCGGCGCACGCCCCTACATTCAAACACTACCGAACGTACCGTTCAGGAGCATCCAATGAGCATCCCGGCCGAACTGAAATACACCGAATCGCACGAATGGGTCCGCACCGAAGCGGACGGCACGCTGACGGTCGGCATCACCGACCATGCGCAGGAAGCGCTCGGCGACATCGTCTTCTTCGAAGTCCAGGAACTCGGCAAGTCCGTGACCGCGGGCGACACAGTCGCCGTGATCGAATCGGTGAAGGCCGCCTCGGATATCTACGCGCCGGTCTCGGGCGAAGTCATCGAGGCGAACACGACCGTCGCGGACTCGCCCGAAACCGTCAACAGCACGCCGTACGACAGCTGGCTGTTCAAGATCAAGCCGGCCGCCGATGCGTCGCTCGACCGTCTGCTCGACGCCGAGGCGTACGCGAAGTCGATCGGCGCCTGAGTCACCTTTTGTTTTAACCGTCAGGCGCGGCGCTCGCACAACGGCGCGCCGCGCCGCCAGGAACACCCATGAAGCTCGAACACCCGGATCGTCTGATGAACCGCACTCCTCTCTCGCTCGCCGCGCTCGAAGTGCACGACGCCTTCGCCGAACGTCATATCGGCCCGGATACGGCCGACCAGCAAGCGATGCTCGAAGCACTCGGCTTCGCGTCGCGCGCGGCATTGATCGACGCCGTCATCCCGAAGACGATCCGCCGCACCGAAACGCTGCCGCTCGGCCCGTTCGCGCAACCGAAGAGCGAAGCCGAAGCGCTCGCCGCCTTGCGCGAGCTCGCGGACAAGAACCAGGTGTTCCGCTCCTACATCGGCCAGGGCTATTACAACGCCCATACGCCGACGGTGATCCTGCGCAACGTGCTCGAAAATCCGGCGTGGTACACCGCGTACACGCCGTACCAGCCTGAAATTTCCCAAGGCCGTCTGGAAGCGCTCCTGAACTTCCAGCAGATGGTCACCGACCTGACCGGCCTCGCGATCTCGAACGCATCGCTGCTCGACGAAGCGAGCGCCGCCGCCGAAGCGATGACGCTGCTGCAACGCGTCGGCAAGCCGAAGTCGAACGTGTTCTTCGTTGCCGACGACGTGCTGCCGCAGACCATCGAAGTCGTGAAGACGCGCGCGACGCCGGTCGGCATCGAAGTGAAAGTCGGCACGGCCGCTGAAGCCGCCGACGCCAACGCATTCGGCGTGCTGCTGCAATACCCGGGCGTGAACGGCGACGTGCGCGACTACCGCGCGCTGACCGAAGCGATCCACGCGGCGGGCGGCCATGTCGTCGTCGCCGCCGACCTGCTCGCGCTGACGCTGCTTACGCCGCCGGGCGAATGGGGCGCGGACGTCGCGGTCGGCAATACGCAGCGTTTCGGCGTGCCGGTCGGCTTCGGCGGCCCGCATGCCGCGTACCTCGCGGTGCGCGACGAATTCAAGCGGCAAATGCCGGGACGTCTGGTCGGCGTAACCGTCGACGCGCAAGGCAACCCCGCGCTGCGTCTCGCGCTGCAAACGCGCGAGCAGCACATCCGCCGCGAGAAGGCGACCTCGAACGTGTGCACCGCGCAGGCGCTGCTCGCGATCATGGCGAGCATGTACGCGGTCTATCACGGCCCGCGTGGCCTGAAGACGATCGCACTGCGCGTCAATCGCATCGCCACGCTGCTCGCCGAAGGCGCGAAGCAGCTTGGCTATAAGCTCGTCAACGAAACTTTCTTCGACACGCTCACGTTCGACACCGGCGCCCGCACGCAAGCGCTGCACGACGCGGCTACGGCCAGGCGCATCAACCTGCGCCACGTGAGCGCGACGCAAGTCGGCCTGTCGATCGACGAAACCACCACGCGCCACGATCTGGCCGACCTGCTCGCGGTGTTCGCTCAAGCGGCCTTCACGAGCGACGTGCCGCAAGTCGACGCGCTCGACGTCGCGCTCAACGCATCGAACTCTGCGTCGGTGCCGGCCGCGCTCGAACGCACGAGCGCGTACCTGACGCATCACGTGTTCAACCGTCATCATTCGGAAACGGAAATGCTGCGCTATCTGCGCAGTCTGTCGGACAAGGACCTCGCGCTCGATCGCTCGATGATCCCGCTCGGCTCCTGCACGATGAAGCTGAATGCGACGTCGGAAATGCTGCCGGTCACGTGGCCCGAGTTCGGCCAGATCCATCCGTTCGCACCGACCGAACAGACCGTCGGCTACCGCGAGATGATCGACCAGCTCGAAGAAATGCTGGTCGCCGCGACCGGCTATGCGGCCGTGTCGCTGCAGCCGAACGCGGGCTCGCAGGGCGAGTACGCGGGTCTTTTGATCATCCACGCCTATCACGCGTCGCGCGGCGAAGCGCATCGCGATGTCTGCCTGATTCCCGCCTCGGCGCACGGCACGAACCCGGCGTCGGCGCAAATGGCCGGCATGCAGGTCGTGGTCGTCGCATGCGACGCGCAGGGCAACGTCGATATCGAAGACCTGAAGAAGAAGGCCGCGCAGCACGCCGATAAGCTCGCGGCGATCATGATCACGTACCCGTCGACGCACGGCGTGTTCGAACAGAACGTCCGCGAAATCTGCGAGATCGTGCATGCGCACGGCGGCCAGGTGTACGTGGACGGCGCGAACATGAACGCGATGGTCGGCCTGTGCGCGCCGGGTCAGTTCGGCGGCGACGTCTCGCACCTGAACCTGCACAAGACCTTCTGCATTCCGCACGGCGGCGGCGGACCGGGCGTCGGTCCGGTCGCGGTCGGCGCGCATCTCGCGCAGTTCCTGCCGAACCAGACCTCGTCGGGCTACCAGCGCGCGGACGATGGCATCGGCGCGGTGTCGGCCGCGCCGTACGGCTCGGCGTCGATCTTGCCGATCTCGTGGATGTACATCGCGATGATGGGCGCGAAGAACCTGACCGCCGCGACCGAAACCGCGATCCTCAACGCGAACTACGTCGCCAACAAGCTCGCGCCGCACTATCCGGTGTTGTACTCGGGCCCGGGCGGCCTCGTCGCACACGAGTGCATTCTCGATCTGCGTCCGATCAAGGACACGAGCGGCATCACCGTCGACGACGTCGCGAAGCGCCTCGCCGACTATGGCTTCCACGCGCCGACGATGAGCTTCCCGGTACCGGGCACGCTGATGGTCGAACCGACCGAGTCGGAGTCGAAGGAAGAGCTCGACCGCTTCATCGAGGCGATGATCGCGATCCGCGAGGAAATCCGCGCGGTCGAGGAAGGCCGCGCCGACCGCGAGGACAATCCGCTGAAGCACGCGCCGCACACGGCGGCGGTCGTGATTTCTGACGACTGGAAGCATGCGTATGCGCGCGAGACCGCCGCCTACCCGCTGAAGACGCTGATCGCGAATAAGTACTGGCCGCCGGTCGGTCGCGCGGACAACGTGTACGGCGATCGCAACCTGTTCTGCTCGTGCGTGCCGATCGCCGATTACGAGTAAGCAGCGCGAGTCGGCGAGACGTCATGCGCGGCGCCGTGAAGGTCCGTCGGCGTTTGCGAGCGGTCCACCCGCGGTCCTGTCGTTGAAAGCCGCAACCGGCTAACATCACACACCGAATCAGCCTAACGAGGAGTTTCGCATGGCGCGAAAGGTGCGATTGATGCAAAGCCGGGCCGAGGCGGCAGGCGTCCGTCCGTGGCGGCCCGCTTACGCGGTACTGTTGGCCCTAGCGGCCGCGTTGCTGCCGCTGCGCGCGGCGCAGGCCGCGATGAATTTCTGCGCGGCGCCGGCGCTGCAAACGAGCGAGCGCACCAATGCCGATCCCGGCGTCAAGGCGCTCGTCGCCAACGTGCAGGCACATCTGAACGAGCAGCCGCATGCGCTCGCCAAATTGCACACCGAGGGCACGCTGCCGCACGAGGGCATCTACGATCAGAGCGTCGAGGCGGAGAAGGATCTCGACCTGCTGCGCGACGCCGCGCTCGCGTGGCGCGCGACCAGCGACGACCGCTTCCTGAAGCTCGTCGACCGTCTGCTGTACGCGTGGGTCACGACCTATCAGCCGAGCTTCAATCCGATCGACGAAACGCGTTTCGAAGGTCTGATCCTCGCGTACGACATGACCGCGAGCGCGTTGCCCGTCAAAACGCGCAACGCGGCGATGGCGTTTCTGACGAAGCTCGCGAACGGCTACATCGCGCAGATCGACGCGCAGCCGCGGCCGCTCACGGGCACGTTCCGCAACAATTGGCAAAGCCACCGCATCAAGCTGATCGCGATGGCGGCATTCACGCTCGACAACCGCAAAATGATCAACGCCGCGCAGCGGCTGTTCGTCGAGCATATCGGCGACAACATCGCCCCGGACGGCTCGACGATCGACTTCGGCGAGCGCGATGCGCTGCACTACGTGACCTACGATCTGCAACCGCTGGTGACGGCCGCGCTCGCGGCGCGCCGCCACAACCGCAACTGGCTGCAAGAAAAGGGCGCGAACGGCGCGACGCTGCTCGCCGCGCTGAATTGGCTCGTGCCGTTTGCTACCGGCGGCCGGACGCATGAGGAATTCGTGCATTCGAACGCCGCGTTCGATACAAAACGTCGCGAGGCCGGCTTGCCCGGCTATTCGGGTCAGTGGGATCCGAAGAACGCGACGGAACTGTTTCACCTGGCGGCCCGTCTCGACGGACGCTTTACGCCAGTCGCCCTGCAGCTCGCACCCACGCCACCCGCGTGGCTCGCCGTGTGCTTGCCGCTGCCGGCGCGCTAAACTCTTTATCTATAGGCAGGGAGCAGTACATGGCAGTCAGCGTCTTCGATCTCTTCAAAATCGGCATTGGTCCGTCGAGCTCGCACACGGTCGGGCCGATGCGCGCGGCGCTGATGTTCGTCCAGGGACTCGAGCGCGACGGGCTGCTCGCTTCCACCGCATCCGTGAAAGCGGAGCTGTACGGCTCGCTCGGCGCGACCGGCAAGGGACACGGCACCGATCGCGGCGTCATGCTGGGCCTGATGGGCGACGCGCCCGACACCGTCGATCCCGAGACGATCGCACAACGGCTCGAAGCAGTGCGCACGTCGCGCCAACTCGCGCTGCTCGGCACGCACGAGGTGCCCTTCGTGCAGAAAGAGCACATCGCGTTTTATCGTCAGGCGCTGCCCGAGCACCCGAACGGCCTGAAGCTGTTCGCCTTCGACGCGCAAGGGGCAACGCTGCGCGAGTCGACCTATCTGTCGGTCGGCGGCGGCTTCGTCGTGACGGCCGGCGCGCCGAACACGAAGGTATTGAGCGCCGTCGATCAGCTTCCGCATTCGTTCCGTACCGGCAACGAATTGCTCGCGCTGTGTGCGGCGAGCGGCAAGAGCATCGCGCAGCTGATGTGGGAAAACGAGCGCGTCTGGCACAGCGAGGAAGAGACGCGCGCGGGTCTGCTGAAGATCTGGGACGTGATGCAATCATGCGTCGCGCGCGGATGCGGCATCAACAATCCCGATGCCGATGGTCACTTGCCCGGACCTTTCCAGGTGAAGCGGCGCGCGCCGCAGCTCTATCGCGCGTTGACGGGCAACCCTGAGCGCGCGTTGCAGGATCCGCTGTCCATGGTCGACTGGATCAACCTGTACGCGATCGCCGTCAACGAAGAGAACGCGGCCGGCGGGCGCGTCGTCACCGCGCCGACCAATGGCGCGGCCGGCATCATTCCGGCGGTGCTGCATTACTACACGCGCTTCATGCCGGACGCGAACGAGCAGGGCGTGATCGACTTCCTGATGACGGCCGCCGCGATCGGCATCCTGTACAAGCTAAATGCGTCGATCTCCGGTGCGGAGGTGGGCTGTCAGGGCGAAGTCGGCGTCGCATGCTCGATGGCCGCGGGCGCGCTGGCCGCCGTGATGGGCGGCACGCCGAAGCAGGTCGAGAACGCCGCGGAAATCGGCATGGAGCACAACCTCGGGCTCACCTGCGATCCGGTCGGCGGCATGGTGCAGATTCCGTGCATCGAGCGCAACGCGATGGCATCGGTGAAGGCGGTCAATGCCGCGCGCATGGCGTTGCGCGGCGACGGCAGCCACTACGTGTCGCTCGATTCGGTGATCAAGACGATGCGCGAAACCGGCGCGGACATGAAGACCAAGTACAAGGAAACGTCGCGCGGCGGACTCGCGGTAAATATCGTCGAGTGTTGAGTCGTTGAACGCGGCATTCAATTGCGTGCGATCGCATCGGAAAAGCGCGGGCCCTGCGGCTCGCGTTTTCATTTGCGCAATCGCGTTGCGCGCACGCCGATCGAACAGTTGCGCTGCGCCATGACAACGCCCACGTGCTCGGCGTAAGCTGTCGAAGCGCCCATCGGCCGCTGTTGCACGTTCCGCCGATGCGGCTCCATCCCAACGCACCCACGCACTGCCAGGAGGCTTCTTCGCAATGTCGCTGCCGAATGCTCCCGCTGCCGATTCCGCTGCCAATTCCGTCATCGCTTCCCATACCGCACGCACAACCGGCGCGCGCCTCGTCGTCGAGGCGTTGCTCACACACGGCGTCGAGCGCGTGTTCTGCGTCCCCGGCGAAAGCTTTCTCGCCGTGCTCGATTCGCTGCACGACGAAACCGGGCGCATCCAGACGATCGTCTGCCGTCACGAAGCCGCGGCCGCGAACATGGCCGAAGCGCTCGGCAAGCTGACCGGCCGCCCGGGTGTCGCGCTAGTCACGCGCGGGCCGGGCGCGACGCATGCGTCGATCGGCGTTCACACTGCGTTTCAGGACTCCACGCCGATGATTCTGCTGATCGGTCAGTGCGCGCGCGAACATCTCGATCGCGAGGCATTTCAGGAGATCGACTACCGACGCATGTTCGGTCAGATGGCGAAGTGGGTCGCGCAGATCGACGACCCGAAGCGCATCCCCGAATATCTGAGCCATGCGTTTCACACGGCTACGTCGGGCCGCCCGGGGCCGGTCGTGCTGGCGCTGCCCGAAGACGTGCTGAGCGATGCCTGCGACGCGGTACCTGGCGCACCCGCTTATCACCGCGTGGCGGCGTCGCCATCGGCCGCGCAGATCGCGAAGCTGCGCGAGTTGCTCGAAGGCGCGCAACGGCCGATGGTGATCGCCGGCGGCAGCGGCTGGACAGAGGCCGCATGCGCGGACCTGCTGCGTTTCATCGAAAACTGGCAGTTGCCGATTGGCCTCGCGTTCCGCTTCCAGGACACCTTCGACAACGAGCATCCGAACTACGCGGGCGACGTCGGTCTCGGCGTCAATCCGGCGCTCGCTCAACGCATTCGCGACGCGGACTTGCTGCTCGCGCTCGGTCCGCGCCTCGGCGAAGCGACGACCAACGGCTACACGCTGCTCGACATCCCGAAGACGAAGCAGACGCTCGTGCACGTGCATCAGGGCGCAGAAGAACTGGGCCGCGTATATGCGGCCGATCTGCCGATCGTCTCGGGCATGCCTGAGCTTGCGGCGATGCTTGCGGAACTGAAACCGTCGTCGTCCGGCAGGCTCGCCTGGGCGGGTGCCGCTGAAGAAGCGCATCGCGCGTATCTGGATTGGCGCAAGCCGCGCCCAATTCCCGGCGACGTGCAGATGGGCGAAGTGATCCAGCAGTTACGCGCCCACTTGCCCGACGACGCGATCCTCACGAACGGCGCGGGCAATTACGCGACGTGGCTGCATCGGCATTTCTCGTATCGGCACTTCCGTTCTCAGCTCGCGCCGACGAGCGGCGCGATGGGCTACGGCGTGCCGGCGGCGCTCGCGGCGAAGTCGCTGTATCCACAGCGCGCGGTGGTCGCACTCGCCGGCGACGGCTGCTTCATGATGGCCGCGCAGGAGCTCGCGACAGCGATGCAGTACGACCTGCGCGTGCTGTTCATCGTCGTCAACAACAGCCAGTTCGGGACGATCCGCATGCATCAGGAGCGACACTATCCGCATCGCGTGCATGGCACCGGCCTCACGAATCCGGACTTCGCGGCATTCGCGCGATCGTTCGGCGCGCATGGCGAAACCGTTGAACGTACCGGGGATTTTCTGCCGGCGTTGCAACGCGCGATCGAATCGCAGCTGCCGGCCGTGATCGAAATTCGCATGCCGCAGGAAGCGAGCACGCCCGCAGCGACGCTTGAGATGATTCGTGAGCAGGGGAGGAGGATGCGCGGGCAGTGAAAATCGCCACGTGGCCTGACAGCGTGTCGAATGCGCCGCCCATATAAAAACCCCGCCAGAGCGGGGTTTTCTATTATCAACCGTAGTCAGCAAAAAACTTACTTGCCGCCCACGCTTTGCAGCGTCGTCCACTTGCCATCGACGACCTTGTACAGCGTGATACCGCCGTTCTTCAGATCGCCGCGCGCGTCGTACGCGAGGTCGGCCGACGTCACGGCCGGCTTCGACGTCTTGGCGAGCACCGGCAGGTACTTGGCAGGATCGGTCGAGTTCGCGTTCTTCATCGCGGTGAACATCGCCATCGCGCCGTCGAACGCGTACGGCGAGTACGTTTGCACGTCTTCGTTGAAGCGCGCCTTGTACTTCTCGACGTATGCCTTGCCGCCCGGCATTTCTTCGAGCGGCAGACCGGCGAGCGAGGCCACCGTGCCGTTCGCCGCGTCGCCGGCGAGTTTGATGAAGGTCGGCGTGTGGACCATTTCGCCGCCCATCAGCGGCGCCTTCACGCCGAGCTGCTTCATCTGCTTGACCATCGGTGCTGCTTGCGAATCCGCGCCGCCGTAATAGATCAGATCCGGGTTCGACGACTTAAGCTTGGTCAGGATCGACTTGAAGTCGACGGCCTTGTCGTTCGTGTATTCACGATCGACGATCGTCGCGCCTGCCGCCTTCGCAGCCTTCTCGAACTGATCCGCAAGACCCTGGCCGTAAGCGGTGCGATCGTCGACGATCGCGATCTTCTTCATGCCGAGGTTCTTCACCGCGAACGTGCCAGCGACCGAGCCTTGCTGCGTGTCGGACGTCATCATGCGGAAGGTGGTCTTGAAGCCCTGCTGCGTGTATTCCGGCGCGGTCGCCATTGCGATCTGCGGAATGCCCGCGTTCGCGTAGATGCGCGAGGCCGGAATCGTCGTGCCCGAGTTGAAGTGGCCCAGCATGCCCTTGATGCCGTCATCCACGAGCTTCTGCGCGACCGTCGTGCCGGTGCGCGGGTCGGCCTGGTCGTCGGCCGAGTCGAGCACGATGTGAACCTGCTTGCCGCCGATCACAGGCTTCGTCGCGTTGAACTCTTCGACCGCGAGCGTGATGCCGTTCTGGAAGTCCTTGCCATAGTGCGCCTGTGCGCCCGTCATCGGACCGGCGAAACCGATCTTCACGTCTTCCGTCGATTGAGCGTTGGCCGTCCCCGCCAGCGACATGGCGGCAACCAGAGCTGCGCCTGCCAGCTGTTTCATTTTGTGTTGCATAGCTTCTCCTTGATACCAGGTGTGGATGAAGCGGTATCGGGGTCGCCGTGCCGCTTCCTTTCTATTGAATAAATCGCCGAGGTTCGCTCAACCGATCGTCATCAAATTCGCATTGCCGCCTGCCGCCGCGGTATTCACGCTGACCGAGCGCTCGGTGAGCAGACGCTCGAGCGCATAGTCCTCGTCGCCGCTCGCGAGCGCACGGGCCGCGACGCCCTGCACCGACACGATCGGCCCCGGACGCTTCGCGACTTCCTTCACGAGCGCGAGCAGTTCATCGCTGTCGCCTTCGAACAGCACGGCGTCGAACGGCGCGTCGGCGCTCTTCTTCACGCTCGCGTGGGCCTTCAGCGACGCCGGCAATTGCGAAACCAATTGTTCACCGGCCGCGCCCTCGAACAACGCACGATTTCCCGTAGCCAGCGCCGCCGCGAACTGCACGCCCGCGCCGCTCGCCGTCGACGCGATACACAGCACCGTGCCGCGCGGGCCCAGCGTGTACGTATTGCGCTCGCCGGTCGGCCCCGACAGTACCGCGGTCGCGCCCGCCGGCACATGCGACAGATAGCCGTCGCAACGCGCGGCGAGCTGCGGCTCGCGCTCGGCGATCAGCCAGTCGCGCAACGCGCTCAGCGCGGCCGCCGGATTGTCGCCCTTTTCTGCCGCCTGCGGTACTTCGACCACCAGCGCCTGCGCGAGCGACTTCGGCAAACCAGCCGGACGCGTTGCGAGCAGACGCTGCAGATATAACGCACCGCCGGCCTTCGGCCCCGTACCCGACAGTCCTTCGCCGCCGAACGGCTGCACCCCGACCACCGCGCCGATCACGTTGCGGTTCACGTAGATGTTGCCTACGTGTGCGCGGCTGATCACGTGCGCGATCGTTTCGTCGATGCGCGTGTGGATGCCGAGCGTCAAACCGTAACCCGTCGCGCGAATCTGTTCGAGCAGCTTGTCGAGCTGGCTGCGGCGGTAGCGCACCACGTGCAGCACCGGACCGAACACTTCGCGCTTCAGCTCGTCGATGCTGTCGAGCTCGATCAGCGTCGGCGGCACGAAAGTACCCTGCGTCGCGCCCTCCGGCAGCGGCAGTTGCTCGACCTTGCGGCCCTTGTCGCGCATCGCCGCGATGTGGGCGTCGATGCCGCGCTTCGCGTCCAGGTCGATCACCGGGCCGACGTCGGTCGACAGCCGATCCGGGTTGCCGAGCGCGAGCTCGCGCATCGCGCCCGTCAGCATTTCGAGCGTGCGGTCCGCGACATCGTCCTGCAAACAAAGAACGCGCAACGCCGAACACCGTTGACCGGCGGAGTCGAAAGACGACTGCAGCACGTCGGCGACGACCTGCTCGGCGAGCGCCGACGAGTCGACGATCATCGCGTTCTGGCCGCCAGTTTCGGCGATCAGCGGAATCGGCTTGCCATCCGGATCGAGTCGGCCGGACAGCGTCTTGTTGATCAGACGCGCGACTTCGGTCGAGCCGGTAAACATCACCGCACGCGTGCGCGGATCGGCGACCAGCGCGGCTCCGACCGTCTCGCCATTGCCCGGCAGCAGTTGCACCGCGCCCGCCGGCACGCCCGCTTCGCGCAGAATTCGCACCGCTTGAGCTGCGATCAGCGGCGTCTGCTCGGCCGGTTTCGCGAGCACCGTGTTGCCGGCCGCGAGCGCGGCGGCCACCTGGCCCATGAAAATCGCCAGCGGGAAATTCCACGGGCTAATACAGACCACCGGACCGAGCGGCCGATGCGTGTCGTTCGAAAACTCGTCGCGGATCTGCGTCGAGTAGTAGCGCAGGAAGTCGATCGCTTCGCGGATTTCCGCGACCGCGTTGGCGAGCGATTTGCCCGCTTCGCGCACCACGAGGCCCATCAGCGTGTGCATCTGCGCTTCGAGCAGATCCGCGGCACGCGCGAGGCAGTCCGCGCGCGCCTCGACCGGCGTCGCCTGCCAGATCGGCGCAGCGGCCACCGCATGGCCGAGCGCGGCGCTCACATGCTCCGCCGTCGCTTCGACGACCGTGCCGACGAGATCACGCTGGTCGGCCGGGTTGCGCACGTCGCGCCCAGCGCCAACCGCGATCTGGTTGTCTTCGAGCATCGGCGCGGCGCGCCACGGATGATGCGCGCTCGCGAGCAGCGCCGACGACAGCGACGCGAGCCGATGCTCGTTCGACAGATCGAAGCCCATCGAATTGAGCCGTTCCGAGCCATACAGATTGCGCGGCAGCGGAATGCGCGCATGCGGCGCGCCGAGCGGCACGATTCTCGACGCTTCCTCGACCGGATCGGCGACCAGGTCCTTGATCGCGACGGATTCGTCGGCGATGCGGTTCACGAACGACGTGTTCGCGCCGTTCTCGAGCAGCCGGCGCACGAGGTACGCGAGCAGCGTCTCGTGCGTACCGACCGGTGCGTACACGCGGCACGGGCGGTTCAGCTTGTCGCGGCCGGTGACTTCTTCGTAGAGCTGCTCGCCCATGCCGTGCAGGCACTGGAACTCGTACTGGCCGGGGTAGTAGTTGTTGCCTGCGAGCTGATAGATCGCCGACAGCGTGTGC
Source organism: Paraburkholderia lebeckiae (assembly GCF_014201005.1). NCBI lineage: Bacteria > Pseudomonadati > Pseudomonadota > Betaproteobacteria > Burkholderiales > Burkholderiaceae > Paraburkholderia > Paraburkholderia lebeckiae. The sequence continues at coordinate 690,426 of NZ_JACHDK010000001.1, read as the reverse complement.
GCGTTGTGCGTCGCGAACTGCGGATAGACGGCATCGGGCGCGCCGAGCAGTTTCTTCGCGCAGGCGAGGTACGACACGTCGGTGTAGACCTTGCGCGTGTAGACCGGATAGCCTTCGAGGCCGTCGACCTGTGCGCGCTTGATTTCCGTATCCCAATACGCGCCCTTCACGAGCCGCACCATGACACGGTGACGGCTGCGGCGCGCCAGATCGATCAGGTAGTCGATCACGAACGGGCAGCGCTTCTGATACGCCTGCACGACGAAGCCGATGCCGTTCCAGCCTTGCAGCTCCGGATCGAAGCACAGCGCTTCGAGCAGATCCAGCGACAGTTCGAGGCGGTCGGCTTCTTCGGCGTCGATATTGAGGCCGATGTCATAGCGGCGCGCGAGGATCGCCAGCGAACGCACGCGCGGCAGCAGCTCGCTCATCGTGCGTTCCTGCTGCGCGCGCGAGTAGCGCGGGTGCAGCGCCGACAGCTTGATCGAGATGCCGGGGCCCTCGTAGATGCCGCGGCCGCCCGCGGCCTTGCCGATCGCGTGGATCGCCTGCTCGTACGACGCGTAATAGCGCTGCGCGTCGGCCTCGGTGGTGGCCGCTTCGCCGAGCATGTCGTATGAATAGCGGAAACCGCGCGCCTCGTACTTGCGGCTGTTCGCGAGCGCTTCGGAAATGTTCTCGCCGGTCACGAACTGCTCGCCCATCAAGCGCATCGCCATGTCGACGCCCTTGCGGATCAGCGGCTCGCCGCCCTTGCCGATCAGGCGCGTGAGCGCCGACGACAAGCTCGTCTCGCTATTGGTCGTCACCAGCTTGCCGGTGATCATCAGGCCCCAGGTCGCCGCGTTGACGAACAGCGACGGGGCCTGGCCGACGTGCGATTTCCAGTCGCCCTTGCTGATCTTGTCGCGGATCAGCGCGTCGCGGGTCGCGCGGTCGGGGATGCGCAGCAGCGCCTCGGCGAGGCACATCAGCGCGACGCCTTCCTGGCTCGACAGCGAAAACTCGTGGATCAGCCCTTCGACGCCGCCGCCCTTGCTCTTCGAGCGCAGCGTTTCGACGAGCTTGCCGGCCATCGCCTGCACGTCGCCGGCGAGGTTGGCCGGCAGACGCGCCTGGCCGAGCAGGAACGGCACGCACTCAGGTTCAGGGCGGCGATACGCGGCGGTGATCGCCGCGCGCAACACCGACTGCGGTTGCACGTTCTGCGCGAAATCGAGGAACGGATGGGACGCGCCGTCTTCGTCGTTCTCGACCGCCGCGCCGTCGGCGAGATCGGCCGTGCCGGTCGCGCCTGACAGTTCGGCCGGCAACTGGCCGTGCTCGATCTTTTCGAGGTAGGCGAAAATCGCCTGCTTGATCAACCAGTGCGGGGTGCGCTCGAGGCGGGTGGCGGCATCTTTGAGCCGGGAACGCAGGAGGTCGTCGACCTTGACGCCAAGAGTGGTGCTAGCCATGTTTCCTTCTTTGATACCGGGCGCGAGCCTGGCGAAAGACTAAAAGTTGGGCGAATCGTACGCCTCCAAATAAAAAGGTGCAACCAAATCGGCAGGTTGGTTGCACCCCACCGGAAGCCCTATGGAACATGGGTTTCCGGGCGGTGACCGCCAGTCGAACCGGGGTGTTTTCGATCGGTATTTTCCCTGGCGTGATTCTTTTTGAAATAAGCCTTATCAAACGACTTCGCGCGCCGATATACAGAAGCACGAAGACGGACGGCCCGAAACGTCGGTTTCAGGGCACGCAGAAAAGATAAACGGGGTTCCCGAGGGTTGGTGTAATGGAAAAGTGGCTGGTAATACTGGGCATCTGGGCGATGTGCGCGGCCTGTGCGGTGTTTTTCATTCGAGGCGCGACCAGGGCCTCGAATCGGCGCGAAGAGGAGCGCAAGCGTGCGAGCGCGGCCTCGCGTGGATCGGCGGAGAATACGCGAAACGCGCTGAACGACTGAGATCAGGAGAGCGCGCGCAACGGCTCATGAAGCCGGATGCGCGCGAATGTGGGGATTCGCGACTGGATTGGCGCGGAGATTTGCGCCTGAAGATCACTGTTGGATCAGCGCGGCCCGAGCGACGGCGCAACCGGCTCGAACCGCGCACAGACATCGCCGGGCGATACCAACTGGTCATGCAGACGACACAGCCGGCTATCGGCGACGCTCGCGCCGAACCCTGAACTGAACACGGCAAGCCCTGGGATACGCTGCTCGAGCGCATCCCGTTCGTTCACGCGATGCCGGCATCCGGCGCAGCAGGGCGCGTCCGCCGCGCTGCTGCGCTCTGCGGCGCCTATGTATGGCGCAGCGCCCGCGCCTCGATCCATCGAAATCTTCACGGCGTTATCCGAGGCTGTTCCAGTACGACGCGAACACGTGTGCGGACAGCGCGTAACCGATCGCGATATTGACCACCACGCCCGCCGTGAACGCGAGGAACGGCTTCAGACCGGTCGCGGCAAGCGAGCGGAAGCGCGTCGTCAGACCGATGCTCAGGAAGCAGAAGGTGAACGCCCACGTGCGCAGCACCGTGATCGGCGCGACGAATTCCGGCGTGACGACCTTACGGTAATCGGCGAGTGAATAATGGCTCGCGATCCACGTGACCAACGCCGACGCGATCACGAAGCCGATCACGAACTTCGGAAAACGCGCCCAGATCTCACCGGCATTCGCGCGCGCGGCGACGCCGCTGTCCTGCGCTTCCCAGCGCGTCGTCGCGACGATTGCGAGCACGAACGCCCAGATGCCGATCCAGATGTCGCGGCCGACCACCTTCATCAGCGTGAAGGCCTGCAACGACGCTTCCGGCGCGCCGGCGATCGCGCCGCCCGCGTGGCGCGCGAAATCGCCGTAGGCCTGGGCGGCGGCGATGCCCGCGGCGTCGGCGAATTCGGAGGTGCCGATCCAGGCGCCGGCGACGGCCGTCGGCAGTCCGAGCGAGCGCGACGCGAACGGCAGCACGAAGATCATCACGATCGCCCACAGCACGACCAGTGTGATCGCGACCGACGCCTGCTCGCGCTTCGCCCGTACCGCGCCGGCAATCGCGATCGCCGCCGACACGCCGCACACCGCGCCGCCGACACCGAGCACGGCGGCAAAGCGTCGATCGAGTCCGAATGCTCGCGCAACGAAAAAGATCACGAAGAACGTTACCAATGAGACGATGCTCGCCTGGACGACCGCGACCGGACCGGCCCACACCAGCAGCGTGAACGGCAGCGTCGCGCCGAGCAGCACGATACCGACCTTGATGTAAAACTCGACGCGCAGCCCGGTCGCGAGCCACTCCGGCAGCGTGAACAGATTCGACACGAGCAGCCCGAGCGCGAGCGCGACGAGCGGCGGCTCGAGGTTGTACCTGGACGCGTCGACCCATGCGCCGAGCGTCAGAATCAGCGCGGAAGCGACGAACACGACGATGAACGCGGCGAGAAACGCGCCGACGCGCTGCCGGAGCAGGGCGACGCTCGCGCCGAACAGCACCGCGAATGTCGCGAATAGCGCGAGGTAGTTGGGTAGATGCTTGCCGATGTCCTGCGCGGCCTGCGCGACGCTCGACCATTTGGCCGGCGCGACCGCGAGCCACTTGATGCTGCTACCCGACGCGAACAGCGCCCACGCGATCACGATCACGAGCAGGCCGACGCCAGCGGCGAGCCAGTCTTCGGTTAGCGAAAAGCCGCTGCCTCGTGCGGTTTGCGCGTCTTGTGTACCTTGCCGCTGATCCGGCGCGGCGCCCTCCGGCACGGTGTGATGGGTGTCGCTCATTGCAGATGCCCCGAGAAAGGTGAGTGGCATCGGCGCGAAGTTATTGTCGTTTAGCCCCAAGATGCGCCGATTTGGCGACTATAGGCGAGCGGGATCGCAAAGCGAAACGATCATTCGCTCTATAGATATGACTCAAAGAAGTATGGCGGGCGTCATCTGGCCCGTGGCGTCAGATATCGAGCGGATCGACTTCGAGATTCCAGCGCAGCACGCCCTTGAGCGCGCGCAACAATGGCTGCCACGCGCGCAGCGTAGCCTGCAGCGCCGCGCGCGACGCGCTTTCGATCAGCAGCTGCGCGCGATGCACGTGCATCACCTTGACGATCGTGAGCGGCACTGCGTCGTAGACGGTGACGCGCTCGGCGGCAGGAATCCGCGCAAGTTCGGCGGCGGCCTGCTGCAGAAACGCGAGCGCCGCTTCGAGCGTGCGGCCTTCGGCGCGCAACAGCGCTTGGTAGACGAACGGCGGCAGGTGCGCGTCGCGTCGCTCGGCGAGCGTCGCATTGGCGAAGCCGACGTAGTCATGACGGCACAGCGCGTGATATAGCGCGTGGCGCGGATAGCGCGTCTGCACCAGCACTTCGCCCGGCAGACCGGCGCGGCCCGCGCGGCCGCTCACCTGCATCAGCTGCGCGAACAGGCGCTCGCTCGCGCGGAAATCATGCGAAAACAGCGCGGTATCGGCGTTCAGCACGCCAACCAGTGACACGCGCTGGAAATCGTGTCCCTTCGCGATCATCTGCGTGCCGACCAGAATATCGACCTCGCCCGCGTGCACGTCCGAGAACAACTGCTGCGCGCTGCCCTTGCGGCGCGTGCTGTCGGCGTCGATACGCAGCACGCGGGCGCCCGGCACCGCGCTCGCAAGCGTTTCCTCGACGCGCTGCGTGCCGCGCCCGAGCGGTGCGATATCGACGTTGCCGCACTCCGGGCACGAACGCGGGATACGAGACTCCCAGCCGCAGTGATGGCAGCGCAACGCGCGCTCGGGCTTGTGCAGCACGACGTAGGCGCTGCAGCGCGGACAACCGGCCACCCAGCCGCACGCGTCGCAGGCGAGTTGCGGCGCGTAGCCACGGCGGTTGAGGAACACGAGGCTCTGCTCGCCGCGTTCGAGCCGCGCCTTCATCGCGGCGATCAACGGGCCCGACAAACCTTCGATCGATCCCCGCCCACGCCGGCGCTCGTCTTCGAGATCGATGAGACGCACGCTCGGCAGCGCGGCCTCGGCGACGGCGCGGCGCGACAGCGTGAGCCGCTCGTAGCGGCCCTGATCTGCCTGCCACCAGCTCTCGAGCGACGGCGTCGCCGAGCCAAGCACGACCGGCACGCCGAGTTGCTTCGCCCGATAGATCGCGAGATCGCGCGCCGAATAGCGCAAGCCTTCCTGCTGCTTGTAGGCCGGATCGTGCTCCTCGTCGACGACGATGATCGCCAGCCGCGGCAGCGACGCGAGCACCGCGAGCCGCGTGCCGAGCACGATGCGCGCGCGGCCGGTGTGCGCGGCGAACCAGTTGCGGGCGCGCTCGCCTTCGGCGAGGCCGCTATGCAGCGTGACGATCGCGCTGGCGTCAAGCGCGGCGAAGCGGGCGCGGAACGCCGCCTCGAACTGCGGCGTCAGGTTGATTTCCGGTACCAGCACGAGCGCTTGCGCATCGGGCTTGCCGGCCAGAATCGCGGCGAGCGCGCGCAGATACACTTCGGTCTTGCCGCTGCCCGTCACCCCGTGCAGCAGGAACGGCGCGAAGCCGTGGGCGTCGCGGATCGCTTCGACGGCACTCGCCTGTTCGTCGGTGAGGGTTGGCAGGGCAGGCGCGGGCATGTTCGGCAGCGACGCGGCGGCGGGCACCGTGGCGGCGTCGATCACATCGAGCGTGACCCAGCCTGCCGTCTGCCATGTGTCGAGTGTCGCCAGCGCCTTCGGATGCAGCGCGCGGGCGTCGGCAGCGAGGAGGAAGTCGGCTTGAGCGAGTGCTTGAGCGAGCGCTCGGAGCGCCGTCGCTCGGGCCGGCAAGGCGTCAGGCAATACCGTGCGGCCCTCGGCCGTCAACCGATAGCGCTCTTCCGGCGCGAACAGCCGCGACCAGCGCGACGCGTCGCGCAGCGCCTGCGGCAGCCCCGGCAGCGCCACTTCGCCGAGACCGCGCTGATAGTAGTCCGCGGCGAATGCGGCGAGCGCGAGCCAATGTGCCGACACCGGCGGACACGCCGTGCAGACCTGATCCACATCACGCAGGCGCTCGGCCGGCACGTCGCTGTGAGCGGTCACTTCGCAAACGAGCCCCACCACGTGCCGCTTGCCAAACGGAACGCTGACGAGCGTGCCTACGACAGCCGCCCCGGATATGTCGCAGCGGTAGTCGAACAGGGTCGGCAGCGGATGGTCGAGCGCGACGCGGACGAACATTTCGTTCACTCGGCGTGGCGCTGAGGATGAGCCGGCACGAGGCCAGCTCGCGGCGCGGGGTGGGTCGCACGGGACGCGAAGCCGTCGAAGTTAAAGTAAAACCTTAATTTCACCGCTAAGTTTTGGATTCGACTGAACAATTGCGCTCGGCTCGCTGCCCTGTGGATAACTTTGTTGAGAACTTCACTTCGACAGGCCGCAAACGGCGTCACGACGGCCTTGTGTGGGGTTCCGCACATTTCATCACGCGCCCCGCAAACCCTTGCCGGGCAAGGCTCAGATCAAATGCGCCGAGTATGTGCAAGGGTCGGGGCACGATTAAAGTCTCTGCCGCGCCGCAGCGTGCGAAGTGTGCATAAGTCGGCTCTTGACTTTCCTAAGACCACCATCTGGCGGCCTCTTCGCGGACCTGCGGTCCTTAGGGCGAGAGCCCAATTCGCTGCGATGCAACAAGAAACGGTAATGATTACAGTCTCACGCGGGTGTATGTGCACCACTACGAATAGCGCGGCTGTGACGATGCACTTCGTCGACCAGTTCAGCAACATGCTCTGGCGGCGTGAACTGTGAAATGCCGTGACCCAGATTGAAAACGTGGCCGGGATGATTGCCGAAACTGTCGAGCACCGCGCGCGCTTCCATGCGGATCGCGGCAGGCGGCGCAAACAGCACCGACGGATCGATGTTGCCCTGAAGCGCCACCTTGCCACCGACACGTTCGCGCGCCTTGCCGAGGTTCACGGTCCAGTCGAGGCCCACCGCGTCGACGCCGCTCGCGGCGATGTCGTCGAGCCACAGGCCGCCACCCTTCGTGAATGCGATTACGGGCACTTTTTCGCCGTCGTGTTCGCGCTTCAGCTGACTGACCACCTGCTCGATGTAGCGCAGCGAAAAGCGCTGATAGATGCCATCGGCGAGCGCTCCGCCCCATGTGTCGAAAATCATCACCGCTTGCGCGCCGGCTTCGATCTGCGCGTTCAGATATGCCGCGACCGAGCGCGCGTTGACCTCGAGAATCCGTTGCAGCAGATCGGGACGCGCGTACAGCATCGATTTGACGGTGCGAAAGTCCGCCGATCCGCCGCCTTCTACCATGTAGCACGCGAGCGTCCACGGGCTGCCTGAGAAGCCGATCAGAGGCACGCGCTGGCGGCCTTGAGCGTCCTTCAGCGCCGAACGGATTTCACGCACGGCGTCGGTCACGTAGCGCAGTGTCGCGTCGATGTCGGGCACCGCGAGGCGCGCGACATCGTCTTCGGTGCGCACTGGACGGGCAAATCTCGGCCCTTCGCCGTTGACGAACTCGAGACCGAGGCCCATCGCGTCGGGCACGGTCAGGATGTCGGAGAACAGGATCGCGGCGTCGAGCGGATAGCGATCGAGGGGCTGCAAGGTGACTTCCGTCGCGAAAGCCGGGTTCTTCGCGAGACCGAGGAAACTGCCCGCGCGGCCGCGCGTGGCGTTGTATTCCGGCAGATAGCGGCCAGCCTGCCGCATCAGCCAGACTGGCGTGTAGTCGGTGGGCTGGCGCAGCAACGCGCGCAGAAAAGTGTCGTTCAGGAGTTGATGGGCCACGTTGCGTGCGACTGAAGAGCTGAGGGCAAAGGAGCATTTTACCGGAGGCGGCTCCGGACATCGCGCGTCGCGGCGTAATCAATGTTGCGACGGCGCGTCGTGGGAAGCGGGCGGGAAGCAGCTCGGACGCACCTCGATCAGCTACCGGCCGCCACTGCGCGCACTGGTCAGGGTCGCTGCTTTCCGCTGCCCGGGTCGCCCTGGCTGAACGGCCGATGTTCAAGCCCGCGCTGCCAAGCTACTATCCGACAGCTTTACCGATGAATTACACACTACACACCGGGAGACTCGATGAAGAAGGCAGCACTCGCAATGCTCGGCGCGCTCGCCGGCGTCCTGATGCACGTCGGCGTAGCCAGCGCGCAAAACGCCACGCCCGCGCCGTCCAGGCTCGACGACATCATCAGCCGCGGCACGCTGCGCGCTTGCACTACCGGCGACTACAAGCCGTATTCGTTCTACAGGGGCGATGGCCACTTCGAGGGCATCGATATCGACATGGCGGAATCGCTCGCGAAGTCGCTCGGCGTGCAGGTCGAGTTCGTCAAGACGTCGTGGTCGAACCTGATGAACGACTTCGTCGCAAAGTGCGACATCGGCATTGGCGGTGTGTCGCCGACGCTCGAGCGCCAGAAGCATGCGTTCTTCACACAGGCTTACATGATCGACGGCAAAACGCCGATCGTCCGTTGCGACGAGGTCAACAAATATCAGACGGTCGCGCAGATCGATCAACCGTCCACACGAGTGATCGTCAATCCGGGGGGCACCAACGAGAAGTTCGCGAAGCAATACTTCACGCACGCGAACGTCACCGTTTATCCGGACAACGTGACGATCTTCAAGCAGATCCTCGCGGGCAAGGCGGACGTGATGGTGACGGATGCGTCGGAAACGCTGCTGCAGCAGAAACTCAATCCCGGCCTCTGCTCGGTGCATCCGGACAAGCCGTTCCAGTACGGCGAGAAGGCCTGGTTGCTACCGCGCGGGGATGTCGCGTTCCAGCAATACGTCGATCAGTGGCTGCATCTCGCTCGAGCGACCGGCGAGTATCAGGCTATCTCGGACAAGTGGTTGAAGTAAGCCGACCGTGTCCGTTGGAGGCCGTCAGCTGCCGACTGATCGCAGGGGCGGCCTGCGCAGGCCTGGAAATTGGTGCCGGCGATGATGTAACGAGGGGCGACGTCGTCGGGTTAATAACTGTCCGGATCAGGTCGAGGGTGCAGCGATGCGCCCCTTTCCAATACGCCGCACGTGCGGATTCGCCTTGCTGCATTGCATCACAGGTTTTTCATCGGATTGCGACGTATTTCGGGGCAGGGTCACAGCGCTGGTTCCGCAGGAAATTCGTCGCTCGAACGCTGCAGACGCAACCATTTCACGCTGATGAGTGACCCAATTTCTGCTGCACCAGGCGTCATGAATGGTATCAATCATGCGTATTAAATTGCGGCGTAGTCATCGGTAATAACTACGATTTAACGGTCTCATTTTGGCAATAAATCCCGCAGCGCCTTATCTGGCGGGCGTTACAACCTGAAACACTTTGTTACCGCGTTCATAGGGTAATTCGCCCACAATGCCCTCAACGGTTTCAACACGGATGTGGCTGTGTGCGTGGTGTGAGCGGATACGATGCACTTGCCGGTCGGCGCTTGCCGAAGCCCTGTGAAGGGGCATCCCTGCTGGGGCCGTCATCGACGCAGGGTCGTCGTGACAACCGTCCCATCTTTGGTCTCCTCGCGCTAACCCCGTAGCGTGTGGTTTTTAGCGGGCTCCAGGCCCGCTTTTTTTTCGCCTGCTCAAACGTTTGCGCGCGACGAATCCTCGCCGCGCAACTCCTGTTCTATCGCACCTATTTGGCATATTTGGCTGCGCAGTGCGCTGCGGCAGCGTCATGCCGTCTTGTCCTCTCTGAGTTTCAACTCGCCGATCATCCGTTCGCGCATCACGAATTTTTGCACCTTGCCGGTCACGGTCATCGGCAGTTCATCGACGAAGCGGATATATCGCGGCACCTTGTAGTGCGCAATCTGTCCCTGGCAGAACTGCTGGATTTCTTCTGCGGTCGCCTGTTCGCCGGTCCGCAGCACGATCCACGCGCATACTTCTTCGCCATACCTGGTATCGGGCACGCCGAACACCTGCACGCTCTGGATCTTCGGGTGGCGGAACAGAAACTCCTCGATCTCGCGCGGATAGATGTTTTCGCCGCCGCGAATCAGCATGTCCTTCAGCCGGCCAACGATGTTGCAATAGCCTTCGGCGTCGAGCGTCGCCAGGTCGCCCGTGTGCATCCAGCCGTCGACGATACTTTCGTGCGTCTTCGCGTCGTCCCCCCAGTAACCGAGCATCACCGAGTAGCCGCGCGTGCATAGCTCGCCCGTTTCGCCGACCGGCGCGATATTGCCGAGCGGATCGACGATTTTCACTTCGAGATGCGGCTGGATGCGCCCGACTGTCGTCGTACGCTTGTCGAGCGGATCGGTCGTCGAGCTCTGGAACGACACTGGGCTGGTTTCCGTCATGCCGTAGGCGATCGTGATCTCGCTCAGGTGCATCTTCGAGACGACCTTCTTCATCGTCTCGATCGGGCACGGCGAGCCCGCCATGATGCCGGTGCGCAGCCGCGAGAAGTCGTATGAGGCGAAGGTCGGATGGTCGAGTTCTGCGATGAACATCGTCGGGACGCCGTGCAGGGCGGTGCACTTCTCCTCCGCGGTCGCGGTGAGTGTCGCGGCCGGATCGAAGCCCTCGCCCGGAAACACCATGTTCGCGCCGACCGACACGCACGCGAGCACCGCCAGCACCATCCCGAAGCAGTGGTACAGCGGCACTGGAATGCACAGGCCGTCCTGCTCGCTGAGCCGCATCGCCATCGCGATATAGCGCGCGTTGTTCACGACGTTGCGATGCGTCAGCGTCGCGCCCTTCGGATTGCCCGTCGTGCCGCTCGTGAACTGGATGTTGATCGGCTCCCGGCACGACAGCGTCGCGCCGATCGCATCGAGCCGAGTGGCGTCGAACGACGCACGGCCACGCTCGATCACGTCGGAAAAGCTCAGCATGCCTGGCGTCTCCGTGTCGCACATGCGGATCACGTAGCGCAGTTCCGGCAGCCGCGCGGCATGCAGTTCGCCCGGCGGCTGCGTCGCCAATTCGGGCGCGAGTTCCTGCAGCATCTCGAGGTACATCGACGTCTTGAAGCGCTCGGCGGTGACGATCGCCTTGCAACCGACCTTGTTCAGCGCGTATTCGAGTTCCGCGAGCCGGTAGGCAGGATTGATGTTGACGAGGATTGCGCCGATGCGCGCGGTCGCGAACTGCGTCAGCAGCCACTCGACGCGGTTCGGCGACCATATGCCGACGCGATCGCCCTTCGCGATGCCGAGTGCAAGCAGCCCGGACGCAAGCACATCCACTTCCTGTGCGAATTCGCTCCATGTCCAGCGGATGCGCTGCTCCCGAAACACCACGGCCGGCCGATCGGGAAAGCGCGCCGCGGTGTCGCGCAGAAGCTCGCCGACGGTCGCTTCGCTCAACGGATTTTCAGTCGACCCGCGCACATACGACAGTCCATCCGCGGGTTCGACGAGCGCACCTTCTCCTGGGCTATGCGTTGCCATGGTGTTGTCTCCGTGAGCGCAAGCGCGCTCGATTGAAATGAATTTGAAATCGATTGTGCACCGGCGCGTATCCGGCCGGCATTAAGTCTTACCCGCACCGCGTCGCATCGACCGCCACGACCGTCCGCATCTCCATCCTCTGGATTTTGCCGACCTTTACGTAAACGTCAACTAGATATCAAAAAAAAGCAGCCGCGCGGGCTGCTTTCTTCTACTACGAGCTGCTTTAGTGCTGGCCGCGCAGCTTGCGCAGACGCTGGATTGCCGCGAGTTGCGCCGTCGCGTACGCGAGTTCCGCCTGTGCGGTCGCGTACTCGAGGTTCGAGCCCGTGTTCTGCAGCGCCTCTTCCGCACGCTTGCGTGCGTCTTCGGCCTTGGCTTCGTCGAGATCCTTGCCGCGGATCGCGGTGTCGGCGAGAACCGTCACTGCACCCGGCTGGACTTCGAGGATGCCGCCGGCGACGAACACAAACTCTTCTTCGCCGTTTTCAACTTCGATGCGCACCGCACCCGGACGGATCCGCGTGATGAGCGGCGTGTGGCCCGGCAGAATGCCGAGTTCACCCGCTTCGCCTGGCAGCGCGACGAACTTCGCCTGGCCTGAGAAGATTTCCTCTTCCGCGCTGACGACGTCTACTTTAATGGTTGCCATATGTGTCGACTCCTGTCGACGAGAGTTAGCGCTTTAGTGCTGACTCCCGTCCCATGCAAGGCGGGTTGAGCGTAATGAGAGACGCTGGCTTTGCGCAACACGACCGTTTTGGCGGCCGTGATGCGCGAGGTCGGCGCCCGCTTCGTTACACCCGACCTTTACTGGATCTTCTTGGCTTTTTCGAAGGCTTCGTCGATCGTGCCGACCATGTAGAACGCTTGCTCCGGCAGGTGGTCGCACTCGCCTTCGACGATCATCTTGAAGCCACGGATCGTTTCCTTCAGCGGCACGTACTTGCCCGGCGAACCCGTGAACACTTCGGCGACGTGGAACGGCTGCGACAGGAAACGCTGAATCTTACGAGCGCGCGCGACGGCGAGCTTGTCTTCCGGCGCGAGTTCGTCCATGCCCAGAATCGCGATAATGTCGCGCAGTTCCTTGTAGCGCTGCAGCGTTTGCTGCACGCCGCGCGTGATCGAGTAGTGCTCTTCGCCGATCACGTGCGGGTCGATCTGACGCGAGGTCGAATCGAGCGGATCCACCGCGGGGTAGATACCGAGCGAGGCGATGTCACGCGACAGCACGACGGTTGCGTCGAGGTGGCCGAAGGTCGTAGCCGGCGACGGGTCGGTCAAGTCGTCTGCAGGGACGTACACGGCCTGCACCGACGTGATCGAGCCAGTCTTGGTCGACGTAATACGCTCTTGCAACTTACCCATTTCTTCAGCCAGCGTCGGCTGATAGCCCACTGCCGACGGCATACGGCCGAGCAGTGCCGACACTTCGGTACCGGCCAGCGTGAAACGGTAGATGTTGTCGACGAAGAACAGCACGTCGAGGCCTTCGTCACGGAAGTGCTCGGCCATCGTCAGGCCGGTCAGCGCGACGCGCAGACGGTTGCCCGGCGGCTCGTTCATCTGGCCGTACACCAGCGCGACCTTGTCGAGAACGTTGGAGTCCTTCATTTCATGATAGAAGTCGTTCCCTTCGCGGGTACGCTCGCCCACACCGGCGAACACGGAGTAACCGCCGTGTTCCTTCGCGATGTTGTTGATCAGTTCCATCATGTTCACGGTCTTGCCCACGCCGGCGCCACCGAACAGACCCACCTTACCGCCCTTCGCGAACGGGCAGATCAGGTCGATAACCTTGATGCCGGTTTCGAGCAGTTCGGTCGACGGCGACAGTTGGTCGAACGCCGGAGCCTTCTGGTGGATCGCACGCGTGGTGTCGCTCGAGATCGGGCCGGCTTCGTCGATCGGACGGCCAAGCACGTCCATGATACGGCCGAGGGTCGGCTTGCCGACCGGCACGCTGATCGGGTTGCCCGTGTTCTTGACGATCGTGCCGCGGCGCAGACCATCCGAAGCACCCAGACAGATGGTACGGACCACGCCGTCGCCCAGCTGCTGCTGGACTTCGAGCGTCAGTTCCGAACCTTCCAGAATGAGCGCGTCGTAGATCTTCGGCATGGTTTCACGCGGAAATTCCACGTCGATCACCGCGCCGATGCACTGTACGATCTTGCCTTCTACCAAAGCAGTAGTACTCATCGCTTTTCCTTTAGATACCCAATTCTTCACTCGCGCAAAGGCGCAGTTTCTCCGATGGGTGCGCCGCTCGGGCGCACACGCAACGACCTGCCGACCGGGGTCAGACGGCCGCCGCTCCACCGACGATTTCCGACAGTTCTTTCGTGATCGCGGCCTGACGGCTCTTGTTGTAGACCAACTGCAGATCGTTGATGACCGTCTTCGCGTTGTCCGAAGCGGCTTTCATCGCGACCATGCGGGCCGACTGCTCCGATGCCATGTTTTCCGCGACGGCCTGATAGACCAGCGCTTCGACATAACGCACCAGCAGTTCGTCAACCACTGCCTGCGCATCCGGCTCGTAGATGTAGTCCCACTGCGTGCTCGGCGTCGTACCGTCTTCTTCCGTGCGCTCGAACTGGTCCGCCGACAATGGCAGCAGTTGCTCGATCACCGGCTCCTGCTTCATCGTGTTGACGAAGCGCGTGTACGCGAGGTACACCGCCGAAATCTTCCCTTCCGAGTACAGGTCGAGTTGCACCTTCACAGCGCCGATCAGTTTTTCCAGATGCGGCGTATCGCCCAGTTGCACGACGTTCGACACGACTTTCGCCTGCAGTCGGTTCAGGAAGCCCAAGCCCCTGCTGCCGATCGCGGTTGCCTCGATCGTCTTGCCCTGGCCTTCCAGTTCCTTGAACTTCTGCACCGACGCACGCAGCACGTTGGTGTTCATCCCGCCGCACAGACCTTTATCAGTCGTGACGAGGATGACGCCGGCCGCCTTCGCGCCTTCGTTCGACACCATGAACGGGTGACGATACTCCGGGTTCGCACGGCTCATGTGCGCGGCGATATCGCGGACCTTGTCGGCATACGGGCGAGCAGCGCGCATGCGCTCCTGAGCGCGGCGCATCTTCGATGCGGCCACCATCTCCATCGCTTTCGTGATCTTGCGCGTGTTTTGCACGCTCTTGATCTTGCCGCGAATTTCCTTCATTCCAGCCATTGCTTGCTCCTTTGTCGGCCCGAGTTAGCGCTTTAGCGCTTACTCGGGTCCCATGCAATGCGGCCGAAGTAGCGCGGGAGCATTCGCATGCGGCCCGCGCCGCTTCAAGGTCCGTTTATGCCTTGCGGATCACTCGCGGATCAATAAGCGCCGGACTTCTTGAAGTCTTTGACGGCCGTGTGCAGCAGGCCTTCGTCGTCCTTCGAGAGTTCCTTGGTATCTTCGATACGCTTGACCAGGTCAGCATGGCTCGACTTCAGGTGGTCGCGCAAGCCCTTTTCGAACGGCAGGACTTGAGCAACTTCGAGGTCGTCGAGATAGCCGTTGTTCGCCGCGAACAGCGACACAGCCAGTTCCCACACCTGCAGCGGCTGATACTGCGGCTGCTTCAGCAGTTCCGTCACGCGGCGGCCGCGCTCGAGCTGCTTGCGGGTCGCTTCGTCGAGGTCCGATGCGAACTGCGCGAACGCAGCGAGTTCACGGTACTGCGCGAGGTCTGTACGGATACCGCCCGACAGCTTCTTCACGACCTTCGTTTGAGCCGCGCCACCCACACGCGACACCGACACGCCAGCGTTAATTGCCGGGCGGATACCTGCGTTGAAGAGGTCGGTTTCAAGGAAGATCTGGCCGTCGGTAATCGAGATCACGTTCGTCGGAACGAATGCGGTCACGTCGCCTGCCTGCGTTTCGATGACCGGCAATGCCGTCAGCGAACCGCTCCTGCCCTTCACTTCACCATTGGTGAACTTCTCGACGTACTCTTCCGAGACGCGAGCAGCGCGCTCGAGCAGACGCGAGTGCAGATAGAACACGTCACCCGGGTAAGCTTCACGGCCCGGCGGGCGGCGCAGCAGCAGCGAGATCTGGCGGTATGCCCAAGCCTGCTTGGTCAAGTCGTCGTAAACGATCAGCGCGTCCTGGCCGCGATCGCGGAAGTATTCGCCCATCGTGCAGCCGGCGTACGGCGCGAGGTATTGCATTGCGGCCGAATCCGAAGCCGAAGCGGCCACGACGATCGTATATTCGAGCGCGCCCGATTCTTCGAGCTTACGCACCACGTTCACGATCGACGAAGCCTTCTGGCCAATCGCGACGTAGATACAAACGAGGTTCTTGCCCTTCTGGTTGATGATCGCGTCGACTGCGACCGCGGTCTTGCCGCACTGACGATCGCCGATGATCAGCTCACGCTGGCCACGGCCGATCGGCACCATCGCGTCGATCGACTTCAGACCGGTTTGGACCGGTTCCGAAACCGACTTACGCCAGATCACGCCCGGTGCAATCTTTTCGATTGCGTCGGTCTTCTTCGCGTTGATCGGGCCTTTGCCGTCGATCGGGTTGCCGAGTGTGTCGACCACACGGCCGAGCAGTTCCGGACCCACCGGCACTTCGAGAATGCGGCCCGTCGTCTTGACGATGTCGCCTTCCGAAATGTGTTCGTACTCACCCAGAATCACGGCGCCGACCGAGTCGCGCTCGAGGTTCAGCGCGAGACCGAAGGTGTTGCCCGGGAATTCGAGCATTTCGCCCTGCATCACTTCCGACAGGCCGTGGATGCGCACGATACCGTCGGTCACGGAGATCACGGTGCCCTGGTTGCGAACGTCTGCGCTCGCTTCAAGGCCCTGGATCCGGCTCTTGATCAGCTCGCTGATCTCAGAGGGATTGAGTTGCATTATTCGCTCCTGATAGTCAATTCTGTTGCGTGCCAGCCGCCAAAACGCGAAGCGCTTCAGGCCGTCAGGGCCGTTTGCATGCTGGCGAGCCGCGCGCGGACCGAGGTATCGAGCACTTCGTCGCCGATCGTCACGCGTACGCCGCCGATCAGCGAGTGATCGACTTCGACCGTCGGTTTCAGCTTACGCCTGAACTTGCGTTCGAGGCTTGCGACGAGTTCGTTCAACTGCGCACCTTCGAGCGGGAATGCGCTGACGATCAGCACATCTGCTGCCCCTTCGCGGGCGTTCTTCAACTCTTCGAACTGCGAGGCGATTTCCGGCAGCAGCTGCAGGCGATGGTTGTCCACCAGCATCTGCACCAGATTCTTCGCTTGCGCGTTGTCCTTGAGCGGCGACTTGACCGCAGCCAGCAGCAGATCGCTTACCTGGGCGCGGCTCACTTTCGGGCTCGAGGCGATCGACAGCACTTCGGGCAGACGCGCAACCTGTGCCAGCTCCTGCACGAGCGTGGACCAGGCGGCGATGTCACCAGCTTCGGCCACGCCAAACAGCGCTTCCGCGTACGGACGGGCGATGGTTGCAAGTTCGGCCATGATCAGAGCTCTGCTTTCAGTTGATTCAGCAGGTCAGCATGAGCTGCCTGGTCGACTTCGCGCTTCAGGATCTGTTCAGCGCCCTTCACAGCGAGTGCAGCGACTTCGCCACGCAGCGTCTCGCGCGCCTTCACGACTTGCTGGTCCGCGTCGGCCTTCGCCTGCGCAATGATGCGGGCGGCTTCCGACTGCGCCTGAGCCTTGATTTCGTCGGCGACTGCGACCGCCCGCTTTTCAGCGTCGGCGATGCGTTGCTGGCCGTCATTGCGAGCCTGAGCCAGTTCCTGGTCGACGCGCTTGTGAGCGGCTTCGAGTTCCTGCTTGCCCTTTTCCGCGGCGGACAGACCGTCGGCGATCTTCTTCGCGCGCTCGTCGATGGCGTTGATCAGCGGCGGCCACACGAATTTCATCGTGAACCACGCGAGGATCAGGAACACGACCATTTGCGCAAACAGGGTTGCGTTGAGATTCACGGTGTTTCCTTAAACGTTGCTTGTTCGGAAAGTGAAACGGCAAGGCGCTCATCGATTCTGCTCGATCAGCGCCCCAGTACCCGTTCCGCCCTGCGCCTTTACCTGTTATAGCTCAGGCGCAAACCTCCGAGGAACCTCAGCCTGCCAGCTTCGAGAGCAGCGGGTTCGCAAACGCAAACAGCATTGCCACACCAACGCCAATCAGGAACGCCGCATCGATCAGACCAGCCAGCAGGAACATCTTGGTTTGCAGCGGGTTCATCAGTTCCGGTTGACGGGCGCACGCTTCAATGTACTTGCCGCCCATCAGACCGATACCGATACAGGCGCCGATAGCACCCAGGCCGATGATGATGCCGATACCGATGGCGGTCAGACCCTGGATGTTGGCGATGAAAGCTTGCATGATCACTCCTTTGTGAAAAGTCTTTTAGAACTGGTTGGAACTGGGATTTGAAAAACTACGATTCTTTGCCGACAGCGCAGGTTAGTGCGTGTCGTGTGCCTGGCCGATGTATACCAGCGTCAGCATCATGAAAATGAACGCCTGCAGCAGAACGATCAGGATGTGGAAGATCGACCACACTGTGCCGGCGACCACGTGGCCGATGAAGCCAAGCACCGTCGTGTCCGCGCCGAAGCTCCAGAGGCTGCCGAGCAGGGCAATCAGCAGGAACAACAGTTCGCCCGCGTACATGTTGCCGAACAGCCGCATGCCGAGCGAGACCGTCTTCGCGACGAACTCGATGATGTTCAGTGCCAGGTTCGGGATCCACAGAAGCGGATGCGCGCCGAACGGAGCGGACAGCAGTTCATGCACGAAGCCGCCAGCGCCCTTGATCTTGAAGTTGTAGTAAATCATCAGCACGAACACGCCGAGCGCGATGCCGATCGTGCCGTTCAGGTCGGCGGTCGGCACGATGCGGTGGTGCGGGATGGCTTCGGACAGACCCAGCCAGCCGATCACACGGCCCGGCAGGTCGACGGGAATGAAGTCGAGCGAGTTCATCAGCGCGACCCAGACGAACACGGTCAGCGCGAGCGGCGCGATGAAGGTGCGCGAGCCATGGATCATGGCCTTCGATTGATCCTCGACCATTTCGACCAGCATTTCGATCGCGCATTGGAAGCGGCCCGGCACGCCGGCCGTTGCCTTGCGGGCTGCCAGATGCAGCACGAAAATCGTGACGAGGCCGCACACGATCGACCAGAAAAGGGTGTCGAGATTCCACACATGGATGTCGAAAATCGACGTCTGGTGTGCGGTGGAAAAGTTCTGCAAGTGGTGCGCGATGTACTCGGACGGATCCATTGCGCGCGTGCCTTCGCTAGCTGCCATATCGTTAAAGCCACCCAAATTGTCGAAAATCGTTCGAGGCCGCTCCCGCCGGAATACTGTGTTGCGGGAACGCACCGGGTGCGGGCCCTGTCTCATCCGCACACCCGTGCCGGCGCTACGCGCCGGCCTTAAATTCTTTTTGCTGCTATTTTTTGTGCTGCTACCTTAGCGCCACGCCAAGGCGATCCAGTAAGTCTTCAGCGCGATGAGGTAGGTCACGAGCAGCGGAATCCAGCGTACGTCGTGATACCAGAAGGCGATTGCGACAAACATCGCAATCGTTGTCCCCATCTTGAGTGCTTCGCCGATCATCCAGCTCATCACGGTCTCGGCGCCGCCCTGCTTTTTCAGTCGTGCCGCGAACAACGCGCCCGGCACCCAGCAGATCGCCCCCCCGAGGAACGCGGACAGCGCAGCAGCGCCCGGCGGCTTGTAGAACAGCCACCACAACAGCGTTGCAACCAGGGACAAAACCATTTGCGCTGCGACGACCTTGAACGGCGTCACGCGCGATGGACGACCCACGCCGGGACCAAACAGCTTTTCCGCCTCGGCCCGCGTGAGCGGAACGATATTGTTATCTTCCTGCGCGTCATCCCACGCTTCGTCCGGATCGAACCGCCGACTGGAGGACATCTCGGGTGCGGAGCGTTCAGCGCGGTGTCTGTCGTCACCATTCTCCGGCGACAGATTCGACGTTTTGACCGCCATCGCAATGTTCCGAAAGTCTCGTTCAGCCCGCGAGTTTACGCAGCGCTTACGGGGTTGCCGTGCAATTAAATCCGGGCGATTGTAAGCGATAGTTGCAGGCAATTCAAGACTTTAGGTCAGCCTATAACCGCGTGAAACTTCCCTTCACGATGCGGTAGAACGTACGCTAACGACGCGAAACACGTCAAATGTAAGGCGGGCGAGGGGCGGCAAAACCCGTGCGGGCGGTCGCGTGGATCGAAGCTCGTTGGCGGTGCGTTTCGACGCTGCGGCAGACGTCTCGAAAATGCAACAAATGCCTCTTTTCTAAGGGCTGAACGGGACAGCTCTTCTATTGAGCTGAATCAACCTCACGGCAATTTTCGATGATGATCGCGCCGCTTTTGACAGCGGCTCGTCAGGATTATTATCGCGCGGATGTGGAGTGCCTGAAGCTAGGATTCCTGATTATTCGTGCATCGGTTGTTTTGGAATCCACAGCAGTCGCTCGCACCGAGGTTGACCAACTCGCGGCAGTGCTCATGCACAGGCCGCCAGCCGTTCATCACCCTTGCCTGCTGAGCGCCAATCTGCGCTCAGACGTTCGCGTTCCCGCGCAAACGAACCAGGATGCCTTCCAGCGCGTCGAGATCGCCGAAGTCCACCAGCACCTGGCCGCGACCGCGTCGGCCGAGCTTGATTTTCACCGTCGCGGACAGCAGGTCCGACAGTTCCTCTTCCAGGCGTCGCGTGTCGCGGCCGCCGTCCGGATTCGCGCGGGCCTTGACCGCCGGCGTCACCTTCGTGGTCATCGCAACCAGCTTTTCCGTCTCGCGCACAGACAGGCGCTTGTTGACGACCTGGTTGGCCAGCGTGATCTGCGTCGCAGCGTCGACGGCGAGCAGCGCACGAGCGTGGCCCATGTCGAGATCGCCGGCGAGCAACATCGTCTGTACCGGTGTCGCAAGATTCAGCAGACGCAGCAGGTTCGACACCGCGCTGCGCGAACGTCCCACCGACTCTGCCGCCTGCTCATGCGTGAAATTGAATTCGTCGAGCAGGCGCTGGATACCTTGGGCCTCTTCGAGGGGATTCAGATCCTCGCGCTGGATGTTTTCGATCAGCGCCATCGCCGCGGCGGCCTGGTCGGGCACGTCCTTCACAAGCACCGGCACCTCGTCGAGGCCTGCGAGCCGCGCCGCGCGAAAACGCCGCTCCCCCGCGATGATCTCATAGCGATCCGCCGCGATCGGACGCACGAGAATCGGCTGCATCAGCCCTTGCGCGCGGATGCTGGCCGCAAGCTCCTGCAGCGCGCCTTCGTCCATGCGCATGCGCGGCTGGTATTTGCCCGCCTGCATCTTGCCGAGCGGCAATACGTTCGGCGCGCCGTCGATCACCGCTGCCTCGGTGATATCGGCGGTGCCGCCGAGCAATGCCTCCAGACCACGGCCCAGTCCCTTCTTTCTTGCTACTGCGTTCATCGTGCTTCCTCGATCCGCTTAGGATGCCTGGGGCGCGTCATTCAGCGCGCGCACCCGCTCAATCATTTCGACGCCGAACTGCACGTACGCCTGCGCGCCTCGCGACGCCCTGTCGAACACCACACCGGGCAGCCCGTAGCTGGGCGCCTCGGCCAATCGCACGTTGCGTGGAATCACGGCGTCGAAGACCTTGTCGCCGAAGTGCTCTTTCAATTGATCCGAGACTTGCTGTTGCAACGTGATGCGCGGATCGAACATGACGCGCAGCAGACCGATCACCTTGAGGTCGCGATTCAGATTCGCGTGGACCTGCTTGATCGTGTTGACGAGGTCGGACAGCCCTTCGAGGGCGAAGTATTCGCACTGCATCGGAATGACGACGCCGTGCGCGGCGCATAGTCCGTTGAGCGTCAGCAGTGACAAAGCCGGCGGGCAATCGATCAGCACGAAATCGTACTCGCCCTCGACCCCGGCGAGCGCCGCCTTCAGTTGACGCTCGCGATTCTGCATGCTGACGAGTTCGACCTCGGCGCCCGCGAGCTCACGGTTCGCGGGCAGCACGTCGTATCCGACCGCCTCGGGCCGCACGCGCGCATCGGCCACCGACACGTTGTCCACGAGCACCTCGTAGACCGTGTTCGTACATTCGGCCTTGTCGATACCGCTGCCCATCGTGGCGTTGCCTTGCGGGTCCAGATCGATGAGAAGGACTCGCTGTCCCTGCGCTGCCAGGCTCGCGGCCAGATTGACTGTGGTGGTCGTCTTGCCGACGCCGCCCTTCTGGTTCGCAACGCAGAAGATTTTTGCCATCGTTGGTGTGTCCCTTTTGCTGCTTGGATGAAGTGAAAATCGTCGAGGGTGCTTACAGGCCGCGGCGGCCATCAGCTTTCGGGGTCCACTCGCACCTCGATCAGATGCCGCTCGGCGTCCAGCGACGGCACGTTCAGCCGGATAATCTGCTCCACGTGAGCGCCCGCCGGCAGACGCGCGATTTCGGCATCCGGCCGCACACCCTTCATCGCCAAGATCGCGCCCTGCTCCGCAACCAGATGACGGGCCAGTGTAACGAAATCCGAGAGTTCTGCGAACGCGCGCGAGACGATTACGTCGAACTTTGCCGGTACTTCGGCGCCAGGCCGCAGCGTCTCCACCCGACCGGTCACAACCGATAGGTTCGCGAGGCCCAGTTCGGCCTTCGCCTGCGACTGAAACGCAGTCTTCTTATGGACGATGTCGTTCGTCGTGATGATCCAATCGGGCAGCACGATCGCGAGCACGATGCCCGGCAGCCCCCCGCCCGAACCGACGTCGAGCGCCGACGACGGCCCGCGCGGCGCCAGATGCGGCACGATCGATAGCGAATCGAGAATGTGCTGGATTAGCATCTGCCGCGGATCGCGGATCGCTGTCAGGTTGTAGACGCTGTTCCACTTCGCGAGCAGCGTGACGTAATCGAGCAGCTTGCGCTGCCGCGCGTCGCTGAGTTCGAGACCAAGTTCACGAACACCGTCCGCCAGCAATGACGCCAAGGCCTGCTGGTCGATTCCCCTCTGCGCTGCCGTCATTGAACCACCGGCGTGCTGTCGGCGCCGGGCTCGGCGGACCTCGACGGACGACGCCCGAGGCCGCGCTTGAGATGGACCATCAGCAGCGAGATCGCGGCAGGCGTGACGCCCGAAATACGCGACGCCTGTCCGATCGTTTCCGGCCGGAACTGCATCAACTTCTGGCGAGCTTCGAACGACAGCCCACGCACCTCGGTGTAGTCCAGCCCTTCAGGCAGACGCGTGTTCTCTTGCGCCTCGTTGCGTTCGATCTCACCGGCCTGTCGGTCGATATAGCCCTGATATTTGACGCCGATTTCGATCTGTTCCTTGATTTGCGCGAGTAGCACGGGGTCTTCCGCAAGTGCTTCGGGCGCGCTACAAGTGCCGTCACGCAGCCCGCAGACGCCGTCGTAGCTGACGCCCGGACGACGCAGCAGGTCCGCGAGACTGTATTCGTGGTCGATTGGCTTGCCAAGCAAAGCGGTCGCCTCTTCTGCCGATAAGGTCCGAGGATTAACCCAGGTTGAACGCAAGCGCTGTGTTTCACGTGAAACAGCATCACGCTTGCGACTGAAGGCGTCCCAGCGGGCGTCGTCGACCACGCCGAGCTCGCGCCCGATCTCCGTCAGCCGCATATCGGCGTTGTCTTCGCGCAAGCTCAGACGGTACTCCGCGCGGCTCGTGAACATCCGGTACGGCTCGGACACCCCGCGCGTGACTAGATCGTCCACGAGCACGCCGAGATAAGCTTGGTCGCGACGCGGACACCATGCTTCCTTGCCCTGCACGAACAGACCGGCGTTGATGCCGGCCAGAGTGCCCTGTGCAGCTGCCTCTTCGTAGCCGGTCGTACCGTTGATCTGTCCGGCGAAGAACAGGCCACTGATCACCTTCGTTTCTAGCGATGCCTTCAGCCCACGCGGATCGAAATAGTCGTACTCGATCGCGTAGCCCGGCCGCAGGATATGCGCATGCTCGAGGCCGCGCATCGAACGCACCAGCTCGAGCTGCACGTCGAAGGGCAGGCTCGTCGAAATCCCGTTCGGATAGAACTCGTTGGTCGTCAGACCTTCCGGCTCGAGGTAGATCTGATGCGATTCCTTCGACGCAAACCGGTGAATCTTGTCCTCGATCGACGGGCAATAGCGCGGCCCCACTCCCTCGATCACGCCCGTGTACATCGGCGAACGATCGAGACCGCCGCGGATGATGTCGTGTGTCCGTTGATTCGTATGCGTGACCCAGCACGGCACTTGGCGCGGGTGCTGCTCGACACGCCCGAGGAACGAGAACACCGGCACCGGGTCCAGATCGCCGGGCTGCTCTTCGAGCTGCGAATAGTCGATCGTGCGACCGTCGATTCGCGGTGGCGTACCGGTCTTAAGCCGGCCCTGCGGTAGCTTCAGCTCTTTCAACCGCACCGACAGCGAAACCGCAGCCGGGTCGCCCGCGCGTCCACCGGTGTAGTTGTTCAACCCCACGTGAATCTTGCCGTCGAGGAACGTGCCCGCCGTCAGCACCACCGCGCGAGACCGGAAACGAATACCCACTTGCGTGATGGCCCCGACCACGCGGTCGCCCTCGACCATCAGATCGTCGACGGCCTGCTGAAATAGCCAGAGGTTCGGCTGATTCTCTAGACGATGGCGGATCGCGGCCTTGTACAGCACGCGGTCGGCCTGAGCACGCGTCGCGCGGACCGCCGGTCCCTTCGACGAATTTAGGATCCGGAACTGGATGCCGCTTTCGTCGGTGGCGGCCGCCATAGCGCCACCTAGCGCGTCAATCTCCTTGACCAGATGGCCTTTGCCAATGCCGCCAATCGACGGATTGCAGCTCATCTGACCAAGGGTCTCGATGTTATGGGTCAAAAGCAGCGTTTTGTTGCCCATGCGCGCCGACGCCAAAGCAGCTTCGGTGCCGGCATGACCGCCGCCGACGACGATTACGTCAAATTCTGTGGGAAAAAACATCGCGGGATCTCACGCCAGATCGTCGCGTGAGCCTTCAAAGGAAATGTATGGGCGAATTATAACGGGTTCAGTTGCGGCCCGAATTTCGTCCCCATGGTGAAACAATAAAAAAGCGGTGTGTTTCACGTGAAACACACCGCTTCCAGAAACAGCGATCAGCGATAAGTGCAGGCTTATGCCACCTTTTTGGCAAGACCGAGATAGGTTTCGATCACCCGAGGATTCTGCGCGAGGTCAGTTGCCCGTCCTTCCAATGCCAACTCGCCGGTTTCCAGCACGTAGCCGTAGTCCGAGATCTGCAACGCAGCGCGCGCATTCTGCTCGATCAGCAGCGTCGCGACGCCGGTCTGCCGCAAGGCGCTGATGATGTGAAAGATTTCCTTCACGATCAGCGGCGCGAGACCGAGGCTCGGCTCGTCCAGCATCAGCAGATCGGGCTTGCCCATCAGGGCGCGGCCGACCGCGAGCATCTGCCGCTCGCCGCCGGAAAGCGTGCCGGCCGCCTGCTTGCGCCGCTCCTTCAGCCGCGGAAACAGTTCGAACACCGGTTCCAGCTGATCGAGAAAGTTGCGCTCCCCTGCTCGCTTGCGCCGGTAGGCGCCAAGCAGCAGATTGTCCTCGACGGTCATGGAAGCGAAAAGCTCGCGCTTTTCCGGCACCAGGCACATCCCAAGCGCAACGCGTTTTTCGACCGGCATCGCGCTGACGTCGTCGCCCTGATAGGAAACCGCGCCTTTCGCATGACCGGACGTCGGCAACGCGCCCATGATCGCATTCAGCAGCGTCGACTTTCCAGCGCCGTTCGGTCCGATCACGGAGACGATCTGCCCCGCCCGTACCTTGATCGCCGCATTGTGCAGCGCTTCAACCTTTCCGTAGCGGACGGACAAATGGCTCACTTCGAGAATCGGCCCTGCCGCCGCCACGCCGGTCGTTGTCATGTTGTCCATCATTCCACCCCACCCAGATACGCTTCGAGCACCGCCGGATCCTGCTGGACTTCCTGCGGCAGGCCCTCTGCGATCCGCGTGCCGAACTCCATCACCACGAGCCGGTCCGTCAAATTCATCACGAAATCCATATCGTGCTCGACGAGCAGTACGCTCATCCCTTCTGTCTTCAGTCTGCGCAGCAGTTCGGCGAGCTGAAGCTTTTCCTGATACCGCAGACCAGCGGCCGGTTCATCGAGCAATAGCAGTGTCGGATCGCAGCACAGGGCGCGCGCAATTTCGAGAATCCGCTGTTGACCAAGCGCGAGGCTGCCCGCTTCGTCATACATGTGCTGTTCGAGGCCGACGCGACGAATCTGCCGAGCGGCTTCGGCCATCAACCGTGCCTCTTCGGAGCTGTTCAGCCGCACGACACTGCGCCACACGCCCGCATGGCCACGCAGATGCGCACCGATCGCGACGTTCTCGAGCAGGCTCATACCCGGCAGCAGCTTCACGTGCTGGAACGTGCGGCCGATGCCGCGCTTGACGATTTCACGTGAACTCAGCGCATCGATGCGCTCGCCGCGGAACGTGATCTCGCCGCTAGTCGCCTGCAGCACACCGGTCACGAGATTGAAGGTCGTCGACTTGCCTGCGCCGTTCGGTCCGATCAGCC
The DNA here is from genome assembly GCF_014201005.1 of Paraburkholderia lebeckiae. Lineage (NCBI taxonomy): Bacteria > Pseudomonadati > Pseudomonadota > Betaproteobacteria > Burkholderiales > Burkholderiaceae > Paraburkholderia > Paraburkholderia lebeckiae. Next base: position 664,467 of record NZ_JACHDK010000001.1, on the reverse strand, counting down.
CGATGATCTGCCCTGCTTTGACGTCGAAGCTGACGTCGTTCACCGCGACGAGACCGCCGAACTGCTTGCGCGCCTTATTCACCGTCAACAGGTCTTCGCCGGTCTGTGGCTTGTTGCGCTGCGGCAGAGGATCCGCGTGATCCGCGAGATGCGCCCGCGGGCCACGCGGGAAAAAGCGCGCGACGAACGGCCATACGCCCTGCCGCGCGTACTGCAGAAGCAGCACCATGATGATGCCGAACACGATCACTTCGAAGTTGCCGTTCTCGCCGAGCAGTTTTGGCAGCAGCGTCTGCAAATAATCCTGCAGCACGGTCAGGATCGCTGCGCCGAGCACCGCGCCCCAGACGTGCGAGACGCCGCCCACCACCGCCATGAACAGGAATTCGATGCCGTGATTCAGTCCAAACGGTGTCGGATTCACGGCGCGCTGCAAGTGCGCGTACAGAAAACCCGAGACCGATGCAAGGACCGCCGCATAGACGAAAATCACGACGCGCATCCAGCCGGTGTTGACGCCCATCGCCTCGGCCATCAGACCACCGCCGCGCAACGCGCGGATTGCGCGACCCGGCCGGCTATTAAGCAGATTCTGAACAGAGACGACCGCGCCGAGCACGACCACCCAGATCAGGTAATAGATATGGCGGCCGGACTCGAGATTGATCCCAAAAACATTCAACACCGGGATGCCATTGATGCCGTCGTACTTGCCGAGCATGTCGAGATTGCCGAACAGGTAGAACAGCGCGAGCCCCCACGCAATCGTGCCGAGCGGCAGAAAGTGGCCGGATAGGCGCATCGTCACGAGACCGAGCATCAGCGCAACCAGCGCAGTGACGATCATGCCCGCGATCAGTGCGAGCCACGGCGACACGCCGAAGTTCGTCGTCAGATACGCGGTTGCATACGCGCCGATACCAACGAACGCGGCCTGCCCGAAGCTCGTCATTCCGCCGATACCCGTCAACAGCACGAGGCCGATCGCGACGATCGAATAGAGGCCGATGTAGTTCAGCAGCGTGACCCAGTACTCGGGTACATGGATCGGATGCGGCAGAACCGGCAAAGCGAACAGCACCACGAGGAACAACCAGAAGAACTTCATTTGCATGATTCGTTTCATCGTGTCACTCCTCTTCCTCTTCGGAGTGCGGGCTCGCAAGACTACGCCACAACAGCACCGGGATGATTAACGTGAATACGATCACTTCCTTATAAGCACTAGCCCAGAACGACGAATACGACTCCAGCAGACCAACGAGAATCGAGCCGGCCGCCGCCAGCGGATAGCTGACCAGACCGCCGATGATCGCGCCCACGAAGCCCTTCAAACCGATCAGGAAGCCCGAGTCGTAGTAGATCGTCGTGAGCGGTGCGACGAGGATGCCGCACAGTGCGCCGAGCCCCGCCGCAAGCGTGAACGCGAGACGTCCCGCCTGCGTCGTGCCGATGCCGACAAGCCGCGCGCCGAGCCGGTTCACCGACGTCGCGCGCAACGCCTTGCCCGAGATCGAGCGATCGAAGTACAGATACAGCGCGCCGATCAGCACGACCGCGGTGCCGATTACCCACAGGCTCTGGCCGGAGATCGACAACGTGCCGATGTTGAACGTCGCATCGGAAAACGCGTTGGTGCGGGAGCCTTCGGCGCCGAACATCACGAGGCCGAGACCGACCATCGCGAAATGCACGGCCACCGCGATGATCAACAGCACCAGCGTGGTCGCCTCCGCGATCGGCTCGTAGGCAAGGCGATACACGAACGGACCCATCGGAATCACGATCAGCAGCGTCAGCGCGATCTGCACGATCATCGGCAGCGGCTGCAGGAAGATGCCGTGCGTGAGCGCGTAGACCGCGATCGGAAACAGCAGGTACTTCCCCGCCAGCACGGGCAGCGTGCGCGCCGCGTGACGACGCCGCTCAGCATGCCGCAACACGGCCGCCGTCTCGACGACGAAGCATGCCGCGCCCATCGCCATCAACAGCCAGCACGTGGCCGGAAACTTCTGCGTTTGCAGTGCGGCGAGCGTCAACGCACCGTACGAAACGAACTCCCCTTGTGGGATGAAGATCACCCGCGTCACGGAAAACACCAGCACCAGCGCAAGCGCGAGCAGCGCGTAGATCGCGCCGGTCGTGATGCCGTCCTGCGCGAGGATCGCCGCAATTGATAGATCCATACTTCCTCGTCCTGAAGCGTCGAAATCGAAAAACCGGGAAACGGTCGCGACGGCGCGGTGCGAAGCCGGCCATCGATCTGCATGTCTGAAAAGACAACCGCCGCGCCGGGACGCGGCGCGGCGGTCGATGCCATTGTCGTCGAACACAATGGCAATGCGGCGTCATGCACCGCATGATTGCGCGAGAGGCGCGTACCGCTACATGTTTGTGTAAATAGTCTTAGTTGTTCTGCAACTTCCACTTGCCGTCGACGATCTGCACGATCACGCGTGCGCGCTGGTCGAGGCCGTTGTGGTCGTTCGCGGTGGTGTTCATGATGCCGTGCGACACTGGCAGCTCCTTGATGTTTTCGAGCGCGTTGCGCAGCGCCACGCGGAACTCCGGCGTGCCCGGCTGGGCGGTCTTCAGCGCGACCGGAATCGCAGCTTGCAACATCTGGCCGGCATCCCATGCGTGGCCGCCGAAGGTCGCGACCGAACCCGCGCCATAAGCCTTCTCATAGGCGTTCTTATAAGCTTCCGACGACTTCTTCACCGGGTTCGAATCCGGCAATTGATCGACGACGAGAATCGGACCGGCCGGCAGCAGTTCGCCTTCGCAATCCTTGCCGCACACACGCAGGAAGTCGTTGTTCGCGACCCCGTGAGTCTGATAGATCTTGCCCTTGTAGCCACGCTCCTTCAGCGTCTTGGCCGGCAGCGCCGACGGCGTGCCCGAGCCCGCGATCAGCACCGCGTCGGGATTCGCGCCCATCGTCTTCAGCACCTGGCCCGTCACCGATGCATCGGTGCGGTTGAAGCGCTCGTTCGACACGATCTTCAGGTTGTGCGCTTTCGCGGCGGCGTCGAACGTCGTGTTCCAGCTGTCGCCGTATGCGTCCGAGAATCCGATGAAGCCGACCGTCTTCACGCCGTGATGCTGCATGTAATCGGCGATCGCGTCGGCCATCAGACTGTCGTTCTGAGGCGGTTTGAATGCCCATGCGCGCTTCGCATCCATCGGCTGGATGATCGCGGCCGATGCCGCGAGCGAGATCACCGGTGTCTTGCCCTCAGCGGCCGGATCGAGCATCGCGAGCGAATTCGGCGTGACGGTCGAGCCGATGATCGCGTCGACGCGGTCTTCGTCGATCAGCTTGCGCGTGTTCTGCACGGCCTTGCTGGTGTCCGACCCGTCGTCGAGGATGATGTACTGCACGCTCTTGCCGCCGATCTCCTTCGGCAGCAACGCGATCGTGTTCTTTTCAGGAATCCCGAGCGACGCGGCCGGCCCCGTCGTCGACAACGTGACGCCGATCTTCACCTGCGCGAATGCAGCCCCCGCGCCGCACATCAGCGCGATCGCGATGCCGGTGCGCACCCAATGCCGTGTCTTTTTCATTGCGAGTCTCCAAACGCTTTGAAAAGCGCCTATCTATAAACCGGCTTGCTCGGCCGGGTGTTTGAATCTAGTGAGCGGGTTCAGGTGTGCCAAGCATGGTTTTCCCTGCTCGGCACGCATAGCTTCCCCCGCTGCGTTGGGTACCGCTCCTCTTTCGTGTCGCGCGAGTGCGCATTCGCGTCATACGCCCCGTTTCTGTGCCGCGGCTTTATTCCAATCAGGCATTTCATAGACCACTAATATGTTAGTAGTTTGCGTTCTGCATTATCGACGGTCAAGAGAGCGTGCGCCAAATGCGGGTTTGTCCTGAAGCAGCGAAACCACATTTTTGCGCGATGCAGACACCCGGCCCGGGTAATAAAAAAGACGCGTCAACTGCACGCGTCTTTTTCGATGAGGTCCCGTGGCGCAGAGCCTTCGCTCAGTCGCCGGCGAGCTTCCACTTGCCGTCGACGATCTGCACCATCACGCGCGCCCGCTGATCGAGACCGGCATGGTCGTTCGCGCTCATGTTGAAGATGCCATGCGACGCGGACAGATCTTTCGTGCCTTCGAGCGCGGCACGCAGCGCCTCGCGGAATGCCGGCGTGCCTGGCTGCCCCTTCTTCAACGCGAGCGGGACCGCATGCTGCAGCAGCAGACCCGCGTCCCACGCGTGACCGCCAAACGTCGACACCGTCCCCGCGCCATACGCCGTTTCATACGCATGCTTGTACGCGAGCGCGCTCTTCTTCACCGGATTCGCCTCGGGCAGTTGCTCGGCGACCAGCAGCGGGCCAGCGGGCAGCCATGTGCCTTCGCAATCCTTGCCGCACACGCGCAGGAAGTCGTTGTTCGCGACGCCGTGCGTCTGATAGTACTTGCCCTTGTAGCCGCGCTCCTTCAGCGTTTTCTGCGGCAGCGCGGCCGGCGTGCCCGCACCGGCGATCAGCACCGCGTCCGGGTTCTGCGACATCACCTTCAGCACCTGGCCCGTGACCGATGCATCGTTGCGCGCGAAGCGCTCGTTCGCGACGATCTTGATCTTCGCGAGGTCGGCGGCTTTGCTGAATTCCTTGAACCAGCTCTCGCCGTACGCGTCGGAAAAGCCGATGAACGCGACCGTTTTCACGCCGTGATTGGCCATGTGCTGCGCGATCGCCGTGGCCATCAGAATGTCGTTTTGCGGCGTTTTGAAGACCCATCCACGCTTCGCGTCCATCGGCTCGACGATGCCCGCAGCCGCGGCCAGAGAGATCATCGGCGTCGAGGTTTCGGCGGCGACGTCGATCATGGCGAGCGAGTTCGGCACGACGGTCGAGCCGATCAGTGCATCGACGTGGTCTTCGCTAGTGAGCTTGCGGGCGTTCTTGACCGCCTGGGTGGAATCGGTTGCGTCGTCGAGGACGATGTAGTCGATCTTCTGGCCCGCTACTTCTTTCGGCAGCAGCCCGATGGTGTTCTTTTCCGGAATGCCGAGCGATGCGGCCGGTCCTGTTGCCGACACGGTGACGCCGATTTTCACGTCCGCGAATGCATGGCCGCTCCATGCAGCCGAGACCCCTGTGGCGACCAATGCCGCGCTGATCCAACGCAATGCCGACTTCATCCTGCTCCTCTATTAACCCCGTTATTCAATTGCAATTAAATCCGCGGATTTAATTGCCAACCCAGTGGTCGGTGAATAGCGAGTGTAGCGGACGCAAGCGCCGTGCTGCAAGCGTTTCGCAGGCTTGTGACGTTACATGCAGCGGTTCGCGGAGAATAAAAAATGGCGCGCGAAATAGCCCAAAGATCAAGTCAAAAAATTCGATAAACACAAATAAAAAAGCGCTGTTGGATATCAATCCAACAGCGCTTTCTTCTGGGCACTGAGTGCCTCAATTGTCTCCTCGTTCTCCACCTGCAAATTCGGGGTGCATCAGAACTGCGTGAAGATTAAACGACCACCCCAGCAGTCACAACTAGCAATTACCCTAGTGGTGCACTGCGGCACCGGATTGGGGCATGTAGGGCGCATTTCGTCACATGGTTTGTCGCAGGTTCGCCCGAGCCCTTGATCCAGCGGACCTTCAGCACGAGCCGCAATTAGATCGGACGTCGAAGCAATTTGGTATCGCACTGCATCAAGCGAGCGACCACGCGGCCGGGATCAAACAGACGATCTCAAGCCCGCAACGGTCGCACTCGCGCGACGATCTCACCGACGATGCCGCGCCGGAACGCCAGCACACACGCGATGAAAATCAGCCCCGTGACGATCGTCACCGATTCGCCGAGCGAGCGGAACCAGTCGATGCCGGTCATCGACGCGAGTGCCGCGCCGATATCGCCGAGCCTGTCTTCGAGCGACACGATCAACGCGGCGCCGAGCAACGGCCCGAACAGCGTGCCCATGCCGCCCACCAGCGTCATCAGGATCACGAGGCCGGACATCGTCCAATAGGCATCGCTGAGCGTTTCGAAGCCTTGCACCAGCACCTTCAGCGAACCCGCGAGACCCGCAATGCCGGCCGACAGAATGAATGCGAGAAGCTTGAAACGGTCGGTGTCGTAGCCGAGCGACACCGCGCGCGGCTCGTTTTCCTTGATCGCGACGAGCACCTGCCCGAACGGCGAATGCACGATCCGCACGATCAGCAGGAAAGCCGCGACGATCACCGCGAGCACGACGAAATATAGCGCGACATCCGAAGAGAGATCGAGCACGCCGAACAGCTTGCCGCGCGGCACGCCTTGGAGACCGTCTTCCCCGTGCGTGAACGGCGCCTGCAGGAACACGAAGTAGACCATCTGCGCGAGCGCGAGCGTCACCATCGCGAAGTAGATACCCTGACGGCGAATCGCGAAGAAGCCGACGACGAGCCCAAGCAGCGTCGCCGCCGCGGTGCCGCTCAGCACGCCGAGCTCCGGCGAAAAACCGAGCGTCTGCATCGCATAGCCGGTCACGTAACCGGCCGACGCGAGAAACATCGCATGACCAAAGGACAGCAAGCCCGTATAGCCGATCAGCAGATTGAAGGCTGCCGCGAACAGCGCGAAGCACAGCACCTTCATCACGAAGAGCGGATAGATGCCGAGCACCGGAACCGCGAGCAGCACGATCAGCAGCAGACCGTAGAGCACTTTTCTCTGCATCATTTTTCCCTGCCGAAAAGACCCGCCGGACGCACGAGCAGCACGAGCGCCATGATCACGAAGACGACGGTCGCCGACGCCTCGGGGTAGAACACACGCGTGAGTCCCTCGACTACGCCGAGCATCAGGCCGGTCAGAATCGAGCCCATGATCGAGCCCATTCCGCCGATCACGACCACCGCGAACACGGTGATGATCATCGACTGGCCCATCAGCGGCGACACCTGAATCACCGGCGCGGCGAGCACGCCGGCAAACGCCGCGAGCGCGACGCCGAAGCCGTAGGTCAGCGTGATCATCAGCGGCACGTTGACGCCGAACGCCTCGACGAGCTTCGGGTTTTCGGTGCCCGCGCGCAGATACGCGCCAAGCCGCGTCTTCTCGATCACGAACCATGTCGCAAAGCACACGGCCAGCGACGCGACCACCACCCATGCGCGATAGTTCGGCAGATACATGAAGCCGAGATTGGTCGCGCCCGACAGCGCCGACGGCACGTCGTACGGTTGGCCCGACGAGCCGTAGATCGAATGGAATACGCCTTCGATCACGAGTGTGAGGCCAAACGTCAGTAACAGGCCATACAGATGATCGAGCTTGTAAAGCCAGCGCAGCATCGAGCGCTCGATCGCGACGCCGACCAGTCCGACGATCAGCGGCGCGAGCACGAGCATCACCCAGTACGGCAGATTGAAATACGACAGCCCCATCCACGCGAGCATCGCCCCGAGCATGAACAGCGCGCCATGCGCGAAGTTGATCACGTTGAGCAGGCCGAAAATAATCGCCAGCCCGAGGCTCAGAATCGCGTAGAACGAGCCGTTCACGAGCCCGAGCAGAAGCTGGCTCAGCATCGCCGGTAGCGGAACGCCAAAGATGTCCATTGAAGCCCTTAGCCCTTCAAGCCATCGTCAAGGTGAGATCGGTGACGCACGATCCGGCCGGCACGCGACGAGCGGCGACGCTGCCCATCACGTGCGGCATCTGAAACGGTTCGCCGCCAGCGCGTGCCCCTGCACCGCCGGCGGTTCTCTCAGGTCTGCGCGGTCCTCGACCGCTTACTGCGGCCGCGCTTACTTCCACAGCGCGCAGCGGGTCTGCGCCTTGGTCGTGAAGACCTGATCGCCCGGAATCGTCGCAGTGATCTTGTAGTAATCCCACGGCTCTTTCGATTCGGCCGGCGTCTTCACCTGCATCAGGTACATGTCGTGGATCATGCTGCCGTCCTGACGGATGTAGCCCTTCGCGTAGAAGTCGTCGATCTTCGTCTTGTGCAACTGCGCCATCACCTTGTCCGGATCGGTCGAGCCCACCGCCTGCACTGCCTTCAGATAGTTCATCGCCGCCGAGTAGTCGGCAGCCTGCAGGCTCGACGGCATCTTCTTCATCTTGTCGAAGTAGCGCTGCGACCACTTGCGCGTGTCGGCGTCCTTGTTCCAGTACCAGCTGTCGGTCAGCACCAGACCTTGCGTCGTTTCGAGACCGAGGCTGTGCACGTCGTTGATGAACATCAGCAGCGCGGCGAGCTTCATCGTCTTGGTGATGCCGAATTCCTTTGCGGCCTTGATCGCGTTGATCGTGTCGCCGCCCGCGTTCGCGAGGCCGAGGATCTGTGCCTTCGACGCCTGCGCCTGCAGCAGGAACGACGAGAAGTCCGACGCCGACAGCGGATGACGCACCTCGCCGAGCACCTGGCCGCCGTTCGCCTTCACGACCTCCGCGGTCGCTTTTTCGAGCGCCTTGCCGAATGCGTAGTCTGCCGTCAGGAAGTACCAGGTCTTGCCGCCCTGCTTCGTCACGGCCGAGCCCGTGCCGTTCGCGAGCGCGGTCGTGTCGTATGCGTAGTGGATCGTGTACGGCGTGCATTGCTCGTTGGTCAACGTATCGGCGCCGGCGCCGACGCTGATATAGACCTTGTGCTTCTCGCCCGCGACGGTGTTAGTCGACAGCGCGGTCGCCGAGTTCGTGCCGCCGATCACCATGTCCACGCCGTCGCGGTCGAACCACTCGCGAGCGCGCGATGCCGCGATGTCCGCCTTGTTCTGGTGATCCGCGTACAGCACCGTGATCGGCTTGCCGTTGACCTTGCCGCCGAAGTCGGCGACCGCCATCCGGATCGCCTCAAGACCGCCCTGCCCGTCGATATCCGCGTACAGGCCCGACATGTCCGTGATGAAGCCGATCTTCACGGCATCGTCGGCCGCTTGCGCGCTGCCCAGCGTCAGTGCGGTGCCGGCGGCGACCGCGAAACAGAATGAGGCAACTCGCGCGAGTGGGTTCTTTTTCATGCATGTCTCCTGGTTCTTCGCTTGTGGTTATCAGAGGCAGTCGGGCGCGCGTGTGTCCGTGTCTATACGCCCAGTAAATCATGCAGCACCGGCATCTTGCCTTCGAGCTCGCTAGCCCCGAAATGCTCGACGATCATGCCGTGCTCCATCACATAGAAACGATCCGCGAGCGGCGCGGCGAAGCGGAAGTTCTGCTCGACCATCACGATCGTGTAGCCGCGCGCCTTCAGCGTAACGATCATGCGCGCGAGCGCCTGCACGATCACGGGCGCGAGCCCTTCCGAGATTTCGTCGAGCAGCAGCAGATTCGCGCCGGTGCGCAGAATCCGCGCGACCGCGAGCATCTGTTGTTCGCCGCCCGAGAGCCGCGTGCCCTGACTCATGCGCCGTTCGTGCAGATTCGGGAACATCGCGTAGATTTCCTCGAGCGACATCATGCGCGCCTTGTCGCCGACGGGCGGCGGCAGCAGCAGATTTTCCTCGCACGACAGGCTGGAAAAAATGCCGCGCTCTTCCGGGCAATAGCCGATGCCGCAATGCGCGATGCGATGCGTGGGCAAGCCGACGGTTTCGCGTCCGTCGATACGGATCGAGCCGGTACGGCGACCCGTGAGGCCCATGATCGCGCGTAGCGTCGTGGTGCGGCCCGCGCCATTGCGCCCGAGCAGCGTCACGACCTCGCCGCGGCCGACCGCCAGATCGACGCCGTGCAGAATGTGGGATTCCCCGTACCAGGCTTGCAGTCCCGCGATGTCCAGCGCGGGTGCGCCGCTTTTCGTTTGGTTCGCTTCGAGGCCTTCGTGCTCGACCGTCGTATTCATGCGTGGGCTCCGGCCAGCGCCGCGTCGGCGCTGCCCATGTAGGCTTGCATCACGAGCGGATTCTTCGACACTTCCGCATAGCTGCCCTCGGCGAGCACTTCACCCCGTTGCAGCACGGTGATCGTGTCGGAGATACCGGCGATCACATTCATATTGTGTTCGACCATCAGGATTGTGCGGCCGGCCGACACTTTCTTGATCAGCGCGGTCACGCGGTCGACGTCCTCATGACCCATGCCTTGCGTGGGCTCGTCGAGAAGCATCAATTCCGGCTCCATCGCGAGCGTGGTCGCGATTTCGAGCGCGCGCTTGCGGCCGTAGGCGAGCTCGACCGTCAACACATCGGCGAAATCGGTCAGGCCGACCTGGGTCAGCAGATCCATCGCGCGATCGTTCAGACGGCGCAACGTACGCTCGCTCCTCCAGAAATGAAACGCGGTGCCGAGCGAGCGCTGCAAGCCGATGCGCACATTCTGCAATGCCGTCAGATGCGGAAATACCGCGGAAATCTGGAACGAACGGATGATGCCGCGCCGCGCGATCTGAGCCGGCCGTTCGCCGGTGATATCGACACCGTTGAAAACGATCTGGCCCGCGGTGGGTTCGAGAAATTTGGTGAGCAGATTGAAGCAGGTGGTCTTGCCCGCTCCATTGGGGCCGATCAGCGCATGGATCGAGCCACGGCGCACGCGCAGGTTCACGCCGTTCACGGCGACAAAGCCTTTGAACTCGCGGGTGAGGCCGCGCGTTTCGAGAATCGTATCGCCGAGAATCATGTTCCCTTCCATACGGAGTAAGGCGAAGCACTACGATCTTTCCGCGCGAAGCTCTGCGCGACTTGTTATTTTTGCGGCACCCCGTGCCACTCGTTGGCGTGCTGCACCAATCCGGACGGTGAGCCATGGCGCGGCACGCAGCATGGCTGCCATTGTCGCGCCAATGATGCAGCGCAATCATTGGGATTTGCACTTAGGGAACGAGGCCCGCGCCGTGCGTATGTGACGCGCGGTTCACACGCTTCACGTAAGCGGCGGAAAACCTCACCGATGCGCTCACCGAGTCATGTCACACAACTGACATCGACGCGTCAACACCGGTATGCGCGGCCATGCTGCCGCTCACGCGCGCGCGACGATCCTCGCGGATCATGTCGCTGGCGCGCTCGGCGATCATCAGCGTCGGCGAATTGGTGTTACCTGACGTGATGTTGGGCATCACCGACGCATCGACGACACGCAAGCCTTCGACTCCGATAACTCGTAGCCGGTTGTCGACGACCGCGGCGGGATCGTCGGTCGTGCCCATGCGGCAGGTGCCGACCGGATGGAAGATCGTCGTGCCGACCGCGCCCGCGGCCTGCTGCAATTCTTCTTCACTTTGATACTGGAGGCCCGGCAGGATCTCCCGCGGCTGATAGCGCGCGAGCGCGGGCGCCGCGACGATGCGACGCGTCAGACGTAGCGCGTTCGCCGCGACGTGGCGATCGTAGTCGGTCGACAGATAATTCGGCGCGATCAACGGTGGTGCGGAAGCATCGGCCGACGCAATATGAATGCTGCCGCGCGACGTGGGGCGCAGCTGACACACCGAAGCCGTGAACGCATTGAAGCGATGCAGCGGTTCCCCGAAGCGATCAAGCGACAAAGGCTGCACGTGATACTCGAGATCGGGTCGCGACAGCGAGCGATCGTCGGCGTCGGACTTCGCGAACGCGCCGAGTTGCGATGGCGACATCGACATCGGTCCGCTCTGAAACAACGCGTACTGCATGCCGATCATCAGCTTGCCCCACCAGTGCGCGGACATCGTATTCAGCGTGCGCACGCCCTGCACCCGATACGCCATGCGCAGTTGCAGATGGTCCTGCAGATTTTCCCCGACACCGCGCAGATCCTGAACGACCTCGATGCCGAGATTCTGCAGACGCGCGCCATTGCCGACACCGGACAATTCGAGCAGTTGCGGCGAGTTGACCGCGCCGGCGGAAAGGATCACTTCACAACGCGCTTTGGCGAGATAGTCGACCTCGCCGCCACGATATTCGACTTCGGTGCAGCGGCGGCCATCGAACACGACACGCTGCGTGTGGGCACCGGTGATGACAGTGAGGTTCTCCCGCTTCAACGCGGGCCGCAAAAATGCCTTCGACGCATTCCAGCGAATGCCACGCTTCTGGTTGACGTCGAAGTAGCCGACACCGGTGTTATCGCCGCGATTGAAATCGTCGGTGGCGGGGATGCCGGTTTGCTGCGCGGCTTGCGCGAACTCTTCGAGAATCTTCCATTTGAGGCGCTGCTTCTCGACGCGCCACGGTCCGCCCGCGCCGTGCGCTTCGTTGGCACCGCCGTGGTGATCCTCGCTGCGCCTGAAGACCGGCAGCACCGCGTTCCAGGACCACTTGCCGTCGTTCGTCACACGCGCCCACTCGTCGTAGTCTTCCCGCTGACCGCGCATGTAGATCATGCCGTTGATCGACGAACTGCCGCCGAGCACACGCCCGCGCGGATACGACAGCGTGCGGCCGTTCAGACCCGGCTCGGCCTGGGTCTTGTACAGCCAGTCCGTGCGCGGATTGCCGATGCAATACAGGTAGCCGACCGGCACGTGAATCCAGTGATAGTCGTCCTTCCCCCCGGCTTCGAGCAGCAGCACGTGGATGTCGGGATCTTCGGTGAGCCGGTTCGCCAGCACGCAGCCGGCGGTACCCGCGCCGACGATGACGTAGTCGAACTCGCCTTCGAGTCGCCGTGCGGCGCGATGCGTACTGTCGGTATGACTCATCGTTCAGTCTCCCAAGCATTTTTGCGGCGCATGCGTGGCTGCTGGATCGCTTCCACGCGTGCGCCGCGAAGCGCTTTTATTGCGCTTTTATTGTTTTCCTGGCGCGCTTGCCGACTTGATGCCGCGCAAAGCCGCCAGCTTATTTGGCGACCGGCATCGTGAATTCGGCGCCCTTCGCGATGCTGTCAGGCCAGCGCTGCATGATGCTCTTGTAGCGCGTGTAAAACCGCACGCCTTCCTCGCCGTACGCATGATGATCGCCGAACAGAGACCTCTTCCAGCCGCCGAACGAATGCCAGGCCATCGGCACCGGAATCGGCACGTTGATGCCGACCATGCCGATCTCGATCTGCCGGGAAAACGCGCGTGCAATGCCGCCGTCGGACGTGAACAGCGACACGCCGTTCGCAAACTGATTCGCGTTGATCAATTCGACTGCGGAGGCGAAGTCGGGCACGCGCACGACGCATAGCACCGGCCCAAAAATCTCCTCGCGGTAGATCTTCATGTCGGGCGACACGTCGTCGAACAGCGTGCCGCCGAGGAAGAAACCCTTCTCGTGCCCCGCGACCTGATGACCGCGCCCGTCGACGACGAGCTTCGCGCCCGCGGCGACGCCGGCGTCGATATAGCCGAGCACCTTGTCGCGATGCGCGCCGGTGACGAGCGGCCCCATCTCGGCGGCCGCTTCCATGCCGTTGAGGATCTTCAGGCTATTCACGCGCGGCGCCAGACGCTCGATCAGCTCGTCGGCGATATGCCCCACCGCGACCGCCACCGAAATCGCCATGCAGCGCTCGCCGGCCGAGCCGTAGGCGGCGCCGATCAGGGCGTCGACGGCCTGGTCGAGATCGGCGTCGGGCATTACGACGAGGTGATTCTTGGCACCGCCCAACGCCTGCACGCGCTTGCCGTGCTTCGTACCTTCGGTGTAGATGTATTCGGCGATCGGCGTCGAGCCGACGAACGACAGCGCGCTGACTTCCGGATGCACGAGCAGCGCGTCGACCGCGACCTTGTCGCCGTGCACGACGTTGAACACGCCGTCCGGCAGGCCCGCTTCCTTCAGCAGTTCGGCGAGCCGGTTCGACGCGGACGGATCGCGTTCGGACGGTTTCAGCACGAAGGTGTTGCCGCACGCGAGCGCGATGGGGAACATCCAGCACGGCACCATCATCGGAAAATTGAACGGCGTGATGCCCGCGACCACGCCGAGCGGCTGCCGCAGATTCCAGTTGTCGATGCCGCCGCCAATCTGATCGGTGAAATCGGTCTTCAGCAGATTCGGGATGCCGCACGCGAATTCGACGATCTCGATGCCGCGCATCACCTCGCCCTTGGCGTCGGAAAACACCTTGCCGTGCTCGCGCGTAATCAGTTCCGCGAGCTCATCGTGATGACGGTCGAGCAGTTCCTTGAACTTGAACAGCACCCGCGCCCGTTTGATCGGCGCGGTTTCGCTCCAGGCGGGAAACGCGGCTTTGGCGGCAGCGACCGCGGCGTCCACCTCGGCGACGCTCGCGAGCGGCACGCGCGCGCTGACGCTGCCGAGCGCCGGATTGAAGACGTCGCCGAAGCGTCCGCTCGTGCCTTCGACGGTCTTGCCGTTGATGAAATGGCTCAGCGCGCGTGCACTCGCCGCGCTGCGTGCGGCTTCGTCCTGCGCGGTTGCGTCGGAATATGTCTCGCTCATCTCGTTCCTCTTTCCTGTGAAATCTTCCGCTTCGCGCTCGATGCCGCGCGCACAAGCGTGCTGAACAACAAGCGTACGGCCCTTACGAGCGACAAATCCAATGAGTAATGCTCAACTGCGCTATAAGCCACGCTAATATCAGCATATGGAACTGACTCTCCTTAGGGCCTTCGTCACTGTCGCACGCGAGGGCAACCTTACGCGTGCCGCGGTGCAACTGCATCTGACCCAACCTGCCGTCAGCCTGCAAATCAAGCACTTGCAGGAGACGCTCGGCGTGACCCTGTTCACGCGGACTTCGCACGGACTCGCGCTGACACGCGACGGCCAGGCGCTGCTGCCGCATGCCGAACGCGCACTCGGCGCGGCAGCCGACGTGCAGCGGGCGGCGCAGACGCTGCGCCAGGAAGTACGCGGGCGTCTGCGCATCGGCACCATTCTCGACCCGGAGTTTTTGCGCCTCGGCGGTTTCCTGAAGCAGCTCGTCGAGACCTGGCCCCAGATCGAAACCGCGCTGCGCCACGGCATGTCGGGCTGGGTGCGCGAACAGATTTGCGCGGGCGAGCTCGACGTCGGCTATTACATTGGCCTGCCCGCCGACGACGACACGCGCGACGGCGCCACGTTTCACGCGGTCACGCTCACGCATTTCCAGTATCGCGTGCTCGCGCCGGCGGGCTGGAAAGATCGCGTGAAGGGTGCGCGAGACTGGCGCTCGCTCGCGGCGCTGCCGTGGATCTGGACGCCGCCGGCGTCCGCGCATAACCGGCTGCTGTCGCGCTGTTTCGGCGAAGCGGGTGTGAAGCCGGTCAAGGTGGCCGAGGTGGACCAGGAGCCGTCGATGCTCGATCTGGTCAAATCGGGCGTCGGTCTCACGCTTGCGCGCGACGCGACCGCGATCGCCGAGGCGCATGCGCACGCGCTGACGATCGTCGATGGCATAACGGTGCCGACGCAGCTGAGCTTCATCACGCTCGACGAGCGCAAGGATGAGCCAGCGATCGCGGCGGCGTTGAAGCTGATCGAACAGCAGTGGGCGATTTGAGCGGGGACGGTCTGACGCGTTGCGATATGAGTCTCGCTAATGCCCGCCCTCTCCCACTTGCCCGCCGAGCTGAAACCGCTCCGTCACGAAGATTTTGCTAGATTGTCGGTTTGCGCTCGCGCAGCGCCATCGCAGCTTTCCGTTCCGCCTGGCTTCGTCCTTCCCGGCGGCGTCCGCCCGGCAACACCAGCAATTCCGGAGCCGCCGGTCACTTCCCCCATCCACAGGAGCCTGACATGGCACGCAACATCGAAATCAAAGCCCGCGCCCAGCATTTCGACCAACTGCGCGAGCGCGCCGCACAGCTTGCGACGGACGCGCCGCTGATCTTCCGCCAGCAGGACTTTTTCTACGACGTGCCGCGCGGCCGCCTGAAGCTGCGCCAGTTCGACGACGGCACGCCGGCCGAGCTGATCTTCTATCAGCGTGACGACCGCGACGGCCCGAAGGCGTCGTACTACACGCGCAGTCCGGTGACGAATCCCGAAGCGATGCATGCGCTGCTCGCGACCGCGCTGACCACGCGCGGCATCGTCTCGAAAGAGCGGCACGTATATCTGAGCGGGCGCACGCGGATTCATCTGGATCGCGTCGACGGTCTCGGCGATTTCGTCGAACTCGAAGTGGTGCTCGCGCAGGACGACGATGAAGAAGGCGGCCACGCGGAAGCACAAGCGATGTTCAAGAGCCTCGGCGTATCGGAAGCGGATCTGGTGCCGGTCGCGTACGTCGATTTGCTGAACGCCGACGATGAGCCGAAGCGGGCGGCATAAAGATCCCGTCACCGCAGGGGCCGCGGCACGGCATGCGCGGCTCCCTCTTCCTGTCAGTCGGCACTGCCGGCAACGGCTTCAAACCCTCAAACCGCCGCCGCCCCCGGCGCCAGATGCCCGAGCGGCAACGGCCCGTTGCGCTTGAACGTGGTCAGCACGATATTCGAGCGCACGCTATCGACACCCGGCACGCGCATCAGCTTCTTCATCACGAAGGTCGACAGGTAATTCAGATCCGGCGCGACGATGCGCAGCAGATAGTCGGCATCGCCGACGACCGCGTGACATTCGAGCACTTCGGGCAGCAAGTCGATCTGCTGCTGAAACTGCTCGATGATCGAATCGCCGTGATGCTTCAGCTTCAGGCTCGTGAAAGCGGTGACGCCGAGCCCAAGCTTTTCGGGTCGCAGCACGACGCGATAGCCATCCACCACACCGACCTGTTCCAGCCGTTGCAGGCGTCGCCCGATCTGCGACGGCGACAGCGGTACCTGTTCCGCCAACTGCTGATGCGTGGCGCGACCGAAGCGCTGCAGCACGTCGAGCAGCGCGAGATCGAAGTGGTCGAGTTCAAGCATGGTGATATCCCGCATTAATCCGCAATTTAACGCACGATTATCGCATATCGAAATGCTTACACGCGAAACATGCGCCCCTTCCGCACGTGCTCCGCTCTACACTCGCATACACCCATTTCATGCAATTCGTCTTTTTACAGCAGCCTCGCCATGTCCACCGCCAGCACTGCCAAACTCAAGGAACAGTTCGACGCCGGTCTCGAGACCCGCGCCGACTTCACGATCGATCAGCCGCTTGAGCGCTACGGCACGGTTGACCATGCGGTCTGGCAACAACTGTACGCGCGCCAAACAGCCTTGCTCGAAGGCCGTGCCTGCAATGAATTCCTCGCGGGCGTCGAGCGCATCGGCCTGCCGTCCGAGCGCGTGCCGTCCTTTGAAGACGTCAACGCGAAGCTCACGCCCGCAACCGGCTGGCGCATCGTCGCGGTGCCTGGCCTCGTACCGGATCAGGTATTTTTCGAGCATCTGGCGAATCGCCGCTTTCCGGTCACGTGGTGGATGCGCCGCCCCCACCAGCTCGACTACCTGCAAGAGCCCGACTGTTTTCACGATCTGTTCGGCCATGTGCCGTTGTTGATCGACCCGGTGTTCGCGGACTACATGCACGCGTACGGCCGCGCCGCGCTCGCTGCCAAGGACGCGGGCGCGCTGCCGCTGCTCGCGCGGCTCTATTGGTACACAGTGGAGTTCGGGCTGATCCGCGATGACGCGAGTCCGAACGGCGTGAAGATCTACGGCGCGGGCATCGTCTCGAGCAAGGCGGAGACGCTGCATAGCCAGCGAAGCGCAGCGCCGAACCGACTCGGCTTCGCGCTGGAACGCGTGATGCGCACGCGTTATCGCATCGATACGTTCCAACAAACCTATTTCGTCATCGATGACTTCGCGCAACTTTTCCACGTCGCGCAAACCGACTTCACGCCGCTGCTGACGAAGCTCGCCAGCGCACCTGCCTACGCGGCGGGCGACGTGTTCGACGGCGACTGCGTGATTACGCGTGGAACCCGCGAGGGTTGGAACACCGGCGGCGACGTTTGAACGAAAAGCCATCGCAAACCGATCCGGACCAGCGTGCGGCGAGCGTTGCGCAACCATGAAAAAATGACGGATTCGTCCGCCTGCTGGCGAACGAGTTCGACGAGCGAGGTAACACCATGATTCAGAAACTGACGTCCGACGAGCGAACCCAGCAACTGGCGAAACTGAAGCGCTGGCAAAGCGTGGCTGAGCGTGATGCGATTCGCCGCGCGTTCGAGTTCGCCGACTTCAACGAGGCCTTCGGCTTCATGACGCGCGTCGCGATCAAGGCGCAGGAAATGGACCACCATCCCGAGTGGTTCAACGTGTACAACAAGGTCGACATCACGCTGTCAACCCATGAAGCGAACGGCGTGACCGAACGCGACATCGCGCTTGCCGCATTCATCGATGGTATTACTACGTAATACAAATAATTACGGGCTTTTATGCGTGTTTATGCATAACTCTCCGCGTAATCAGGCGACCTTGAAAGGACAATGCAGGCAATTCCCTAGGCAAACCTTCAGTTCTACAGGCTATCCTTAAGTTGAACGTAAGCTTCCCAGGCCTGCCTTGCAATCGGGTCGAAACGATCGAGTGATAGAGACTGCTGACGCTGTACAATCAGCAGCGCATACGGCTTGGAGAGCGCGCTTGCCTCCTTGCACAGAACGTGTTCGTCGCCGCTTGAAGGTGAGCGGGTGCGCCAGAAGTTGATCGCGGCTTCCAGTTCGTGAATGCTGATCTCGGACATGACTTCGTGATGGCTGGCACGGTGCTTCGATTCGGCTCGACAGGTGCTTCGTGGCACGTCTGCCGCCGCTTCGCACGCTGGCTGTGTAGCAGGCGCCCCGGCGAACCGCTTGCCCAAACGCCTAAACCCATTGTACTTGAGCGAAATCCATGCGCCTCCTTCTGATCGAAGATGACCGCCCCATCGCACGCGGCATCCAAAGCAGTCTCGAACAAGCCGGCTTCACCGTCGACATGGTCCATGACGGCATCTTTGCCGAGCAGGCCCTCACGCAAAATCGCCACGAACTCGTGATCCTCGATCTGGGTCTGCCGGGCATCGACGGCATGACGCTGCTGTCGCGTTTCCGCCAGAGCAACCGTCACACGCCTGTGATCATCCTTACCGCGCGCGACGAACTGAACGACCGCGTGCAAGGCCTGAACTCAGGCGCGGACGACTACATGCTGAAGCCGTTCGAGCCGGCCGAGCTCGAAGCGCGTATTCGCGCGGTGATGCGCCGCAGCGGTCCGCACGGTGACATGCCGCGTCCGGAAGTGTCGCTGGGCGGCGTGCGGCTGTCGGGCGTCGACCGCCGCATCTTCAACGACGACAAACCGCTCGAACTGTCGCCGCGCGAATTCGCGGTGCTCGAAATGCTGTTGCTGCGTCACGGCCGCGTCGTCAGCAAGGCGCAACTACAGGATCATCTGACGCACTTCGGCGGCGATCTCGGTGATACCGCGATCGAAGTCTACGTTCACCGCGTGCGCAAGAAGCTCGAGAGCTGCCGTGTCGAAATCGTCACCGTGCGTGGCTTTGGCTACCTGTTGCAGGAAATTCGCCAGGCCGCATAATCGTCGTGAAGGCCGCGCATTGCGTCGCGGCCTGACGGCGCCGCAGCGGCGCCGCAGATCGGCTGTGCCCGCAGCGCGTTGTGCGGGGCTCCGGACCGTCTCAAGGCGGTTCGCGCCATTACTACCGCAGTTGCCACCGCAGTCACAACCTTCCCGCGCGTTCGATCATGCACCAGCCGGCCGCCAATAGTCTGCGCCGCACGCTGCTGCGGCGCCTCGCTGCTCCCCTGTCGCTGCTCGCGCTGATGAGCGGTCTGATCGCTTACTGGCTCGCATGGCAGTACACGCAGCACGTGGTCGACCGTTCGCTCGCGGACCTCGCGACCGCGATCTCCAAACAGATCCAGATTGCCGGACCGGAAGCGCCGATCACGGTGCCACCGCTCGCGCAGGCGATGTTCTCCGACCCGGTCGAACATCTGGTCTACCGGATCAGCACCGGCGACACCGAAATCGCCGGCGACCACAATCTGCCGCTGCAAGGCACCAACGTGCGCCGCATGCATTACGCGTACGTGTTCGAGACGCAGCACGAAGGCGTGGCCGTGCGGGTCGCTCAGGTGCGCGTCGATCAGCCGAGCGGTAATCCGATCGTCGTCGAAGTCGGCCAGCCCGTGCATCACCGCTTCCGCATCGCCGCCGAGTTCCTCATCGCGATCATGATGCCGTTATTGCTGCTGCTGCTAGCCGGCTGGGTGATCGTGTGGCGCGTCGTCAATCAGCAGCTCAATCCGCTGACCGCGCTCGCCGATTCGCTGAACCGGCAAACGCACACGTCGCTCGAGCCGGTCGACGAAACCTATGTACCGGTCGAGATCCGTCCGCTGACGGGCGCGCTGAACGCGTTGCTCGATCGTCTGAAAGCCGCCCTGGATGCGCAACGTAAATTCATCGCCGATGCCGCGCATCAGTTGCGCACGCCGCTCACCGCCGTGAAGCTGCATGCGGAGCAGGCGGTCGTCGCGCGCGATCCGCAGCAGACGCTCGCTGCCGTGCGCGAACTGCGCGCCGCGGCCGATCGCGCCGTGCGGCTGTCGAATCAATTGCTGTCGCTCGCGCGCGCCGAGCC
Organism: Paraburkholderia lebeckiae; assembly: GCF_014201005.1. Taxonomy (NCBI): domain Bacteria; kingdom Pseudomonadati; phylum Pseudomonadota; class Betaproteobacteria; order Burkholderiales; family Burkholderiaceae; genus Paraburkholderia; species Paraburkholderia lebeckiae. The sequence continues at coordinate 644,122 of NZ_JACHDK010000001.1, read as the reverse complement.
GGGCGAACAGGCGGCCCGCTTCGTCAATGTCGACATGGCCGCGCTCGCGTTCGACACCGGCGCCGAATGGGTGCCGCGCGCGCTACCGGTACACGTGGACCTCGGCTTCCAGCGCCTCGACGATCCGTCGAACGATGACCCGCTGATGGCGCGCGGCAACCCTGTGCTGCTCCATGAAGTGATCGCGAATCTGCTCGATAACGCGCTGAAGTACGTGCCGCCTTCGCGGGCCGACGGCGGGCGTATCACGGTCACAGTTTCGCAGACCTTGATCGACGATCTGCGCATGGCCGAGATCGTCGTCGAAGACAACGGCCCGGGCGTGCCGCGTTCGCAGCAGGCGGATCTGTTCAAGCGATTCTTCCGCGGCGACGGGCAGACCGAGGCGGGCGTCGACAGCGGCGCGGGTCTGGGCCTCGCGATCGTCCACGACATCATGGTGCTGCATCATGGCAGCGTGCGTTACGAGGACGCACCGGAGGGCGGCGCACGCTTTATCGTCAGGATTCCGTTGCTGCCGCCCGGTGCGTCGGCAGGCGCTGCCACCGCCAACGATGCCAACGCACGGCGCGCCACGAAAAAACCGGCGCACTCGGCGCCGGTCGATTTGTAGGAAGGTGGGGGCTCGCCGGGCTGCCGCGGCCGTGCTCGACCGAGCGCTTCGATCAGCGCAAACAGCTACCGCCGCGCACCGGCCCGCGGCTCATTTCTTCTTCGATTTCTTCGCCGATTTGCCCGACTTCTCCCCCTTGTCGGCGCCTTTGCCCGACTTGCCGCCGCCCTTGCCCTTCTGCGGCGGCGCCAGCATCGTGCCGCGGCACTTGCGCGCACCGCAGCGGCATTCGTATTCCTTTTTCAGCTTCTTCGTCTGACGCGCGTCGATCACGAGGCCGTAGTCGTAAAAGACTTCCTCGCCCTCCGCGATATCGCGCAGCGCATGCACGTACACGTGTCCGTCGATTTCCTCGGCTTCGCAGTTCGGCGCGCATGAATGATTGATCCAGCGCGCGCTATTGCCGTTCACCTTGCCGTCGATGACCTTGCCGTTATCCAGCGCGAAATAAAACGTGTGATTCGGTTCAGCCGGATTATGCGGATGGCGGCGCAACGCCTCTTTCCAGGTAATCCGCTCGCCCTTGTATTCGATCAGTCGCTCGCCGGCCGCGATCGGTTCGAGAGCAAACACGCCTTTGCCGTGCACACCCGAACGGCGCACGGCGATCCTGCGTGAATTCATTGAATGAATCCTTGTGAAGAACTGGGGAATCAAATCTGGCAATCGTCAGGCGCGTCGTGCGCGCGGCTTTTTTCTGACGCGAATAGCAAACGCGGCGCCCTGCGAGCGCCGCGTCGACTTGCGACGCGCACCGCGCCACAACCGGCATCCTACACGCTGTCCACGGCTTCCTTCAACCGTCAGCCGATGCGTTCGTTCAACGCGCGGCGGACGTCACCGTTGACCGAACGTAATGTCGCCGAACAGCGCTTTGTGCTCGCGCGGTTGCGAACGCCAGTACTGCGGCGGCGCTTCGACGGTCGCACCGAGGTTAGCGGCGGCATGCCACGGCCAGCGCGGGTTATAGAGCAGCGCGCGAGCCAGCGCGATCAGATCGGCATCGCCCGCTTCGATCAGTTGCTCGGCGTGCAGCGGATCGGTTATGAGACCGACGCCGATCGTCGTCAGACCGGTTGCGTGCTTGACCGCCTTCGCGAACGGAATCTGATAGCCCGGCTCGAGCGGAATTCGCTGCAGCGGCGAGACACCGCCCGACGACACGTCGATCCAGTCGCAGCCGCGCTTTTCCAGCTCGTGTGCAAACGCGATCGTGTCTTCGAGCGTCCAGCCGCCTTCGACCCAGTCCGTCGCCGACACGCGCACGCCAACCGGTTTGTCGGCAGGAAATGCGGCACGCACGATGTCGAAAATTTCGATCGGAAACCGCATGCGGTTTTCGAGCGAGCCGCCGTAGTCGTCGGTGCGCTGATTGGCGATCGGCGACAGGAACTGATGCAGCAGATAGCCATGCGCGGCATGCACTTCGAGCGCATCGATGCCAAGACGCGCGGCGCGCCGCGCGGACGCGGCGAACGCCTCGCGAATCCGGTTCAGGCCGGCGACATCGAGCGCGAGCGGCGGCTCCTCGCCCGGCTTGTGCGGCAACGCCGACGGCGCATGCGGCAGCCACCCGCCTTGCGACACCGTAATCAGCTGGCCGCCTTCCCACGGCACGTGGCTCGATGCCTTGCGGCCCGCGTGCGCCAGTTGCATCGTCACGATGATGTGCGAATGCCTGCGGATCGCTGCCAGCACCGGCACGAGCGCCTCTTCGGTCGCGTCGTCCCACAAGCCGAGATCGCCGGGGGTGATGCGCCCGTCCGGCTCGACGGCGGTGGCTTCGATGCACAGCATGCCCGCGCCGGACAGCGCGAGACCGCCGAGGTGAATCATGTGCCAAGCGGTCGCTTCGCCGCGTTCGGCGGAGTACTGGCACATTGGGGAGACGACGATACGATTGGGAAGCGTCACGCTACGCAGCGTGAGCGGAGAGAAAAGCGCGCTCATGGATTACGCCCAGTGAAAGCCCGAGAGCGATCGAGCATAGCACCGCACGTGGTTTACTGCATGAACGTGGCACCTGGCTGGCCGCTCACGTCGCCATTCGGCTAGCCATTCAGGCTTTCGTCTCGACGTGATCGAGCCATTCGCCGAACATCCGGCACGCGGCGGCTTCGAGCACGGGACCGTATCGGCCGGTGTCGGCGCGCAACTGACGCGCGTCGATGCCGTGGCCCGAGAGTTCGTTCGCATTCCCTATCAGCCAAGGTTCGAACCGATCGGTGCGGATCTCGGGATGACACTGCAAACCCAGGACATAATCGCCCCATGCGAAGGCCTGATTCTCGCAAGCCGGAGTCGATGCCAGACGGGTCGCGTTGGCCGGCAGATCGAAAGTGTCGCCGTGCCAATGCAGCATCGAGGTATGAGCGCCATCGAGATGACGCAGCGGCGAGGCGCGGCCGGCATCGGTCAGCTTGAGCGGCGTCCAGCCGAGTTCGGCCTGAGCCGCGGGGTAGACGCGCGCACCGAGCGCCCGCGCGATCAGTTGTGCGCCAAGGCAGATACCGAGTGTAGGCAGACAGGCCGCGATGCGTTTTTCGATCAACGACAGCAGCGGTGCGAGCGTGGGGTACAGCGCGTCGTCGGTAGCGCTGATGGGGCCGCCCAGCACGACCATCAACGACGCGGCAACGGGATTGGGCGCCTCGATACGGGCGACGCCCACGTCGAGATAACGGACCGGACGGCCGCGCTCGCCAAGCACGAGCTCGAGACTGCCCAGATCCTCGAAGTGCACATGGCGGATCGCGAGTACTTCCCGATTCATCGGCCTGCCCTATCTTCAGGTTGACTAACGACTTGCCGCCAACGACTTTATCCTTGCACGGCACCAGCCGGCAAGCAGGCGGCGCATACCGCCCGCCGTCGCCGGCCCGGCCTTGTTAGCGGATTGCCCCGGAAGACGCCGGTTATTGGGCGAAGATCTTCCAGGTCTTCTTCTGGGTGGCGACGTCCGCCGTTTCATGCACGGAGCAGTCGAGACGCACATCGGTGTCCAACATGTTCAGGTCGAGCAGCGCGCAGTGATGCGGCGTCTTCTTCGGATTCTTGCTCGGCTGGAAATGCGTGCAGCTCAGGCACATACGATGCGACGGAATCGTGTTTTGCGCTTCGAGCTGATAGATGGTCTTGAGCAGCGTGCGATAGAACACGGACTGCTCGTCGTCACGCAGCGTACCGACCGCCTTCGAGAGGAAGTCCGGCCATTGCGCGGCGCGTTTGGCAGCGGTGCGGCCACGCGAGGTCAGACGTACCGCGAGCGCGCGACCGTCGTCGAGTGCGCGACGCTTTTCGACGAGGCCCTTGGTCTCGAGCGTGCTGACCGCATCGCTGGTGGTCGCGGCGGTCAGCGCCGTTTCACGCGCGATTTCGCCGAGACGCATCGGCCCCTTACGTTGCATCAACAGCACGAGGATCTCGCCCTGGGTCGGCGTAAGGCCCGCGCCTTCCGCCCATTCCCAAGCCTGGCTTCGCATCGCCGTGCTCAATCGCAAGAGGCTGTGGGTCACTCGCCCCTTAGCCTGTTCTCCGTATACGCCTTCGCTCATAATCTTCGATTCGTTTATTTACCGCTTTGGTGCAATGCCGGCGGCTGCCTGCCGGGGTACACCCGTTGCGTGTGTGGGGTAGCTTCGTCCAACCGCGGATGAAACCGTTTGTACTATCTCAAAAATACACCGTCTTGGAAGCCGAAGGCGGCGAAAAACGATATTCTATGCGACAGCGGCTAATCGTACAGCTAACTTATCCAACGCGAGCTGTGGATAAGCAGGGGAAAACGTTTGGACAGCCTGTGTACCGTTTTGCAACAAGCATTTGCAGCGTGTTGAACGTTTCCTCGGTTGCGCTTGCCAGGCGTAGCCGGAGCCCGTTTTAGAGCCCAGTTATCATTTCCCCAGCGCATTGACTTTGCAGGAAATTATTCAGTTGTCCACAGCCTTTGGCAATGCCTGCTTACGACTACTACGCTGGTATACGTAAACTTTCGAAAAATCTGAAGGGTTGCGCGCGCGAAAACTCATAAAAATTTTCTTACCAAAAAAAAACCCGCACGCGGCGGGTTTCGTCGGAACGTCGCCTACCTGGCGCACGCAAACGGTTTCATGAAGCTCTTCGCGACTAGGCGCGCCACTGCAGACACTGCTGGCGTACCGCTTCGTGCAAGGACTTTTCCTGCGCAAACACACTGCGCAGCCACGTCGCGTCGTTGACCTGACCGCGCGCGATCGCGCCGACTTCGGCCAGCGCATTCACCGAGCCGAGCGCTTCAGCATGCGGTCGGATCTGTTCGAGCGTTTCGAGAATATCTTCGGAAATCGTCTTGCGTTCACCGGTTTGCGGATTGATGCAGGTGCCACCGAGTCCGAAGCGGCAGGCTTCGAAACGGTTGAACGTGTAGACCAGATAGTCGTCTTCCTGCGGCATGATCGGCTTATCGAGCAACAAATGACGCGCGAGCGTCTGGATGTAGCAGGCGATCGCCGCGGCGCGATCCACCGAAAACGGCGTATCCATCACGCGGACCTCAATCGTGCCGAAGCCCGGCTTCGGACGGATGTCCCAGTAGAAATCCTTCATGCTGTTGACCACGCCCGTGTGGACCATCTTCGAGAAATACTCCTCGAAGCTGTCCCACGTCAGCACGAACGGCGCGCGGCCCGACAGCGGAAACGCGAACACGGAATTCAGTCGTGCCGAATGAAATCCGGTATCGACGCCCTGTACGAAAGGCGACGACGCGGACAGCGCAATGAAATGCGGGATGAAGCGCGACATCGAATGCAGCAGATACAGCGCGCTGTTCGGATTCGGGCAACCGATGTGCACGTGCTGGCCGAACACGGTGAACTGCTTCGCGAGATAGCCGTATAGCTCGGAAATATACTGAAAGCGCGGCGTATCGACGATCTGCCGCTCGCTCCATTGCTGGAAAGCATGGGTGCCGCCACCGCACAGACCGACGTTCAGATGATCGGCTGCGGATACCAGCGTGTCGCGAATCTTGCGCAGATCGGCGACCGCCTGTTCGTGCGACGTGCAGATGCCGGTCGACAGCTCGATCATGCTTTCGGTGATTTCCGGCGTGATATTGCCGGGGATTTTTTCGTCCTTGATGAGGCGCAGCAGATCCGTGCCGGCTTTGGTCAGATCATAGTCGTGCGTATTGACGATCTGCATTTCGAGCTCGATACCGAACGTGAACGGTTTCGAGTCGATGAAGGGTTCGAGTGACATGGCGTCCCCTGAGTCAGGTCGTTTGAGGCGAAGGAATTGAAAGACGGATTCGTGAAACACGCATGGCAGCCCACGCGCGTTTCACGCTTACCCCTCGCGCCGCTCGGCGACGAGCGCGAGGCTGCGATAGACGAGCCACGGCCCGAGAATCTGCAGCACGAAAATCGAGCACATGACGATTGCGCGCAGCTGCGGATCGAAGTTCGGATACAGGTTGTACGTGTCGTCGACGAGCAGATACGCGAGCGCCGACATCGGTGACAAGGACAGGCCGAGCGCGATGCCCTGCTTCAAGTTCAGACCGCTCGGCTTCGCGAACGCCAGCACGCCGACCAGCTTCGCGACGAGGCGAGCAACGATCAGACCCAGCGCGGCAAGTCCGCCCAACGCGATGTGCTTCCATTCGAACGACGTCAGCGTCAACACGAACAGGATCACCGTCAGCAGCCAGCCCGCGGTGCCGAAATGCTCTGGCCACAACTGCGGACGCACTTCGTGATTCTTCACGATGATGCCCGCGGCGAGCAGCGCGAGAATCGTCGACAGCTTGAACAGATGCGCGATGGCGATCGCGAGCAGCACGAGACCGAACAGCGCCACGAACGAATGCTCGTCCTGCATGTTCAGGCGCCGATAGAAAAACGTGCAGGTGCGCGCGAGCAGATACGCGAGCACGAGCGAGCCGACCAGCAGGTACAACGGCTGCAGGATGGTCGCGAACACGTTGCCGTAAACCTCCTGATGCAGCCAGCTCGACACGAGCTTTTCGATCACGACCGCGTACATGCTGTTCAGCGCGGTCAAGGTCAGAAGACGCTGCGTGACCTGGCCTTCCGCGCGTAGTTCGGTTTTGAGCTGGATCACCATCGCGGGCGATGTCGCCATCGCGATCGCGGCGAGTACGGTCGCGACCATCAGCGGCACGTGCAGAAACAGCAACACGGGCAGCACCAGCACGAAAGTCAGCGTGGCTTCGGCGACGCTCGACAGAATCAGCCACGGATTACGACGGATCCAGCGCAGATCGAGCCGGCTGCCGAGTTCGAACAGCAACAGGCCGAGCGCGACGTCGAGCAGCGGCCGCGCGGCGCTCGCGGAATCCGCATCGATCACGCCAAAGCCTGCCGAGCCGGCCACGAGTCCGATCACCGCATAGCCGGAAATGCGCGGTAAACGCCACGCGCGATAACAAAGCTCGCCGCACAGACCGGCGGCAAGCAATGCAAGACCCGCCCAGAAAATGGCGTCGGGCGAAAGCGGCCACGCTGGCAAAAACGAAAACGCCGAATTCATCGTAATGGGTTCTCCTTGGCAGCAACGGCAGACAACACGAACTGGCGCACACGCACGCCGTCGCGAGCGCACCGGGAGCGCTCGTTGTCGCAAGCGCTTCGCGAAATCAGCGTTGCGAGGTTTCAATGATCGGATGATCGGAATGCGCTGCGGCCGCGAAAAACCGCACGGAGTCGGGCACATTCACAGGATGCGACAGTAGCAACAGGCACGGTGAAGGAACGCCGTCGACCTTGAATCAGATTCTGTTTGACCGGCACCGTTCCATTGCTGCGCGTGCCGTCAGTTGCCGTGGCACGACGCGAAAAAGAACGGGGATTGTGCCATAGCTTTTTCCGCGTTAACCGAAAAGACGTTAACTCGCAGGCAAAACGGTAAAAAAGTACGTTATTTTCTCAATGAACGGAAAAAGCGACCTTTTTCCGAGGTATCGCGTCAGTTTCGACTACCTCGCGAACGGCGAATCCGCTCCCGGGCGTTACCGCTGCGTCGGTGATTTCGATGCGCGGTTTTGTCGGTTAACGCAGCGCCTTGAGCGATCCGTTTTAGGCGAACTCAAATGAAATTCACTGGCCCGATAGGCAGGGCGTTAGCCCCCGTCTTTGCTGTTTACTTGTTTACCGTATGTATACGTAGTAACAGTTAACAAGCTGCCTCGGTTTCTGTGGATAACCTGCGTTTACCGAAACAAATCATCGACTTCCCGGCCGCATAACCGGATGCACAGCATGTGCGGCGGCTGCCGGTATACGCGAGCAACTTTTCGCACTTTTTCGCGGTGTCCGAGTTACCCCGTTTACGTCCACAACGGTTCCACACGACTTGCGCCGGTTAACCGCGCGGTTATCCACAAGTTGCGGTGGATAAGCCGGAGTCCTGGTTTAACCAGGTTTACAGGCGGGCGGAGTTGACGTGCCGGGCGCAGAGATAAGTTCGCGATGGTCGAAGCCGGTTAACCGATCGTTCCCTGCCGCAACGACCGCAGCAGAAAACGCGCAGGGTCGATGTCTTCGGCGAGATCGCGTTCAAGCGGCCACGGCTCGCCTTCGATCTGCGAGGCGATCAGTTCAGCGCCGAGCGCGGCCCACACCAGCCCGCGAGAACCATAAGCAAATGCGCCGTACAGACCGTCGAGGCGCGGCAGATCGAGCGGCCATGCGCCGCGCAGGCGGGCAGCGTCGCGGGCGGCAGCGGCTTCGTCGGCGAGCTGGCCGATCATCGGCATGCGATCCGAGGTGACGCAGCGAAACGCAACGCGTCCGGCGAGCGAGGTCAGCGGCGCGGCATCGAGTGCGCTTGCGAACGACGGCAACATCTGCGCGACGCGCTCGATATTCTCGCGATGACCGTCCGCGCGCAGCGACGTGTCGGGGTCGTCGAGTTCATAGGTCGCGCCTGTCAGCGTGACATCGTTCGCGAGCGGCACGGCGTAGCCCTCGCCGATCACCGGCAGCGCGAGCGGCGCGACGGTACCCGCCGGCAGCAAGCTCAACTGGCCGCGAATGCTGCGTGTCGGCGCATGACGCAAGCCAGCGATGCGCGCAGCTTCATGCGCACCGGCGACGATCACGACCGGCGCTCGCGCGACCACCTTTCCCGCGATATCGAAGACGGTCCACTGATCGCCGAAACGTTCGAGCCGCGCGACGTCGACCCCGAAGCGTCGTTCGAGCAAGCCGCCTGCCGATGCGAATTGCGCCGTGCACAGCGAAGCAGGATCGATCCAGCCGCCGCGCGGAAAGAACCAGCCGCCACGCGCGAGCGGCACGCCGGCGAGTCGCTCGGCATCGGACGCGCACACCGGCGTCACGTAGTCGGACGGATAGCGGAACGCGCCGATGGCCTCGCCGATTGCGCGCGCCTCGTCGTCGTCCGCGGCGATCTGGAGCAGACCGCGATCGCCGCGCGCGAGCCGATGCCCTGCACTTTCGAGTGCGGCCCAACGATTGAGCGCGTACAGAAAGCCCGCCCGCGTGACGCGCGACGCGACGCTGTCGTCGCGCGAAATCATTGGGTGGAATACGCCGGCTGGATTGCCTGACGCATCCTGTGCAACCGACGCATGCCGCTCGAGCGAAGTCACGCGCCAGCCGCGCGCCGCGAGCCGCTCGATCACCGCGCAGCCGGCCAGTCCCGCGCCGATCACGACCGCGTGACGTTCGTCGTGCCCGAACGGCGCGGGCGGCTCATAACGGCGCACACGCCAGCGCGGCGCGAAGCGACCGACCAGCATCGCGCGTTTCCAGCCGAAGCCGTCGACCTTGCGATACTCGAAGCTGCATTGCGTCAACGCGCGTTTGACGTCGCCCGCGCTGCTATAGGTGGAGAAGGTCGCGTCATCGCCCGCGACGCGCGCGAGCGACTTGAAGATCGCCGGGCTCCACAGCTCAGGATTTTTCGCGGGCGCAAAGCCATCCAGATAGAATGCATCGGCACGCAGCCGCAATGTGGGCAGGCTGTCGAGCGCATCGGCGAAGATCAACGTCAGCACGACGCGGCCACCTTCGAATTCGAGCCGGTGCGTGCCGGGCACGAGCATCGGCCAAGCGTTCGCGAGCGTGTCCGCGAGCTCGGCGATCAGCGGATCGGAGATCGTCGTTGCGTGAAGGCGGCGCAGATCGGCGGCGCTAAACGGATGCTTTTCGGTCGACACAAAATGCAGCCGCTCGCAGCGAGCCGGATCGGCGCGCCATGCGGCCCACGTGACGAGAAAGTTGATGCCGATGCCAAAGCCGGTTTCGAGCACGGTGAACGTACGGCGGCTCTGCCATCTTTCGGGCAATTCGTTGCCGCGCAGAAAGACATAGTGAGCCTGCTCGAGCGCGCCGACGGCGCTGTGATAGATGTCGTCGTAGTGTGGTGAAAAGGGGCTGCCATTGTCGCGGAAAGCGAGGACGGCGGGGATCAGCGGATCGGTCATGCGCGACGGGAAAACACGCTCAAAAGGTCGCTCGAAAGAGCGGGTTCGATGGTTCGAGCCGGCGCGCGCTGCGCGCGCGTCGCCGTAAAAAACCCATCAGGACGCATCTAGACACTTTGCTGCGTTGGCAAAAACCAACGCTAACCCCCCGCCAGGACTGGGTTTCAGCCCTCGTTTAGGGGGTGCTGAGGGGCAAAATTTCGATTTCCTTGCAAGAACGGCCCGAAAACCGTGCAATTCCTCGAAACCCTTATCCTGATTGGGTTTGCGCTGCGCTATCATAGCAAGCGCCGCGAAGGGAGCGGCAGCACGGCTGCCGAACAGTGTTCTGTCCGGCGCGGGAGATCTTCAGGATCAGGGCCGCAGCTGCTCGACGGCGCGGTGCGCGCACGTATAATCGGCGCGGTCGCGCTGTTCGTATCAACCTAAACTCAGAAAGGAACCTTAATGAACAAACAGGAACTGATCGACGCTGTCGCAGGACAGACGGGCGCCAGCAAGGCTCAAACCGGTGAAACGCTGGACACGTTGCTTGAAGTGATCAAGAAGTCTGTGTCGAAGGGTGAGGCGGTCCAGTTGATTGGCTTCGGTAGCTTTGGTTCGGGCAAGCGCGCAGCGCGTACGGGTCGTAATCCGAAGACCGGCGAAACTATCAAGATCCCGGCTGCCAAGACCGTCAAATTCACGGCAGGCAAGGCGTTCAAGGACTCGGTCAACAAGCGCTAGGCAGATTCCTGCCGGGCAGTTGACACCCGCGAGAAAAACCCGCCAGCGGCGGGTTTTTTTTCGTCCACGCATTGTGGTTCAAGCGCGGGGGTGCTTCGTTCAGTCATGACGATGTGCGTTCTCGCCGTGGTCATGTCCGTAATGTTCGCAGTCGTCGCCGTGCCCGTGATGATGATGGCCGCGATCATGATCATGATCATGATCGTGGTCATGATCGTGGTCATGATCGTGGTCGTCGAACTCCCACGCCGGGAACGGATCAGGGAACTGCTGCCAGGCTTGCGGCCCGAGCGCGTATTCGTCGTCGGTGAGCAGACAGGCGTCGAACTTCGCGCGCCAGATGGCGGGGTCGATATTCACGCCGATCAGCACGAACTCCTGACGACGATCGCCGATGCTGGTATCGTCCGGCGCGCCGTACCAGTCGGCGGCGATTTCGGCCGCCAGCTCCTCGTCGCCTGCCGGCCATTCGCTGCGATCCTGCGCGGCCCACCACATGCCCGCCGGACCGTGCCGGCAAGCGCCACCAGCCTGCGATAGCGAACCGCCAATATCGTTGCGCGTCGCGAGCCAGAAGAATCCCTTGCTACGCAGTACGCCCTTCCACTCCTGATGCAGCAGCTCCCACAGCCGCTGCGGATGAAACGGCCGGCGTGCGCGATAGACGAAATGGCCGACGCCGTATTCGTCGGCTTCGCTGCGATGCATGTGGCCGTGTTGACCGCCGTGCTCGTGCTCGAGTGCCGCGAGCCAGCCCGGCGCATTCGACGCTTCGTCGAAATCGAAGCGTCCGGTGTTCACGATCTGATCAAGCGGCACGTCGGCGAAGCGGCTCACGAGCTGCACCGCGCGCGGGTTCAGGCGTGCGAGGATGCGCTGCAAACGCGCGAGCTCGTCGGCGCTGACGAGATCGATCTTGTTCACGACGAGCACGTCACAAAACTCGATCTGCTCGATCAGCAATTCGACGATCGTACGGTCGTCGTCTTCGTCGACCGTGATGCCGCGTTCGGCGAGCGCGTCGGCCGACGCGTAATCGCGCAGGAAGTTGAACGCATCGACGATCGTGACCATCGTATCGAGCCGCGCGACGTCGCCAAGCGACGCGCCTTCGTGGCCCTCGAATGTGATGGTTTCGGCACTCGACATCGGCTCGGCGATGCCGCTCGATTCGATCACGAGGGCGTCGAAGCGATTTTCGCCGGCGAAGCGACGGATTTCGTTTTGCAGCTCGTCGCGCAGCGCGCAGCAGATACAGCCGTTCTTGAGTTCAACGACCTGCTCGTCGACGCTCGACAGGTCGGCCGCCTTGCGCACGAGCGTCGGCTCGATATTGACCGCGGCGAGATCGTCGACGATCGCGGCGACGCGCAAACCGGCGCGATTCGCAAGGATGTGATTCAGGAGCGTGGTCTTGCCGGCGCCCAGAAAACCGGAGAGCACGGTGATGGGCAATAGCGGCTGGTTCATCGCGGTACAGAATACGGGAGGATTGAAAGGCGTGCCGGGGGCGGGGCCAAATGGTCGGCGTCGCTGCGACGGCGCGACAGCAGCATGAAGCCGCATTGTGCATTAAAACGGGCGCAGCCTGCGCGAGCGACAGCGCTGGGGAAGCCTACTGCGCGGGCATCAACTTCCAGCGGCGCAGAATCGCGGCGATCTGTTGCGAGTATTTGTCCCGCAACGCCGGCGTCTCAGAGTGGTATGCTCCGACCGCCTGCCAGGTATTGCCGTACTTGTTCATCTGGCGGCGCAGATGCCACGCCGCGATATATACGTTCTTGCACGGCTCCATCAGCGTGCCCTGCGAGATCCCGTACTGGGCGAGCACCGGCAGATGCACCGAATTGATCTGCATCACACCGTAGTCGGTCGAGCCGTTCGCGTTCTTGTGCTGCGCATCCGGCCGGTTGTGCGACTCCTGCCACGCGATAGCCCGTAAAATCAATGGGTTGACCTTCTGATACTTTGCCGCTTCGTCGAAGCAGTCGGCGCGCGCGGAGCCGGCTGCGACTAGCAGCGCGAGCGTGGCGGCGACGGTGACGAGCGGACTTTTCATCGGTCAACAGGACTAGATAAACCCGAGGTAAGAATCGGTAAGGCAGTTTGCCGGCCGCATTTCGGCCGCAACGGCAAGCTGGCCGGGCATTTGTCGAGCATCGGGGAAAACCCGCGTCAGCAAACACATAGCAGTGAGTCGAACGGCTCGTATCATACCGGCAGTCCGACCTTCGTCAAGTTGGCTAACCGACATAAGACCGTACAAAGCCGGGTAATGGCGTCTGTGTACGGTGCCGTTAGCTTTCAATTTAACAACAACCCTGCGATTCCTTAAGGATTCGCATGGGGCCCTTTGTTTTGTTTCAAATCCGACATGAAAAGCTGTTACTGTTCGTTTTTTTCGGACGTCGGGACGCTGGTGCTCGAAGCGAAACTCGCTTTTGGGGCCGGCTCACAGACCGACCGGGCGGTGGCTTGCTGCCAGGTCCGCATCGCATGACCGTCGGTGGCAGAGGCTGCCGGCATCGATATCACATTCCATGAGAAGAAATTGTATGGCTTTGCGTCGCGTGGCAACGGCGCTGCTGGTGGCTGGACTGATCACCGCGCACACAGCACAGGCAGACGTGACACTCAACTTCGTCAACGCCGACATCGACCAGGTCGCCAAAGCGATCGGCGCGGCGACCGGCAAGACGATCATCGTCGATCCGCGGGTGAAGGGGCAACTGAACCTCGTGTCCGAAAACGCGGTACCCGAGGATCAGGCTCTCAAAACCCTGCAGTCCGCGCTGCGCATGCAGGGCTTCGCGCTCGTGCAGGATCACGGCGTGCTGAAAGTGGTGCCCGAGGCCGACGCCAAGCTGCAAGGCGTGCCGACGTACGTCGGCAACGCGCCGACGGCGCGCGGCGACCAGGTCGTCACGCAGGTCTTCACGCTGAGGAACGAATCGGCCAACAACCTGCTGCCGGTACTTCGTCCGCTGATTTCGCCGAACAACACCGTCGCGGCCTACCCCGCCAACAATACGATCGTCGTCACCGACTACGCCGACAACGTGCGGCGCATCGCGCAGATCATAGCGGGCATCGATAGCGCGGCAGGCCAGTCGGTGGCGGTCGTACCGCTGAAGAATGCGAATGCGATCGACATCGCGCAGCAGATGAACAAGATGCTCGATCCGGGCTCGATCGGCAGCACGGACGCGACGCTGAAGGTGTCGATCGCGTCGGATCCGCGCACCAACTCGCTACTGATGCGCGCGTCGAACACCGCACGTCTCGCGGCGGCAAAGGAGCTCGCGAAACAGCTCGACGTGCCGACCGCGATGCCGGGCAACATTCACGTCGTGCCGCTGCGCAACGCGGACGCGACCAAGCTCGCGCGCACGCTGCGCAGCATGCTCGGCAAGGGCGGCGGCGAAGGCTCGTCGGGCGGCTCGAACGAGGCGAACTCGTTCAACCAGAACAGCAGTGGTGGTGGCGGCGGGGGCGGTCTGTCGAACGCCAGCAATTCGACCGGCACGTCGGGCACGCCACCGTTGCCGTCAGGCGGACTCGGCGGCAGCTCGATGAACTCGCCGATGGGCGGCGGCGCCTCAGGCTCGAATAGTAGTAGTGGCGGCTTTCTCGGCGGAGAGAAGGAGAAGAGCGAAGACCAGGGCGGCGGCATGATCACGGCCGATCCCGCAACCAACTCGCTCATCATCACGGCGCCCGAAGCGACGTACCGCAACTTGCGCGCGGTGATCGACCAGCTCGATGCACGTCGCGCGCAGGTGTATATCGAGGCGCTGATCGTCGAGCTCAACTCGAATACGAGCGGCAACCTCGGGATTCAGTGGCAGGTCGCGAACGGTAACTTGTTTGCCGGTACCAACCTTGCGACTGGCTCGGGCAACAGCATCATCAACCTGACGGCGGCCGCGGCCGCTGCCGGCTCGACCGGCGGTCTCGCCACGGCGCTCGGCAACGGAGCCCTGCAGCAGGGCCTGAACGTTGGCTGGATTCACAACATTTTCGGCGTGCAGGGTCTCGGCGCGCTGCTGCAGGCGCTGTCACAGACTGCCGACGCGAACGTGCTGTCCACGCCGAACCTGATCACGCTCGATAACGAAGAAGCGAAGATTATCGTCGGTACCAACGTGCCGATCCAGACCGGTTCGTACTCGAACCTGACGAGCGGCACGACGAGCGCGGCGTTCAACACGTTCGACCGTGTCGACGTCGGTCTGACGCTGCACGTGAAGCCGCAGATTACCGACGGCGGCATCCTGAAGCTGCAGCTCTACACGGAAGATTCGGCGATCGTGAACGGTACGAACAACGCGGCGACGAACCCGGCGGGCCCGGAATTCACGAAGCGTTCGATCCAGTCGACCGTGCTGTGCGATAACGGCGAGATCATCGTGCTCGGCGGCCTGATGCAGGACAACTACCAGGTCAGCAACAGCAAGGTGCCGCTGCTCGGTGACATTCCGTGGCTGGGCCAGCTGTTCCGCTCCGAGCAGAAGACGCGCAACAAGACTAACCTCATGGTATTCCTGCGCCCGGTCATTCTCGCCGATCACGACACCACCCAGGCCGTCACGGCGAACCGCTACGACTACATCCAGGGCGTGCAGGGTGCGTAC
This sequence comes from Paraburkholderia lebeckiae, assembly GCF_014201005.1. Classification (NCBI taxonomy): domain Bacteria; kingdom Pseudomonadati; phylum Pseudomonadota; class Betaproteobacteria; order Burkholderiales; family Burkholderiaceae; genus Paraburkholderia; species Paraburkholderia lebeckiae. Next base: position 628,695 of record NZ_JACHDK010000001.1, on the reverse strand, counting down.
CGTTCGGACAACAACATCATGAAGGATCACGACGATCCGGTCGTGCCGCCGATGCCGCTAGGCCCGAGCCAGGGCGGTGTGCCGGCGCTGAACCTGTTCGATCTGAACCAGATGCGCCGCCAGCAGATGATGCCGCAGCAGGCACCGCAACAGGTGCCTCAACAGGTACCGCCGCAGGCCGTGCCGCAAGCCAACGCGCAGCCCACGACGCAACCCGTGCCGCAAACGATGCCGCAAACCGTGCCGCAACCGGCGGTCGTCAATCCGGCCAGCGGCGTGGTACCGAGCACGGTGTCGCCGGGAGCGCATCCGTGACGCAGGCGTCCGCGCAAACCGCGCCATCGCAAGGTCTGTTGAACGGCGACGCCGCCGGCGAGCGCGCGGCGCCCTCGCCGCTCGCCGCCCGGCTCGTGCCGTACGGTTTCGCGCGCAGCGGCCAGATCCTGGTCGCGCATCAGTATGCCGATAGTCTCGAAGTCTGGATCAGCGAGCGCACGAGCGAAGCCGCGCTTGCCGAAGTCGCGCGCAACTACGGCGCGGTATCGGTCGTGCGCGTGCCCGCCGACGATCTCGCGCAGGCGATCAACCAGGCCTATGCGCGCCAGGACGGCAGCGCCGCGCAGGTGGTCGGTGAAGTGGAAGGCGAAGTCGATCTATCGCGTCTGATGCAGGACATTCCCGAGGTCGAGGATCTGCTCGAATCGGAAGACGACGCGCCGATCATCCGCATGATCAACGCGCTGCTCACGCAAGCGGCGCGCGAACAAGCATCGGATATTCATATCGAGCCGTTCGAGAATGCGTCCGTGGTGCGCTTTCGCGTCGACGGCACGCTGCGCGACGTGGTGCGGCCGAAAAAAGCGCTGCACGGCGCGCTGATCTCGCGGATCAAGATCATGGCGCAGCTCGACATCGCGGAGAAACGTCTGCCGCAGGACGGCCGCATTACGCTGCGCGTCGGCGGTCGTCCGGTCGACGTGCGCGTATCGACGCTGCCGACCGGCCACGGCGAGCGCGCGGTGCTGCGGCTGCTTGAAAAAGACGCGGCGCGACTGAATCTCGAAGCGCTGGGCATGGCATCCGACACGCTCGGCAAGTTCGACAAGCTGATCGGCAAGCCGCACGGCATCGTGCTCGTGACGGGCCCGACCGGCTCCGGCAAGACCACGACGCTGTATGCGTCGATGTCGCGACTGGAGACGGCGACCACCAACATCATGACGGTGGAAGACCCGATCGAATATGACCTGTCCGGCATCGGCCAGACCCAGGTCAACGAGCGGATCGGCATGAGCTTCGCGCGCGCATTGCGCTCGATCCTCCGTCAGGACCCGGACATCATCATGATCGGTGAAATCCGCGACCTCGAAACCGCGCAGATCGCGGTGCAGGCCTCGCTGACCGGCCACCTGGTGCTCGCGACGCTGCACACGAACGACGCGGCATCCGCCGTCACGCGTCTGACCGACATGGGCGTCGAGCCGTATCTGCTGGCGTCGTCGCTGCTCGGCGTGCTCGCGCAGCGGCTGGTGCGGCGTCTGTGCCCGGTGTGCCGCGACGAGCGCACCGAGGAAGACGGCAGCAAGCGCTGGCATCCGGTCGGCTGCGACCGTTGTGGCCAATCCGGTTACGCGGGACGGCGCGGCGTCTACGAGCTGCTGCTGATCGATGAAACGATCCGTTCGCTGATCCACCGCAACGCGGCGGACGCCGAAATTCTCGAAGCGGGCCGCGCGCACGGCATGCGCACGCTGCGCGAGGATTCGGAGCGCTGGCTCGCATCGGGACTGACGTCGCTCGAAGAAGTGATTCGCGTGACGGGCGGAGCATAAGCGCATGCCGGCATTCCGTTTCGAAGCGATCGACGCGGCGGGCAAGGCACAAAAGGGCGTGCTCGACGCCGACAGTGCACGCGGCGCGCGGACCAACCTGCGCTCGCAGGGACTCACTCCGCTCGTCGTCGAACCGGCGGCGTCGCGTACGCGCGGCGAGCGCAATCAGCGGCTCGCGCTCGGGCGTCGTCTGTCGCAGCGCGAGCAGGCCATTCTGACGCGGCAGCTCGCGAGTCTGCTGATCGCGGGCCTGCCGCTCGACGAAGCGCTCGCGGTGCTCACCGAGCAGTCGGAGCGCGACTACATCCGCGAGCTGATGGCGGCGATTCGCGCCGAAGTGCTCGGCGGTCATTCGCTCGCGAATGCGCTGCAGCAGCATCCGAAGGACTTCCCCGAGATCTACCGGGCGCTCGTCGCGGCCGGCGAACACACGGGCAAGCTCGGCCTGGTGTTGTCGCGGCTCGCCGACTACATCGAGCAGCGCAATGCACTGAAGCAGAAGATCGTGCTGGCGTTCACGTATCCGACGATCGTCACGATCATCGCGTTCGGCATCGTCACGTTCCTGCTCAGCTATGTGGTGCCGCAGGTCGTCAACGTGTTCGCGAGCACCAAACAGCAATTGCCGTTTCTGACGATCGCGATGATGGCGCTGTCCGGCTTCGTGCGCCACTGGTGGTGGGCGATGCTGATCGGCGTGATCGTGATCGTCTATCTGGTTCGCGCGACGCTCAGGCAACCGGGCCCGCGGCTCGCCTTCGACCGCTGGCTGCTGACCGCGCCGCTGATCGGCAAGCTCGTGCGCGGCTATAACACGGTCCGCTTCGCTAGCACGCTCGGCATTCTGACCGCGGCGGGCGTGCCGATTCTGCGCGCGCTGCAAGCCGCGGCCGAAACGCTCAGCAACAATGCGATGCGCGAGAACATCGACGACGCGATCGTGCGAGTGCGCGAAGGTACGTCGCTGTCGCGCGCGCTCGGCAACACGAAGACGTTTCCGCCGGTGCTCGTGCACCTGATCCGCTCGGGCGAAGCGACCGGCGACGTGACGACGATGCTCGATCGCGCGGCCGATGGCGAAGCGCGCGAGCTGGAGCGTCGCACGATGTTCCTGACGAGCCTGCTGGAGCCGCTGCTGATTCTGGCGATGGGGGGCGTGGTGCTGGTGATCGTGCTCGCGGTGATGCTGCCGATCATCGAACTGAACAACCTCGTGCAGTAGTAGTCGTCGTAGCGCGAGGAAGGAAGAGAAAGGATTTGCGCGGCGTGCGGTATCAGCCGTGCAACCGCTTCGGGCTTCAGCGCACGTAAATGGTGGGACCGCTGGTGTTGGCGGGCAGGAAGATTTCCGAGTGGGCGCCGTTGCGGTCGATGATGATCGAGCGGGCGCGGACTTCGGAGAGCCTGGTGCCTTGCATCAGCGCGCTGCCGAGCGACACCGCGCGCGGCGGCTCGCCACCGACGCTGACGATCGCCGCGGCGCCTTCGCTCAACGCGAGGATGCCGAAGAGATGGATGTCCTGATTGACGTTGCGCGTGAGCTGTCCGCCGAACAGCGTCGCGGCCTGATCTGTCGAGACCTGCGCATGCGCTGCCGCAGCCGGCAACGGCGCGCCGGACATTGTGGTGAGCGTGATGACCCAGTAGGTCAGCGTCGCGCAGAAAGCGGCGAACAGCGCGAGCGACAGGAGGCGGATTTGGATGGCGTTCATGCGCACATTGTACGGACTATTGTGAAAATTGCGGTGGGTTGAAACCCTTCAACTGCATGACATTAAAATGACGGCCCGGTGTGTTCAATCTGATGACCCGGGCCGAAAATTTCACCTGAAAAGAGGTAGCAACCTATGCAACTGTCGACCATTCGCCGCGCTGACAACGCGGGTTCGCGCGGCCGTCGTCAACGCGGTTTCACGCTGATCGAAATCATGGTCGTGATCGCCATTCTCGGCATTCTCGCCGCGCTGATCGTGCCGAAGATCATGAGCCGTCCGGACGAAGCGCGGCGCGTCGCCGCGAAGCAGGACATCGGCACAGTGATGCAGGCGTTGAAGCTCTATCGCCTCGACAACGGCCGCTATCCGACCCAGGAGCAAGGCCTGCGCGCACTGATCGAAAAGCCGTCCACCGACCCGGTGCCGAACAACTGGAAGGACGGCGGCTATCTCGAGCGTCTGCCGAACGATCCGTGGGGCAATTCGTATCAGTACCTGAATCCGGGCGTGCACGGCGAGATCGATGTGTTCAGCTACGGCGCCGATGGCAAACCGGGCGGCGAAGGCAACGACTCCGACGTCGGGTCCTGGCAATGAACAGGCTGAACCTGGCATCCCGCCAGTCTCGATGATGTTCATGCACGCGCCCTCCTTGCCACCGGTTCGGCCGCTTGTTTCGCCAGGCGCCCTGCCCGCCACGCCGTTATGTTCGCGGCGCGTGCAAGTGTGCATGCTTCACCGATGCATTGCTGTATGAATTTCCGTTGATCGTCGATGGCCGGCACTATGCGCACGTCCGCTTGCAAGTCCCGTGTGGACACCCCGTGTATGGCTTCGCGGCCGCGCTCCCGACTGCTCCGCCGCCGCGCGGCAGGCTTCACGCTGCTCGAAATGATGGTCGTGCTCGTGATCGCGGGCCTGCTCGTGTCGCTGACCGCGGTCACGATGACCCGCAATCCGCGCACCGATCTGAACGAGGAAGCGCAGCGTCTCGCGCTGCTGTTCGAATCGGCTGGCGATGAAGCGCAGGTGCGCGCGCGGCCGATCGCGTGGCAGCCGTTCGAGGGCGGCTTCCGTTTCGATCAGCGCACCCAGGACGGCTGGCGTCCGCTGCGCGACGATCTGCTCGGACCGCGTCAGTGGGAAGGCGGCGTGACCAGTGTCGCGATCAGTTACCCGGGCTCGGATTCGCACGCCGATCGCATCGTGTTCGGTACCGAGGCGATCGACGTGCCGGTGCAGGTCACGTTGTTTTCGGCGGCCGGCCAGGCGACGATCGTCGGTACCGGCAATGGCCGCTACGAGGTGCGCTGAGATGCGGATGCTTCGCTATGGCAGGTCGGTCCGTGCCCCTTCCCTCTTCACGATGCGCGATGTCGGGTGCCGCAAGGAGCGCGGCTTCACGATGATCGAGGTGCTGGTCGCGCTCGCCATCATCGCGGTCGCGCTTGCCGCGTCGCTGCGCGCGGTCGGCAGTCTCGCGAGCGGCGAAGCCGATCTGCACCGGCGTCTGCTCGCCGGCTGGAGCGCGGACAACGCGCTCGCGGATCTTCATCTGAAGCATGCATGGCCCAACATCGGCTCAACGAGCTTCGATTGCTCGCAAGGCAATCTGCAACTGCGCTGTACCGAGCATGTGACGGCGACGCCGAATCCGGTGTTTCGCCGTGTCGAAGTGATGGTGACGATGCCTGGGCAGTCCGGCAATCTCGCGCAGATGGTCACGGTGGTCGCGAATGAAAACAACCGCTCGCTGTGAGCGCCGCCGCCGTTATGGCGAGCGCGGCTTCACGCTGATCGAACTGCTGGTCGCGATCGCGATCCTCGCGGTGATCGCCGTGCTGTCATGGCGCGGGCTCGATCAGATCATCCGCGGCCGCACGACGATCACGAACGCGATGGAAGACGAACGCGTGTTCGCGCAGCTGTTCGATCAGATGCGCATCGATGCGCGCCAGGCCGCCAGCGACGACGAATCCAGCCAGGCCGCGGTCTCGGTGTCCGGCAACGCGCTGCAGATCGTGCGGCACATGGTGCTGCCGGCCACCGCGCCGCGTCTGCAGGTGGTGCGCTATCAGATCTCGAACGGCCGCGTGGTGCGCTACGCGTCGCCGCCGCTCGGCAACGTCGGCGAATTGCGGCGCGCGTTGCACGGCAGCGACGAAGGCTGGAGCGCGGTGCCGCTGATGGCTGGCGTCGGCTCGATCTCGGCGCGCATGTACGTGCCGAAGCTCGGCTGGACCATACGGATGAACGACGTACAAACCGCGATGAACGAGGCCGTCAACAACCTGAAGGTGCCGCAGCTCGGCAACGCGCCGATGCCACGCTCGGTGACGGGGCTCGAGGTCAGCATCGGCGCAACATCGCTCGCGCGACCGGTCACGCGCGTTTTTCTGGTCGGAGAATGACATGACGTTCTCCTCGTCGTCGTCGAAAAAACCGGCATCCGTTTCGCGCGTGGCCGGCGCGCGGGAGCGCGGTGCGGCCATCATCAGCGCGCTGCTCGTGGTCGCGCTGTCGGCGATCCTCGTATCCGGCATGTTGTGGCGCCAGCAGGTACAAATCCGGCGCATCGAGAATCAGCGGCTGTTGTCGCAGGCGCAATGGGTCGCGCGTGGCGCGCTGGACTGGACCCGGCTGATTCTGCGCTCCGAAGGCGATACGTCGGCTGGCATCACGTATCTGGGAGGCTTGTGGGGCGTGCCGATCGCGAAAACCCGGCTGTCGGATTTTCTCGGCCAGATTGGCGAGGTACGCGCTGAACAAGGCGCGGCCACCTACCTGTCAGGCTCGATCGAGGACGCGCAGTCCCGATTCAATCTGCGCAATCTGGTCGCAAGTCCGGCGCCCGGCGTGACGCAAATCAGCGCCGAGCAGATGGCCGCGTATCAGCGCCTGCTGGTGTCGCTCGGCCTGAGCGGGCAGCTCGCCAAAGTGACCGCGCTGCACGTGCGCGCGGGGCTGTCGCAATCGGCGACGCGCTTTCAGACCGGGACGTCGATCAGCAGCACGCCGCAGGTGGGCGGCGGCGGCGGTATGACGGGCGGCAACTTCACGAACCAGCCCGGCATCGAGGACGGCGACGACAATGTGGCGGTCGCGCCGCTGCTGATGACGAGCGTCGATTCGCTGCTCGACATTCCGGGCTACACGCCGGAGATCGTCGCGAAGCTGCGGCCGTTCGTCACCGTGCTGCCTACGACCACCGCGATCAACATGAACACCGCGTCGGCCGAAGTGATCGCGGCGGTTGTGCCGGGCATGACCGTGTCGCAGGCGCAAGCACTCGTCGCGCGGCGCCAGACCGTGTTTTTCCGCAACGTCGGCGACGTGCAGCTCGCGCTGACCGCAGCCGGTGTGCAATCGGTGTCGATCGATCCGAATCAGTTCGACGTCAATTCGAGCTACTTTTTAGTCCACGGCAGTGTGCAGCACGAGCGCGCCGAAGTGGATCGCACGACGCTCGTCTATCGCGATCCACTGACTCACACCACGCGTATCGTGCGGGTACAAGACCAACTGTGAACAACGCAATCCATAGAGAGAGTGGCCTTTGAGCACGCTGATCGTCCTATTGCCGCCGCGTGATCCGGCGGTGCCCTCGCAGGAATGGCAACTGCCCGAGCTGCCGTTCGTGCTGCTCGACAAGACGGGGCGCACGCAGCGCGCCGGCCGCTCGGCGCTCGCGCTGCTGCCGCGCGCCGGCACGACGGTGCTGATGCTCGCCGCGCGCGACCTGCTGCTGATGCCCGCGACGCTGCCGCCGCTGCGTGGCCCGAAGCTGCGCCAGGCGCTGCCCAATATCGTCGAAGATCAACTGATTCAGGACCCGCAGACCTGCCATATCGCGGTCGATCCGCAGGGTCTTGGTGAGGGTCGGCACCTGCTCGCGGTCATTGATCGCGGCTGGTTCCGTTTCATCTATGAGGCGTTCACGGCGGCCGGTCATCGCAGTCTGCGCGCGGTGCCGGTCACGCGTTGCCTGCCGCTGGCGCCGGTGACCGAAATTGCCGCGAACGCCGATGAAACAGCCGAAGCGCGCGAGCCGGCGATGGCCGGCGCGGCGAGCGTCGCGCCGGTGGTCGCGCCCGTAGCGCCGTCCGTCGTGCCGATGGTGGCCGCGGTGCTCGGTGCGGTCGTGCAGACCGCACCCGCGCTGCTCATCGAAGGCGCGGTCGACAGCGGCGTGCCGCGCGTAGAACTGGCGATTGCACGCGGTGTCCAGGGCGAGGGTTTCGCGGCGCCGGCCGATGCGGTGAACGCGACGCTGTCCGCGCTAGCGGGTGCGGCGCCGGTGTCGCTGTACATGCTGACCGAGGTGCCCGGCAACGAGCCGAACCAATCCACGACGAGTCCCGCGCGGCTCGCCTCGCATATTCACGGCGCGAGTCCGCTGCCGTTCGAGCAGCTCGCGCGGCGCGCGCTCGAGTGCCGCTTCGACCTGTGCCAGTTCGAATTCGCGTCGCAGCCGTGGCGTCTCGATCGCGCGACGCTGCGGCGTCTGCGTCTGCCGATCGTGCTCGCGGTCGCCGCGCTCGTCGTCGCGATCATCGGCGCGAACGTGCAGTGGCTGATGCTTGCGCGTCAGCGAGACGCGATCAACACGCAGATGACGGAGCTGCTGCTCAACACGTTCCCGAAGACGACCGTCGTACTCGACGCGCCCGGTCAGATGGCGCGTCAAGTGCAACAGCTGCGCGTGGCGGCGGGCGAGCTGTCGCCGGAGGATTTCCTGTCGCTCGCCGACGGCCTCGCGCGCTCGCTGTCGCCGCTGCCGGTCAACGGCATTGCCGCGCTCGACTATCACGAGCACCGCCTGGACGTGACCTTCAAACCCGCGGTCAAGGTCGACCCCGACTTCGCCAAGCGCCTCGCGCGCAACGGCCTCACCGGCGCGATCGACAGCAGTACCGGCAAGTGGACCATCAGGAACGGACAATGAAAGCTGAACTCGCTCAAACATGGGCTGGCTTCTGGGACCAGCGCACCGATCGCGAAAAGGCGCTGCTGACGTGGGGCGGCGCCGCGCTCGCCGTGGCGATTGCCTGGTCGGTGCTGTGGGCGCCCGCGCAGGACGGCCGCGCGCACCTGCGTGAATCGCTGCCGAGCCTGCAGCGGCAGCTCGCGCAGATGACCGCGCAGTCGAACGAGGCGCGCTCGCTGTCGGCGGCCGCGCAAGGTGTCGCGCCGACCGGCGCGGCGCTGAAGGACGCGCTTTCCGCATCGCTCGGCGAACATGGCCTCGCCGCGACGCAGGTGCAGTTCGTCGGCAACGCGGTGCAGGTGCAAATGAAAAACGTGGCGTTTCCGGCCTGGACCGCGTGGGTCGATGACGTGCGCAAGCAGTTCAAGGTGCAGGTCTCCGAGGCGCACATCACCGCGTTGAAAGACGACGGCCAGGTCGATCTGACGGTCGCGCTGCAACCGTCGACCGCGAAATAGCAACGCCCCGCTCGCTACAGGATCTCGCATGAATTACTGGATGTGGCGCCTGCGTGCGGCGCTGCCGTGGCTGGTGGTCGCCGTTTTGTCGGTGGCGGCCGTGACGCTCGCGTTACTGCCGGCCGCCTGGATTACGCCGCAGTTCGCGCGGCAAACGCACGGGCACGTCAATCTCGTCGACGCCGAGGGCTCGCTGTGGCACGGCTCGGCGACCGTGATGCTGGCCGCCGGCGCCGATATGAGCGCGGCGACGCTGCTGCCTGGTCGGGTCGAATGGCGCACGGCGTTCTGGCCGCTTTTCACCGGACGCGTGCGCATGGTCATGCGCCATAGCGAGGCGATGCCCGACCCGGTCACGGTCGAAGCGACGCCGCGCGGCGCAACCGTCACGCCAGGCGTGCTCGCGGTGCCGGCGTCGCTGCTCGTGGGGCTTGGCGCGCCATTCAACACGCTCGATCTGCAGGGCAACGTGCAGCTGTCGTGGTCCGACTGGCGCAGTTTCAACGGCGAAGCGTTCGGCCAGCTGACGATGATGCTCGACGACGTCAGCTCGCGGGTGTCGCTCGTGAAGCCGCTCGGGTCGTACCGGGTCAGGTTTCAGGCGCAGGGTACGTCGTCGGCGCTCGATCTGAGCACGATCAAGGGTCCGTTGACGCTGACCGGCAGCGGCACGGTGTCGGCCGCATCGACGTCGTTTCGTGGCACGGCGAGCGCCGCGCCGGAACAGCACGATAACCTCGCCGGCCTGCTGAATCTGCTTGGCCGGCCTAGCGGGCCGGATACGGTGGCGCTGACGTTCGTGCACTGAGGTGTGGCTGACGTGCGCTGATGTGTGCCGAGGCGCGTGTTTCGCGCGCGTGGCGCGACGAAAAAAGAGGCATGGCCGCGAGTTGCGACCATGCCTCTTCTGTTTTGTGGCGTTGCTGCGCGGCGAGCGCAGCGGACATTATTTGCTCTGCACCCGCGCCTGCGGCGCGTCTGTGCCCGACGCGGTGCTCTATGCGATGGACGCCGCGCCGATTGACGTGGCCGCAGCCGTCGGCGCCGATGCGGGCAGCGGCGCGGGCGCCGCGGCATCGCCGGTCTCGCGATTCATCTGCGACGCGTCCCAGCCGCCGCCGAGCGCCTTCACGAGCCCCACCGACGACACCATCCGCTGCCCGGCGATATTCTCGAGCTTCTGTTCGGCCGTGAACGCCGTGGTCTGCGCGGTCAGCACATTGACGAAGCCGACCGTACCCGCCTTGTACTCGTTCGTCACGATGGCGAGCGCCTGGCGCGCCGAGTTGACCGCCTGCCGCTGCACGACGATTTCCTGTTCGAGGATGCGCAGCGATGCGAGGTTGTCCTCGACGTCCTGGAACGCGGCGAGCACCGTCTGCCGATAGGTCGCGACATCCGCGTCATAGGTGGCACGCGCGGCCTCGGTTTGCGCTTTGCGCAGGCCGGCGTCGAAGATCGTCCCGGCCAGTTGCGGGCCGAGCGTCCAGAAGCGCGACGGCAACGTCAACAATTGCGAGAACACCGAGTTCTCGAAGCCGCCGGTCGCCGACAGCGTCAGCGACGGGAAGAAGGCGGCGATCGCCACGCCGATCTGCTCGTTCGCCGCCGCGGCCTTGCGTTCCGCCGATGCGATATCCGGCCTGCGTTCGAGCAGCGCGGACGGCATCTGCGCAGGCACGGCGGGCGGTGTCGCGGTGAGCGGCATCGGCGGCAGGGAGAACATCGACGGGGGCACGCCGACCAGCACCGCGATAGCGTGCTCGTCCTGCGCGCGCTGGATGCCGTTGTCGATCGCGGCGGCCTGCGCCGATTGCAGCTGCGTTTGCGCCTGGATCACGTCCGAGCGCGCGGCGACGCCGGCCGCGTACTGATTCTGCGTGAGTTGCAGCGAGCGCTGATAGGCGATCACGGTGTCGTCGAGCAGCTTCTGCGTTGAGTCGAGCGCGCGCAGCAGGAAGTAGGTCTGCGCGAGCGTGGCCTGGGCGGACAGGCGCGCGTTCGCGAGGTCGGCGGCCGCGCCCTGCTGGCCGGCTTTCTGCGCATTGACCGAGCGCGTGACCGAGCCCCACAGGTCGGGCTCCCAGCTCGCCGTCATCTGGACGTTGAAGCTGTTGGTGATGCCCTCGCGACTGGTCGCCGTAGTCGCATTGCCACTGCTTTGCGTGCCGTTGCCCGAGCGCGTCGCGCCCGCCGAAGCACCGATCGTCGGGAAGTACGCTGCCCGCGCTTCGCCGACGAGCGCGCGCGCCTGCCGGTAGCTCGCGGCGAATTGCGCGATGGTCTGGTTCGCGGTGTTGAGCCTGTCTTCGAGTTCGTTGAGCTTCGGGTCTTCGTAGATCGCCCACCAGTCGCCGCGGTCGTGTTGATCGGCGGGTTCGGCGACCTTCCAGCCGGGTGCGGCTTCCTTGAACGACGCGGGGATCTCGGTGGCCGGCCGCTGATAGTTCGGGCCGACCGCGCAGGCGGCCAGGAGCGTCGCGCAGGCCGCGCTCACGGCAAGGGATAGGACGCGCGGCGCAAGCGCCCGCGCGCGCGAGATTCGATCAGACTGCATGCAATGAATTCCTTCTGGACGCCGCGGCGCGGCCGGGAATGGCGCCACCGGCCGGGCGAGATCGTGGTCTGCCGGAATGTTAGCGTATGAGCCCGCGCGAGCGCGGGAAACTGAAAGCCGAAAGGTTAATGCGAGGCGGTGCGCAGGTGTGTTACTTGCGGTGACGCGATGGTTACGCGTTGTTACCGGCGGCGCGAGGGGCTGCGGGTTCGCGCTGGTTCAGATGGCGAGACGAAGCGAAACTGTGTGCCGAAAAGCGCGCTGCGAATCGGTGCACCCTCAGAGTCGCGATTCCGTGGATTGGGGCTGCTGGCGTTGACGTTGACGCTGCCTTTCCTCGCCCGCTTCGTCCCCCCTTCGATGCGCGGCCCACGCGAGCAACGCGACACCAACCGACCCACCCGGCAGCACGAACAGTCCCGCAAACAGCGCGAGCTTCCACCAGCGATGCCGGCCCTGGAAGCCATGGAGTGCGGAATCAGTGAGCGGCTGAGGCCGCCAAGCGTGTTTTTGAGGTACAGCATCGGTGAAATCCTTTGGCGCGCGTCGCGAGGCGTGCGGCGTGCGGTCGATCGGTCAGAACATGGTCTCGAATGGCGCAGGATGCGCAAAACTCATTGCTTGTCATAATATTGACTATGCAATCAAATTTCAAGATACTGTGCGGCGCGGATGATTCGACTGTTGTATTTCGGTTGGCCTCGTTGCGCACCGCAAAATGCGGTTTGACTTGTCTGCTTAGGCAGCTAAACTTTGTCTTGCCTGGATGTTGCGGATACCCCATGACTGATGGCCCCTATAAAGCGGACGAGGTCGAGCTCACGAGCAGTCTCGGCTACTACCTGACGAAAGCGCGCAACGTGCTGGTCGAGCGCACGGACCGTGCGGTCAAGCCGCTCGGGCTCACCGCGCAGCAGATCGGCGTGATTCTGATGCTGTCGTCGCGGCGCGCGAGCACGCCATTCGAGCTCTCGCGCGCGATGTCGTACGACAGCGGCTCGATGACGCGTCTGCTCGACCGGCTGGAAAAGAAGGGCTTCGTCGTGCGCACGCGCAGCAGCGACGACCGACGCATGGTGAAACTTGAGCTGACGCCGCAGGGCCAGGAGGCCGCGCGCCAGTTGCCGAACCTCGGCGCAACTGTGCTGAACGACCAGTTGCGCGGCTTTACCGCCGAGGAGCACGCGACGCTGATTCACCTGCTCGCCCGTTTCATCGCAAACGGTCCCGAGGGAGATGCCGACGTGGGTTGCGGCCCGGCGCCACCGCCAGACGAGCCGCCGGGATGAGCCGAAGCATGTGTCAAACAACGGTCGTCGTCGGATGGCGACGGCGCGTCATCACGAAGTACTAGCAGGACAATCACGAGGCGCTTTTCCAAGGCGTCATTGTCATCAGATATCTGTCTGGGCAGAGGGTGATGCGGCATGCAAGCATCGTGTCTGAAACACGCGATAAGGCTGCCGTGACAAGCTTTCGCCGCCTGAGGAGAACAAACCTATGGATGCCACGGCTTCCAACGCCACGCTGCCCGCAGCAGAACTCGCCCCGCTCCAGGGCGGCACGCTCGCGCTGCTTACCGTCGGCCTTGCGCTCGGCACCTTCATGGAGGTGCTCGACACCTCGATCGCGAACGTCGCGGTGCCCACCATTTCCGGCAGCCTCGGCGTTGCCGCAAGCCAGGGTACCTGGGTGATCTCGTCGTACTCGGTCGCCTCGGCGATCGCCGTGCCGCTGACCGGCTGGCTCGCGCGACGCGTCGGCGAGGTACGACTCTTCACGCTGTCCGTGCTGCTGTTCACGATCGCGTCGGCGGCCTGCGGTTTCGCGCATAACTTCGAATCGCTGATCGCCTTCCGGCTCGTGCAAGGGCTCGTGTCCGGGCCGATGGTGCCGCTGTCGCAGACGATCCTGATGCGCTCCTACCCGCCCGCCAAACGTGGACTCGCGCTCGGCTTATGGGCGATGACCGTGATCTGCGCGCCGATCTTCGGCCCGGTGATGGGCGGCTACATCACCGATAACTTCACGTGGCCGTGGATCTTCTACATCAACGTGCCGATCGGCCTGTTCTCGGCATTCTGCGCGTATCTGCTGCTGCGTGGCCGCGAGACGCAGACGACGCGCCAGCGCATCGACGCGGTGGGTCTCGTGCTGCTCGTGACCGGCGTGTCGTGCCTGCAGATGATGCTCGACCTCGGCAAGGACCGCGACTGGTTCAACTCGACGTTCATCGTGGCGCTCGCCGTGATCGCGCTCGTGTCGATCGCGTTCCTGCTCGTGTGGGAGTTGACGGAGAAAGAGCCGATCGTCGACCTGTCGCTGTTCAAGGATCGCAACTTCGCGCTCGGCGTCGTGATCATCTCGTTCGGCTTCATGGCGTTCTTCGGCTCGGTGGTGATCTTCCCGCTATGGCTGCAAACGGTGATGGGCTACACGGCCGGCCTTGCGGGTCTCGCCACGGCACCGGTCGGATTGCTCGCGCTGTTTCTGTCGCCGATGATCGGCAAGAACATGCATCGGCTGAATCTGCGCATGGTCGCGAGCTTCGCGTTCATCGTTTTCGCGATCGTATCGATCTGGAACTCGACGTTCACGCTCGACGTACCGTTCGGCCACGTGATCCTGCCGCGGCTCGTGCAGGGGATCGGCGTCGCCTGCTTCTTCGTGCCGATGACGACGATCACGCTGTCGAGCGTGTCCGACGAGCGTCTTGCAAGCGCGTCGGGTTTGTCGAATTTTTTCCGCACGTTGTCGGGCGCGATCGGCACCGCGATCAGCACGACGTTCTGGGAAAACGACACGATCTATCACCACGCGATGCTTGCAGATACGGTCAACACGTATTCGGCGAACACCAACGCCTATACGAATGCGCTGGCGGGCGCCGGGCTGTCCGGCGACAGCCTGACCGCGCAGCTGAACCAGGTGGTGACGAGTCAGGCGTACATGATGGCCACCAACGACTTCTTCCGCATCTCGGGCGCGGCGTTTATCGTGCTGGCGGTGCTCGTGTGGATCACGAAGCCGCGCGAAGGCACCGGGCCTTCATTAGGACACTGAAGCAAATGCGCGGCAGCGGCGAATGCATCGCGGCTGCGGCCACCGCTCGATCTATTGCGACATCGCCTCGCCATTCGGCAGCCTGGTCGTGTTACGGGGCATCGTCTCCGGATGCGTCGCATCGGGCGCGTTCTGCGATGGCGTCGCGCTGCCTTGCGGCGCGCTGGCGCCTGTGCCCGCGGTGCCTCTCACATACTGCTTGAAATCCGCACCGGCTTCCCACGGATTCGGCTTGCAGCCGAGCGAGCTGTCGCAATGCGCCGAAAAGCCGATCGTGGTGGTGCCATCGGGACCTGCGGCGCGCGTGATCTGAAACGCGAGCGCGCGCGTGCCGCCGTCCGGGCCGGCGGTCTGGATCAGCGAGTCGTTAGCGGTCTCGATCTTGTACTTCGAATGACTCGCGACCCACGTTTGCGCTCGTTGCCACCAGAGGTCGCATTCGGCCTTGTTCGAACACGTCAACGGCCTGGTCGCGATCTGCATGACATCGGGATCGACCTGACCCTGGGTCGAGCATGCCGTCGCAGCCACGAGACAAAGCGCGGCCAACAGAGCTTTGTTCTTCACGTCGATACCTCCCCTGTGGAGCACGTCATAACATTTTGGACCACCCCATCGAAGCGGTGTTTCACCCAGATCAGAGAATCGCGACGTCGCGCGGAGTATTTGCCGATTCCGCGGACGCCTGAAGAGCTCAATCCGTAGAGGTTACCTGCGCGTTACTCGGGGCAAAGAAAAAGCGGCCACGCGGGCCGCTTGAAGCACTTCCGAAATGCTGTGGTCCGAACGCTCAGACGCTGAAGCGATTGAGCGTATAGGCCCGATACGCAGCGACGAACGCATCGAACGAACCAACCTCGTCGCGTTCGAGCTTCGCCTGTTCGTCGAGCGATCGCACCGCGAGGTCGGCAAACGCCTTGGACTGCGCGGCATCGAGCGGACGTGCACGGAAGTACGCGGCGTGCGCTTCGCTTTGCGCGAGGCCGAACGCGAGGAAGCTTTGCTGCTGGTCGCGCATCGTTTGCAGCACGCGCGCCGATGGCGTCAGCGACACGTCCGCGAGCTTCGCGCGTTGCGCGGCGACCGCACGCGCGTGTTCGTCGCCGCCCTTCAGGCTGTCGAGCACGGCCGCAGCGGCGTCGATTTTCACGAGCAGTTCGTCGGCCCAGTCGATCATCGCGACCGGCTTGCCGTCGCGAACCAGTTCGAGGCCTGGCTTGCGACCTTCCATCGTCACGCGGCCGAAGTTCTGGTTCGCTTCGGTGTACGCGGGCGGAGGCAGGGGCGCGCTGTCGTCGAGCGCGCACACGAGCAGGTACGCGTCGAGAAAGCGCGATGTTTCGAGCGAAATGCCGGTCGGCTCGAACGGATCGATGTCCATGCAACGCACTTCGACGTATTGCACGCCGCGCGCGGCGAGCGCGTGCAACGGCCGCTCACCCGGATACGTGACGCGCTTCGGACGAATCGTCGAATAGAACTCGTTTTCGATCTGCAGCACGTTGGTGTTGATCTGCACCCACTCGCCGTCGCGTTGCGTGCCGATCTGCTCGTAGGCGGGATACGGCTGGCTCACGGCTTTCGCGAGCGCGTCGAGATAGCCGGGCAGCGTGTCGTAGTCGGCGTGCAGCGCGGCTTGCGCGGTCGTGTTCGAATAGCCGAGATCGCTCATGCGCAGGCTGGTCGCATACGGGCGGTACAACGTGTCGGCGTCGAACGTGTCGAGCGTGTGTTTGCGATCGCGGAGAAAGCGCCGATCGAGCGCCGGCGACGCGCCGAACAGATACATCAGCAGCCAGTTCGTGCGGCGGAAATTGCGGATCAGCGCGAGGTAGCGGTCGGACTGGAAGTCGACGGCGTTCGCGGTGGATTGCTGATCGGCGTGCAGCAGGCGCCACACGTCTTCGCTCAGCGAATAGTTGTAGTGGATGCCCGCGATGCACTGCATCGTGCGGCCATAGCGCAGCGCGAGGCCGACGCGGTACACGTACTTCAGCTTGCCGATGTTCGAGGTGCCGTAGTGCGCGATCGGAATGCCATCGTCGGTGGCGGGCAACAGTCCCGGCATCGAGTTGTTCCACAGGATCTCGTCGCCGAGCTCCGCGTAGACGAAACGATGCAGCACGTCGAGTTGCGCGAGGGTTTCGGCGGCGTCCTGCTCAGCCGGCGTGATCAGCTCGAGCAGCGCCTCGGAGTAGTCGGTCGTCAGCGACGGGTGCGTGAGCGCCGAGCCGAGCGCGCGCGGATGCGGCGTCATCGCGAGCTGGCCATTGCGTGTCACGCGCAGGCTTTCCCTTTCGATGCCGCGCAGGCCGCGTATCAGCACATCGCGATGCGGGCTCGAGTCGAGCACGGACAGGCGGTGCGAAAGCGCGTCGGTCGTGCCGGAGGGTGTGGTGTTTGGCATTGATGCAAGTCGCGCGTTGCCGGTCGCCGTGTATCGCCGGACGATTCACAGACGGTATAGCGGCTGACAACGTTCGGCGGAATTTTCAGTAGCGGGCACTTTAACATCTCGCCGGAACCGCTGCTTGCGGCCGCTTCGCCGGAGTTTCAGCGGGCATGTCGAGGTCGCGCTGAACTACGCCATCCCCATCAGCACGTCGCGACGAATCAGTTCATCCCCCGCGCGCCGCGCCCGCCCGATCCGCCACCTCGTTCCACAGATGCATCGCGGCATACGCGCGATACGGCCGCCACGCGTCGGTACGGCTGCGCTGTTGCGCGGGCCGTACGAGCGAAGGATCGCGCGCGCAGATCGATTGCATCAGCACGAGATCCGACTCGGGCCATGCATCGGGATCGCGCCATGCACGCATCGCGACGTATTCGACGGTCCATGGGCCGATGCCCGCGAGCGCGAGCAATGCGGCGCGCAGGCTCGCGGCGTCGACGGTGTCGCTGCTGTCGAGCGGCACGTCGCCGCTCGCGACCGCACGCGCGAAGCCCTGCAACGCGGCGACGCGTTTGCCCGGCATGCCGATCTGCGCGAGATCGACTTCGGCGAGCGCGGCCGGCGTCGGAAAACGCCACGCGGTGTTTTCGTGCGGATGCCCGTCGATGCGTTCGCCCGCTCTTTGCACGAGCCGTCCGATGATGGTCGTCGCGGCCTTCACGCTGACCTGCTGACCGACGATCGCGCGCACCACCAGTTCGAAGCCGGACCACGCGCCCGGCACGCGCAGGCCGGGCACCGCGGCGACGAGCGGCGCGAGCCACGGGTCCGCCGCGAGTCCGGCGGCGATCTTCATTGGATCGGCACGCAGATCGAACATTCTTGCGATTGGCGCGGCGAGTGCATCGGCGTGGCGGCTCGCCGGCCCTTCGATGCTCGCGACGATGCAGCGCTTGCGCGGATGCAGCCGCACGCTGAGTGTGCCGCCGTCGCCGTTCCAGTCGATCGCGCGACGATACGCGCCGTCCTCGACGGCTTCGACGCCAGGCGTCGCGCGGCCGCTGAAAAAGCGCAGCAGCCGCGGCCAGTCGAATGGTGCCTTGAACGGTAATTCGAGAGTTGCAACCTCGTTAAGCGTGCTCAAGCGGCGTGATCCAGTTGGGAGTTGTGGGAGTCGGCATCTGTGCGGCTTGCGTCGCGGCGGGGCGCGTCGCTGGCTGAAACGCCGCCTGTGTGCTGCGCCTCATTGTCGAGCAACGCGGCCTTGCGCGACAGCCCCCAGCGATAGCCGGCGAGCGCCCCGCCCTTCTGCACGACGCGATGGCAAGGAATCGCGAGCGCGACCGGGTTGGTCGCGCACGCGCTCGCGACGGCGCGTACCGCCCGCGGCGAGCCGACCGCCTCGGCGATCTGCGAATAGCTGCGTGTCTCGCCGTACGGGATCCGCCGCAGCGCCTCCCACACGCGCTGCTTGAATGCGGTCGACGCGATATCGAGCGGCAACTCGAAGTCCTGGCGCGTGCCGCGCAGATACGCGTCGATCTGCGCGATGAACGGCGCGAGCCGGCCGGCGTCTTCGCGCAGCTCGGCATTCGCGAACTCGCCCCGCAATTCGTCGATCAGCAGCGCGGTGTCGTCGCCGAAACCGATCTTGCAGATGCCCTTGTCAGTC
The DNA here is from genome assembly GCF_014201005.1 of Paraburkholderia lebeckiae. NCBI lineage: Bacteria > Pseudomonadati > Pseudomonadota > Betaproteobacteria > Burkholderiales > Burkholderiaceae > Paraburkholderia > Paraburkholderia lebeckiae. The sequence goes on along the minus strand of NZ_JACHDK010000001.1, from coordinate 610,016 downwards.
GCGGCGACCAGCACGAAGCCGAGCGAGGTCGGCGCGCTCGCATAGCGCACCGTCAGGCCCGCGCCCTTGCGGCGATACGCGGACGGCGCCATGCCGAGTTCGGCCGGCGCGCTGTCGTACATTCGCGACGGCGAGCCGAAACCGGCGTCGAGCGTCGCGCGCGTGACGTCGGCGCCGCCCTGCAGCGCATCGCGCAACGCGGCGCCGCGCTGCGCGGCCTGGTACTGACGCGGCGAGACGCCGACCACGCGCTTGAACAGGCGCTGCAAATGGAACGGGCTCACGTGCACGGCGTCGCTCAGTTGCGCGAGCGTGAGGCGCTGCTGCGGATCGGCGTCGAGCGCGGCGCACGCTCTGGCGACGATGTCGAGCTCGCGCGGCAGACCACCGGGCTGGCAGCGCTTGCAATCCCGAAAGCCCGCGGCGCGCGCGGCGGCGGCATCGGTGAAGAAGGCGACGTTTTCGCGGCGCGGCTGGCGCGACGCGCACGACGGCCGGCAGAACACGCCGGTCGTCCTGACCGCGTAGAAGAATGCGCCGTCGGCATCGCGGTCGCGGTGGATGACGGCGTCCCAGCGTTCGTCGTCGGTGCGCCACTGGGTGGCGTCGACGTCGGCGGCGGTGCGCATGAGGGCGGAACGGCGAGTGGAGGCGTTCATGATGTCCTGGGGCCCAGACGGGCAGGCAGTGTCGATGCTCATCAATTTAGGCCCGATCGCTACACAGTACGCGCCGGTTCTTGCTCTGTCATTCGGACGCGCTTGTCGTTACCCATGGTGGGGTCGAACCCGGCAAACCACAATCCGAAGCGCCTTTGAATGCCATGCGGCCGGACGTTTTGCCTCAAAGTGCGGCAATTTCGCACGATATCGGGTTTTCCCTTAAAAAGTTATTGCGTCGCACCAAGCCGATGTGTATATTAGTACCTGTCTCCTCCATGTCTCCTCCTGATATGGATTCAGCCCGCTCCACTTGAGCGGGCTTTTTTTTTGCCTGCGTTTTTTGTCCGCGCCGGGTCCGCATCCGGTCCGGTTCGCCCACGACTTCCCGCCGATCCACCCCCTCTCTTTCTCCTACACTTCCTAATCGGTTCTCCGAACTAGCGGGAGGCGTTCGACATGAAAATCCACATTCGCGAGATCGACCACGTCGTGATCCGGGCGACGCACGTCGAAACCCTCGCGCGCTTTTACTGCGACGTACTCGGTTGCAGCGTTGAAAAGGAGCAGCGCGAACTCGGCCTCACGCAACTGCGCGCGGGCCGATCGCTGATCGATCTGCTGCAGGTCGGCGCGAAGCTCGATCGCCCGGAAAACGGCGCGGCGGGCACGGGACGCAACATGGACCACTTGTGTCTGCGCGTCGAGTCGTTCGACGCCGACGCGCTGAAGGCGCATCTGAGCGCGCATGGTGCGCGGCTCGGCGAACAGGGAGTGCGTTATGGCGCGGACGGATTCGGGCCGTCGCTGTATCTGTTCGACCCGGAGGGCAATATGGTCGAACTGAAGGGGGCGCCGGAAGCGGCGCGGGTCACGTCGCTCTGAATGCGAGAACGAAGCGGCGCAAAGACCGGTTCAGACCGGAGCCATCACGCATCGGCTTGCGCCTTCAGTACGGACCAGTCGATCTTCACCGCATCGGCTTCGGCGCTGCCGAGCCATGCTTCGCCGTCCTGCACCGTGCATTGCAGCCGCATCGTGCGCTCGGCAAGCGAGCCGAGCGATGCAGCGACGTCTTCGCCGAGCGTCCAGACCGTCACGTTGCGCAGACGCTCGACCTTGTTGCGCACGCCCTGCCACCAGATTTCCGAAGTACGCCCGCCATACGCGATCACGATCACGTGATTCGCCCGCCCGCTCGCCTTGGCGATGCGGCGCTCATCGGGCTGGCCGACCTCGATCCACATGTCGATCGCGCCGGTCAGATCCTTCGCCCACAGATCCGGTTCGTCGACATCCGACAAACCTTTGCAGAACTCCAGCCGTTCCTGCGCGAACAGCGCGAACGCGGCGACGCGGACCATCATCCGTTCGTCGGTTTCGGAGGGGTGACGGGCGATCGTCAGCGAATGGTCGGCGTAATAGTGCCGGTCCATGTCAGCGATCTGCAGTTCCGCCTTGTATATCGTCGATTTGAGAGCCATGCCGTTGCTAAACCAGGCGCTGGCTCCACCGGAGCGCAGCGAAAATGAATCGTCGACGGCGCGTTGCCGTTTCTTGTGTTTGCTGTACATCGTACGTTCCTCCCGCGCCGTCAGCCGGTGCCGATGACACAGAAGGAAGCATTTACCGGGCCACCGCGGGTTCCGTGGCCGTGCCGTACACGTCGCGAGCCGCATCTCGCAGCGCCTCGAGCACGACGGCGGCCGCCGGCGACAACAGATGCGACTGGCGCGTGATGATACCGAATGTATCCATCCTGCAAGGCAAATCGATCGGGACGCGCTTCAATACCCCGTACTGTTGGTACTGACGCGCCACTTCATCGGGCAATACCGCCAACATGTCGCTTTGCAGCAGCAGGCTCGAAATCGCGAGAAAGTTGTTGGTATTGACGACGTTCTGCGGCGGATTCAGGCCGATCTGCGAAAACATCAGATCGAAGCGATGGCGCAGCACGCTGCCCGGCGGATGCAGCACCCAGCTCGCGTTGACGATGCCGCGCAGCGTCAATCCCGTTTCATTTTCGAGCGGATGGCCGGGACGCGCGACCACGCACAGCGGTTCGTCGGCGAGCGGTTCGTAGCGCACGTCGGTCTTGAACTGGTTCTGCCGTTCGAGCACGCGGCCGATCATGATGTCGAGATCGCCTTCGGCGAGCCGCGGCAGCATCACGTCGGAGGTCTCGACCTCGGTCCAGATCTGCAACTGCGGATAACGCTCCTTCACGCTCGCGATCGCGCGCGGCACCATCGTCGCGGCGGCCGCGGCGATCACGCCGATACGCACCTGACCCGCGAGCCCCGAGCGCAGCGCCGAGATTTCGTCGTGCGCCTGGCTCAGGTTCGACAGCACCATGCGCGCGTGGCGGATCATCACCTCGCCGTACAGCGTCGCGTGCATGCCGTGCGGCGTGCGGTCGAACAGGCTCACGCCGAGCATGTCCTCGAGCTCTTTCAACAGGCGCGACGCGGCCGGCTGCGTCATGCCGAGCACGTCGGCCGCGCGGCGCACGTTGCCCTCCTCCTCCATCGCGGCAAGCAGCAGCAACTGGCGCGTCTTTAGCCGCGCGCGCACGAACCAGTTCGAATAGCTACGCGTCATCGCAGGGTCTCCTGGGGTTTTACGAGCGATGTTTGTATGTTCTTCCTCTGAAGTTCCCATGATGCCATACCGAAACTGATATCGGAGAAGCCTAAAAAGGGATTGGAAAGTTATTGGCACCGCTCATACCATTCGTGGACTTTTGTGAACTTCCGGTGCGCCTTTTTCCGCCGATGAACCGCGATCCGCTCGTCCCCCTCGTTGCCAGCCCGTTTCGCCATTACATCAATGGCGGATGGGAGACCGGCGCGACCGCGGGCGTGTCGCTCAATCCGTCGGATCTCGACGAGCCGGTCGGCGAATACGTGCGCGCGGACGTGCGGCAGACCGACAGCGCGATCGAGGCCGCGCACGCGGCGTTTCGCGACTGGTCGCTCGCCTCCGCGCAGCGCCGCGCCGACGCGCTCGACGCGATCGGCAGCGAAATGCTCGCGCGCCGCGAGGAACTGGCCCGGTTGCTGGCGCGTGAAGTCGGCAAGGTATTGCCCGAGGCGCTCGCCGAAGCGACACGCGCGGGCCAACTGTTCAAGCTGTTCGCGGCCGAGGCGCTGCGCGCGTTCGTCGAGCCGCTCGCGTCGGCGCGTGCCGGCGTCGAAATCGACGTGACGCGCGAGCCGCTCGGAGTGGTCGGCATCATCGCGCCGTGGAGCGCGCCGCTCGCGATCGCTGCGGCGAAGATCGGCGCCGCGCTCGCGCACGGCAACTGCGTCGTCTACAAGCCGGCCGAATCGGCGCCGGCTTGCGCGGCGGCGCTCGCGTCGATCGTCAGTCGCGCGGGCTTGCCGGCCGGCGTGTTCAACCTCGTGATGGGCAGCGGACGCAAGGTCGGCGCGCGCATCGTCGCACATCCGCTCGTCGCCGCGATCAGCTTCACCGGTTCGTCCGATACCGGCACGCGCGTGCTGCAGGCCGCCGCGACGCGCCAGGCGCGCGTGCGGCTCGAGATGGGTGGCAAGAATTCGTTCGTCGTGCTGGCCGACGCCGATCTCGACGGCGCGCTCGACGCGGCGCTCACCGGTGCCTTCAGCGCGACCGGCCAGCGCAGCACGGCGGCCGCGCGGCTGATCGTCGAACGTGCGGTGTTCGCGCCGTTCGTCGACGCGTTGCAGGCGAAGCTCGCGAAACTCACCGTCGATCACGCGTTGAAGCACGGCACCGATATCGGCCCGGTGGCGAACGCCGCGCAGCTCGAACGCAACCTCGACTACGTGCGCGTCGGCGAGCAGGAAGGCGCGCAGTTGCTGCGCGGCGGGCGGCGACTGGAGCGCGCGACGCGCGGCTATTTTTTCGAGCCGGCGCTGTTTATCGGCGAATCGGAGCATCGCATCGCTCGTGAAGAGATTTTCGGGCCGCTCGCGGTCGTGCTGCGCGCGGACGATTACGAACACGCGCTACATCTCGCGAACGACACCGCCTACGGACTGTGCGCCGGCATCTGCACGCGCTCGCTCGAACGCGCGCGGCATTTTCGCCGCCACGTGCAGAGCGGTCTCGTCACGATCAATCTGCCGACCACGGCCGTCGAGCATCATGGACCCGGCGGCGGGCGCAAGGCGTCGGCCTATGGCGCGAGCGATGCCGCGTTCTGGACCGCCGCGAAAACGGCGTACCTCGCGAGCTACAGGCAATGAGCCGCGCCACCGTTTTCACCGCGACTTGCGCGAACCGCCCGGCGTGCCGCGCGCAGATCCGCCCCGATTCGCGCGACGGCTGACGCCGCCCGCGTTACCCCGCTGCGACTACACGACATCAATGCAGCTTTTAACCCTCAGGAGACAGTAGATGACCAGCAAGCTTCGCCGTTTGACCCTGACCGCGATGGCCGCCGCCGCCCTCGCCGCCCCGTTCGCCGCACAACTGTCCGCCCACGCGGATGAGCCGCTCAAAGTCGGCTTCCTCGTGAAGATGCCCGAACAGGCGTGGTTCATCAACGAACAGAAAGCCGCGACCGCGCTCGGTAAGAAGGACGGATTCTCGGTGGTGAACATCGGCACGCCCGACGGCGAAAAGGTGCTGGCCGCGATCGACAACCTCGGTGCGCAAGGCGCGAAGGGCTTCGTGATCTGCGCGCCCGACGTGCGTCTCGGACCGGCGATTCAGGCCCGCGCGAAGCGCTACAACATGAAGTTCGTGACCGTCGACGACCAACTGGTCGATTCGACCGGCAAGCCGCTTGCGAACGTGCCGCACCTCGGCATGTCGGCCTTCAAGATCGGCAACCAGGCGGGCCAGGCGATCGCCGACGAAATGAAGCGCCGCGGCTGGAAGCCTGAGGAAGTCGGCGCGCTGCGTATCACGGACTATGAGCTGCCGACCGCGAAGCTGCGCACCGACGGCGCGACGCAGTCGCTGCTCGCCGGCGGCTTCAAGAAGGAAAACGTCTTCGACGCGCCGCAGAAAACCACCGACGACGAAGGCGGCTTCAACGCGGTGTCGCCGGTGCTCGCGCAGCATCCGAACATCAAGAAGTGGGTGATCTTCGCGCTCAACGAGGAAAGCGTGCTTGGCGGCGTGCGCGCGACCGAACAGCTGCATATTCCGGCCGCGGACGTGATCGGCGTCGGCATCAACGGCGCGGGCGAGGCGTTCGCCGAGTTCCAGAAGAAGGAACCGACGGGCTTCTACGGCACGATCGCGGTCAGCTCGACGAACCACGGCAAGGAAAGCACCGAGAACCTTATCGAGTGGATCAAGGACGGCAAGCAGCCGCCCGCCGACACGCAAACCACCGGCAAGCTGATGGTGCGCGGCAACTGGCAGGACGTGCGCAAGGAACTGGGTATTTAAGCGAGTTCTCGCAGCAGACGGCGGGCCGCCTCGTGCCTCGCGTTTAGCGCGAGCGCGGCCCGCTCAGGTTTCATCCGTTCGAGGTTTATCGATGACGTCCTTATTCACCGGGTCTCAGGCCAGCGAGGCGGCGCTCGCGCCCTCGCCTGCATCGACGCCCGCATCCGACGCCCCCTATCTCCGGCTCGACGGCATCACCGTGCGCTTTCCGGGCGTGCTCGCGCTCGACCAGGTCTCGCTCGAAGTGCGCCGCGGCGAGGTGCACGGCCTGATGGGCGAAAACGGCGCCGGCAAATCGACGCTGCTGAAGGTGCTGTCCGGCGTCAATCATCCTGTCTCGGGCACGTTGTCGCTCGACGGCGTCGAGCAGCAGTTCGCGACGACCAAGGCGGCGATCGCCGCGGGCATCGCGATCATCTATCAGGAACTGCATCTGGTGCCGGAGCTGACCGTCGCCGAGAATCTGATGCTCGGCGCCCTGCCGAATCGCTTCGGCGTACTGGACGAAAAGGCTTTGGTCGCGCGTGCGATGCGCGAGCTCGAACGGCTCGGTGAAAAGCTCGATCCGTCGCAGCAGGTCAAGCATCTGTCGATCGGTCAGCGGCAGATGATCGAAATCGGCAAGGCGCTGATGCGCGACGCGCGCGTGATCGCGTTCGACGAACCGACCAGCTCGCTGTCGTCGCGCGAAACCACGCAACTGTTCCGCATCATCCGCGCGCTGAAGGCCGAAGGCCGCGCGATCGTCTACGTCACGCACCGGATGGATGAAGTCTACGAACTGTGCGATCGCGTCACCGTGTTTCGCGACGGCCGCCGCATCGACACTTTCGAGGCCGGCGCGGGACTCGATCGCGATCGGCTGATCAGCTGCATGGTGGGCCGCTCGATCACCGATGTGTACGGCTATCGCGCGCGCGAGCACGGCGACGTGCAGCTTCAGGTCGACGGCCTGATGGGACCGGGCCTGCGCGAACCGGCATCGTTTTCGGCGCGCAAGGGCGAGATCGTCGGCTTCTTCGGGCTCGTCGGCGCGGGCCGCTCCGAATTGATGAAGCTGATCTACGGCGCGGTCAAGCCGAGCGCCGGCGAGGTCGCGCTGAAGGGCAAGCGCGTGCAGTTCGCCACGCCGCGCGACGCGGTGCGCGCCGGTGTCGCGCTGTGTCCCGAGGATCGTAAGCAGGAAGGCATCGTGTCGATCGCGTCGGTGTCGGACAACCTGAACATCAGCTGCCGCCGCCACTTCAGCCGCTTCAACGTGCTCAACGGCCGCAAGGAAGCGCAGACCACGCGTGAGTTCATCGGCAAGCTCGCGATCAAGACGCGCAACGGCGACACGCCGATCGGCACGCTGTCCGGCGGCAATCAGCAGAAGGTGATCCTGTCGCGCTGGCTCGCCGAAGAGATCGACGTGTTCCTGATGGACGAGCCGACGCGCGGCATCGACGTCGGGGCGCGTAGCGAGATCTATGGACTGCTGTATGGGCTCGCCGAGGCAGGCCGCACGGTCATCGTGGTGTCGAGCGATCTCGCCGAGGTGATCGGCGTGACCGATCGCGTGATCGTGATGAAGGAAGGCCGCATTGTCGGCGATCTGCCGAAGGCGCAGGCCACGCCGGATGCGCTGATCAAGCTGGCATTGCCGCGCTGATCGCACAGCGGATCGCGCCACCAGACCTCTTACCGAATACCGCAACGAAAACGGCATTGAATGGAACAGACATCATGAATACACCTTCCACCGATTCCTCGACCCCCGCCGTCGCCTCCGTGGGCTTGACCGCGCGCGCCGCGCGCACCTGGGACCTGATCAACAAATCCGGCATCGTGATGGTGTTCGTCATCCTGTTCGCGGTGCTGTCGTTCACGGTCCCAGACTTTCTGAGCACGCGCAATATCCAGGGCCTGCTGCTGTCGGTCACGCTGATCGGCTCGATCTCCGTCACGATGATGTTCGTGCTCGCGCTCGGCGAGGTGGACCTGTCGGTGGCGTCGATCGTCGCGTTTTCGGGCGTGGTGGCTTCCGTGCTAATCACCGCGACGCACAGCGTGTTAGTCGGCATCACGGCCGGCGTGCTCGCGGGCGGCGCGGTCGGGCTCGTCAACGGCACGCTGGTGGCACGCTACAAGATCAACTCGCTGATCGTCACGCTCGCGATGATGGAGGTCGTGCGCGGCCTCGCGTACATCACGTCGAACGGCGACGCGGTGATGATCTCCGAAGAGCGCTTCTTCGACCTCGGCGGCGGCTCGTTCCTCGGCATTTCTTATCCGATCTGGAGCAACATCGTCGGCTTCGTTCTGTTCGGCTTCCTGCTGAAAAAGACCGTGTTCGGCAAGAACGTGCTGGCCGTCGGCGGCAATAGCGAAGCGGCTGTGCTCGCGGGGCTGCCCGTCACGCGGATCAAGATCACCGTGTTCGTGCTGCAAGGCCTCGTGACCGGCTTCGCGGGCGTGATGCTCGCATCGCGCATGAGCCTCGGCGATCCGAAGACGTCGGTCGGGCTCGAGCTCGGCGTGATTTCCGCGTGCGTGCTCGGTGGTGTATCGCTGACGGGCGGTGTCGCGACGATCTCCGGCGTGCTGGTCGGCGTGCTGATCATGGGCTCCGTGCAGGACGCCATGAGCCTGCTGAACGTGCCGACCTTCTATCAGTATCTGATTCGCGGCGGCATCCTGCTGCTCGCGGTTCTCTTCGACCAGTTCCGCCGCAGCAAGCGCGTGCACTGACGCGCCGTTGCTCGTGGCCGGTTTCCTGCGCTTTGCGAGAAGGCGTACTGCCGATGCGGGTCGATAAAACCCGCATCGGCTTTTTTATTGCAGGTAAAGCCTGGCAAGTATCAAAAGCAATAAAAAACGGCTTGGCATCGGAATGCCCAAGCCGTCTCTTTCAGCTCACGCGTTCACGCCTGCGGCTTTTAAAGCCGCAGCGGATACGCATGCGACCGTATTCCGGCTTTTGCCGGAATACCGGTGTTGTACTTATTGCTTGATGAATCGGTCGTTCGCCCAGAGCCCCTCGGTATCGCTATTGGCTGAATTCACGAACTCGACGTCGTGGCCGACCACGCGCACCACGCGGAAACTCGAGTCGGTCGGAGTCGACACGCATTGATATCCGGAGAAGAATTCCTGCATCTGCTGCTGTTCACCGGCTTGCGCGTGGTGATCGGCGGCATCGAGCTTGTCCTTCGATACGCAGCCATAGGCATTGGCCTTGAACTGGATCGTTTGCTGCGGCTTGATCACGACGTCTTGCGCCTGAACGCTAGCGGCAGCCAAACCCGCGATGGCGAAAACAACGGCAATTCGAGTTTTCATTCGTTCCTCCGGGCGGGCCGAAAAAAATCTCGGTTAGCTATGTATTTAACTTTAACGGTGGACCCGCATCTCGCACTCTAGGAGAACCGATGAGAACGACAAGCACATCTTGTGTGCGGTCGCAACAGTGGCGAATTGTCGCACCTGCTGTCGAAGCTGATTAAAGCTTGAGCACGCGCCTGATCGAATGGCAATGAAACGAATAACTAAAAAGCCGCTCCTTGCACGGCTTTAGCTGGTAAAGCTTTGCGCGCGCATTCACGTAAACACGTAGCGTCAATTAAGAAATTTAATACAATTTAATCAATGATTTGTGCATCGCACACAAAGTCAATCGGCAGGCAAAAACTGCGATGCGCAATAACGCGGCAAGTGCAGAAAATAAACAGTGCCAGCCGCCTATCACGAGTTTCGGTGAAACGCTTGCAACGCGCCATTGCCGAAAACGCACGAAAAAAGCCGCGCGGCGCAAAGTCACATGGACAGGCGAGGGGGGCGCGATCGCAGTGCGATGTACCCTTCGCGTGCCGCCTGAATCCAGGTCGATCTTCGTCGAGCCGACATGCGGGTACAGGCGGTGCTCTACAATAAAAACGAATCTCCTGCACCCGGAGGCTATCGTGAACGAGCACGTAATACTCGGGATCTTTCTGGTCGTTCCGCTGCTGATCGTCATGTTTCTTTTTTCCGACGAACTGTGGCAGGAGCATCGAGACCTGCACGACGGACGGCCCTTGCCCGCGCGTCCCCGACGCATCGACTGGCGGCATCCGCTACGCCGTTTGCGCAAGCGGCTCTGAGATTGCGAAGCGGGTCCCCAAAGAAAAAAAGCCTGCCACAGGGGCAGGCTGAAAAAAGAGATCCACACTCAATGCCTTGAACACAAGGCCATTGCAGTCTAGTCGCGACGCGCCGATCGGTGGTTTCAACGGCTTTTACAGTTGTTACCGGGCGTGACCGTAATGCGGGGCGCGACGTTGCGTCGGCAGCCCTCGCGTCGCGCGTCAATGGGCGCGCCAGTGCGCGCGAATCCGCTTGGCGAGCGCTTCGAGCGTGTCCGGATCGGCGACCTCGCGCGCATGCAGTTTCAGCGGTTGGCCTTCCCAGCGCGGAATCACGTGGAAATGGACGTGCGGCACTGTCTGTCCCGCCGCCGCGCCGTTGAACTGGCCGATGAACACGCCGTCAGGACGCAGTGCCGCGCGCACCGCGATCGCAAGCCTTTGAGCCATGCGCGTCGACGCGACGAGCGCCGCATCCGACAGATCGAAAATTTCCGCGACCGCTTCCTTCGGCACGACGAGCAGATGGCCGTCGGCTTGCGGCATCAAGTCCATGAAAGCCAGCGCCTGGTCGTTTTCGGCCACCTTGATGCACGGTAGTTCGCCGCGCAAGATTTTGGCGAACGGGTTGCTGTCGTTGTAGCTCATCGCGTTTCCTTTCATTTGGGCTGGGTTCGATTTACGGGTCGAGCGGGATACTGTTTTTTGCGTAGCTTCGCACCGCGGGTTTCCTATTCTCTCCCCGAACGCTTACGCCACGCGTGCGGCACGCCGGATCGCTTGAGGCGGCTGGCCGAACGCGCGCAAAAACGCGCGCCGCATCCGCTCGGGGTCGATGAAGCCAGTGTCGGCTGCGACGGTTTCGATCGAATGACGGCCGGTTTCGAGCATTGTGCGAGCCGCTTCGACACGTAGCGCTTCGATCGCGCGGGCCGGCGACTGGCGCGTCTCGTCGCGAAACGCGCGGCTGAACTGGCGCGGGCTTAGATGCGCGACGTCGGCGAGCTGCTCGACGGTCAGCGGCTCGCGCAGATGGCTCTTCGCATACGACAGCGCGTTCTGGATCCGATCGGATTTCGGCTCGAGATCGAGCATCGCGGAGTACTGCGATTGCCCGCCGGTGCGCCGGTGATAGACCACGAGCTTCTTCGCGATCGCGCGCGAACCCGCGACGCCGAGGTCGTTCTCGACGAGCGCGAGGCACAGATCGATACACGCGGTCATGCCGGCCGACGTCCACACCGAGCCGTCGACGATGAAGATGCGGTCCTCGTCGACCCGCGCGCGCGGAAAGCGCCGTTGCAAATCGCGCGCATGCGCCCAGTGCGTAGTCGCGTGGCGGCCGTCGAGGATGCCCGCTTCGGCGAGCACGAACGCGCCGGTGCAGATGCTCGCGGTGCGGCGCGAGGCCGCGAGGGCGTCGTTCAGAAACGCGAGCAGCCCCGGCGACGACGGGGCGATCTCCATCGCGCCGGTGACGATCACCGTGTCGTAGGCGGGATCGCCGAACGGCCGCGTCGCGACCTCGACGCCCGCCGAGCTGCGCACCATGCCGCCGTGCTCGGAGATCACCGCGATGTCGTACTCGGGCTCGTCGGTGTCCTGATTGGCGAGTTCGAAAATCGATACCGCGACCATGTCGAGGATCTGAAAGCCCGGAAAGACCACCACGCCGATGCGTTTCATTTGCGATGTCCTTAAACGAGGGAAATATGACATTTGAGACAAAACGGTACGCGCCTAAACTCAGCTCGTCAACCCCGCCATATCAGCGCAAAAGCCGCCAGGCGGCGAGTTCACGGATGGTCCCATTCACCGCACAGGGCGGCCGCATCATGCGCAGCCCGCAAGGAGAGCTTCGATGGCAACGCAGGCAGACAAGGGCGTACAAGGCAATTCGAACGAAGGCAAGGGTACGGCGGTGGTCACGGGCGCATCGTCGGGTATCGGCGCGGTCTACGCGGACCGGCTCGCGCGACGCGGCTACGACCTGCGGCTGATCGCACGCGACGGCGCGCGCCTCACCAGCCTCGCCGACCGGCTGACGAAGGAAACCGGCCGCCGCGTGAGCACCGTCAGCGCCGATCTGACCGACAAGGCCGACGTGCGCCGCATCGAGAACCAGTTGCGCGCCGAGCGCGGCATCACGATGCTGGTCAACAACGCGGGCGTCGGCGCGACCGCGACGCTGATCGACTCCGACATCGATGAACTCGAGCAGATGATCGAGCTGAACGTGACCTCGCTCACGCGCCTGACGTCGGCAGTGTTGCCGGGCTTCATCGCGTGCGGCGCCGGTACGGTGATCAATATCTCGTCGATCGTCGCGCTGGCGCCGGAATTGTTGAACGGCACCTATAGCGGCACCAAGGCGTACGTGTTGAACCTCACACAGTCGCTGCATCACGAGTTGGGCGACAAGGGCGTGCGGCTTCAAGCGGTGCTGCCGGGCGCGACGAGCACCGCATTCTGGGATCGCGCGGGTCTCGCGGTCGAGAACCTGCCTGCGCAGATCGTGATGAGCGCGGAGGACATGGTCGACGCGGCGCTTGCCGGTCTCGACCAGGGCGAGCTGGTGACGATCCCGTCGTTGCCCGATGCCGCCGACTGGGAGCGTCTGAACAGCGCGCGTTTGCATCTGCAGCCGAATCTGTCGCGCAGCGCGCCGGCCGAGCGCTATATGCGCGCCGTGGCGGCGTAAACCGAAGGTTGAGGAGGGCGGCGCCAGACTCAGCCGCTCACGGCCACCTGATTCTTGCCGTCGCGTTTCGCGCGATACAGGCCGACGCCGGCGGCCTCGATCAGCGTCGTGACCGGTTCGGCGGCCGACGGCACCACCATCGCCGCGCCGATGCTGATCGTGACGACGCCCTCTGCCGAGCCCGCATGGGTGATCGCGCGGTCTTCGACCGCGATGCGGATTTTCTCCGCGAGCAGGCGCAAGCCGCCCGCCGACGTGTCCGGAACGACCACCGCGAACTCCTCGCCGCCGAAGCGCGCGGCGAGATCCAGTGAATGGCCGAGGCACGCTTCGATCGTATGCGCGACGCTCTTCAGCACTTCGTCGCCGGCGACGTGCCCATAGGTGTCGTTGTAGGCCTTTAAGTGATCGACGTCGATCATCAGGAGGCCGAGGCCGGTCTTGTCGCGGGTGCCGCGGTGCCATTCGGCGGCCAGATACTGGTCGAGGTAGCGGCGGTTCGACAGGCCGGTCAGACCGTCCAGATGCGTGAGCCGCTGCAACTCCAGATTCGTCGCCAGCAGTTGCCGCTGAGATTGCCGCAGCGCGCGATACGCTTCGTCGCGTTGCAGCAGGTGTAGATACGAGCGCGAGTGATAGCGGATGCGCGCTATCAGCTCGATGCGGTCGGGCAGCTTCACGAGGTAGTCGCTCGAACCGGCCGCGAACGCCGCGCTTTTGACAAGCGGCTCTTCGTCGGTCGACAGCACGACGATCGGGATGTCGCGAGTGGCGGGATTCAGCTGGTATTGCCGCACTAGCGTCAGACCGTCGCCGTCCGGCATCACGAGATCTTGCAGGATCACCGTCGCGCGCGTTTCCTCCGCGCAGCGCACCGCGTCCTCCCATGACGCGCAGTAGCGAAAGTCGATGCCCGGCTCGTCGGCGAGCGCCTCGCGCACCCCCTCGGCGATGACCGCCTGGTCGCCGACCAGCAGCACCGTGATCGGGCACTCGGCCGCCGGCGGGTCGGCGAGGATGCGCGCGAGCGCGTCGTCGCTGGCGAGCCTGGGCGCATCCTCCCCGGCGAGCGCGTGCGCCTGCGGGTTCACGTCGTCTGCGGGATGCAGCGTTGCGGCGTTCTGGGGCGGTTTAGAGGTGTCCATGTGGCTCGGCCAGAATGAAGTTCAGGAAGGGCACGTCAGCTTGCGGGTAGGCGAGGCGCTCGTTGACCACTGCCATTGATCAGATAATAGTCGGCGCCCGCATCAAGGCCAGCGCGGCGATCTTCCCCGCGATGCCTGGACGAAAAGCAGCGCAATGCCCTGCGTGGGTTAACGCGTGCAACGTTATGCATCTGTTACAGAGTTAATGTCCGGTTACCAACTGCAGCATCTATTTCCGCGCGCGCCGGCGACAATTCGTCCATGCCTGAACGGCGGGAGCTCAATATGAAAAAGATCGCAGTGGCGTTGGTGATGGCGGGTAGTTTGACGGTGGCGGGCCAGGCGTCCGCGCACGGACACGGCGGTGATGTGGTGGGTGCGCTGATTGGCGGCGCGGTGCTGGGCGCGGTGGTCACCTCGGCGTTGACGCCGGCGCCGGTGGTCGCGTATCCGCAGCCGGTCTATGCCGAGCCCGCGTATCAGCCCGCGCCGGCCTACGTGGCACCGCCTCCCGGATATTGCTACGACCAGTATCAGCGCGCCTATGTCGCGTGCGGCGCACCGCCGCCCGGACAGTACGGCTATGCGCAACCGCAACCCGAGCCGCAGTGGTGAGCGCGGCAAGGCTCTGATGCGCGGATGATTCAGCCGAACAACGCGCAGACGAAAAGGCCGTCGCCCAATGCGACGGCCTTTTCCATTTGAGGCACGGCTTAATGCTTGTGATGCAGCCACTCCGCGTAATGCGTGTCGAGCCAGCGCTCGAGCCTGGGCGGCCTGGACGGGTCGCGGTGACGCGACATCATCCAGATGGCAAAGCCGACCACCAGCATGACGGCGGGCCCCATCAGATAGGCGAGCATTGATTCAGGCATCGGAACCTCCGTATCGGCTTGCATCCATCTCTCAGTGTAGGCGAAGGAAGCGGGGAAAGAACGACGATGTCAAACGGTCCAGAGAAGCGAAAAAAGGCACATTTGCGCCTAGTTTGGAAACCTGTTTTTTTTGATGATTTTTCCTTTATTTGCTTAGGGTCTGGGCGAGCTCGCATTAGCCTGTGTACCATTCTGTTACCGGCCTGACTGCGAGCGTCACATGGCGCCAAAACCCATGACAATGCCGTCAAGCCGTCCCGTTCGCCGTCTGCCGCGCGACTTCCATCCGGCTATCGACAAAGTCCGCCCAACTCTGAAGCATGCGACGCTGCCACGCCGCTTCGTCGGTTGCTTCACGCTTCGCGATATCGCCCCCCGCGGCTGATTGCTGTTCCATCTCGCGCAGATGCGACGACGCGGTGCGACGAAAGTCATGCAGCAGGAAATGCTCCACGTCGAGCCCAAATGCCTTGACTGCCTGGTTCAGCGTGCTTTTCGCGATCGGCCGATCGTCGCCCCTGACGCTCGGGAACACGAACGTCTCGCTGGTGCGCCCGCGCTGCAGCTCGCGCAGCAGCGCAACCGCCTGACGCGGCAGATGGACGACGCGGTCCTCGCGCGCGTTCAGGCGCGCGGCGGGGATCGTCCACAGCGCGTTGTCGAGATCGAACTCGGCCCATGTCGATTCGACGAGGTCCGCTTTGCGCGCCATCGTCAGCACCAGCAGATGCAGCGCGAGCTTCAGCGGACGGCGGATATTGGATGTGTCGATCGTGCGCAGCATGACCCCGATCTCGGCGCCGGACAGCACGCGGGTGCGGCTGTCGAAGGTCGCGATCGAGCGCGCCGGTACGACTTCCGCGGGATTGCTGGTCGCGAGCTGGCGCCCGATCAGGTATGCGTACAGGCGCTTCACGACGTTGCGCGTGTGCAGCGCCATTTTCGGCGAGCCGCGGCTTTTGATGCGCTCGCAGATCGCGACGACGTCGTCAGCGGTGACCGCGCCGATCGGCTTGTTGCCGATCGCGGGCAGCACGTCCTTGTCGAGCGCGCGCCGCGTGGTGCGGCGATATTCATCCGACTTGCCGGCCAGCGCCGTCGCGAGATAAAGCTCGGCCGCTTCGCGCAGCACGTCGGCCTTGCTCTCGGCACCGCGATCGCGCCGCGCGGTGGCGACCGGCGAGATGCCCTGCGCGACGAGCGCCGCGTACCTCTGCGCCTTCGCGCGCGCGACGCGCAGCGAAATCATCCGGTAATCGCCGATGGTCGCGAGCGGCTGACGCTTGCCGTTCAACGTATAGCGGAAGCGCCAGACCTTGGTGCCGGTCGTCATGACCTCGATCACGAGGCCGTTGCCGTCGGCGACGCAGTAACGGGTCGCGCGCGGTTCGAGCGCGCGGATCTCGGATTCGGTGAGCGGGGTGGCGAGGCGGGGCATGCTTTGGGGACGCTGTACGTTCAGGCTCGGACAGCGTGGATTTTAAACCTTTGCCCGGTTGTGTACCAAAAATCCGGTGGGTTTTTGGTCGACGGAGTGCGATTTTCGCGTGTGCAGCGGCGCCGATTCGGCCACGAGAGGCTATATGACGGCCCGATTGCGCCGACGCACAAGGTCGGCGTTACTTGCCGATACAGAATCGGCTGAAAATCACGCCGAGCAGATCGTCCGAACTGAACTCACCGGTGATCGAGTTCAGTTGATCCTGCGCGAGCCGCAATTCCTCGGCGAACAGATCGAGCGCCTGCGCGTTCTGTTCCGCATGCGCGGCGGCGGTCGCCAGATGCTCGTCGGCCTCGCGCAACGCGATCAGGTGCCGCTCGCGCGCGAGATAGACGCTCTCCGCGCCCGCCTGCCAGCCGGCAATCCGCAGCAGTTCGTCGCGCAGCAGCGCGACGCCGTCACCCTTCTTCGCCGACAGCCGCACCTCGCTAAGTTCGAGGTCGGCGTCGAGCGCCTGCATCGCGGGCGCGAGCCCTGTCAGGTCGGTCTTGTTCAGCACGCGGACGACGGGCACGCCGCGCGGAAAGCGTCCGGCGATCGTTTTGTCGTCGGCCGTCATTCCGGCGCGCGCGTCGAGCAGATGCAGTACCACGTCCGCACGCTCGATCTCCCCCCAGGTGCGCTCGATGCCGATCTTCTCGACCTCGTCCTCGGTCTCGCGCAGGCCGGCCGTGTCGATCACGTGCAGCGGGATGCCTTCGATCTGGATCGTCTGCGCGACCTTGTCGCGCGTCGTGCCGGCGATCGGCGTGACGATCGCGAGTTCGGCGCCGGCGAGCGCGTTCAGCAGCGACGACTTGCCGACGTTCGGCTGCCCCGCCAGCACGACCGACAAACCCTCGCGCAGCAACGCGCCCTGGCGCGCCTCGCTCAGCACGTGCGCGAGACGCTCGCGTATGCGCGCGAGCTTGCCGCGCGCGTCGGCGGCTTCGAGGAAGTCGATTTCCTCTTCCGGGAAGTCGAGCGTCGCTTCGACCAGCATCCGCAGCGTGATCACCTCTTCGACCAGCGCGTGGATGTCGCGCGAGAACGCGCCGTCGAGCGAGCGGCCGGCCGAACGCGCGGCGGCCTCGGTGCTCGCCTCGATCAGATCGGCGACGGCCTCGGCCTGCGCGAGGTCGAGCTTGTCGTTCAGAAACGCGCGACGCGTGAATTCGCCGGGCTCGGCGAGCCGTAGACCGAACGCGCGGCCGGCGTCGATGCAGCGCTGCAGGACCAATTGCAGCACGACCGGGCCGCCATGGCCTTGCAGTTCGAGCACGTGCTCGCCGGTGTACGAGTGCGGCGCCGGAAAGTACAGCGCGATGCCGCGATCGAGCGGATTGCCGCTCGCGTCGAGAAACGGCACGTAGCTCGCGTGACGCGCCGCGAGCGTCTGGCCGGTGAGGGCCTGCATCAACGGCTGGGCCGCCGCCGCGCCAGCGCGGCCGAACGAAATCCGCACGACGCCGATGCCTCCCCGGCCGGGCGCGGTAGCAATGGCAACGATGGGATCGGAGTCGGTCGTGAGCATGTGAAGTCGGGCGAAACGGGAGGGGGAAGGGCGGGGCCGCGTCGGTCGAGCCGGCGCGAGGCATTGTAACGCGCGCGCCTCGCACGGAAGGGCTGGCGACCAGGACGCGAAGCGGATGACATGCCCGTTTGCACCTTTCGTTTGAACAACTCGGATTTATCCCAATTAAGCTAGGATCATTACCGCCCTACTTAGGAATATTTGAGACTCGGCAGGAACTGCAGTTCAGGCAAAGCCAAGCCTGGCAATCGAGAGATGAAAAAAATCAAATTCGTGCAACGCGTTATGGGGCGCGCGCCGCAAGCTAAAACTATCTCAAATAAGAGAAAGCAAAGCTTGATCGGTTGTCAACTGGCTGAACTCTGAATTGCACAATCTGGCCCATGCCGACCGACAAAGAAAAAGCCGCCTTCGCCAAGAGGCTGAAGGATCTGCTCGAGCCGCTGAAAATCCGCGGCGGGACCAAACTCGCCGAGCAATTCAATCTTCGCTATTACGGCGAGCGGCCCGTGACGCCCCAGACCGCACACAAATGGCTGACGGGCACGACGATTCCGAAGCCGGACAAGTTGCGGACCCTCGCCGAATGGTTGAACGTCAAGGAGCACTGGCTCCATTACGGACCACCGCCCGGCGCCAGCGCACGACCGATGGCACGTGGCGAAAAATATCCACCGACACCCGAAACGATCGAACTCGCTTCGAAGATCGCATCGTTGACCCCGAAGGACCGGAATCTGGTCGAGGAAATGATCGTGCGTTTTTACGGCGAAGATTCTGACGAAGAGTGAACGACGAAAACTCAAGCGCAGCCGCCCGCCGCATTTCTTTCAACCGCACCATAAAAAAAGCCGCCCGGTTCGCACCGGGCGGCTTTTCGTTTTCAGCTTGCGTCAAGGCGGCCCTGCGGGCCGCCGCCGGACGGAACATCAGGCCGGCTTCGCCTTCGAGCTGCCCATCATCCGCGTGATGTAGTACTGCTGCGCGATCGACAGCACGTTGTTCACGACGTAGTACAACACGAGACCTGCGGGGAAGAAGAAGAACATCACCGAGAACGCGATCGGCATGAACATCATCATCTTCGCCTGAACTGGGTCCGGCGGAGTCGGGTTCAAGCGGGTCTGCAGGAACATCGACACGGCCATCAGGACCGGCAGGATGAAATACGGATCCTGCTGCGACAGATCCTGAATCCATAGAATCCACGGCGCACCGCGCATTTCCACCGACGACAGCAACACCCAGTACAGCGAGATGAACACCGGAATCTGGATCACGACCGGCAGACAGCCGCCGAACGGATTGACCTTCTCGGTCTTGTACAGCTCCATCAGCGCCGCGTTCATCTTCTGCGGATCGCCCTTGAAACGCTCGCGCAGCGCCTGCATGCGCGGCGTGATCGCCTTCATGCGTGCCATCGACTTGTAGCTCGCGGCCGACAGCGGGAAGAACACCGCCTTGATCAGCACCGTGAGCAGCACGATCGACCAGCCCCAGTTGCCGACATAGCTGTGGATCTTCGACAGCAGCCAGAACAGCGGCTTCGCGATAATCGTGACCCAGCCGTAGTCCTTCACCAGATCGAGACCCGGCGCGATACCTGCGAGCATCTTTTCTTCTTCCGGACCGGCGAACAGACGCGCGGACACGCTGACGGTCTGGCCCGGCTGGATGGTCGGCATCGCCTGCTTTATGCCGACGCGATACAGCGACGGATCGATCTTCTCGGCGTAGAACTCGCGCTTCACGCCTTCCTGCGGAATCCAGGCCGACGCGAAGTAGTGCTGGACCATCGCGACCCAGCCGTCGTTGGCCGACGTCGCGAAGTCTTGCTTGTTCTTGTCGAGATCGCTGAACGTCATCTTCTGGAAGTGATGCTCGTTCGTGTAGACAGCCGGTCCGATGAACGTGTGCGAGAAGCGCGGCGTTTCGACCGGCTGGTCGTCGCGCACGAGCTCCATATAGACCTGCGGCGTCACCGGCGTGGTGCCGACGTTCTGGACCTTCGTCTCGACGCCGATCACGTAGCTGCCGCGCGTGAACGTATACGTCTTGATGACCCGGAGGCCGCCCTTTTCCGGCGACTCGAAGCTCATCTGGAACGAGTTCTGGCCGTCGGCTAGCTGGGTCGGCTGATTCGGCATCAGCGTAAAGACGTCGTTGTGATTCGGGAAGTCACCGCCGAGCAGGCCGGTGCGCGCCAGATACGTGTGATTGTTCGTCTTGTCGAACAGCGTGATCACGAGATCCGGCTGCTTGCCGTCGCCCTGCTTGACGAGCGACAGGCGCGACAATGTGCCACCGCGGGTGTCGATTTCGCCGCTATAGACGTCGGTGCCGAACTTCACGAGGTGCGATTGCTCGGCCGCTGGCGCGTTGCCCGGCGCGGCCGCGTTGGTGGCCGGCAGATCGGCCGGCTGGGTGCCCGGTGTGGTGGTGCCCGGCGCGGCGCTGCCGGCGGTCTGGGTCGACGTCGTGCTCGGGAAGAACATCGACGGGCGTCCGTGGTCGCGTTGCCAGTTGTCGAACAGCATGACAGCTGACATGAAAAAGATGACCCATAGGACGGTGCGTTTGATATCCATGCGTTGTCTCAGTGTCGATGGAACGGCGCGTCAGCGCTTTTCAGAAGTGGGTGGCGGGACGAGATCGATGCCGCCCGCGGAAAACGGGTGGCAGCGGCAAACACGCCTCACGGCGAGATAAGTCCCGCGCGCGGCGCCATGATACTGGATTGCCTCGCGCGCGTAATCAGAGCAGGAAGGGTAAAAACGGCACCGGTTGCCGAGCATGGGGCTCACGGCAAGCTTGTAAAAGCGCAATAAAGCGAAGAGAACCGTTTGCATGACTGGTGCGGCGGTATGGCGCCGCGCAACGTGAAGTACAGGACGACGCCCGCGCTCTGAAGCTGCCGGCGCAACGCCCGTTGCGGCGACCGTGGTGCGGGCGGTCACTGCGTCATTCCGTCCTGGGCGCCTCCGCGGGCGGCGCCTGACGACGGGTAATTTCGCGCGCTGCCTTGTCGAGGAGCGCCTCGATTTCGCTGCGGCACAGCGCCTTCAACGGCGACGACGACGCGCTCGGCAAAGCTTTTTTGTCGAAACGCGTGTGTAGACGCAGCAGCACATCCCAACCGCCGAATTCCGCGCGACGCAGCCGGAAGGCTTCGCGCGCGATCCGGCGCACCAGATTCCGCGTGGCCGCGCGCGGCGCATACTTCTTACCGATCACGAGGCCAAGACGCGCCTCGTTGCCGGTGGGCCGGCCGTACACGACGAAGTGCGCGGTACGGCGCCACGGCCGCAAACGAAAAACGGATGAAAATTCATCCGTTTTTAGCAGCCTTGCGGCTTTGGGGAAGGCGGCTTGCGCTCGCAACGGAACCGAGCCCGGTTGCTGCGCCCCGGCCGCTCCCGCTTCGCCGCGGGCTTCGGTCACAGCGCGCAATCCGCTTGCCTTAGATCGCGAGGCGTTTGCGGCCCTTCGCGCGACGTGCGTTGATGACCTTGCGGCCGCCAGCGGTCTTCATGCGAACGCGGAAGCCATGGGTGCGCTTGCGACGGGTAACGGAAGGCTGGTAAGTACGTTTCATGTTGCTCTCACTTGATCGAAAAAAACCGCGCGATCATCGCTGAAAGCGCAATGGCCGGTGGTTTGCTGAAATTGGTTTTCGCGGAACCCGCTATTTAAACCGGTTTTCCGTTGGCCGTCAATAGTTTAGCCGTCGTCCGGCGCAGCCGGGGTTTGCCGGACCAGGCGATCGGTCCCTGTGGATAACTCACTTTCGGGTCCGTTTTGGCGTTAGAATCTCGCCTTACTTCCCAAAAATGTTGCACGCCGCTCCGGCACGCTTGTCCCGCAGACCCTTGTGGCACAGGCGCCTGGGGCCGTTACGCCTGGCTGCTCAGGGCCTTGTTGCGCGCGCGCGACTGGGGCAGCGGCGACCGCCGTGCACACCATAACGATAGCAACTTGATGAACGAATTCTGGCAACACTGTTCCGCATTGCTGGAGCGTGAGCTTACGCCCCAGCAGTACGTGACGTGGATCAAACCCTTGGCCCCGGTCGCCTTCGACGCCGATGCGAACACGTTGAGCATTGCCGCGCCGAACCGCTTCAAGCTCGACTGGGTCAAGAGCCAGTTCTCCGGCCGCATCGCGGATATGGCCCGCGATTTCTGGCATGCGCCGGTGGACGTGCAATTCGTATTGGATCCGAAGGCCGGCATGCGTGACCCAGCGGCCGGGGCGCCGGCTCCGTCGTCGGCACGCCCGACTTCGGCCGCGCCGCAGGGCGGTAATGCCGGCGGCGTCGCGGCCGTCGATGCGGCTGTCGGCGCCGTGCAGGCCGCGCATGCCGCGCGCGCGAATCCCGCAGCCGCGGCTGCGGCGCTCGCAGCGCAAAACGCGAATTCGCGCAACGCCGCCGAAGACGCCGCAGACCTCGATTTGCCGAGCCTGGACGCGAACGAAGCCGCCGCCGGACGCCGCACGTGGCGCCCAGGCCAAGGCGTGGGCGCGGTGGCATCCGGTGAGAGCGACTCGATGTACGAGCGCTCGAAGCTGAACCCCGTGCTGACCTTCGACAACTTCGTGACCGGTAAGGCGAATCAGCTCGCGCGCGCCGCGGCGATCCAGGTCGCCGACAACCCCGGCATTTCGTATAACCCGCTGTTCCTGTACGGTGGCGTGGGCCTCGGCAAGACTCACCTGATCCACGCTATCGGAAATCAGTTGCTGATGGACAAACCCGGCGCGCGGATTCGCTACATCCACGCGGAACAGTACGTGTCCGATGTGGTGAAGGCGTACCAGCGCAAGGCGTTCGACGACTTCAAGCGCTACTACCACTCGCTCGACCTGCTGCTGATCGACGATATCCAGTTCTTTTCGGGCAAGTCGCGCACGCAAGAGGAATTCTTCTACGCTTTTGAGGCGCTGGTCGCCAACAAGGCGCAAGTGATCATCACGAGCGATACGTATCCGAAGGAAATTTCGGGTATCGACGATCGCCTGATCTCGCGCTTCGACTCCGGGCTGACGGTGGCGATCGAGCCGCCCGAACTCGAAATGCGCGTCGCGATTCTGATGCGCAAGGCGCAATCGGAGTTCGTGAGCCTGAATGAGGACGTCGCGTTCTTTGTCGCGAAGCATCTCCGCTCGAACGTGCGCGAGCTTGAGGGCGCGCTGCGCAAGATCCTCGCGTACTCGAAGTTCCACGGCCGCGAAATCACGATCGAACTGACCAAGGAAGCGCTGAAAGACCTGCTGACGGTGCAGAACCGGCAGATTTCAGTGGAAAACATCCAGAAAACGGTCGCCGACTTTTACAGCATCAAGGTCGCGGACATGTATTCGAAGAAGCGTCCGGCGAACATCGCGCGGCCGAGGCAGATCGCGATGTACCTCGCGAAGGAGTTGACGCAGAAGAGCCTGCCGGAAATCGGCGAGCTTTTCGGCGGGCGCGACCACACGACGGTGCTGCACGCGGTGCGCAAGATCGCCGACGAGCGCAGCAAGGACGCGCAGCTGAATCACGAATTGCATGTGCTGGAGCAGACGCTGAAAGGCTAAACGGGCTGGCGGCACGCGACCGTGAAATGGACGTCGGCGGCAGGAAACGCTGGAAGCGGCTACGCAGCGGTTTGAATGAGGCCGCGAAAAGGCTGTGAAATAGAGAAACGGGCAGGGGACCCACAACCCCGCGCCGCTGTCGGGTCCGAAGGGGAAAGGACAAGGAACGCGACGGTAAGCGTGCAGAAGCGACGTAAAAGGCGCTGCAAACCCGTGACGAATTTGCGGCGCAACCGGCCAGAAGTGGCGGAAAAACGAGCCTGCGAACCGGTAGCGCCGCGCAGCGGCGCGACAAACCGGCGGGAACCCGTACCACGCCCTACAAAATCGACCTGTTTATTCCCGAACTCGCCCCCATTTTAGTGAGGCGGTCCCGTTTTCAGGCACAATACAGGTTTAACCGCCCGGCGGCGACGGGCGGATTTCACGCCGTGTCGGGCGCTTTTCAGGGCGCCGGCGGGGAGCCGTGGCTGCACGCTGAAAAGCTTGTCCCGTAAGGCGTGCAGGCCGTTATATCAACGAAGGAACCCTATGCAACTGGTCAAGACCGAACGCGATAACCTCCTCAGGCCGCTGCAAACCGTGAGCGGCATCGTCGAACGCCGCCATACGTTGCCGATCCTCGCCAATTTGCTGATCACCAAGAACGGTCCTGAGGTATCGTTCCTGTCGACCGACCTGGAGTTGCAGATCACCACGCGCGCCGATTTCGGTGTGGGCGGCGATTCGGTCGCGACCACGGTGGCGGCGCGCAAGCTCCTCGACATTCTGCGTGCGATGCCCGACGGCCAGGTCACGCTGACGCTGAACGACAAGCGCCTGACCGTGCAATCCGGCAAGAGCCGCTTTGCACTGCAAACGCTCGCCGCGGACGAATTTCCGACCGTCGCTCAGGCCAAAGACTACGGCGCGAGCCTGGTGGTTCCTCAAAAGACGTTCCGCCAGCTCCTCGGCATGGTCCATTTCTCGATGGCTCAGCAGGACATCCGCTACTACCTGAACGGCATGCTGCTGGTGGTGGACGGCGACCAGTTGATGGCGGTCGCGACCGACGGTCACCGTCTCGCGTTCTCGTCTATGAAGATCGAGGGCTCGTTCGCGCGCCAGGAAGTGATCATTCCGCGCAAGACGATTCTCGAACTGCAGCGCCTGCTCGAAGACATCGACGATACGCTGAAGATCGACATCGCGCAGACGCAGGTCAAGTTCACGTTCGGTCAGGTTGAACTCGTATCGAAGCTCGTGGAAGGCAAGTTCCCCGACTTCCAGCGCGTGATTCCGAAGTCGCATAAGAACAAATTCCAGATTGGCCGCGAAGAACTGCAGCGTTCGCTGCAACGCGCGGCGATTCTGACGTCGGATAAGTTCAAGGGCGTGCGCTGCATCGTCGAGCCGGGCCAGTTGAAGATCATGTCGACCAACGCCGATCAGGAAGAGGCGCAGGAAGAACTTGAAATCGCTTACGACGGCGACAGCGTCGATATCGGGTTCAACGTCACGTATCTGCTCGACGTGCTAGCGAATCTGAAGGTCGACATGCTGCAG
Source organism: Paraburkholderia lebeckiae (assembly GCF_014201005.1). NCBI lineage: Bacteria > Pseudomonadati > Pseudomonadota > Betaproteobacteria > Burkholderiales > Burkholderiaceae > Paraburkholderia > Paraburkholderia lebeckiae. The sequence continues at coordinate 585,006 of NZ_JACHDK010000001.1, read as the reverse complement.
GTGAGCCTGGGTGATGCCAGCTCCAGCGCGTTGATCACGATTCCCGAGAACGACGAATTCAAGTACGTGGTGATGCCGATGCGCATCTGACACGTCCAACATCAAGAAAAACACCAAGGGGCGCAGCGCCCCTTTGGCGTTTTTATGGCGTTTTGAAAAGTACAGAGCAGCAACCTTGCAGTAGCGCAGAACCGGAAAAAATCCATGACTGAAACGAACAATACGCAGCCCGATAACAGCTACGGCGCCTCGTCCATCCAGATCCTCGAAGGTCTGGACGCCGTGCGCAAGCGGCCTGGGATGTACATCGGGGATACATCGGATGGCACCGGTTTGCACCACCTCGTGTTCGAAGTGCTCGACAACTCGATCGACGAAGCGCTCGCCGGGCATTGCAACGACATCCAGGTGATCATCCACGCGGACAACTCGATCTCGATCACCGACAACGGCCGCGGCGTGCCGACCGGCCTGAAGATGGACGACAAGCACGATCCGAAGCGCAGCGCCGCCGAAATCGTGATGACCGAGCTGCACGCCGGCGGCAAGTTCGACCAGAACAGCTACAAGGTGTCGGGCGGCCTGCACGGCGTGGGCGTGTCGTGCGTGAACGCGCTGTCGCGATGGCTGCGCCTCACCGTGCGCCGCGACGGCAAGAAGCACTTCATGGAATTCCACCATGGCGTGCCGCAGAACCGCGTGCTCGAAGAAATCGACGGCGTGACCGTCTCGCCGATACAGGTGATCGGCGACACCGAAAACCGCGGCACCGAAGTGCATTTCATGGCCGATGAAACGATTTTCGGCAACGTCGAATATCACTACGACATTCTCGCGAAGCGGATTCGCGAACTGTCGTTCCTCAATAATGGCGTGCGCATTCGTTTGACGGATCAGCGCTCTGGCAAGGAAGAGGATTTTGCATTCGTCGGCGGCGTGAAGGGTTTTGTCGAGTACATCAACAAGAACAAGTCCGTGCTGCATCCGAACATCTTCCACATCATGGGCGAGAAGGATGGCGTCGGCGTCGAAGTGGCCATGCAGTGGAACGACAGCTACAACGAAAACGTGCTGTGCTTCACGAACAACATTCCGCAGCGCGACGGCGGCACGCACCTGACAGGTTTGCGCGCGGCGATGACGCGTGTGTTGAACAAGTACATTGCCGATCATGAGGTCGCGAAGAAGGCGAAGGTCGAAACGTCGGGCGATGACATGCGTGAAGGGCTGTCGTGTGTGCTCTCGGTGAAGGTGCCGGAGCCGAAGTTCAGCTCGCAGACGAAGGACAAGCTGGTGTCGTCGGAAGTGCGCGCGCCGGTCGAAGAAGTGGTCGCAAAGGCGCTCGAGGAATTCCTGCTCGAGACGCCGGGCGACGCGAAGATCATCTGCGGCAAGATCGTCGATGCGGCGCGTGCGCGCGATGCGGCGCGCAAGGCGCGTGAGATGACGCGCCGTAAGGGCGTGCTCGACGGCGTCGGTTTGCCCGGGAAGCTCGCCGATTGCCAGGAGAAGGATCCGGCGAAGTCGGAGATTTATATCGTCGAGGGTGACTCGGCGGGTGGGTCGGCGAAGCAGGGGCGTGATCGGAAGTTCCAGGCTATCTTGCCGCTGCGCGGGAAGGTGCTGAACGTCGAGAAGGCGCGTTACGACAAGCTGCTTTCTTCCGAGCAGATCGTTACGCTGATTACCGCGCTTGGGTGCGGGATCGGTAAGGAAGACTACAACCTCGACAAGCTGCGCTATCACCGCATCATCATCATGACCGATGCGGACGTCGATGGCGCGCACATCCGCACACTGTTGCTGACGTTCTTCTACCGGCAGATGCCGGAGATGATCGAGCGCGGGTATATCTATATCGCGCAGCCGCCGCTTTACAAGATCAAGGCGGGTAAAGATGAGCGGTATCTGAAGGATGAGTCGGAAGTGAACGCTCATATTCTTCGGCTCGCGTTGCAAGGGTCGGAGTTGCTTGCTGCTGAAGGCGCGACTCCGATTACTGGGGATGCGTTGGGTGAGTTGGCGCGGGCTTATCTGTTGGCGCAGGCGGTGGTTAATCGACTCAGCCGTCTGTATGACGCTGGTGCGCTTGAGGCGGTGATGGATGGCGTTGTTATCGATCTCTCCAGCGAGCAGGCGGCCGAGACATCGGCTCGCGCGCTCGAAACGAAGCTGCGCGATGATGCGCTGAAGCCTGAGGTGAAGGTGACCACGATGTATGACCCGGTGCGGGAGTTGCGCTCGCTGCGCGTCGCGCGGACGCATCATGGAAATCAGAAGATCTCCGTGCTCGATGAAGAGTTTCAGCTGACCGCGGATTATCAGCAGCTTGTGAATACCGCTAATACGTTCAAGGGGTTGATTGGCACTGGCGCTGTGATCAAGCGTGGGGAGCGGAGTATGGCTGTCACCGACTTTAAGAGTGCGATGAAGTGGCTGCTGGCTGATGCTGAGAGGAATATGTCCAAGCAGCGCTATAAAGGCCTCGGGGAGATGAATCCGGAGCAGCTTTGGGAGACGACTATGGATCCTGCGGTGCGGCGTCTTCTTCGGGTGCAGATTGAGGATGCTATTGCCGCTGATGGCATCTTTACTACGCTCATGGGGGATGATGTGGAGCCGCGCAGGGCCTTTATTGAGTCGAATGCGTTGAGGGCGGGGAATATCGACGTTTGAGGGTTGTTGTAGGTAGACGCATAACCTGAGAAAAACGGGCCCATAAGTTGAGAAACTTATGGGTCTTTTTATTAATAGTCAGGCTGATGAACAATACGTCGACGTGCTGATACTGCTGTATTCATCTGCCACGGTCGGTTTATCGATAGAGCAGCGACCTCGCGCGGAGGGTGCGACGATATGAACGCGACGAGCCGACGCAAACCCGAATGCGATTTTTCCGAAAGGGAGGCGGGGCGGCTGACGCCGGTCAAATGCCGTGCGTGATTCAGATAGTAGTTTGGCCACGCTGCGCGTCATCAGGTCGCGCGCCTATCCGGCTTCGGCAACCCAGCCCTACCGGAAGGCGGCGCGCCGACCGCGCTCGGCGACTCCGGACGGCTAAAAGCCGTCTGCCGTCTGCCGTCTGCCGTCACCGTCTGTCATATCACGACAATTCCGTCATTTGCATTGCATTCCTGCCCGGACCGCCTATAACGCTGCATAAATAACTCTGTCCGTGCTCAAGGGAGACGGCCATGTTCGCAAGTGTGAAAGGCTTGCCGTTCCTTTTGCTAGTCCTCGTGCTCCTTTGCATTCCGCGCGTCCCCTACGCGCAGGTGGCGCGAATGGAAGTCATTCCATTCGAGTCGATGACGCTCACAGACGAGCAATTTCTGGCCGGAAGCGAAGACGGCAAGCGCGTGACGATAGCCGGTGAATTGCGGCTGCCTCGACCCGGGACCGACAGGCTGCCCGCCGTCATACTGCTGCACCCGTCTGGGGGTATCGGCGGCCAGATAGCGGACTGGGAGCAGTGGTTCCTGTCGTTGGGCGTTGCCACTTTCGTTGTCGACAGTTTCACGAGCCGAGGCATAGAAAACACAATTAATGACCAGAGTCAGCTTGGCAGACTTGCCCAGACAGAAGACGCGTATCGCGCGCTCAGCCTTATTTCCAAAAACCCTCATGTCGACGCGAGCCGCGTGATGCTAATGGGCTTTTCCCGTGGAGGACAAGACACGCTCTACGCGAGCATGGTGCGCTTCCAGAAAGCGCATGCCGATGCGTCCACTCCAGGATTTGCAGCCTATGTTCCGCTTTACCCAGACTGCAGTGCCCACTACCTCGATGACGACAACGTATCAAAGGCTCCCATTCGCATATTCCATGGAAGCGCAGACAACTACGACCCGGTCGCGCCCTGCAAGGCCTATGTGGAACGGCTGAAAGCCAAGGGGGCGGACGTAGAGCTGACCGAGTTTGCCGGGGTTAATCATATTTTCGATGCGCGCGCCTTCGCACATCCAACCCCCCTGCCGAAAGCGCAAACAGTGCGCAATTGTGCATGGGAAGAACACAGCGTGGGACAATTGCTTAACGTCAAAAGCAACCTGCCGTTCTCATATGCGGACCCCTGTGTCGAACGGGGCGTGACAATCGGGTACGACGAAAGCGCGACGGAGCAAACGAAGAAGGCAATAGCCAACCTGGTTACCACTACGCTTAAGCCGACACCGACACGTGCTCCGTAATTCCATTGAGACTGGCGGGAACAGCATTGCTTTGGGCTGTTACGAAAAACGCGCGGAGATTTGCTTTCTGCGCTTCGAATGAGCCCCGCTGCGCTCAGGTGTTCATCAACACGTTAAGTGAAGGGCTGGGCTTGCTGCTCCCGGCTGGTGGTAAGTGTCGATTGCGCAACACAGCGTCGATTGAGTCTTGTCAAAAAGCCATATCGCAACGCAGTTGCAACGCCCCTCATGGAGAAATTCCGGTTTGCGAGTCTCGACTTTGGATAGTCTGCCGTTGGAGATCCGCGGGTCGCCGCTATTCAGTTGCCGCTAACGAGATCTTCAAATAATGGCCTTTCACTCGAGGCTACTTATCCACATCCCCCTTTGGACAACTTTTGTAAAAACAGCCGAACACATTGTGGGCGAAATCTTGATAAATGCGCCGCGTTAACCGGTCGGCTAAAACTTCTCCTTGGCTCCGTTATCCTGTCCGCCCGCGCTCCCAAGGGTTATCGATTCTGCAGCGCGTTGATCCGTAAACGAACTTCCAGGTTATCCACAGCCGAACGCCCCACTTGTTAACTATTACTACGTATACATATACAAAGACTATAAAAACCGGAGAAGCACGCCGAACACGCGCAACGTATACGCACACAACAACAGCAACATCGCAGGACGCAGAATCAGCGAGCACCAACCCAGCGACCCACACCTCACCCCAACGGCAAACCAATCTCCGTAACCAACTCCCCAGGCGCAGTCTCCTTGGGACTATTCAAATACTCCTCAAACACCGGCGCATCCGCTGCCTCCCTCCCAGACTGCACCAGCCAGGTCCCGTACAACCACTCATGAGCCGTTCGCATATCGCTATACTGCCCAACATGCCGCAACACCGCATATTCCCCGCCGCGTATACGCGTGACAGAAACCGCCCCACCAATCCCAACAGCCGAAGCCACTTCAGCCATCACAGGCCCCGGCAACAACACACCCGCCTTCGACCGCAACGCCTTCTCCTCGACCACTCCCGGATCATCGAAGTAAACCCCGATCATCCGCATCTGCGCCTCGAGCAGATCATGTTTCGCAAGCCACCCAAACAAAGCATCAAAGTCCTTCCGATCTGCATATAAGGTCCGACATGATCGACCGACAGAATCTCCATCGGCTCCGCACAACGAATCACGACCTCACGAATCATCGTCATCTGATCGTCTCCTGAAAGAGCCGGCCGAAACCGGCTATGCCTGCCTTGCCTGCGATACTGCGCCGACGGCACACCAAACACCGCGCGGAACGTCCGCGAGAAAGACTGCAAACTGCTATACCCCGAATGCTCGGCAATCTGAGCAATCGGCATCGAACTACTCGCAAGAAAACCCGCTGCGCGATGCAACCGTAAACGCCGCACGGTCGTCGCGACCGTCTCGCCATACATCGCCTGATAAATCCGGTGCCAGTGATACGGCGACAGACACGCAATCTCCGCAAGCCGTCCGATGTCGAGTGGTTCGTCGAGGTGATCGTAGATATGGTCGAGCACGCGTGCGAGTCGCGTCTCGTATCGAGCCCGATGGTCTGATTCGTTCGTGACTGGACCGCAGAAAATTGGCGCGAGAGGATGCGAACAAAGTATCACGTCAGCGAGTGTCGACCGTTTACCAAATCCTGCGGATATCAAGCGGTGCGCACAAAGCGAATTAAGCGCCTGTTGACCGCGCCCCGTGGACGCGAGCAGGAGCGCCAAACACAGCATCGGCAAACAGCCCCAATTTCCGCAACGTGACGCTGCCGCCGTTTGGCGCTATCGTGTGGTGCGCAGCACCAGCACCGGCAGCCAGCAACCTGCAGCATGTAACCGCCGGTCCCATTCCTACCCGCGTTCGCGCGAGGCGATGGAGCCGCAAACATGAGCTACACCGAGTCGATCGGCAGTCGCACGTACCGCTTCGCCGACCTGAAGACCCTGCTCGCGAAAGCGAGCCCGCAACGCTCGGGCGACGAACTCGCAAGCATCGCGGCAGCGAGCGAAGAAGAGCGAGTCGCCGCCAGAATGGCGCTCGCCGAGGTGCCGCTACGCACGTTCCTGAACGAACCGCTGATCCCCTACGAAACCGACGAAGTCACCCGCCTGATCATCGACGATCACTCACCCCAAGCCTTCGCCGAAATCTCCCATCTGACAGTAGGCGACTTCCGCAATTGGCTACTCAGCACCACAACCGATACCGACGCACTCGCCCGCATCACCCAAGGTCTCACGCCAGAAATGGTCGCCGCAGTCTCAAAGCTGATGCGCAACCAGGACCTGATCACCGCCGCCCGTAAACGCCCGGTCATCACCCGCTTTCGCAACACGGTCGGTTTACCTGGCCGCATGTCCGTACGCCTGCAACCGAACCACCCAACCGACGACGTCAAAGGCATCGCCGCCTCGATGCTCGATGGCCTGATGTACGGCTGCGGCGACGCGCTGATCGGCATCAACCCCGCGAGCGACAACCTCGCCGCGATCACGAAGCTGCTGCAGATGATCGACGACTTCCGCCAGCGCTATCAGGTACCGACGCAGTCGTGCGTACTCACGCACGTGACGAGCACGATCGCCGCGATAGAAAAAGGCGCGCCGGTCGATCTCGTATTCCAGTCGATCGCCGGTACCGAAAAAGCGAACGCGAGCTTCGGCATTTCGCTCGCGCTGCTGCAGGAAGCGTACGAGGCGGGGCTGTCGCTCCAACGCGGCACCGTCGGCAGCAATCTGATGTACTTCGAAACGGGGCAGGGCAGCGCGTTGTCGGCGGATGCGCATTTCGGCGTTGACCAGCAGACCTGCGAGGCGCGCGCCTATGCGGTCGCGCGCAAGTTCAAGCCGTTTCTGGTGAACACGGTAGTCGGTTTCATCGGCCCCGAGTATTTGTACGATGGCAAGCAGATCACGCGCGCGGGTCTCGAGGATCACTTTTGCGGCAAGCTGCTCGGCGTGCCGATGGGTTGCGACATCTGCTACACCAACCACGCCGAAGCGGACCAGGACGACATGGACAATCTGCTGACGCTGCTCGGCGTAGCGGGCATAAATTTCATCATGGGCGTACCTGGCGCGGACGACGTGATGCTCAACTATCAGAGCACGTCCTTTCACGACGCACTGTACGTGCGCGACGTGCTCGGGTTACGGCGCGCGCCGGAATTCGAGGAATGGCTGGAGTCGATGCAGATCATCGACGCACGCGGCGCGTTGATCGGCGCATCGGCGCGGCAACCGCTGCTCGAACGCGCGCGCGACTGGACGGGGATCGCATGACCGAGAACGACGCACTCGACAAGGACCCGTGGAGCGCACTGCGTCGGTTTACGCAGGCGCGCATCGCGTTGGGCCGCGCGGGCCACAGCCTGCCGACCGCGCCATTGCTCGCGTTCAATCTCGCGCATGCGCAGGCGCGCGACGCCGTGCACCATCCGCTCGACGTGGACCCGCTGCACGCACAACTGCGCGCGCAAGGTTTCAATACGCTCGACGTGCATAGCGCCGCGCCGGATCGCGAGCAATATTTGAGGTGCCCTGATCTTGGGCGGCGGCTGTCGGAGGAGAGTCGCGCGACGCTTGCCCGACTGCCATCGCAATCAAGCGATGTGCTGTTTGTGATCGGCGATGGTCTATCGGCGTTCGCCGCATCGAAGCAGGCTGTACCGTTGCTGCAAGCTATACATCCAAAGCTCGCGGGTTGGACCATCGGTCCCGTAGTGGTCGCGCGTCAGGCACGCGTCGCACTCGGCGACGAGATCGGCGAATTGTTCGACGCGAAGATCGTCGTGATGCTGATCGGCGAGCGACCGGGTTTGAGTTCGCCGGATAGCCTCGGCATCTACGTCACGTACGCGCCGAAAACGGGGTGCAGCGACGCCCAGCGCAACTGCATTTCCAACGTGCGCCCGCAAGGCCTCGACTATCCGCAGGCCGCGCACAAGCTGCACTACCTGCTCACGCAGGCGAGGAAGCTGAGACTTACAGGGGTGGGCTTGAAAGACGACAGCGATGAGCTGCTAGCCAGCACTCCGACGCATCCTGCCGTGAACGACGGTTCAGAGTAGGACGAAACGAGCGTAAACCTCGCACGCCCACTCACTTGCGCAACAACCTCAACCCATTCCCCACTACCAGCAAACTCGCACCGACATCTGCGAACACCGCCATCCACATCGTGCCGAAGCCCATCAACGTCAGCACGAGGAACACGCTCTTGATGCCAAGCGCGAGCGCGATATTCTGCACCAGCACCCCGTACGTCGCCTTCGACAAGCGGATAAACGCCGGAATCTTCCGCAGATCGTCATCCATCAACGCGACGTCGGCGGTTTCGATCGCGGTGTCGGTACCCATCGCACCCATCGCGAAGCCGATGTCGGCGCGCGCGAGCGCGGGCGCATCGTTGATGCCGTCGCCGACCATGCCGACCGTCGCGCCATCGCTCGACCATTGTGCGACCGCGTCGAGCTTGTCCTCGGGCAACTGATCGCCGCGCGCTTCATCGACGCCGACCTGCTGCGCGATCGCCTCGGCGGTATGACGGTTGTCGCCGGTCAGCATCGCAGTGCCGACGCCGAGCCGCCGCAATTCGGCGACGGCGTCGCGACTCGTTTCCTTCACTGTGTCAGCGACCGCAAACAGCGCGAGCACGCGCTGCGCATCGGCGAGCATCACGACGGTTTTGCCGTGCTCTTCGAGCGCATCGAGACGCGCTTCGAGTTGCGGCGAGCAGCGGCCGAGTTCCTCGACCAAGCGATGATTGCCGAGCCAGTACGCGATACCGTCGATATCGCCGCGCACGCCGCGTCCAGCGATCGCTTGGAATGCATCGACATGCAGGTGTTCGACGCCGTCGTCATTGGCGGCAGCAGCAATCGCCATCGAAACAGGGTGGTCGGAGCGGCCCGCGAGGCTTGCCGCGAGCGTGCGGTATCGGAACGTTTCACCCGCGTCACCGACCACCTCGAACTCCGTCTGCACCGGCTTCCCGTGCGTAATCGTCCCGGTCTTATCGAGTGCCAACCGGGTCAGCTTGCGACCCTGTTCGAGATAAACGCCACCCTTGATCAGAATCCCCTTGTGCGCCGCGGCCGCGAGCCCGCTGACGATCGTCACCGGCGTCGAAATCACGAGCGCGCATGGACACGCGATCACGAGCAGCACCAGCGCCTTGTACACCCACGCGTGCCACGCTCCACCGAACACGAGTGGTGGGACCAGAGCGACGGCGAGCGCAATCGCGAACACGATCGGCGTATAAACGCGCGCGAATTCATCGACGAAGCGCTGTGTCGGCGCCTTCGTGCCCTGCGCCTCCTCGACCGCGTGGACGATCCGCGCGAGCATCGTGTTGCCGGCGGCCGCCGTCACTTGATAATCGAACGAGCCCGCCTGGTTGATCGTGCCGGCGAAAACGGCGTCGCCGATCGCCTTGTCGACGGGCAGGCTCTCGCCGGTGATCGGCGCCTGATCGACGCTCGAGCGGCCCGCGACGATTTCGCCATCGAGCGCGATCCGCTCGCCCGGCTTCACGCGCACGAGCGTCCCGGGCACGATCGCGTCGACGCGGACGGGCTGCCACGCTCCATCGGGCTGCTGCACGCTGGCCTGTTCGGGCGTGAGCCGCATGAGTCCTTCGATCGCGTTGCGTGCGCGGTCGAGCGAGCGCACCTCGATCAGCTCGGCGATCGTGAAGAGCACCATCACCATTGCGGCTTCGGGCCACTGGCCGAGCAGCGCCGCGCCGGTCACGGCGATGCTCATCAGCGCGTTGATGTTCAAGTTGCCGTTGCGCAGCGCGACCCAGCCCTTGCGATATGTCGTGAGGCCACAGGAGGCAATCGCGACGATCGCCATACCCGCCACCACCCAGACCGGCGCGCCGAGCCAGCTCGCTGCTTCTGAGGCTCCCGCGACGATGCCGGCGAGGATCAGGGGCCACCACGGCTTGCGCATTGCGTCAGTGGCTGCTTGGGGCACCGCGTCGGCGTTCCCACCCTTTCCGGCGTCGCTTGCCAGTTCGGGCGTGAAGTCGAGCGAGCGCAGGGCGGCGAGCACCGACTCGAGCGCCTCCGGCGCGTGGACGACAGTCAGCACGCGCTGTATCAGGTTGAAGTCCATGCTACGCACGACCGGCATACGGCCGAGCTTCTTGCGGATCAGCGCTTCCTCGGTCGGGCAGTCCATCTGCAGGATGCGGATTGCGGTGCGAAGGTCGTCGCCGACGGCTTCGGACGGAGGCAGGCGCAGCGACGCAGGCGCAAAAGCGCTAGCGACGCAGCAAGCGACAGCAGCGTGATCATGGGCGTGGCCGTGATCATGACCGTCCTGATGGTCGTGCCCTTCATGCCGATCACCGTCGCCCACGTCGGCGCCACAAGCATGTTCACCGCCATGCGAATGCCCGCATCCCTCACCCGTGCCCCTGCCATGAGCATCGCCGCGCCGCGCATCAACGTCGCCGCAACCCCCGTGCGTACAGGCTTCGTCCCGTTCCGGACAATCGGTGGCAATACGGCTGGTGTCAGGCATTGGTGGCTTCCTCGTGCGATTTGTGGTCTAGTAAACACCCTGAAGCCACTACAAGGTCAAGGCCGCGTGGAGGAAGGGTCCATGAAAATCGGCGAACTGGCGAAAATCGCCCATTGCACGACGGAAACCATCCGTTTCTACGAAAAAGAGCGCCTGCTGCCCGAGGCGGAGCGCACCGAAGCCAATTACCGCAGTTACACGGCAAAGCATGTCGAGCGCCTGCGCTTCATCCGCAATTGCCGCGCGCTCGACATGACTCACGACGAAATCCGCGCATTGCTGCGTCTGACCGACGCGCCGGCGAACGGCTGCGGCGGCATGCATACGCTGGTCGACGAGCACATCGCGCACGTCGACACGCGTATCGAAGAACTGCAGCAGCTGAAGGCGCAACTGACAACGCTGCGCGACCAATGCCACGGCGAGCATCCGGTCGAAGACTGCGGCATCGTGCACGGCCTGACCGACATGGATGTGGCCGTGCCGTCTCCGCGGCATACGCATCTCGGCTGACGCCATGCTTGACGTCGAGCGCTATCGCGTCACGACGCAGCGCCGGCGCGGCAACCCCATACACGGCAAGGCCGCGCGTGCGACCTTGCCGATCGATCATCGAATCCAGTTGGAGAATCAACGTGTTCACCTGTAGAAACCAGTCCTGCGGCGCGCAGTGGGAGCAATCCGACGTCGTCATCAAGAACGAAGGCCAGGGGCTGCTGTTCCGCTGCCCGCTGTGCGGCGCGCGCAACTATGTCGAGCGTTTCGACGGCGACGACGGCGAGGTGGTGTACGAGCAGTTGCCGGGCCGCCCCGATCAGGGCCCGATGGCCGAGTAATCGCGATTCCTACAGACGATCCTATGAACAGTCCCACCCCCGCCGGCGCCGCATTCAGCGAGCTGCCGCTACCGCCCGCTACGCTCGCGAACCTGACGCAGCTCGGCTACGTCGAGATGACGCCGATCCAGGCCGCGAGCCTGCCGATCGCGCTCGCCGGTCAAGATCTGATCGCTCAGGCGAAAACCGGCAGCGGCAAGACCGCGGCGTTTTCGCTGGCGCTGCTCGCCCGCCTCGATGTACGCAAATTCGGCACGCAGGCAATGGTGCTGTGCCCGACGCGCGAACTCGCCGACCAGGTCACGCAGGAAATCCGCCGTCTCGCGCGCGCGGAAGAAAACATCAAGGTGCTGACCTTGTGCGGCGGCACGCCGATGCGTCCGCAGACGGCGAGTCTCGAGCACGGCGCGCACGTCGTGGTCGGCACGCCGGGCCGCATCATGGATCACCTCGAACGCGGCAGCCTCGATCTGCAATCGCTGAACACGCTCGTGCTCGACGAAGCCGACCGCATGCTCGACATGGGTTTCTTCGACGACATCGCGAAGGTCGCAAGGCAATGCCCGAAAGAGCGCCAAACGCTGCTGTTTTCGGCGACGTACCCCGAGGGCATCGCGAAGCTGAGCCAGCAATTCCTGCGAAACCCGAAGGAAGTCAAACTCGCCGAGCGGCACGGCGACAGCAAGATCCGTCAGCGCTTCTACGAAGTGACCGAAGACGAGCGTCTGCACGCGGTCGGTCTGCTGTTGAATCACTATCGTCCGGTCAGCACGATCGCGTTCTGCAATACGAAGCAGCAGTGCCGCGATCTGCTCGACGTGCTGCGCGCGCAAGGCTTCCATGCGCTTGCGCTGCACGGCGAACTCGATCAGCGCGAGCGCGATCAGGTGCTGATCCAGTTCGCGAACCGCAGCTGCTCGGTGCTCGTCGCGACCGACGTCGCCGCGCGCGGCCTCGACATCGCGCAACTCGAAGCGGTGATCAACGTCGACGTGACGCCGGACCCGGAAGTGCACACGCATCGCATCGGCCGCACGGGCCGCGCCGATCAGGAAGGCTGGGCGTTGAGTCTCGCGAGCATGGACGAGATGGGGCGCGTCGGTGGAATCGAGCAGGCGCGCAAGCGCGACGTCGAATGGCATAAGCTGGCCGAGCTGAAGGCAGCGAGCAACGACCCGCTGTTGCCGCCGATGGAAACGCTGCAGATCCTCGGTGGCCGCAAGGACAAGATCCGTCCCGGCGACGTGCTCGGCGCACTGACCGGCGACGCCGGCTTCGCGGGCTCGCAGATCGGCAAGATCAACGTGACCGACATGTCGACCTATGTCGCGGTGGAGCGCAGCATCGCGCGCGAGGCGGTGCGCCGGCTCAGCGCGGGCAAGCTGAAGGGACGCAAGGTCAAGGTTCGTTTGATGGACGAAGCCTGATTCAACCGAAGCTCCGGCTTTCCTTGAAAGTCCAATAACCCGAAAAACGGCCGCGTCAGCGGCCGTTTTCGCAACCGCGCCGCTCAGCATCACATTCCTTCATACCTACGCAGTTACCCGCATTCCCCGAAATCCACACCGCGTCCCCGCAAACCATGAACCCGCCAGCTTAGGCCTGCGTCGAGCGGCTTCGCGCAAGCCATGAAGAAAACGCATGCCGCGCATGACAAAGTTTCGATTGTGAGCGTTCTTTGACTGATGCCTAATCACCCCACCGGAAGGAACGCCCCGCCGCCGCCATTCGCGCGGCCGCCGGCGGGTGTAGAAAGGGAGAAAGTCTTATGCAGAGCGCCATGCAAGCCCGCTCGAAACTGCCGGACGTCGGCACCACCATTTTTACCGTGATCGGCCAACTGGCCGCGCAACACGATGCGTTGAATCTGTCGCAGGGCGCGCCGAATTTCGCGCCGGACCCGAAGCTCGTCGACGGCGTCGCGCAGGCGATGCGTGCCGGCCACAACCAGTACGCGCCGATGGCCGGCATCGGTGCGCTGCGCGAAGCGCTCGCCGACAAGGTCGAAACGCTGTACGGCGTGCGCTACGACCCCGCCAGCGAGGTGACCGTGCTCGCGAGCGCGAGCGAAGGTCTTTATTCGACGATCAGCGCGCTCGTGCATCCGCGCGACGAAGTGATCTACTTCGAGCCGTCGTTCGACAGCTACGGCCCGATCGTGCGCCTGCAGGGCGCGAAGCCGGTCGCGATCAAGCTGTCGCTCGATCACTTCCGCGTGAACTGGGATGAAGTCGCCGCCGCGATCACGCCGAAGACGCGCATGATCATCGTCAACACACCGCACAATCCGACCGCGACGATTTTTAGCGACGCCGATATCGAGCGGCTGAAGGCGCTCACGCGCAACACCGACATCGTGATTCTGTCCGACGAGGTCTACGAACACGTCGTGTTCGACGGCGCGAAGCATCAGAGCATGGCGCGCCATCAGGAACTCGCCGAGCGCAGCGTGATCGTGTCGTCGTTCGGCAAGTCGTACCACGTGACCGGCTGGCGCGTCGGCTATTGCCTCGCGCCCGCCGCGCTGATGGACGAGATCCGCAAGGTCCATCAGTTCATGGTGTTCTCCGCCGATACGCCGATGCAACACGCGTTCGTCGACGCGCTCGCCAATCGCGACAGCTACCTCGGCCTGTCCGACTTCTATCAGAAGAAACGCGATCTGCTCGCGCATGCGCTGCGCGAATCGCGCTTCGAGCTGTTGCCGAGTGAAGGCAGTTTCTTTATGCTCGCCCGGTTCCGCGGCTTCTCCGATGAAAGCGACAGCGATTTCGTGCTGCGCCTGATCCGCGATGCGCGCGTCGCGACGATTCCGTTGTCGGCGTTCTACACCGACGGCACGGATTCGGGACTGATTCGCCTGAGTTTCTCGAAGGACGACGCGACGCTGCTCGAAGGCGCGCGGCGTTTGTGTGAAATCTGAGCGCGCGAGAGCACACTCGAAGTATCGAAGTCGTCAAAGTATTCGAAGTATGAAGGGAGATGTTATGAAGTTGCTCAAGTGCTTGTTGGCGCTGGCCTGTGCCGGCGCGTCGCTCGCAACATCGTCGGCCGCAAGCGCCGCCGATACCGCGACGCTGCGTTTCGGCCTCGAAGCGCAGTACCCGCCGTTCGAGTCGAAAGGACCGAACGGCGAACTGCAAGGGCTCGATATCGACGTGGGCAACGCGGTCTGCGCGGCCGCGCACATGACGTGCAAGTGGGTCGAAACCTCGTTCGACGGCCTGATTCCGGCCCTGCAAGGCCGCAAGTTCGACGCGATCAATTCAGCGATGAATGCGACCGAGCAGCGCCGCCAGGCGATCGATTTCACGACCGTCGTCTATCGCGTGCCGTCGCAGCTGATCGCGCGCAGCGACAGCGGTTTGCAGCCGACGCCTGAATCGCTGAAGGGCAAGCGCATCGGCGTACTGCAAGGCTCGATTCAGGAGACCTTCGCTAAGGTGCATTGGGAACCGGCCGGCGTGATCGTGCTGCCGTATCAGGATCAGAACCAGGTCTATGCCGATCTGACGGCTGGCCGTCTCGACGGCACGCTCGTGCTCGCACCGGCCGGACAAACGGGCTTTCTGTCGAAGCCCGAAGGTAAGGGCTATGCGTTCGTCGGTCAGCCTGTGTGTGACGACAAGATTCTCGGCAGCGGCATCGCATACGGCATTCGCAAGGGCGATACCGCGCTGCGCGATCAGTTGAACGCCGCGATCGCGAAGGTGCAAGCCGACGGCACGGTGAAGACGCTCGCCGCGAAATATCTCGGCAATATCGACGTCAGCGCGAAGTAATCGCGTAGCGTTCGGGCGGCGGCGCCGTTTGCGAGCGGCGCCGCGCGTTCGCTTGTTGGCCATGCGTTTGACGGCTACGATACGTAGGCTTCGCGAAGTCGGAGACAACGGCGAAGTCGGCGGATCAACCGGAGAGCGCGCATGAGCGAGACGATCGAAGCGGCAAGCGCTGCGAACACCGCACGCGCAAAAGGCGCAGACGCGCCGCGCTTCTGGCGCAGCGCGGCGCTGCCGTTCATCGAGGCGCGTTCCATCGACGATGGCCGCAAGGTCTGCTACGCCAAACATTCGCACGAAACGTTTTCGATCGGCGCGGTGACGGGAGGCCACAGCGTGTATCTGAACCGCCACGCGCGGGAATGGGTCGGCGCGGGCGCCGTCGTGATGATGAACCCCGACGATGTGCACGCGTGCAACCCGGTTGCCGGCGAGCGCTGGTCGTATCGGATGCTGCACGTCGACGTTGCGTGGTTCACGAGACTGCAGCACGAGCTGGGCTTCAACGAGAACCATGCGTTCCGCGCGTTTTCGCAGATCATGACGCTCGACGCCGCGCTGTTCGACGGCCTGAACCGGCTGTGCGCCATTCTCGCCAGTAACGACGACGACAACGACACGCTGCGCAAGGAAAGCGCGGCCATCACCTTCTTCTCCAGCGTGCAGCAAACGCTCAATCCGGCGAGCCTGCCCGAGCGTGCCGTGAGCGGCCAACTCGCGCGTGCCGCGGAGTACATCGCCGAAAACTGCACGCGCGCGCTGAAACTCGACGACGTGTGCGAAGCCGCCGGGCTGTCCGCGTCGCACCTGATACGCGCGTTCAAGCTACGCTACGGCATGACGCCCCACGCGTATCTGATCAACCGACGCATCCAGTACAGTCGCGCGCAACTGCGGCGCGGGGCACTGATCGCCGATGTCGCGCTCGACGCCGGCTTCGCCGATCAGGCGCATTTGCAGCGCACCTTCAAGCGGCTGGTGGCGGCGACGCCGGGCCAATATCGCAGCTGAGCGTGACGCGGCATGAAGCCGCGTCAGGAAGCAGGCGCGGCTCGCGTCATTCCACGAGCAGATACATCGCACTGAGCGCGAGCAGCGCCGCCATCACGCGATTGAACACCCGGACCCGCTTCGCTTCACGCAGATGCCTGCGCAAAAACGTGCCAGCATACGCCCAGCTCGCGATCGATAGATAGCAGATCACGAAGTACAGCGCCGCGAATTGCCAGACGAGCCCGCCGTCGCCGCCTGCCGCATACGCGCCCATGCCGGCCAGCGACGCGAGCCACGCCTTTGGATTGAGCCATTGCATGGCCGCGCCGTGCGCGAACGACGGCCCGCGCGCCGGCTTGTCCGCGCCGAGCTGGCCGTTGTCGATGGTGAGCTTGTAGGCCATGTAGAGCAGAAAGCCCACGCCCGCCCATTTGACGATCTCGATGAGATTGGGAAAGCGCGCGAGCAATTCGTGCAGGCCGAGGCCGATCAACAGAAGCAGCAACGTGAAACCGACCGTCGCGCCAGTGACGTGCCGCAGACTCGCGGTGAGCCCGTGCTGCGCGCCGGCGCTCAGTGCGACGACGTTGACCGGGCCGGGAGAAATGGAACTGGCGAGCGCGAACGCGGCCATCGAGAGTAATGCGGTCATCGGATGCCTCGAAACGTGAGTGTGCGAATGGATTGCGACGCTCAACGGTAACGAGACGGCGAGGGCGTGTATTGAAGGAAATTGCCCAGTCGAAAAGCTGGTAAATCCGCATGCGGCTTCAACGGATCACAAAAACATAATGCGACGACGCGATAACTCGATAACAAACGCGCGTTTGAATTTAAAAATAAACACGCGCAAACGTTACCGAGGAAGAACAATTTTTTGAATATCAGGTAAATTCTGCTTATCGAAAACTTATGATGTGCCCCTATGCAGCGGGCAACTATTCGGCCCGATAAATAGTCCGAAGCCTCGAAAAACCGGCGATACAGGGCTTAACGACTTTCGCGCAAAAAATCGATGGATTCGGCGTGCGGTGAATGCTTTGCATCAGTATCGATAGACCGGTCCGTTTCTGCTGGAAACGCGCAGTCGATGGATGAAAGGGAGTGCATGGGGTCTCCATGTGAGCAGGCAGAAAACTGCGGAAGAAATGAGCGAGCTGTGTATCGCGTTATTCGGCGGTTGGTGCGAGAGCAAATGCGTGATTCCACTTGCATATGGATTCGCTATCTGCTGGGTGCTCTGTCCCATCAAACCGTAAGCGTAGTGAGCACTTCGACAAACTGACTCCCGCCGTTGGAAACGCAGAGCACATGATCCACAAAAGAAAGGGCCGGTTTTGCGTGCTGATCGCACGGACGCACAGATGGCGGATGCCACGCGATGGCGTCATCTACGCGGGATGCGGCGTGGTGCTCGCAATGCTCGCGCTGTGTGGCTACGCGCTGTATCAGAGCCGCGAGGATGCGATTGCGCGCGCACTCGATTCGACGCGCGATGTCGCGACGATCACCGAGCGCGACATCGCGCGCAATTTCGAGCTGTACGCGCTGTCGCTGCAGGCCGTCGCCGATGGCCTCGGGCGTCCGGGCGTGCTCGATTCGCCGCGTCTGCGGCGCGAGATCCTGTTCGATCGCGCGGCGACCGGGCAATACGTCGGCGCGATAGTGGTGATCGACGCAGTGGGCAACGTCGTGATCGATTCGGATAGCGACGTGCCGCGCGGGGGAAACCTCTCGGACCGTCCGTACTTCAGGATTCATCGCGAAGATCCGGATCTCGGGCTCGATGTCAGCGCGCCGTACTACTCGAGACTCAGACCCGGTTCGCGCAGCATCGCGCTGAGCCGGCGACTGTCCCGGCCCGACGGATCGTTTGCGGGAATCGTCGCGCTCGGTATCGATCAGGAGTATTTCACGAGCCTGTTCGCGGATCTGCGGATCGGGCAGCATGGCTCGGTGTCGATCGTCAGAACGGACGGCACGGTCATCGTGCGACGGCCCGACGATCGACACGTGACGGGCAGCGACATCAGCACGACGGCGTTCTTCCAGCACCTGCTCGCGAAAGACGAGGGCAGCTTTATCGCGTCTTCGTCGCTCGATGGCGCCGAGCGGCTTTACTCGTTCAGACGGATTCCGCAATTGCCGCTGATCGTGCTGGTCGCCGAGGCGACCGACGATATCTATGCGAGCTGGTGGGGGCGCGCGCTGACGATCGGTTCGCTGATGCTGATCTTCGGGATCGGCGTGATCGTGTTGGCGGCGTGGCTCGGCGCCGAGTTGCGGCGGCGACAGCGGGTGGAGCACGAGCTCGAACGGCTTGCCGGCACGGACGGACTCACCGGCCTGCCCAATCGCCGCGCGCTGTGCGAAACGCTCGACCGCGAATGGCTGCGCGCGCGCCGCACGGGCAGCGTGTTGTCGCTGCTGTTCGTCGATATCGATCACTTCAAAGCCTATAACGATACGTATGGTCACCAGGCCGGCGACGTCGCGCTGACCGCCGTCGCGCGCTGCATCCGCAGGGTGATCCAGCGGCCGGGCGATTGCGTCGGTCGATACGGCGGCGAGGAGTTCGTCGTGGTGCTGCCGGATACCGACGCCGCCGGTGCCGGGGTGGTCGGCGAGAACATCCGCGTGGCGATCGGCGAGTTGGGCATCGCGCACTTGGGCTGCGAGTTCGGTCGCGTGACGGTCAGCATCGGCGCGACCACGTCGCGGTCGGATCGAGTGACGGATGTCAGCGTCGTCGTTCGGGCTGCCGACGAGGCGTTGTATAAGGCCAAGGCCGGCGGCAGGAATAGGGTCGCGCAAATGGGAGTTGCGTGACCGGTCGCTCCTGTTTTTTCTGCGCCGGAAATGAAGAAGGGTTGCGACGCTTTCGCGTGCAACCCTTTCTGTATTTCAGCGATGTGCTACTTCGCGCTGGTTGTCGATGTTTGGCTTAAAACGAACCAGCGATAACGCGCACCAGCCCACTGCGCAGCGGCGGCGCTGCTTCAGCGAACTCGAGATTCACCTTGTTCGCGACGCTCAAGATGCGGGTCTGATACGTACGATAGTTCGTATCTTCGCTGTAGGTCACGGTTGTGCCGCCACTGTTGCCTTGGTGCAGGTTGTGTGTGGAGTTTTCGTGGCTCGCTACGCCACTGTGCTGGCGCTCCTTGATTTGCACGTCGGTAATGGCGGTGTAGTACACATCTTTAACTGCAGCGTTGGCGACCAGTTCAATCAGGCCGCCAGCGAGGGCCGCGCCAGCGATCGGCGCGGCATGCGTGCTACCAAACGATGCCGCGGCGGCCGCGCCAAGAAAGGCACCGCCAAGAGGGGCGCCATATCCGCCGAATGCTTCCTGGGCCGCCGACGGAGCGACCTTGCCTACCTGCAGGATGTTTGCCTGAAGAATATATTGCGCGTGGTCGGGGTCTCCGACGATGCGGTATCCCTTGCCCGAGACGGCCGCTTTCACGTCAGCCGCGATGTCGAAGTCAGGCTTGTCGGAGGTATTGCGAATCTGAACGAAAACAGTCTTTTTCGAATCGGCGACCGGGTCCAGGAAGATCGTGTCCGACATCTTTGTCTGGACATCGAGGTCGTGCTTGCTGATCGCAACCTGGGTCGCCGCACAGCCGCTGGGTGGACGATGCGCCAGCCTACAAGGGCATTGTTCCAACCGATGCTTACAAGGCACGGGATGTTTGCGGCGTTGTCCCACGCGTCAAGGCCAAGGACGGCGACTCGTTGCAGCGGGAGCAACTGACGGTGTGGTTTCGCGAGGTTCGCCAGATTGCCAACCCGGTTCATAGCGCTTACCTGCAAGGCCTGCTGATCACCGGTGCTCGACGCGAGGAATGGGCGGGGCTGCGCTGGACAGACGTCGATTTCCGCTGGCGGAGTCTCGTGCTGGACGATAAGGTGGAGGGAATCCATGTATCAACCTCAGCCGCGATCCAGCGGTTGCTCACGCCACTGCCCTTGGCGGAGACATTGACCGGTAGGGGAAAACTACTGTCATACGCAGGGTCTGCGGGATTCATGCGGGCATACACCGAACTGCGCGACAACCCTGTGCGCTGCTGGATTTCTACGCAACGCAGCAAAACCGCGAACAGCTGCCATCGCGCCGCCTTCGCGGTTGACGGCGGCTTGTTTCAGCGCCTCCAGATCTTTCGGAGCTTCTGCGCCTGACTGTGCGCCACTGGTCTGCAACTGTGCGAGCTTGCTTTGCGCGTCCGTCACTGTTTTTCCCAAAGTTCGGGACCGTGTTGGTCTGCTCGATGCTCTGATCGAGGCCTTGGTAATAGCTCTGGCAGTCGTTCTGGCTATTGCGCTCGCGCGGACTCCAGTCCAGCAATATGCCTTGCCGAGATGTGCTTTTGCCGACTTTCCGTTTCTGAAGGCAAAACGTAATAAAAATATTTCCAGATGTTTCTAAAGTACCTCTCGGCACGGGCCGTTATTCGTCTTACGAATGCTGCGGCCGCGAGGTCGTGTTTGCGTATTGAACGAATCTACCAAAAGAACCCGCAACGAACAGTTGCGTGAAACAGGAATGTCCAGTAGCGCACGGGGAAGCAGCGCCCGCCATGGGAGCGGACGTCTGCGTCAATTTCATTTCAGGCTTATTATCGCCGCACTCGCTGCCGCGCCATGCACTATATATGCGGTTGGCATAACTGTTGACGGAGGAACATTAACCTCGGTTTCAACAGCTGCAAATGGCCATCAGACGGTCAGTATCGCTCCAGCCTTTGCGGGCGTTTCGAGTAATACCTACAGCAGTTTCAATGTAGACGCAGCCGGCGCTTCGCTTAATAACGTCGGTATCAATGCTCGAACGATTGTCAATCAGGTAACGAATACCAATCCTAGTGTTATTAGCGGTCGAATCGATGTGCTCGGCTCGCGTGCGAACGTGGTATTGGCCAATCCGAACGGCATTACGGTTAATGGCGGTTCATTCGTCAATACGGGCCGTGTCGCACTGACTACCGGACACGTCAGTTTCAAGGACACCATTCCGGTGGCGGGCATTCCGGAACGCGACATCGCGCTCGACACCAGCACCGGGACGATCGTCGTCGGACCGCAGGGATTGGCGAGCGCGCTGATCGGACTCGATCTGATCGCGAAGAATGTGCAGATCAACGGGCCGCTCACCAACGGCTTCACGTCGCAGACCGCCTACGTGCGCGCCGTGGCGGGCAACAGCAATGTCACGCTGAACACGGCGGTTTCGCCGAACGACAACAGCAACGATTGGCTCACGCTGAGTCCATCCACCAGTGCGGCCACGGCCAGCTCATTCGCCATCGATATCACCGCCGCCGGCAGTCTGACCAGCGGCCGCGTGCAACTGATCGTCACCGACAAAGGTCCGGGCGTGCGCAGCGCCGGGCCGATGAACGCGTCGCTCGGCGATTTCACGCTGTCGTCGAACGGGTCGGTGCAGTTCTCCAATACTTCTTTGACGGCGCAAAACAATCTCGACTTGCAGATGCAGGACAGCGTGACGTTGTCGGACACGAAGCTGAAGGCGAATAGTGGTTCGGCGACCTTGACCGCGAGCGGCGCCGTCAGCCTGACGGGCAGCAGCGTGCTCGCCAATGCCGGTGTCGATGTGAGCGGCGCGGGCATCGCGCTGGCGCAGGACGCCACGGCGCAGTCGGTGATCGCTTCGACCACCAGCGGCGTGGTGCTGACCAGCACCGGCGATATCACCAACGTCGGTTCGCTGATACAGGGCCAGCAGAAGAACGCGCTCGATACGGCATCGCTCGCCGCGGTCACGTTGAACGCCACCGGCAACATACTGAATCAGTCGACACCCACGGGCCTGCTCGGCGTCGTGTACGGCGCGGCCGGCGATGTGTCCGTGACGGCCGGCGGCTCCGTGACGAATCAGAACGCACGCATTCTGTCGAACCAGAATCTGACGATCACTGCAGGCGGCGACGTCGACAACATCGTCGATCATTCGAGCGGCGTGAACGGCGGCGCGCCGGTCAGTTATTCAGACCGTAGCTGGCGCCTGATTTTCGTCGAACATCGCGACGACGGTTTCAATGTCGACTACGGTGCGCTCGCCGATCCGGACAAACTCTCCTACATGAGCGCCAACGTCGGCAACGTGACCATTGCCGCGCAGAACGTGCACAACATCGGCGGCACGATTCTCGCGCAAATCGACCCGAAGAATCCGGCAGTCGGCGGTTCGATTTCGATCACCGCGCGCGACCAGTTATTGACGCAGGCCATCTTCACTGGCCAGGCGTCGTTTCATCGAACGTGTTTCTTCTTCTGCAGTTCGAGTTCCTCGAGCAATGTGCAGGGCTACGGCGGCGTGATCCAGGCGAACAATGACATCACGATGAAAGCCGGCACGCAGATCACCAACACGGGTGGCATTGTGTCGGCGGAAGGCACGCTCAAGCTCGACGCGCCCAAAACCCTCGCACAAGCCGTACTTGGCTACAGCGCGATCAATCGCACGCACGATCTGAAGGCATGGTTCGGCAATTCGTGGTCGGCGATTTTCGCGGCCGACACGGGCGGACTGTTCAGCGGCGGCACGGGCCAGGTCGAGCTGACCGGCGAGGCCGATATTGAAGGCGGTTCGTTCAATGCGCCCGGCGGCATCAAAGCCGCGGGCGGTGTGAACACGATTAGCGCGCCGTATCGCGCGCCGGTCACGATCGGCAATCACAACCATCTCGGCCTCGTGTCGTGGTTCGGGCTATGAGGCGGGCTATAAAGCGGACGATGACCCGGACCATGAAGCGTCGCACGCCCCGGCTTGCGCGTTGCACGCTGGCGCTACTCGCCGGCGCGGCGGCGGCGCGTGGCTTCGCGCAAACACCGCCGGGTTTGCCGAACGCGGCGGCATTGGGCGGCGTGCCCTTCGGTGCGCCCGTGCGGGCCGAACAGGACCCGGCACAACGGCTGCTGCAGGAGCAACGCGATCGCCGGCGGCGCGATGAAATCCAGCAGCCGCCTCCACAGATCGAAGTGCCGCAGCCGACACTGGTCAATCTGCCTGAAGGCGCGGATGTCGAAACGCTGCCCGACGTCGAGCCGCTGTTCAAGATCGACCACATTGATTTCATCGGCGACACCGCACTCGGCAAAAGTGAGCTCGACAGGATCGCCGCGCCGTTCATCGGCAAGCAGCTCGGCCGCAACCGTATCAACCTGCTGCTGCGCCGTGTGACCGAGGCGTTCATCGCGCGCGGCTACATCACGACGCGTGCGTATCTCGGCGCGCAGAATCTTGCCTCCGGTACGCTGAAAATCAACATCGTCGACGGCAAAGTGTCGGCCTTCACGCTGAATGGCAAACCGCTGCGTCCGCGCGGTCCGAACGAGCCGTGGTACAGGACACACGGCGGCGGCCTGCTGACCGACGCGGGCACCGCGTGGGCCTTCGGCGACAGCACGGGCGACGTGCTGCGCTTGCCGGATCTCGAACAGGGTGTCGACCAGATCAACCGGCTGCGCCGCAACCAGGCCGAAATCCAGATCATGCCAGGCGAGACGCCGGGCGATTCGGTGGTGGCGATCACCAATCACTACGGCGACCGCGTTTTCTACGACCTCGGCATCGACAACTATGGCAGCTCGCAAACCGGCACGCTGCGCTATCGCGCCGGTGTCGAAGCGGACAACCTGATCGGCTTGCAGGAGTCGCTGTCGTTCAGCTACGTCGGCACGCAGGACAGCAACGCGGTGGTGTTTTCCGCGGCGGCGCCGTACGGCTATCAGACGTTCAGCTACACGACGTCGCTATCCGAATACCAGCAGACCATCAGTGATGTCGCGCTGCTCCAGGGCCGCACATTCAGCCAGATTCTCGGCTGGAACGACGTGCTGACGCGCTCGCGCACCGGACGCACCAGCGTCGACGTCACGCTCACCAAAATGCGTACGGAACGCAGCCTGAACGGAATCGACCTGGCGCCGCAGGACCTCACAGTGTTGCGTGTCGGCTTGAACGGCTTACGTCGCTTCGTCGCGCAAGATCAGGCCGCGGCCGCGACGTGGGACGTCGGCGTGTCGCAAGGCTTGCCGTGGCTCTCCGCGAGTCATGACGCCCCCGATATCGACGAAGTCGATGCGCACAGCCAGTTCACCAAAGTCGACGCCACCGCCACGCTGCAGGTCGCGCTCGGGACGCTGGCTGGCACGCAATGGACCTATCGCGGCACGTTGCGCGGTCAGTACAGCCACGTCGCGATGTTCGGCAACGAGCAGATCTTCCTCGGCGGCATGGATTCCGTGCGCGGCTTTACCGAAGGCGGCATCGCCGGCGACAGCGGCTTCTATCTGCGCAACGAGGTCGCGTGGCAGAACGTGCCGGTCTGGCACGACGCACATCTCGAACCGTACGTCTTTCTCGACGGCGGCAAATCGCATCTGGTCGCGCAGGGCGGCTGGCCGACGCTCATGGGCACCGGCATCGGCGCACGCGCGCAATGGCGCTACAAAACACAAACCGTCACTAGCGAGGTGCTGCTTGGTCAGGCATTGCTCCAACCCGCCGCACTCGGCAAAAAAGCCACCGTGCTGCTTGCCACACTCAACTGGTCACTCTGAAGAGGTTCATATGAAACATCGTCCGATCACAGTCAGGATTCGGAACGCCACGTTGATCGCCACGCTCGGTCTTGCCGCCGGTTTGCTGCCTGCAGCGCATGCGGCTAACAAGCCCAAGGCAAAACCCTCGGCCGACAAGGCAGCGGATGCCATCGGTGGTCCGCTGCCCGCAAACGGCGTGGCACGCGTCAACAACGTCGTGATTACGCAGGACCAACTCGACCAGGCCGTGCGTGCGTTGAACGTGCCGGATACGCCCGCGTTGCGCGCGTCGGTGAAAAATCAGCTGATCGCCCGTGAACTGTTCCGCGAGGCTGCCGAGAAGCAGCACTACGAATCGCGTCCGCAAGTCGTGGCCGCGGTCGAACAGGCGAAGACGGCCGCGATGACCGCCGCGTATCTGCGCGATCAGGTCAAGCCCACACCCGTGACCGACACCGATGTGAAGGCGAAATACGACGCGATCGTCGCGACCCTCGGTGACAACGAATACAAGCCGAGCGCGATCGCCGTGAAAGATGCCGACACCGCTCAAACGGTGCTCACGCAACTTAAGAAGGGCACCGACTTCGCGCAACTCGCGAAGCAGTACAGCCAGGGCCCGGGCGCGGCACAGGGCGGCGCGATGAACTGGGTTTCGTTCAAGACGCCGATTCAGCCGGGTAACACACAGAACTGGCCACAGCCGCTCGCCGAAGCGCTCGTCAAGCTGCCGCAAGGCGGCGTGTCGAGCACGCCGGTGCAAATCGGCGACGCGTACTGGATTCTGCGTGTCGACGAAAAGCGTCCGACGCAGATTCCCCAATACGACCAGATTAAGGATGCGCTGCGCAAACAGCTCGAACAGGTCGCACTGGAGAAAGCCACGGCGCAGGTCGTGGTCGATCTGATGAAGAACGCGCGGATTCAGCAGCAGTAAGAAGCCTCGCTTTTGCAGAGGCGCAGCGGACGGGATGAAACCGCTGCAACGCCGTTTCGGGTTGGTCGCCCGGAACGGCGAAGAAGAAGTGCCGGAAGTACAAGAAGAACCAAAAAAAGACGAGAGCACCATGAACGCGTCCACACGCAACGCTTTGCGACAACTCGAGCAAAACCGTCAGGCACACGACGAGCGGCACGATCGCGGCATGCAGTCCGCGCGGCTGCGCTGGTCGGTGCCGATGCCTGCGCGTGCGTATCGCGTGTGGCAGCGCGCGGTCTCGGCGCTGGTCGCGTTGACGCTGTTCGCCGGACCGCTCTCGATCACGTTCGAGCAAAGCCGTGACGCTGCCGGGGTGCTGGCTGCCGGAAGCCATCGTCTGGACGACGAAGCATGGCAACGCATCATTGACCTGAGCGCGGTGCGTATCCGCTTTGCGATGCAAATGGCGCAGGCCGCGCCGATTGTCGATCCGACCGCGCCGATCACGTTTCAACCGAAGATCACGCAGACCACCGGCGCGGGTGGCGGCGTCCCTGTCGTGAACATCACCGCGCCGAACGCGGCGGGGATTTCGCTCAACAAGTATCAGAGCTTCAACATCGATCCGGTCGGGCTGATTCTGAATAACAGCCAGATGGGCGGCACGTCGCTCACCGGCGGCGATCTGCAGGCGAATCCAAATCTCGTGGGCCGCCCAGCGAGCGTGATTGTCAATCAGGTGACGTCGACGGGCGCCGCGTACGCGAGCCTGCTCAACGGGCCGCTCGAAGTGTTCGGTGCGCCAGCCACCGTCATCATCGTGAATCCCAACGGCATTACGACCAACGGCACGGGGTTCACGAATACGATCGGCGTCACGCTGTCGACCGGTACGCCCCAGTTTCTGAGTGATCTCAAGGGCACGGTTACCGACTTCGATAACGCGCAAGCGGTCGGTTATAGCGTGACCGGTGGCCATATTCAGATCGAAGGCAACGCGGGCGTAAATGGCCCGGGTGCCGGTATTGAAGGCACGGTCGGCACGATCGACCTGATCGGCGAAACCATCGGGATCAATGCACCGCTGTATGCAGGCCAACGGATCAACGCGCTTGCCGGGCGCCAGTTCGTGCTGCCGTCGGCGGTGAGCAGCAACGGCACCACGTATGCGACGTCGGCGAATGGCTCGGACAACTCGGCCAGCGCGATCAATAGCGCCAATGGCCATGCCAACAATGGTCTTGCCATCGACGCCACCGCGTTCGGCGCGATGACCGCCGGCCAGATCCAGATGATCGGCACCGCAGCCGGCATGGGGGTGCGCACCGATGCGCAGATGGCCGCGAATACCGGTGATTTGCTGCTGTCGTCGAACGGTGACCTGACGGTGAACGGTTCGGCCGCGCAACAGCAGGCCACGCTGCAGGCGAGCGGCAATCTGTCGATGACCGGCGCGCACGTCGGCATCAGCGGCTACACGATCAATGCGAACGGCGACGTCACGTCGACCGGCACGATTCAGAGCGGCGGCAAGCTCGCCGTCACGGCGGGCGGCAACGTCAACGTGGCGAATGCGCAATCGAACGGCGACACGGCGGTCACGGGCGGCGCGAACGTCACGCTTGGCGACGTGCAGACCGGCGGCGCGCTCGCGGTGACGGCGCAAGGCAACGACGGCACAGGCGATATCAACCTGAACGGCACTTCCGTGATGAGCGGCGCGACGAGCTTGCAGGCCGCGCGCGACATCAACATGAACGGGCAGACCAACGGCAGTACGTTGCAGGCGACAGCGCAGCGCAACGTCAACGTGAACGGCGCGCTGCAGACCTCGAGCGATCTCGGCTTGACCGCGACGCAAGGCAGCGTGACGAACAACGGAACGATCAAAAGCGGCAATAACCTCGCGCTGACGTCCGGTCAGAACACAAGTGTGGTTGGGCAGGCCACCGCGCAGAAAGCCGTCATGGTGACGGCAGGCCAGGACTTCTCAGTGAGCGGATCGCTCGCGAGTGGCACGACGCTCGCCGCCAACGCCGCGCGCGATATCTCGATAGCGGGTTCGCTGCTCGCTGGAACTGACGCGCAGGTGAGCGCAGGCCGCAACCTCGACGTTCCGGGAGTGGTCATCGTGCAGCAGGATGGCGTGTTCAATGCACAGAACAATCTCACCGGCAGCGGGTCGGTGGCGTTCGGCCAGAACGGTACGTTGACGACAGGACAGGACGTCGCGTTCACCGGCAAGCTGCTCGCCAATGGTCTGCAAGTGACGGCGGGCAACAACGCGAGTCTCGCCGACGTACAGGCGGGCGGCGCTTTCAACGTTGCGGCGAATGGTATCACCAGCAACCCGGCGGGTGGTGGCGACGTGACGTTCAACGGCAACGCAGCTTCGGTTGGCGCGGCAAACGTGCAGGCGGCGCGCGATGTGGTCGTCAATGGCACGCTGGCGGGTGGTTCGCAGGTCACGCTGACGGCGCAGCGCAATGTTGCCGTGGCCGCAGCGGGCACCGTGCAGGCGGTTGGCGATCTGTCGGTCGCGGCGATGAATGGCAGCGTGAATTCGAGCGGCACGTTGAACGGCGCGGCGAACCTCGTCGTCAATGGCGCGCATGATGTTGCGCTGACCGGTGCGACGAGCGTAACCGGCGATACCACGCTGACGGCCGGGCTTGACCTGACCATCGGTGGCACGCTGGCGGGGCAGGGGGCGGCGATGCTCAGCGCGGGCCATGACGTGATCGCGGGCGGCAGCAGCGGTTTCGTCCACGATGCGAACGTCACCGCTGCGAACGACTTGTCGGTGACCGGTGCGTTGCAAGGCGCGGGCGTCTCGCTGATGGCGGGTCATTCGGTGACGTTGACCAACGTGCAGGCGAACTCGGCGCTGCAAGTCGCGGCGAACGGCGGCACGCTGGCGGTCAGCGGCCTGGTGGCATCGTTGTCGACGGCGTCGCTGACTTCTAGCGGCGATACGTCGATCAATGGCGCGTTGCAGAGTGCGAACGCACTGAACGTGACGAGCGGCGGCAACACGTCGATCGCCGGCAGCGTCGCGTCGAATGACAACGTCACGCTGACGAATGCAGCGGGCTCGCTGAGGAGTACCGGCAACATTCAGTCGGGCGACAACCTGTTGATCAATGCGGCGCAATCGGTCGACCTCGGTACGCAAGGCACTTCCGCGCTCGGAGACCTGACTGTCAACGCCGGGCAGAACCTGACGATGAACGGCACGGTTGTCGCGCAAGGCAACGGCACGTTGACGGCCGGCGGCACGATTGCGGGCGCGGCAACCAGCGCGTTCGGCCTTGCGGCGAACGTCAGTTCCGGTGGCGACATGAATCTGACCGGTTCGCTGCGCGGCGGCACGGTGCAGACGAATGCGGGCGGCTCTGCAACGTTGCATGACGTGCAGGCGGCATCGAGCCTTGCACTTGCGGCGACTCAGGATCTGAACATCACCGGTGCGGTGACGGGCGGTGCGGCGGTCACGCTGAACGCCGGGCAGAACATCGGCATCAGCGGGTCGATTCAATCGGCTAACGACACCACGCTGACCGCGCAGAACGGCAGCGTCAGTTCGACGGGCACGATTGCAAGCAACGGCGCGTTCAACGCGCAGGCCGGTTCCGACATCAACCTCGGTGGCACGACCACCGCTGCGCTCGATACGACGCTCAACGCAGCGCGCGACGTCAACGTGACCGGCATGCTTGCCGGACAGGGGCAAGGCATCGTGACGGCGAGTCGCGATATCGTCGGCGCGGGCACGATGACCTTCACGCAGGCGGCTACGCTGAACGCGGGCCGCGATGTGGCGCAAGGCGGGCTGATCCAGGGCCAGGCGGTTCAGGTGACGGCGGCGGGCAACATCGGCGTGAACAACGTCGAATCGGCTAGCACCGTCGCGTTGAGCGCGAATGGTACGAACACGGCCAATGGCCCGGGCAATCTCACGGTCAATGGGTCCGTTGCCGCCGCGGGTGCGGTGACGGCGACGGCCCAGAACGATGTGACTGTGGCGACGACAGGCAAGATCGCCAGCGGCACGACCGTCGGCATTAACGCGCAACACGATATCAACGTCGCAGGCGCGGTCGAGTCGGTCGGCGATGCGGTGCTCAACGCGCAGCAGGGCAGTTTGAACGCGACGGGCGGCATCAACAGCGGCGGCAAGCTGAACATCGCGACGGGTCTGGATCTGTCGCTCGGCGCGAGCACGAGCGCAGTCGGCGACGCAACGTTGAATGCGGGCCGTGATGCGCTGTTGAACGGTTTGCTGATCGGCCAGGCGAACGGTTTTGTGACGGCAGGCCGCGATATCGGCGGTGCCGGTACGCAGGCGTTTACGCAAGCGGCGAACTACACGGCGCAACGTGATATCGCGCTGACCGGTGGCGTGCAGGCGAACACGATCAATGCGCTGGGCGGCGACAGCGCCACGCTGCACGACGTCAATTCGGCGACGACCTTGACTCTCACTGCAAACGGCAACGTCGGCGGTGGCGATGCGGCGATCACGGGTACGGCGACGGCGCCCGGTCTGGTCACGCTAAGCGGCGCGCGCGACGTGCTGGTCAGCGGTTCGTTGACCACCGGCGATTCGTTGACGCTTGCTGCGCAACGAAACGTGACGGTGAACGGCACGGTGCAAACCACGGCAGGCGATCTCACCGCTACGGCAGCGACCGGCAGCATTGCGCTGACCGGCACTACGACCACCTCTGGCGCATTGAACCTGACGTCCGCGCTCAATACGCAACTCGGTGGCACGATCAACGCGGCCAAGGATGTGACCGCGCAGGCGGGCCGCGACATCATGCTGACCGGCGCGCTTGCCGGCCAGCTCGGCGGCACGCTGGCGGCATCGCATGACATCAACGGTGCGGGTACGGCGGCGTTTGCTCAGGCAGCGACGCTGAATGCATCGCACGACCTCGCATTGACCGGCGCGCTGCAAGGCGCGAGCGTCACGGTGACGGGTGGCAACAACGCGGGCCTGGGCAGCGTGCAGGCGGTGACCGGTAACCTTGCCGTGACCGCAAACGGTAACGCGGGCGGCGGTGACGTAACACTCGGCGGCACGGCTACGGCGCTCGGTACGCTGGCGCTGCAGGCGACACGCGATGTTGGCGTGAGTGGTGCGATCAACACAGGCGGTACGACGACGATCGATGCCGCGCGCAGTATCGCGCTCGCCGACGTCAACTCGGCAGGCGATCTGACGCTCACTGCGACCAGCGGCAGCGCGAGTGCAGCGAATGTCACGACGCAAGGCAATCTGAATGCGAACGCTGGCCAGCCACTGACTTTCTCCGGTGCGACGACGGTGGGCGGCAATGCGCAACTCACGTCGGCTGGCGACCTGACGCTGACCGGTGGCATCGGCGCACAGAACGTGGGCACCTTGACGGCAGGCGGTTCGATCAACGCGGGTTCCGTCGCGTTTGGCCAGCAGGCTACGCTGAACGCGGGCGGCAGCATCGGTGTGAGCGGCATCGTCGCGACCAACGGCACCTTGAATGCGACAGCGGGCAACGATCTGTCAATGGGCTCGGCGCAAGCCGGCGGCGCGATTGCGTTGCAGGCGCAAGGACACGATGGCGCGGGCGATGTGAGCGTGGGCGGCACGCTTGCCTCCGGGGCGTCGCTCAGCGTGACGGCCATGCGCGATGCGACGATCCGCGGAAATGCTTCGGCTGTCGGCGCGCTCACGGTGACCGCGGGCCGCAATCTCGCGGCAAGCGGCACGGTCGGCGCGAATTCCGATGTCACGTTGAGCGCGAGCGGCGGCATTTTGAGCGTTGGCGGCGCGGTGACGAGTCAAGGCAATCTGAAGGTAACGTCGGGCGGCGCGCTGGCGCTGAATGGTGGACTCGTCAACGGCGACACGACGATTAATTCAGGCGGCAATGCTACGTTGACCGGCGCATTCCTCGGCCTCGGCCTCGCCACTATCAACGCAGGCGGCTCCGTCAACGGCGGTGGCTCGCTGACGTTCGGCAAGGACATCACGGTCGGTGCGGGCGGCGCCATCACGCTTGGGGAGATTCAGGGCGCGGGCCTGTTCACGGCGACCTCGGTTGGTGATATGTCGCTCGGCGCGACGACGGCCGTGGGCAATATGACGGCAAATTCCACGGGCGGCAGTGTTGGCTTTAGCGGCAACGTGCAGTCCGGCGGCAATGTGGCGATTCAGGCGGCCAATAACGCGACCGTGATCGGCGCAGTGTCGTCGATGGGCACGGTCAATGTCACGGGCACGCACGGCAATGTGAACGTGGCGGGCGTCTCGGCGAACGGCGATGCGACGATGAGCGCCGGGCAGACGCTCACGTTGAGCGGGACTAGCACGGTGGCGGGGCAGTTCACGCTGAACGGCGGCAATGTCACGTTGAGTGGCTCGCAAGGCGGCTCGAAGAATGTGAACGTGAGCGCGCAGGGTACGCTCGATGCGAGCCAGACGTCGATGGTGTCGACTGGCAATATGCAGTTCAGCGGCACGAATGTGACCTTGGGTTCGGCGATTGTCGGCGGGACCTTGACGGCCTCGGCGTCGAATCAGCTCTCATTGGTCGGCGCCGCGATAGATGTGGTCGGCGCGGCGACGCTGACCTCCGGCAATGGCTTTTACAACGCGAGCCAGGTGTTGTCCGGCGATGCGTTGTACGTGTCTGCCCCTAGTCTGACGAATGCGGCGAACGCGTCGCTGGCGTCGACGACCACGACGACGATCAACGCGACGAACTTCACTAACGCGGGCCTCGTGAATGGCTCGACGACGAATATCTCCGTTGCAGGTAGCCTGAATAACTCAGGCGGATCATTGATGGCCGTGAACGGCCTATCGATCAACACGGGCACGTTGAATAACCAGAACGGGCTCATCTTCGCGGGAAATCCGAATGCACCCGGTGGCCCGACGACTGGCGACGTCTCGCTGACGATCAACGGCGGGGACGGTTCGTTCTACAACGCCAGTGGTCAGATTCTCGCGCAGCGCAACATGGGCATCAGCGCCGTGAACATGGCGTTTGATCCGTCGCAGGGAACGATTAGCCAGGGCGGTCAGCTCTCGATTACCGCGGGGTCGATCAATAACACCGGAACGTGGAGTTATGGCGGTCAAAGTGTGACGCTGACGGGGCTGAACGGCGTCAACAACTACGGCACGATGACCGGCACGGCGCCGTTGACGATCACGACCAATGGCACGTTCACGAACTTCGGTCAGGTCGCCGGCAACGACGTAACGTTCAACGGCACCTTGAACAACGCGGTCGGCGCGGTGATGCATGCGGACGACGCGCTGACGCTCAACGGCAACGCCACGAATCGTGGCACCGTGGAAGCGGGCAACCTGCTTTCGATCAACGGGGGTAACTACGACAACCAGGGCGCGACGACCCAGTCCAACGGCAACATGCAGTTTTCGCTGGGCGGCACGCTGCAGAATACGACGGGCACGATCTCGGCCGCGGGGAACATCACCATCAATGCGGGCGCGGTCGTCAACGATGGTGTTCAGGGCGGTTTGACATCGTCTACCCAAGTGGTTTCGGCGGCCGACGACCCGTCACTGTATGGCTCGATAGTGGTCGGCACGCAGACGGTTTATGGGTTCACGGGTGGCAACGGCGGATCGTATTACGACGCGACCTATACCTACAACGCGAACTTGTCCGACCTGGGCCCCGACCTGGCGAATGGCGTGCTCGACGTGGCGCACAACGCCGCCTTGACCGGCATGTATGGCGCACAACTCACGGAGCCGACGCAGGTCGGCAGCAATTTGCAGCAAGCCGGCGTTTCGTATCAGACGATCGCTCTGCCGGGTATCGATCGCACTGTCACGGCTCCAGGCGCCGGCACGCCGGGCACCATCATGGCGGGGGGCAACATCACCCTGACCGCAGGCTCGCTGTCGAACGCCGATGGCATCATTTCTGCCGGCGGCAATGTCAACTTCAACCTTCAATCGCTGAATAACGGTTCGCTTGGAGATGTGACGGCGACGGTCGTGGACACGGTCGACCAGACACAACTCAACGCTTTCATGGCGCAACTGCAGGCGCTGGGGAGCGTCGGCCTTTATAACGCGCCGATCCCCTACGAGCTTGGGGGATACGTGGGCGGCGAAAGTACGGCTACGTTCAATTCGACTGCGTCGGTTCCTGCGAGCATCACGACCACGACCACAACGTTTGGCCAGCAAGGATTGATCGTCGCCGGCCAGGATGTGAACCTCTCGGGCGGCAACCTCGTCAACAGCGGGAATATCTATGCGGGCCGCAATTTCAACGCAAGTGGAGCCCAGTCCTTCAGCAACCAGGGTGAGCGCATCACGTCGACGAGCAGTTCGCCTGGGTGCGCGACGGGCGTGTCGGCCAGCGAGTGCGCCGCCGGAATGGGCTATCGGGGAGACAACCCGACGACAACGAGTTTCAGCTACGCGCAGCAGAGCGCGACGATATACGCCGGCAACGACCTCGTTATCGCCGCCGGCCAGGTCAGCAATACGTATGGCAACCTTCTCGCTGGTCACGACATCGTGATCGGCGGTGTCGGTACGACTGCGAGTTCGACAACCCCTGCGCAAGGACTGACCAACACGTCGGGCGAAATCGTGGCGGGCAACAACATCACGCTCAACGTGTCGGGCGCGATAACGAACACACTGCCGCCGCCTGTGCCCGTGCATCAGGACTACGGTTCGAATGAGCAGTATTCGGGTTGTATGACGGCGGGTGGCTACAGGGAGAGCTACTGCGAGGGTTATGTCGACCAGCAGTCGGGCAGTTCCTCGGTGATCAGCGCGGGCAATAACCTGCAGATCAATGCGGGCAGCCTGACTAACATCGGTAGTCTGATTAGTGCCGGAAATGCGGCGACTATCGCCGTGGCGGGTCCGGTGGTGAATGAGGCACAGACGCTCAATGCGTACTGGCACTCGCACTGGGTGCAGGAAACGGGCATGTTCAGCCCGGACAAACGTCATGACGTCTGGGCTTGCGGGTCGCCGGCCGAGTGCACGGCGCTCTATGGCAGTGCCTATACGAACACGGGGGGCACGATTGATCCGCCGCAGCCGGTCGGCAATATCGCGGCTACGATTCAGGCGCCGAATCTGACCATTACGTCCGGCGGACAGATCCAGAACGTCGGCAACGTGATCGGCACGTCGGTGACGCTGACCGGCCAGAAGCTGATCAATGGCATCACGACGGCCAACACCTATACGCCGCGTGTTAATGGGCCGTCGCAGGTTATTTCGCTCAGCCCGGTGAATATGCCTGGCATCAGCATCACGATGCAGCGTCAGGTGGGCGGCGCCTTACCGGCTGCAGTGGCTGGGAAGGCTTCATACGTGGATGGCTCGTTGGGTACGTCTACGCTCGGCAACCTCGGTCCGCAGGATCTGATCGATGCGCTTCCGGCCAACCTTCAGCCTACCTCCACGCTGTTCTATTACAACCCGCAGGAGGAAGACCTGGTTCTGCAGCAGGCGGCGTTGCAGCAAACCGGCAAGGCGAGTTTTATTGATGGCTTGACGTACGACAGCAAGACCAACACGTCGGTGACGGAGCAGGAAAAAGCAGATCTGTATCAGAACGCGCTCGACTACGCGACGGCGAACAACCTGCAACTGGGCGACGCGCTGACGCAGGCGCAGGTCAATACGCTCGACAAGCCGATGCTCTGGTATGTGGAGCAAACCGTCCCGGATCCGTCGTGTACGGCGACGGGGCCGGCGTTGAATACGTGTCCGACGAGCACAGCGCTAATGCCGCAGGTTTATCTGCCGACCAACAGCAATGCAATGTCGGCGGGCGGCAATATCTCGGGCCAGGACGTCACGCTGAATTTCGGCAAAGGCGACGGCGGCAGCATTCTGAACACCGGGAGCATTTCTGCTTCCGGCACGCTGACGGTCAATACGGACTCGTTGACCAACCAGGCAAACCAGGTCGATGTTGGGCAGATCTGGCAGAAGGTGAAGGGCGGGTACGTCGATACCACGGGCACGACAGTTCAGCCGGGCGGTTTCATGAGCGCGGCGGACATGGATCTGAGCGTGCAGACGCTGAACCAGATCGGCGGCGCGTTGCAGCAGCTTAATGCGGACGGCACGGTCAATCAGGCGGGCACGCAGCAGTTGCTGGCGCAGTTGCAGCAGCAACTGGGTGGCGACTTCACGCAGCAGACGCTAAGCGATAACCTGCATACAAGCTTTGTTGCATCGGGCGGGCTTGGGTTGGGAGCGTTCGACGAGGTCATTGAAATGGCTGCGGCCATTGCGCTCTCGTACGTGATGGGTCCGCTAGCCGGTGCGATGCTGTCAGCGGCGCTCGATGACGTTGTGAATTCAGGCACCCTGAACCTGATGGATGTTGTGCAGGCCGGAGCTGTCGCCACGCTTACCTACGGAATTGATGACGGGCTGGGGCTGAATGACTTGTCGCTCCCGAATGTCGGTAATGACATTGCGAACGGGACGGCCTCCGCAGGGGAAATCCTGCAGGGTGGTGTGGAGGTCGTTGGAAGAGGTGTGGTGAGCGCTGGCGTTGATACGGCAGTGTACGGTGGCAGCTTTGGAAAGGCGCTGGAGACGAGCGTCGCCAGCGACGTGGCTGCGGTGGGGGCTGGCGCGATTGGCCAGGCGGACGCCAACGGAGCCTTTGGGAGTGGACTGTCCGGCGAACTGACGTATGCCGCGGCGCACGCGGCATTGGGCTGCGCGGCCAGTGCAGCGGATGGCACGGGATGCGCCGGTGGTGCCATTGGTGCAGGGTTAGGTGCTGCGATTAACCCAATTATCGATAGCAATGGGAATATCCCGCCTGCGTTGGAAACCGCCATCACGACCGCGGTCGGAGGGAGTATCGCAGGTGCGCTGGGATACAACGTCCAAGGTGCCGTTACTGCCGCAGCAAACGAAACGCTCAATAATTGGGCCGCCCACGCTGGGTTGTCTGGTAGCGTCACGTTGGGTGGAGTTACCTACACAGGAGGCGTGGGCCTCGCAGCAGACGGCAATGGGAACGTCGGGTGGTATACGGCGTTCAATCAAAACGCCATACCCGGTGTTGGATTTGGAGGAATCGGCTCAGTTGGGATCAGCGTGGGGTCATATCCCGGCGCAAATACGATCATGGACTTGGGCGGCCCGTTCAATGCGGGAAGCTTGGGAATCGGTCTGGGGCCGTATGGGGCCATCGACGTTTATCAAGATCCAAGTAAATCGCCGTTGAATCCATTTAGCTATGGCGGTGGGTTCACGATCGGGGTCGGGGTGGGCGGGGGCGGCTCTGTAACTCGCCCGAGTACCACAGTTCATCCGTTTTGAAACGTGAGGGGCAATGGGTTCGCAAAAAATAAAGCCATTGGTGTATTGGCTGACGGTTATTCTTGGGATTGCTTGTTTAATTTTTAGTGTCGAAACGTATAACCGGGATATTTTGACGGCGCCGCGTTCGCCGAATCCAGCCACTGGAAATGTCGTTCCGTACAACAATCACGGGACGATTGTGTATCTGACAACGAGAC
Organism: Paraburkholderia lebeckiae; assembly: GCF_014201005.1. Classification (NCBI taxonomy): domain Bacteria; kingdom Pseudomonadati; phylum Pseudomonadota; class Betaproteobacteria; order Burkholderiales; family Burkholderiaceae; genus Paraburkholderia; species Paraburkholderia lebeckiae. The sequence continues at coordinate 547,618 of NZ_JACHDK010000001.1, read as the reverse complement.
AGGCGCTGGTGGAACGATGGGGTCCATTCTGGTGGATAGCATCGTGGGCATCGCGCTCCGGTGACGCGGATCATCGATGAGCTTCGTCGAGCAAGAGTGTAGACGGAGCCATTGGTGGGGCCGCCAGTGCGGCCTTCTCGCCTGACTTCATCAGCGCCATTGATGCGACTGGCGCGCCGCTTGATCCGGGCCAACAGGCGGCGCTGGCCGCGTTTGCGACGCTGGCCGGTGGTGGCCTCGCCGGACTTGCGGGCCAAAACATGCAAGGCGCAGCAACAGCGGCGCAGAACGAGGCGCTGAATAACTCGGGTGCGGATTCACACGTGGCCGCGACAGCTCAAAACGGCGGTCTGCTTAACGCGTTCGGCACGTTGTTGCAGAACACCTATGGTGACCCGCTCGGCTCGTTTCAGAACTGGGGTAGTCAATTTGCGGGGCTGGTGACGGGTAACAACGGACAGACGCCGCCGTCCGATCCGAATAATCAGTTGTCGGGCGGGAGCAACGGCAATCCGCCGAATACCGGTGCGGCTCCCGTGACGCCTCCGACGGTGGCCTGTGTGCCCGGTGCGGGATGCGTTGTGACGCCGCCCCTGGTTTCGCCGGGATCACCGAACAACGCACCGGGCAACGCGACTCTGTCGAGCGGCAACAGTGGGGGCAGCAGCGGGACGGGTTCCGGAGCGGACGGCGGCGCACCCACCTACACGAATAGCGATGGCACTTCACAGAACGCCGAGCAACAGAAGCTGATAACGGTCGCTTGTTGGAAGCCGTACTGCATCAAGCTCTGACCACCCCAGCACTAGCAACGGCGGCGTGAGCGACGCAAACGGTCGACAACGGTGAGACAGATTGCAAGGATTTTGCTCCGTCGCTGATGCTTCTCGGCAAGCGAATCCGAGCGGTCAACGCGCACATGACAACGGGGCCACGCGGCCCCGTTTCTGTGTTGCTCTAAACGTTCGTTAGCCCGGCGAGCCACCGTCGTATCCGAACCCGCTCGACGGTACGGCTCGGGCAGTCCCATGGCCTTCCGAAGCCGCAACAGGTTGGCGGCGACCGCCGCTTTGCTGCTACCGACCGTCGGCGTTTTGTGCAGCTCATGCCATTGTTCGATCACCTGGTCGGGCGGCAGGTCGAAGCGACTTCAGCCAGCTGCGAGACTCTATGCAAGCGATGGAGGGGGGCAGGCAACCGCGAAAAGCGACGGGACGCATGGCCTCGGTAAAGACCTGCCCAGCCTCCACGGTGCGCGACCGGAGCAATGCGGACGACGGCTCCAGTGTCCAGATTGGACCGCTGCCTGACCCGTGGATGTGGATCGACGTTGACTGATGTGGTCCCAAAATGCCTACACCGTGCCTACACGAAACCCAGAAAGCAAAGCCCAGCCGTGTAGGCTGGGCTAAGTGCTTGAATTGATTGGTGGGGCGTGAGTGACTCGAACACTCGACCTACGGATTAAGAGTCCGCTGCTCTACCAACTGAGCTAACGCCCCAACAGAAGCGAAATTATGCAGGATCTTTTCGAGATTGCCAAGCCCTCTTCGCAGTGTTATTAAAAAGATCGCATCGCCCGAACTTGAGCGTTCCCTCGACAAAGCCGCCATCCCGAAAACATCGACGCGTCCGACGCTGCCGGTATCATGTCGCGGAGACACCTCCTGCACGCAGCATCGCGGCTTTCGCCCGGGGATTCCCATGGATGACAAAGAGATTACCGAGCTGCTCGACCGAGTTCTCGCCCCATGGGTCCGGGCGCTCACGTTGACGCCGATCAAGGTCGACGAGCAAAGCGCCACGCTGCGTCTGCCGTTCTCTGGCGAGTGGCGACACTCGGGCGGCATGATCAGCGGCCAGGTATTCATGGCGGCCGCGGATACGGCGATGGTCGTCGCCATTACCGCCGCGCTCGGCGGCTTCAAGCCGATGAGCACGGTGTCGCTGAACATCAACTTCATGCGCGCGGTCCGCAAGGGCGATGTTCTGGTCAAGGCGCGCGTGCTGCGCATGGGCCGCAATCTCGTGTTTGGCGAAGTCGAACTGTTCGACGAAGGCGGCAACATGGCGGTTCAAGCCACTACCACTTACGCGCTGCTCGAGTGAATGCGCGTCGGACCCGAGCGGGCCGCCAACACAATCCGCGCGAAGGAAAAGCAGCATGTTCGATCAGGTCGTATTCGCCGGCGGCGGCAACCGCTGCTGGTGGCAGGCGGGTTTCTGGGACGTCGTGCAGCCGCAGCTCGACATCCGTCCGCGCGTGATCACCGGCATTTCGGCCGGCGCCGCAACCGCGTGCATGATTTACACGCGCGGCGACTCCGACTGGGTTATGCGCTATTACGAAGACGCACTGCGCCACAACACGCGCAACGCCTACTGGGGCAATCTGCTGCGCGGCGAGTCGGTGTTCCCGCATTACCGGATCTACCGTCAGGCGCTGCTCGATATCTATGGCGACAAGTTTTCCAGGCTCGCGCAGGCGCCGGAAATCCGCATCGGCGTGTCGCATCTGCCGCGCTGGCTCGGCGCGAGAAGCGCGGTCGCGGCAGGGTTGGTCGCGTACAACATCGAAAAATACGTGCGCAAGACGCTGCATCCGACGCTCGGTCGGACGCTCGGTTTTCATCCGGAATTCGTGCGCGCGCAGGATTGCGCGAGCGTCGACGAGTTGGCCGACCTGATCCTGCAATCGTCGAGTACACCGCCGTTCACGCCGGTTCTGCGGCGCAACGGCCGGCCGGTGCTGGACGGCGGCATGGTCGACAACGTGCCGGTCGGCGCGCTAGATGCCGACGCGCCGGGCAACGTGCTCGTGATGGTCACGCGTCTTTATCCGCGGCCGCAGATGTTCGTCGTGCCACACGGCGTGCAGCAGCGGCTTTACGTGCAACCGTCGCGCAAGGTGCCGATTTCGAGTTGGGATTACACGAGTCCGTCGCAGATGGTGCACGCCTATAACCTTGGCCGCGCCGACGGCGAGGTCTTCCTCGAACGCATCCCTGCATTGATCGAGGCGGGAGCGCACGAAGCGCGATGAGCGACGCGGCGGGGCGGGCACACAGCTGATCCCGGCCGCCTCGCTCACCAATCACCGCCGACGCCCGCCCTGCAACGCCTCCGGATTCGCGACACTGGCGGTATCGCCGGCGTCGAACGCGAGGATGTTGTTGAACGCCGCCGAAAAATACAGCTCGTAGCTCTCGCGCTCGACGTAGCCGATGTGCGGCGTGCAGATCACGTTCTCCATGCGCAGCAGGCTGTAGCCTTGCAGGATCGGCTCGCTTTCGTAGACGTCGATCGCGACCATCCCCGGACGGTTGTGCGACAGCGCGTTCACCAGCGCACTCTCTTCGAGCAGCTCGGCGCGGCTCGTGTTCACGAGCAGCGCGGTCGGTTTCATGCGCATCAAATCGTCCTGCTTGACGATGCCACGCGTGTCGTCGTGCAGACGCAGATGCAGGGACAGCACATCGCTGGTCTCGAACAGTTCCTCACGACTCGCCGCGACGCTGTAGCCATCGGCGCGAGCGGCTTCGCGCGAGTGCTCGCGGCCCCAGATCAGCACGTTCATGCCGAACGCCTTGCCGTAGCCGGCGAGCAGTCGGCCGATCTTGCCGTAGCCCCAGATCCCTAGCGTCTGTCCGCGCAGCACTTGCCCCAAACCGAAGTTCGGCGGCAGCGCCGACGTCTTCAGCCCCGACTGCTGCCAGGCGCCCTGTTTAAGGTTTGCCACGTATTGCGGAATACGCCGTTGGGCGGCCATGATGAGTGCCCACGTCAGTTCGGCCGGCGCGACCGGCGAACCGCTGCCCTCGAGCACGGCAATGCCGCGCTCGGTACAGGCCGCTAGATCGATGTGGCTCGACACTTTGCCAGTCTGACTGATCATGCGCAAACGCGGCAGCTTGTCTAGTAGTTGCGACGTGATGCGGGTACGTTCGCGAATCAGGACGAGGGCGTCGACTTCCGCAAGACGGCTCGCAAGTTGTCCGAGACCGCGCACGGTATTGTTGAATACTTTGACTTCCTGGTCGGCTAGCAAGTGAAAGCAGTCGAGCTTGCGAACGGCGTCCTGATAATCGTCGAGGATGGCAATCTTCATGGTATGTAATTTGCGGCGCACCTCGTTGGTGCGAACGGAATGTTATGCTGACTGTCCCACCATGTGACTTAGGTCACACGTTAGTCTGGCTAGATGCCCTACCGTAGAAGCTGTCGCACACAGAAGAACGGCAACGCTACGTGAAGGCGAATTGAGAACGTTTTTAGCAGTTTGTTGCGTGTTGAGGCAAGCCGCTTTACACAAGGTTGCAGAAGCCTTGTAGGAAGCGCGCCTCCGCCTGGCAAGCTGTGTGGCCCAGGACGATCTGCGCAATCATGCGCCGCCAGTGGAAAATTGACACGTCGGCGCGATGAATTCAATGCCTCTCGCATGCAGCGTCCCGCGGGCTTGTACCGTTTTTCTATTGCTTCAAACGGAGACAAGTCGATGAATCATCCCTCGTTCGAAGGGCAGCCAACTATCGAGGCGCCCACATGGGTCAAACACCGCAAGCTGATCGACTGGGTCCAGCGCATCGCCGCGCTGACCAAGCCTGAAAAAGTGGTCTGGTGCGACGGCTCGCAGGAAGAATATGACCGCCTGTGCGCGCAGATGGTCGAAGCCGGAACCCTGAAGAAACTCAACCCCGCCAAGCGTCCCAATTCCTATCTCGCCTGGTCCGATCCGTCCGACGTCGCGCGCGTCGAGGATCGCACCTTCATCTGCTCGCAGCGCGCCGAGGACGCCGGCCCTACCAACAACTGGATCGCCCCGGCCGAAATGCGCTCGACGCTCGACGGCCTGTTCGATGGCGCGATGCGCGGCCGCACGATGTACGTGGTGCCGTTCTCGATGGGCCCCCTCGGCTCGCCGATCGCGCATATCGGCGTCGAGTTGAGCGACAGCCCGTACGTCGCGACCAATATGCGCATCATGACGCGCATGGGCCGCAAGGTGTATGACGTGCTCGGCGAGGACGGTCAGTTCGTGCCGTGCGTGCATTCGGTCGGCGCGCCGCTCGCGGCGGGCGAGCAGGACGTGTCGTGGCCTTGCAACAAGACCAAGTACATCGTGCATTTCCCCGAATCGCGCGAAATCTGGAGCTTTGGCTCGGGCTATGGCGGCAATGCGCTGCTCGGCAAGAAGTGCTTCGCGCTGCGCATCGCATCGACGATGGGCCGCGACGAGGGCTGGCTCGCCGAACACATGCTGATTCTCGGCGTCACCTCGCCGGAAGGGCGCAAGCATCACGTGGCGGCGGCGTTCCCATCGGCGTGCGGCAAGACCAACTTTGCGATGCTGATCCCGCCGGCGGGCCTGAACGGCTGGAAAATCTCGACGATCGGCGACGACATCGCGTGGATCAAGCCGGGCAAGGACGGCCGCCTGTACGCGATCAATCCGGAAGCCGGCTACTTCGGCGTTGCGCCGGGCACGAGCGAAAAGACCAACTACAACGCGCTCGCCACGTTGAAGGAAAACGTGATCTTCACAAACGTCGCGCTGAGCGACGACGGCGACGTCTGGTGGGAAGGCATGACCGACGAGCCGCCGGCGCATCTGATCGACTGGCAGGGCAAGGACTGGACGCCGGCCGAGGCAAAGGAAACCGGCCGCAAGGCGGCGCATCCGAACGCGCGCTTCACGGCGCCGGCTTCGCAGTGCCCATCGATCGACGCGGACTGGGAAAACCCGGCCGGTGTCGCAATCGACGCATTCATCTTCGGTGGCCGCCGCTCGACCACCGTGCCGCTCGTCACCGAAGCGCGCAACTGGGTCGAGGGCGTCTACATGGCGGCGACGATGGGCTCTGAAACCACCGCCGCGGCGGCTGGACAGCAGGGCGTGGTGCGCCGCGATCCGTTCGCGATGCTGCCGTTCTGCGGCTACAACATGAGCGACTATTTCAGCCATTGGCTGAAGACCGGCGAGCGCCTGCAGCAGTTGAGCGCGAAGCTGCCGAAAATCTTCTGCGTGAACTGGTTCCGCAAGGGCGTGGACGGCAAGTTCGTATGGCCGGGCTTCGGCGAGAACATGCGCGTGCTGAGCTGGATGGTCGGCCGCATCGAAGGCACCGCGCAGGGCGAAGAGCATGCGTTCGGCATTTCGCCGCATTATGAGGACATCGACTGGAGCGGGCTGAACTTTAGCCGCGAGCAGTTCGAGCAGGTGATTTCCGTCGATGACACTGCATGGCGCGACGAGCTCGTGTTGCACACGAAGCTGTTTGACACGCTGCAACACGGTCTGCCGCCGGCACTGACTGAGGCGAAGCGCGCGCTCGAGAAAAAACTCACAGCTTGATTATGTGAGTGCCCACTCAGCATAAAAAGCCGCCCTCGGGCGGTTTTTCGTTGGGCGCCCGGTTTATTTCCGTCTTTTCGAATTCCGCAACGGCCGAACGGCCGTTGCGTCTGTTCGAACAAAAAAGACAGAGCAAGCTGCAGCGCAGCAGATTGTTTTTGATTTGGGAATAATCGTTGGTCAGACCCCGATTTTATCGACACAGTCGTACCAAAATTGACAATATTTCCTATTTTGCGGGCAACTTCTGCACGATTTTGCGAGTCGTAGGAGAATTCCAAGTTCGCTTCACTGGTTTTCACCAATTGTCAGGAAGCAGTAACAAGGCAGGGAGTTGTCCTATGGATCATTTGCAGTCGATGCGAGTTTTCGTCAAGGTGGCGGATCTCGGCAGTTTTGCCCGCGCCGCGAGCGCGATGGATATTTCCAACGCGGTCGCCACCCGTCACGTCGCCGACCTCGAGGGCCGTCTTGGTACGCGGCTGCTCAATCGCACGACCCGCAGCTTGTCGCTGACCGAATCCGGTCAGGTCTACCTCGAACGCGCCCGTCAGATTCTCGACGAACTGGAAGACGTCGAACAGATGGTGGTCGCTCGCAATCACGAACCCGTCGGCACGCTACGCATCGTCGCGCCCGTCGTGTTCGGGCTGCATAACCTCGCGCCCGTGCTGCAAACGTACGCGGAGCGCTATCCGAAAGTCATTCCCGACGTCACGCTGGTCGATCGTCAGGTGGACCTCGTCGAGGAGGGCTTCGACGTCGGCGTCGTGATCGCGCGGCAAATGCGCAGCGCGAGCATCGTTACGCGGCGTCTGACCACGGGCTGCATGACCGTCTGCGCGACGCCGGCTTATCTGGAAAAGCATGGCATGCCGACGCGTCCCGAACATCTGCTCGAGCACCCGTGCCTGAGCCTGCCATCCGAATACTGGGGCGATGAACGCGTGTTCACGGGGCCGGAAGGCGAAGTGCGCGTGCGGCCGTCGAACGTGATCGTCGCGAACAACACGGAGATGCTGAGACAGTTTGCGCTGCTCGGCATGGGCACCGCGATTCTGCCGAGCTATCTGATCGGTCGCGACATGACGCGCGGCCGGCTCGTGCGTTTGCTCGGCGATTACCGTTTGCCGCAGGTCGAGATCAATATTGCGTACCCAAGCCGCCGTCACCTGCCGGCCAAGGTGCGCACGTTCATCGACCATCTGGTCGAGCACTTCAACCAGACGCCGAACAGCGTGCTCGGCGAGCAGTGGATCAAGGACGGTCTGGAGCGTCCCGCGACGTCGGACGCGCTCGAGACTGCCCAGTCGCGCGCACCGGAAGCGTTCGATGGCGCCGAGCCGCTGTCGCGGCTTCTCGATAGCGAGCTGTCGCCGGCCGTGCCGAAGCCGATGACGAAGTCGTCCAATCGCAGCCCACGCCCGACGGCATTGTCGCCGCTGTAAATCTCTGAATGTCGAAGCCCGCAGCGATGCGGGCGGGCATTAAAAAGGCGCAGTCACCTCAAGTGACTGCGCCTTTTTTCATGAACAGATGCAGACTACACCGCGGGCTGTGCACGGATCGCCGACTGCGGTGGCTAATGTAGCTATTCCTGCTACCGCCGCGAGCCGCCGATCCCAATCTCGCCTTACTAGCCGGTTTTTCGCGCCGCGGTCTTTTTCGCGGGTGCCTTCTTGGCCGCCGCGGTCTTGGCGGTGGGCGCCTTCTTCGCCGCCACCTTCCTTTCCGGCGGCTCGGCCTTCACGGCCACCGCGGTATCACCTTCGTCCGCTTCCGGCATCGCCTTGGCCGCAGAACGAGCACCCGAAGTCTTCGCCGCTGCGGTCTTCGCCGCCGCCGGCTCCTTCTTCTCGAATTCGAAGCCGATCTTGCCGTCGTTCTGCTTGACGAGGAAAGCTTTGAAGTTACGGCCGGTACGCGACGACTTGAAGTTCGTCAGCAGATCGGTGCGACCCTCCTCGAGCAGTTTGGCCATCTGCTCGCGGGCGATTTCCTGCTGCAGGATTACCTTGCCGGAACGGAAGTCGCACGACTTCGGACTCGCCACCGAGTTTTCGCAGACGTAGCTCATGCCGTGCTCGAAAACGCGGCCTTGGCACTTCGGACACGCGCCGACCGGCTGCTGATCGGAGAAGTCGGGCGGCTCGCCGTCTTCGCCGGCTGCGTCCTGGCCGAAGTCGAACTCGAGCTTGTAATTCTTGATCTCGTCGTCGAGCGACAGTTTCAGAATCGCCGAGAACGGCCGACCCATCTTGCTGCGGAAGCCCGACAGCGGCCCGATCGTCTTGTTCTGCAACAGTTCTTCGACTTCGGCGATCTCGAACTGACGGCCGCCCGGAATCTTCGAGATCGAGAACTCGCACTTCGAGCACGCGAAACGCCGGTAGTTTTCCTTAATCTGGCCACCGCAATTCGGGCAAGGTGTCTGCAATGTCGCGTAATCGCCCGGGATCGTGTCGGAATCGTATTCCTTCGCGCGCTTGACGATGGTCTGCGTCATGCGCGCGATTTCCTGCATGAACGCGTCGCGCGGCAGGTTGCCGCGCTCCATCTGCGACAGCTTATATTCCCACTCGCCGGTCAGTTCCGGCGCGGTCAGCTCTTTCACGCCGAGGCCGCGCAGCAGCGTCATCAACTGGAAGGCCTTGGCTGTCGGAATCAGATCGCGGCCTTCGCGGATCAGATACTTTTCGGTGAGCAGACCTTCGATGATCGCCGCGCGCGTCGCCGGCGTACCGAGCCCCTTGGCCGCCATCGCTTCGCGCAGCTCGTCGTCTTCGACCAGCTTGCCCGCACCTTCCATCGCCGACAGCAGCGTCGCTTCGTTGTAGCGTGCGGGCGGCTTCGTGATCAGTTGCTGCGCGGCGATCTTGTCGGTCTTGACCTTTTCGTCCTTCTGCACCGGCACGAGGTTCGCGTCGTCGCCGCTGGTTTCACGGCCGTAGATCTGCAGCCAACCCGGCTCGACGAGCACCTTGCCCTCGGTCTTGAAGTGGTGGCCGACCACCTCGGTGATACGCGTCGTCACTCGGGATTCGGCGGCAGGGAAGAACACGGCGAGGAAGCGCTTCACGACGAGGTCGTAGAGCTTCTGCTCCGGCTCGGACAGATTCTTCGGCGCCTGCAGCGTCGGGATGATTGCGAAGTGGTCGCTGATCTTCGAGTTGTCGAAGATGCGCTTGTTCGGCTTCACCCAGCCCTTGTCGAGCACCTGCTTCGCGAACGGCAGGTAGTTGTTGCTCTCCTTGAGCATGCCGAGCGTCTGCTTGACCGTGTCCAGATAGTCTTCCGGCAACGCGCGCGCGTCGGTTCGCGGATAGGTCAGCACTTTGTGCTTTTCGTACAGCGCCTGAGCGAGACCCAGTGTGTTCTTCGCCGAAAAGCCGAAGCGGCCGTTGGCTTCGCGCTGCAGGCTGGTCAGGTCGAAGAGGGCGGGCGACAGCTGCGTCGACGGTTTCGACTCCTCGGTCACCGTGCCGAGCTGCCCGCGGCAAGCCGCGACGATTGTCTCTGCCGTGGGCAGCGCCCAGAGGCGCGAATCGCGCTTCTCCGGGTCGAACTCGTCGCGCTTGAATTTCGGGTCGAACCAGCGGCCTTCGTAGAAGCCGGCCGCGCAGACGAACTCCGCCTTCACTTCCCAGTAGTCGCGCGGCACGAAGCGTCGAATCTTTTCTTCGCGCTCGACGACGATCGATAGCGTCGGCGTCTGCACGCGCCCGACCGTGGTCAGGAAAAAGCCGCCGCCCTTGCTGTTGAACGCGGTCATCGCGCGCGTGCCGTTGATGCCGACGAGCCAGTCCGCCTCCGAGCGGCAGCGCGCCGCGTCGGCGAGCGGCTGCATCTCTTCGTCGCTGCGCAGACGCGCGAAACCGTCGCGGATCGAGCCGGCCGTCATCGACTGCAGCCACAGCCGTTGCACCGGCTGTTTGGCTTTCGCGTGCTGCGCGATCAGGCGGAAAATCAGTTCGCCCTCGCGCCCCGCGTCGCATGCGTTGATCAGACGGTCGATGTCCTTGCGCTTCATCAGCTTGGTCAGCACCTTCAGGCGCGACTCGCTCTTCGCGATCGGATTCAAATCGAAATGCGGAGGAATGACGGGCAGATTGGCAAAGCTCCACTTGCCACGCTTGACTTCGTAGTCGTCGGGCGCGGCGATTTCCAGCAGGTGGCCCACTGCCGACGAAATGACATAGTCGTCGCTTTCGTAGTACTCGTCATGCTTGGTAAAGCCGCCCAAAGCGCGCGCGATGTCGTTCGCGACAGAAGGCTTTTCGGCGATGATCAGTGCTTTGGACATGACTCGATGTGAGGTTGGTAGATCCGGGTTGGTGGCCTTGAGCGCCAACATGGTGGGCGGCGCTCGCTTTGAGACCTCTTTCGACCCAATAACGACCGCTTTATAGCACAAGGTGCGAACCCAACGGGCCAAGTGCCATAAAAGCGCGTCATCATAATTGCGCGTCCGGCGGTTGATCAACTGCGGCAAACGCCGCGTGCGGACAGCGATGCCAGCCGCGATGCTGTCCCAGGTGATCGGCGGGGGCCCGTGCCGCAAGCCGCGCGCCGCGAGGTTTTCCGTTTGATCGGGCGGTGCGCGAGGCCGCCTTCAGGCGACCGCCAGTGCCGGCCGAAGCTTTGGCGCACCGGTTACGCCGGGCAGCGCGGTCAGATCCGACAGCATTCGCTCGACGATCGACACCTGTGGCAAAACCGTACCGAAAAACCGTGTCGTCACCGAGTCTTCGATCAGGACGGTCGGGAAATTCTCGACGTCCAGATCGTCGAACCGATCCGCATGAGTTTCGATGTCGATCCATGCGAAACAGACTTCCGGGTGCCGCTCGGCCAGTTGGTTGAAGGAGTCCCGGTACTCGCGACACGTTCCGCACCACTCCGCGCACAGGCATGCAACGAACAGCGTGTCGGGTTCGTTGACGCGCTCGGCGATCCGGTCCTGGTCGGTGTCGAGGTTCAGCGCGGGCATGAAGTGATTTCCTTGTGTGCTTTGTCGGGTGCTTTGGCGCGAATGTAGCATGGCCGGTCGCGAAAAGTTGCCAATCTGCATTGACGCCGGTCAGTCTCGGCTCAGTCATGATGGGCTCGCATGAAGCGGCCGCCAGGCAGCAGCGTGACCTCGCCGGCGAGTTCGAGCCGGAGCAAGGCGGCGTGCAGGGCGGCGTTCTCCATCTCGGTACGGGCGGCGAGAATTTCAAGCGTGGTCGGCGAATGGCCGAGCGCGGCGAGCAGACGCTGTACGTCAGGGGCGAGCGCCGGCTGCGAGGCCGGCCCGGACGACGGTGAGTCGGCGAAGGCTGAGGTCGGAGCGGGCAAAGCGGTCCCACCCGACGAAACGTACAAACCCGCATGCTCCAGCGGCACGGCCCGCTTCGCCGAGCGTCTCGCATCGCCCGCCGGTCGCCGGGCAAAACCGAGTTCCTCCAGCACCTCGTCAGGCGTTTCCACGAGCCGCGCTCCCTGCTTGATCATCCGATGACAGCCGCGCGACAACGGCGCGTAAATCGATCCGGGCAACGCGAACACGTCGCGCCCCATCTCATTGGCAAGCCGCGCGGTAATGAGCGAACCGGAACGCATAGCCGCCTCGACGATCACAACTCCGCTGACTAGCCCAGCAATGAGCCGGTTGCGCTGTGGGAAGTTGGCGGCGCGTGCCGGCGTGCCGAGCGGCCACTCCGAGAGAATCGCACCCTGCGCCGCGATCTGCCGCGCGAGTGCTTGATGCGCGGCGGGATATACGAGGTCCGCGCCGGTGCCGACCACCGCGACCGTTCCGCCGACACCTTCCAACCCGCCCCGATGCGCGGCGCCGTCGATGCCGAGTGCGAGCCCCGATACGACCGTCACGCCCGCCGCCGACAGCTCTCGCGCGAACCGCCGCGCATCCTCGATGCCCTGCGGCGTCGCGCTGCGGCTGCCTACCAGCGCGACCGCGTGCGTATGCAGCAGATCGAGCCGGCCCTTTATATATAGGAGCGGTGGCGGATCGGGCATGGTCAGCAGCGCGGGCGGATAGGCGGGATCGTCGAGCGTGACGATCTGGTTGCCCGGCTGCTCGCGCCATGCGAGCACCGCATCGAGCTGGCCGTCGAGCGCTGGACCCGGCGGCGCCAGCACCGCGCGCGCCGCGGCATCACCGGCGACCTCCGCGAGCGTCTCCGGCGACTGCGCCAACAGCGCCTGCGGCAGCCCGAATGCGCCCAGCAACAGGCGCAACGCCGCGGGGTTGAGGCCCGGCGCAAGTGACAACCGCAGCCAGGCGGCAAGTTCGATACGGGTTGCGGGCAAGGTCTGCATGCGGTCGCTCCTCTGGCGGGGCCTGCGGGCAGGCGGGCGCCATGCTAAAATTTTCATCATCCGAAATAAAAACGCGGAAATAAAACGGCAATGAGCCGCGAATAATCGCGGCGCCGCGCTTACCGGCGCGGGTTCGTCGTCGGGCGCACGAGGCGCGTTGAATCGAACCGGTTCGACATCATCTATCCTCTGCGTATTACGACGGGCTCACAACCTGGCCAAATGGCCAACGCGAGCCTCCAACGGTTGGCGGCGTCTCAAATCACACTCGAAATCATGGCTTTACTGAGCATCCTCAATTACCCGGACAAACGGCTGCACAAGGTGGCGAAGCCCGTCCCGGAAGTCAACGACCGTATCCGCCGTCTCGTCGCGGACATGGCCGAAACGATGTACGCGGCGCCCGGCGTCGGCCTCGCCGCCACCCAGGTGGACGTGCACGAACGCGTGATCGTGATCGACGTGTCGGAAACGCACGACGAACTGCTCGCGTTCATCAACCCGGAAATCGTCTGGTCGAGCGATGAGAGGAAGTTGTCGGAAGAGGGCTGCCTGTCGGTGCCCGGGATCTACGACAACGTGGAGCGTGCCGAGAAAGTGCGCGTGCGTGCGCTCAACGCGAAGGGCGAAACGTTCGAGCTCGATTGCGAGGGGCTGCTCGCCGTGTGCATCCAGCACGAAATGGATCACCTGATGGGCCGCGTGTTCGTCGAATATCTGTCGCCGCTGAAGCAAACGCGCATCAAGAGCAAGATGAAGAAGCTCGCCCACGCGATGTAACGCGCTTTCAACTTGCCTACCGCCCCATTCATGAGTCATTCGTTGCGCGTCATCTTTGCCGGCACACCGGAATTCGCCGCGGCCGCGCTGGCCGCGATCCATGGCGCCGGGTTTGCCGTGCCGCTCGTCTTGACGCAGCCGGACCGGCCGGCGGGTCGCGGCATGAAGCTGCAGACGAGTCCGGTCAAGCGCTACGCACAGGAGCACGGCCTCGCGGTTGCGCAGCCCACGTCGCTGCGCCGCGCTGGCAAATATCCACAGGAAGCCGCCGCCGGCATCGAGCAACTGCGCGCGACGCCGCACGATGTGATGGTTGTCGCCGCCTACGGACTGATCCTGCCGCAGGAAGTGCTCGACATTCCGCGCTTCGGCTGCATCAACATCCACGCGTCGCTGCTGCCACGCTGGCGCGGCGCGGCGCCGATTCATCGCGCGATCGAGGCGGGCGACGCGCAAACCGGCATCACGCTGATGCAGATGGACGCTGGACTCGACACCGGCGCGATGATTTCCGAAGTACGCACCCCCATCTCCGCCGACGACACCACCGCCACCCTGCACGACCGCCTCGCCGGGGACGGCGCGCAACTGATCGTCGACGCACTGATCGAGCTCGAGCGCAGCGGCAAGCTGACGTCGATCCCGCAACCGGCCGACGGCGTGACCTACGCCGAGAAAATCGCCAAGCACGAAGCGGCGCTCGACTGGCGCCGGCCGGCCGAGGCGCTTGCGCGTCAGGTGCGCGCGTTCGACCCGTTCCCCGGCGGCGCCGGCACGCTCGACGACGGCAGCACCGTCAAGATCTGGGCCGCCACCGCCGTGGCCTCGCCGGCGTCGGGCAGCAACAAGGCGCCAGGCACCATCGTCGAGGTTGCGCCCGACGGCGTGCTGGTCGCTTGCGGCGAAGGTGCGCTGCGTCTGACGCAATTGCAGAAGCCCGGCGGCAAGCGCCTGCCGGTGCGCGAATTCCTTGCTGGCTCGCCGCTCGCCGCGGGCCAGCGCTTCCAGCTTCCCGAGGCGCAATAAGCGCGTCTCGCACGCCGGAGCATCGTCCATTCGGCCGGTGTCTCCGCGCCCGCCGCGAGCGCGACGCGCGTTAGAATCCTCCATGCAGCAGACTAGGTTTTCGAGGGTTCATCACATGTTCGGCATCGTCCATTTCGAGTTTTTCATCGTCGCGGTTTTTCTCCTGAACATCACCCCGGGGCCGGATACCGCTTATATCGTCGGGCGCAGCGTCGCCCAGGGCCGCGGCGCGGGGCTGATGTCGGCGCTCGGCATTTCGGCGGGCTGCTGCATTCACTCGCTTGCCTGCGCGTTTGGGCTGACCGCGCTGCTGGCCGCGTCGGCCACGGCGTTCACCATAGTCAAATTCGTCGGCGCGATTTATCTGATCTATCTGGGGGTGCGCCTGATTTTTGCGAAGCCGGCCGCGGATGCGCCGGTCGGCGACGCGCGCGCGCCGTCCACGCCGAAGTCGCTGCGGCAGCTGTTCCTGCAGGGCTTCTGGACCAACGTGCTGAATCCGAAGGTCGTGCTGTTCTTCGTGTCGTTCTTCCCGCAATTCGTCGCGACGGGCAGCGAACACAAAACCTTCGCGTTTCTCACGCTCGGCGCGGTCTTCGTGCTGATGAGCATGGTCTGGAACAGTTTCGTCGCGTGGATCGCGGGAAGCGTCACGCAGCGTTTCTCGGGCAAAGCTGCAGTCAAGCGCTGGCTCGATCGCGGCGTCGGCAGCGCGTTCGTCGGCCTCGGCATCAAACTCGCGACCGCCTCGCGATGATTGAATTTTCCCGCATCGCCCATATCTAACATTTCGCTTACAATCTGACGCCGCAATCGCGCGGCACGGAGATGAAGGCCACGCTCGGGGCAAGGAGTTGCAGACATGTTTAACTGGGTGAAAACCGCGATGTTGATGGCCGCGATTACGGCCCTTTTCATCGTGATCGGCGGGATGATCGGCGGGTCGCGCGGCATGATGGTCGCGCTCGTGATCGCCCTTGGGATGAATTTCTTCTCGTACTGGTTCTCCGACAAGATGGTCCTGCGCATGTACAACGCGCAGGAAGTCGACGAAAACAGCGCGCCGCAGTTCTATCGGATGGTGCGCGATCTTGCCACGCGCGCGAACCTGCCGATGCCGCGCGTCTACCTGATCAACGAAGACGCGCCGAACGCGTTCGCCACCGGCCGCAACCCGGAGCACGCGGCAGTCGCGGCGACCACCGGCATTCTGCGCGTACTGTCCGAGCGCGAAATGCGCGGCGTAATGGCGCACGAACTCGCGCACGTGAAGCATCGCGACATTCTGATCTCGACGATTTCGGCGACCATGGCCGGCGCGATTTCCGCGTTGGCGAACTTCGCGATGTTCTTCGGCGGCCGCGACGAAAACGGCCGTCCCGCGAACCCGATCGCGAGCATCGCGGTTGCGCTGCTCGCGCCGATTGCGGGCGCGTTGATCCAGATGGCGATTTCGCGTGCGCGCGAATTCGAAGCCGACCGGGGCGGCGCGCAGATTTCGGGCGACCCGCAGGCACTGGCGTCGGCGCTCGACAAGATCCATCGCTATGCGAGCGGCATTCCGTTCCCGACGGCCGAGGCGCATCCGGCCACCGCGCAGATGATGATCATGAATCCGCTGTCGGGCGGCGGTATCGCGAGTCTGTTCTCGACGCACCCTGCGACCGAGGAACGCATCGCGCGTTTGATGGAAATGGCGCGCACCGGGCGCTTCGACTGAGGCGCCGCGTCGCTCGGCGCGTCGAGCCTCAATTACTGAAGAGCGGGCCCGCGAGGCCCGCTTTTTTTCGCACCGTTCGTCGCCACTGCGCGACAGCGTCTACGGCGAACACCCACGCATGGCGGCGCCCCACCGGCGCCACGCTACAATGTGCGCTGATTGCGCCGCGCGCACCGTGCGGCGTGCCCTTGCTCCCTTCATGACTTCAAAGCCTTCTTCGCGTTCTGCTTCCTCGTCGGCGCGTTCGCGCGAATCCCGTTTGTCGCCGCTGCATCTGTCGCCCGAATCGCTCGGGTTCGCACTCGATTGCGCGGCCCAGGCCGTCGGCGCCGTGCGTCTCGGCGCAGCCTTGCCCGCGGCGCTGCAAAGCGTTCTCGTGGCGGTGCCCGAGGGCAACGCCGCAGCGGCGCGCGGCGCGGTGCAGGATATCGCCTATCGCACGATGCGCCGTCTCGCGACCGCCGAGTGGCTGATCGCGAAGCTGGTGAAGAAGGCGCCTCCGCCGCATGTTGCGCATATGCTCGCGTGCGCGCTCGCGCTGCTCGTCGACGACGAAGCGAGCGCCGCCTATACGCCGTTCACGGTCGTCGACCAGGCGGTCAAGGTGATCGGCGCGCGTCGCGAGTTCGCGTTCGCGAAGGGGCTCGTCAACGCGGTGCTGCGCAACTTCTTGCGCGAGCGCGACACGTTGCTCGCCTCCGTGCAAGCCGATGAAGTAGCGCGCTGGAACTATCCTGCCTGGTGGATCGACGCGGTGAAGCGCACATGGCCCGAGGCGTGGCAATCGGTGCTGGCCGCCGGCAACACGCAAGGTCCGCTGACGTTGCGCGTGAACGCGCGCCATTCGACGGTCGACGCCTATCTGCAAGTGCTGCAACGCCAGCAGATCGCCGCAAGCAAGGCTGGCGAGCACGCGGTCACGCTCGCGACGCCAATGCCGGTCGAGCGCATTCCGGGCTTCAGCGAAGGTGTCGTGTCCGTACAGGACGCAGGGGCGCAACTGGCCGCGCAATTGCTCGGCGTGCGTGACGGCATGCGCGTGCTCGACGCATGCGCGGCCCCAGGCGGCAAGACCGGCCATCTGCTCGAACTCGCCAACATTCAACTCATCGCGCTCGAAAGCGATGCGTCTCGCGCGCGCCGCATCGGCGAAAACCTGCGGCGTCTGAAGCTCGAAGCGGAAGTGCGCATCGGCGACGCGGGCAACCCCGCGCAATGGCACGACGACCTCGACCAGCCGTTCGACCGCATCCTCGCCGACGTGCCGTGCTCGGCGTCGGGCATCGTGCGGCGTCATCCGGATATTCGCTGGCTGCGTCGCCAGTCCGATATCGCCGCGCTCGTCGCCGAACAGCGCCGCATTCTCGGCGCGCTGTGGCCGCTCGTGAAACCAGGCGGCGAGTTGCTTTACGTTACCTGTTCGATCTTCCCCGAAGAGGGCGAGTTGCAGGCACAGTGGTTTGGAAACCAGCATCAGGATGCGGTACGATTGGACGCGCCGGGGCAGCTTTTACCCTCAGTTGCCCGCGCGCCCGCCGACCCATCGGCCGGTTCTCATGCTGGACGACCCGCTGAATTCAGCGCCGGCACGAACTCAGACCACGACGGATTTTTCTACGCGCGCTTTCAGAAACGGTGACCATAAAACGCTTCTTCCCGCTTCGGCTCGCTGCCGTGCTCTGGATCGCGCTGGCCGTCTGGCTTGCAGCGCCGGGCGCGGCGCACGCTGACTCGATCGCGGTGCAGCGGGCGTCGCTGCAGGCCGACAACGGCGGCTGGAGTCTCGACGCGCATTTCGAATTCGAGCTGAACAGCAATCTCGAAGACGCGGTCAACAAAGGCATTCCGCTTTATTTCACGACCGATTTCGAACTGAGCCGGCCGCGCTGGTACTGGTTCGACGAGCAGCCGGTCAGCGTGTCGCAAAGTTTGCGGCTGTCGTTCCAGCCGCTCACGCGCGAATATCGCGTGTCGAGCGTGCAGTCGGGCGGCTTGCAGCTCGGCTTTTCCACGCTCAAAGATGCGCTCGCGGTGATCAAGCACGTGACGTCGTGGCACGTGATCGACCGCAATCAGGTGCGGGTCGGCGAAACCTATAACGCGTCGGTGCGCATGCAACTCGACATCGGGCTGATGCCCAAGCCGTTCCAGATCGACGCGGTGAACAACCGCGACTGGAACCTCGCCTCCGATTGGAAGCGCTTCACTTTCACGGCCGCCGATCGTGCTAAATAAAGTGCGCTCATCTTCCACCAGTGTCAGCAGCATCGTCGTGCGCGTGCTCGTGTCGACGGTCGCGGTGACGGCCGTGTTGCTGCTCGTGTTGCTGGCCGCCGCCAGCGCGAACACCGAATTCTTCGACCGCTATTACCAGTGGCTGTATGCGGCCAACGTCGCGGTCGCGTTGATCTTTCTGCTGGTGGTGGTGACGCTCGTCGTCATCATCATCGTGCGATTACGCACGGGTAAATTCGGCACACGGCTGCTCGCGAAGCTCGCGTTCTTCATGGCGCTGGTCGGTGTGGTGCCGGGCGGCATCATCTACATCGTGTCGTATCAGTTCGTGTCGCGCAGCATCGAGTCGTGGTTCGACGTGAACGTCGAAACCGCGCTCGCGTCCGGCCTCAATCTCGGGCGCGGCATGCTCGACGCGTCGCTGTCCGATCTGCAGACGAAGGCGCGTCTGATGTCCGAGCAGCTCGCGAGCGCCGATGCGGCCGGCACCACGTTGACGCTGCTGCGTCTGCGCGACCAGTTCGGCGTGCAGGACGCGACGATCGTCGAGCCGACCCGCAGCATGTCTGGCGCGACGCCGGACATGCACGTGGTCGCGCAGGCGTCCGGCAACTACGCGATGCTGCTGCCGAACGATCTGCCGACACCGCTGATGATCGAGCAGGCGCGTGGCCACGGCTATGCGGCGATCGAAGGCGAAGTGGACGGCGATCCGAATGCGCAGGGCGGCAAGGGCGCACTGCGTCTGCGCGTGGTGCAGCGTATTCCCGATGCCAACGCGTCGCTATTGCAGCCCGCCGAGCGCTTCCTGCAATTGACGCAGCCGGTCTCGACGACACTCGCGCGCAATGCCGACTCGGTGCAGCGCGCGTATCGCGAGTATCAGGAGAAGGCGCTCGGCCGCACCGGCCTGCGCAAGATGTACATCGGTACGCTGACGCTGTCGCTGTTTCTCGCGACCTTCATCGCGATGATGCTCGCGTTGGCGCTCGGCAATCAGCTCGCGCGGCCGCTATTCCTGCTCGCGCAGGGCACGAAGGAAATCACCGAGGGCGACTACACGCCAAAGCGCGAGATCAAGTCGCGCGACGAACTCGGTTTCCTCACACAGTCGTTCAACGCGATGACGCGGCAGTTGTCGGAAGCGCGCGGGGCGGTCGAGAAAAATCGTATCGCGCTCGAGCATTCGAAGGCGTATCTCGAGAGCATCCTCGCGAACCTGACCGCGGGTGTGTTCGTGTTCGACCGGCAATTCCGGCTGACCACCGCGAATCGAGGCGCTGAGCGGATTTTCCGTCAGCCGTTCCAGACGGTGCTCGGTTCCTCGCTCGATCAGATCGGCGTGCTCGATGAATTCGGCGCGATGGTGCGCAAGGCATTCGCCGATCGCGAAGCGGCGAGTGAAGACGGCCATGACCACAACGGCCATTGGCAGCAACAGTTCTCGGTGCCGGTGCCGGGCGAAACCGAGCCGCTCACGCTGCTCGTGCGCGGCGCGCGCCTCGTCGCGGCGAACGAGCGCGACGCTGAAGACATGCAGACCGCGGGCTACGTGATCGTGTTCGACGACATCTCCGACGTGATCTCCGCGCAGCGTTCGATCGCATGGGGCGAAGTCGCGCGGCGCCTCGCGCACGAGATCAAGAATCCGCTCACGCCGATTCAACTGTCGGCAGAGCGATTGCAGATGAAGCTCGCCGACAAGCTCGCGCCGTCGGATGCGGACGTGCTGAAGCGCGGCGCGACGACGATCGTCAATCAGGTCGCCGCGATGAAGCAGATGGTCGACGATTTCCGCGACTACGCACGCACCCCGCCCGCGGTACTCGCGCATCTGCAATTGAATGAACTGGTCAGCGAGGTGCTCACGCTGTACGGTATCGAAGAAGGCAAGGGCGCGATCCAGGTCGAGCTCGCGGCCTTGCCCGCGATACGCGGCGACGCGACGCAGTTGCGTCAGGTGATCCACAACCTTCTGCAGAACGCGCAGGACGCGGTCGCCGAAGTCGCGCATCCGCGTGTTTTGCTCGAGACGAGGACAGTAGAATACGGAGACCCCGACGCGCAAGGCAAGGCACGCGTCGCGGTCCGTCTGACAGTGTCGGATAACGGAGCAGGCTTCCCCGCGCGTATCCTCACGCGCGCGTTCGAGCCGTACGTGACGACCAAGGCCAAGGGTACGGGTCTGGGACTTGCGATGGTCAAGAAGATCGTCGACGAACATGGCGCGCGCATCGACATTCGCAATCGCATGAAGGCCGGCGACGTGATCGAAGGCGCGCAGATTTCGATTCTCTTCCTTCAACTGGCGGACGACTCCGCGCAGCCGGGTGCACCTGGTTCGGGTGCGCATCCGGCGCACGGCGGCGCGTCGCAGGGAACGACAAAAGCAACAGTGCAGACAAGGGCAGCTTAAATGGCAACCATCCTGGTGGTAGATGATGAAATGGGCATCCGGGAACTGCTCTCGGAGATCCTCAGCGACGAGGGACACGTCGTGGAGGCCGCTGAAAACGCGCAGGAGGCGCGCGAGTTCCGTCTGCGTCAGGCGCCGGACCTCGTGCTGCTCGACATCTGGATGCCGGACACCGACGGCGTGACGCTGCTCAAGGAATGGGCCGCGCAAGGTCAATTGACGATGCCCGTCATCATGATGTCCGGTCACGCGACGATCGACACCGCGGTCGAGGCCACGAAGATCGGCGCGCTCAACTTCCTCGAAAAGCCGATCGCGTTGCAGAAGCTGTTAAAGGCGGTCGAGCAGGGACTCGCGCGTGGTAACGCGGCGGCCGTGCCTGGCGGCGTGGCTGCGAAGCCGGCGTTGCCGGTCAGCGCATCGTCAGTCGCGTCGGCGGCCGCGTTGCCGATACTGTCGTCCGACGGCGTCGGCGGCGGCGCGCTCGTCGCGCAAACCGCGTCGATCTCGTTCGACATTCCGCTGCGCGATGCGCGCGATGCGTTCGAGCGCGCGTACTTCGAATATCACCTCGCGCGCGAGAACGGCAGCATGACGCGTGTCGCGGAGAAGACCGGTCTCGAGCGCACGCATCTTTATCGCAAGCTGAAGCAACTCGGCGTCGATCTCGGCAAGAACAAAGGGGAGTGAGCGCCACGTGTTGCATGCGAACGCGGCCCAGCAGATTATTTATGAAAGGGCTTGCTGAACTGCGGATCGCTTGATATAGTTTCGTTCTTCGTTGGCCCGGTAGCTCAGTTGGTAGAGCAGCGGATTGAAAATCCGCGTGTCGGTGGTTCGATTCCGCCCCAGGCCACCAGGATTCAGCCCCAGGAAATCGCAAGATTCCTGGGGCTTTTCCGTTTGGCGGACAAGTCGTCACTTCGGCTTGCCATGCAGTTGAAGCCGCGCGCGTGGAACAGCTGGCGTCGGCGACATTCGGTGTCGCGTGATAAAATCGCGCCAGTTCAAAGACTTGCATGCAGGCGTCGCACGGTCGTGCACCGCGCGAATGCGGTACCGATGGAGTCGCACCGAAGCACCCAATCCTTCGCCCGACAATCGGCGGTATAAGCGCCCAGCCACGTTCCCGCGCAACGCGCGACCTATACTGCTTTGGGCCGGCACAGTGTCGGCACACGTCGCGCCGCTTGCATGGCGCACCTCGCGCAGCGCGACGTGGCACTCTCATTCACGGAGTATCACGGTGATCCGCAAAGACGCTAAGCGTAGCGCGCTCGTGCTGTTTTCCGGCGGCCAGGATTCCGCCACGTGTCTCGCGTGGGCGCTCGACCGTTACGACACAGTCGAAACGGTCGGCTTCGATTATGGTCAGCGTCATCGTGTCGAACTCGAATGCCGCGAAGGATTCCGTCAGGCCGTCGTGCGTGCGTTTCCGGCGTGGGCCGACCGTCTCGGCGACGATCACACGATCGACCTGTCGCTGCTCGGCGAGATCAGCGACACCGCGATGACGCGCGAGATCGAAATCGAAGCCACGGCCAATGGGTTGCCGAACACGTTCGTGCCGGGCCGCAATCTGATGTTCATGACGATCGCCGCGGCCATCGCGTATCGGCGTGGTTTACAGGTGCTGGTCGGCGGGATGTGCGAGACGGACTTCTCGGGCTACCCCGATTGCCGCGACGACACGATGAAGGCGCTGCAGGTCGCGCTGAATCTCGGCATGGACAAGCGCTTCGCGCTGGAGACGCCGCTGATGTGGCTCGACAAGGCCGACACGTGGCGGCTCGCGCGCGAACTCGGCGGCGACGCATTGGTGGAACTGGTGCGCGTCGAGACGCATACCTGCTACGTCGGCGAACGGGCCGAGTTGCACTCATGGGGTTTCGGCTGCGGCGAATGCCCAGCATGCCGGTTGCGCAAACGTGGCTATGAGGCCTACCTCGCCGGCGAAAAAGTCACCGAGCCGGTCTGACGGGCTCGCGCGAGAGCGCCCATCATTGATTCAGGAACACAGGACAGAAGGCAGCATGACGTACGCGGTAAAGGAAATCTTCTACACGTTGCAGGGCGAGGGCGCGAATGCCGGGCGGCCGGCCGTGTTCTGCCGTTTCGCGGGCTGCAATCTGTGGTCGGGCCGCGAAGAGGATCGTGCGGAAGCCGTCTGCCGTTTCTGCGACACCGATTTCGTCGGCACCGACGGCGAGAACGGCGGCAAGTACCGCACACCTGACGAACTGGTCGCGATGATCGCGTCGCAATGGCCGCAAGGCGAGGGCGAACGCTTCGTCGTGTGCACCGGCGGCGAGCCGATGCTGCAGATCGATCAGCCGCTCGTCGACGCGCTGCACGCGGCCGGCTTCGAGATCGCGATCGAGACCAACGGCTCGCTGCCGGTGCTCGACACGATCGACTGGATCTGCGTGAGCCCGAAGGCCGACGCGCCGCTCGTCGTGACGAAGGGCAACGAACTGAAGGTCGTGATCCCGCAGGAGAACCAGCGCCTCGACGATTACGCCAAACTCGACTTCGAGTATTTCCTCGTCCAACCGATGGACGGCCCGTCGCGCGACATCAACACTAAGCTCGCGATCGACTGGTGCAAACGTCATCCGCAGTGGCGCCTGTCGATGCAGACTCACAAGTATCTGAACATTCCCTGATTTGCCGTGCTGACGATTACCCGAAAACTCGAATTCGACGCGGGCCACCGCATTCCCGATCACCGCAGCCAGTGCCGTAATCTGCATGGCCATCGCTACGTGCTCGAAATCACGCTGCAAGGCGATCTGGTCGACACCGAAGGCGCGCCCGATCGCGGCATGGTGATGGACTTCGCCGACGTGAAGTCGCTCGCAAACGAGCACCTCGTCGACAAGTGGGACCACGCGTTTCTCGTCTACGAAGGCGACACGCAGGTGCGTGGCTTCCTCGACAGCATGGCGGGTCACAAGACGGTCGTGCTCGATCGCATTCCGACCGTCGAAAACCTCGCCGCGATTGCGTTCGATATTCTCGCGAACGTCTACGACGCGCACTACGGCGTGAACCTGCGCCTGCACAAAGTGCGTCTGTACGAGACGCCGAATTGCTGGGCCGACGTGGTCCGCGACTC
Source organism: Paraburkholderia lebeckiae (assembly GCF_014201005.1). Taxonomy (NCBI): domain Bacteria; kingdom Pseudomonadati; phylum Pseudomonadota; class Betaproteobacteria; order Burkholderiales; family Burkholderiaceae; genus Paraburkholderia; species Paraburkholderia lebeckiae. Next base: position 523,650 of record NZ_JACHDK010000001.1, on the reverse strand, counting down.
GCTTCCCACCTGAACCCACGCCCCGCCGCGCGAGCGAACTCTCGCGTTATTGTCACGGTATGATCGTTCCGACCAACACACGGAGCGAGACATGCCGGTCACCGCATCGCGTCGCAGCAGGCAACGAGGCCGTCAGCGCCCCAGTGCCTGCCCGATTCGCTATCTGGCCCCGCTTCGCATTGCAAACCTGCGCGAGGCCAGCCGATGAGCACCTTCACCAACTCCCTCAAACAACGTCTGAAGGACAACGCGCCGCTGTTCGGGCTGTGGTTGTCGCTCGGCAGCGAGGCCGCCGCCGAAGCACTCGCACACGCCGGCTTCGACTGGCTGCTGATCGACATGGAGCACGCGCCCAACGATAGCGGCGGCGTCGAGTCGCAATTGCGCGCGATCGCCGCCGCCCATCTGCCGAGCGAGCCGGTGGTGCGCGTGCCCGCGAGCGAGCCGTGGCTCGTCAAGCGCGTGCTCGACGCCGGCGCGCGCACGCTGATGTTCCCGAACATCGAATCCGCCGAAGACGCGGCACGCGCCGTGCGGCTCACCCAATATCCGACCGCCGAGGCGCTCGACGGCCTGCGCGGCGTCGCGGGCGTCGTGCGCGCGGCCGGTTACGGCATGCGGCGTGATTACGTGCAGACGGCCAACGCCCAGATCGCGACGATTTTGCAGATCGAATCGGCGCGCGGTTTGCGGGAGGTCGAGCAGATCGCGGCGACGCCGGGCGTCGATTGCCTGTTCGTAGGTCCGGCCGATCTGGCCGCGAGCCTTGGTCATCTTGGCGACGCGAAACACGCGGACGTGCTGGCGGCGATGGCGCGTATCGTTAGCGCGGCGGACAAAGCCGGCATTGCCGCCGGCATCTTCGCGATGGACGTGGCCAGCGCGCGGCAGCATCGCGACGCGGGGTTTCGCTTCGTGGCGCTGGCCGCCGACGTGATCTGGATGTTGCGCGCGACGCGCCAGGCATTACAGGAGGTGAGGTCATGAACGGCAGAGTGCAGGGCGGTGCCGGGCGGATAATTGCGCGGGTGAGCGCGCAAGTGACCATCGCGGCGGCGTTGCTCGCTAGTGGCGCGTGGAATGCCGCGTATGCACAGGATCACGTCGCCAAGGCGAACGATCCGCAGACGCAATCCGCGGTGGCCGACTACAACGCCGGCAACCTTGGCGCGGCGCTGACCGAATTCCGCCAGGCCGCCGAGCGCGGCAGCCGGCTTGCGCAGTTCAACTACGCGATGATGCTGCTCAACGGCGAAGGCACGCCGGTCAACGTCGACGAAGGCAAGAAGTGGCTGCGCAAGGCCGCCGACGCGAACATGTCGCACGCGCAATACGTGTACGGCAAGATGTACGACGATGGCGAGTTCGTCGAGCGCGATCCGGTGGAGGCGCATCGCTGGTTCATGAAGGCGGCCGCGCAGGGCCATGTGCAGGCGGAGCTCGCGCTCGCGAATCAGTTTCTCGACGGACGCGGTACCGAGCGTGACAACAAGCAGGCGTTCGTCTGGTACAAGAAAGCGGCGCAGGGCGGCGACATGACCGCGCAGTACGTGACCGGCTCGTTCTACGAGCGTGGTGGCGATGGAGTCGATCGGAATCTGAATGTGGCGCGCGCGTATTACGCGGCCGCGGCGGCGCAGGGCGATCCGGCCGCGCGCCTGAAGTATCAGCAGTTGAGCGCGCAGCTGCGCGATCAGAAGGAAGTGAAGCCGCAGTAATGAAGCAGCAATAAAGCGAAAGGGCGCTCCCAACGAGCGCCCTTTTTTGCATTGTCGTTTGCTGCGTGCCGCTAGCTGCGGTTAGCTCTGCATCAACCGCTTCTGTCGCGCGACGCTCATGATCAGCCCGATCGCGACGCCTAATGTAGTCAGTGCGGTGCCGCCGTAACTCATGAACGGCAACGGCACGCCGACCACCGGCAGAATCCCGCTCACCATGCCGATATTGACGAACGCGTACGTGAAGAACGCCATCGTCAACGAGCCGGCCAATAATCGCCCGAACAATGTCGCGCCGTTGGCCGCGATGTAGAGCCCGCGCGCGATCAATAGCATGTACAGCGTGAGCAGCACGATTCCGCCTGCCAAACCGAACTCTTCCGAAAACACCGCGAAGATGAAGTCGGTGTGCTTCTCGGGGATGAACTCCAGATGCGCCTGCGTACCCTTCAGCCAACCCTTGCCGAGCGGGCCGCCCGAGCCGATCGCGATCACCGCTTGAATCGTGTGGAAGCCTTTGCCGAGCGGGTCCGAGGTCGGATCGAGCAGCGTGCAGATGCGGTGCTTCTGGTAGTCGTGCATCAGCGGCCACTGCACTTCGGGCTGACAGATCTTGTCCTGGAACGCCGCGATCGACCCAACCCCAATCACTGCCGCGATCAGCACCGGCACGATCAGCTTGAAGCTCAGCCCCGCGAAATAAATCACGAACAGGCCGGCCGCGAACACGAGCACGGCCGTGCCGAGGTCGGGCTGCTTCGCGATCAGGCCGACCGGCACGATGAGGATCACGAAGCCGACCAGGTAGTCGTACCAGCGCATCACGCCTTCGCGGCGCTGGTAGTACCAGGCGAGCATCAGCGGTGTTGCGATCTTCAGGATTTCCGATGGCTGGATCACCACGCCGACGTTGATCCAGCGCTTCGCGCCCTTGCGCGTAAGGCCGAACATCGCGACCGCGACCAGTAGCGCGATCCCGAACGCGTAGAGCGGGACCGCGAAGCGCATCAGCGTATTGGGCGGCACATTGGCGAGCCCCCACATCAGCACGAAGGTGAGCAGGATGTTGCGCAACTGGTCTTCGACGCGGCCCGGCATGTCGAGTGTCGCGCTGTACAGCGTGACGATGCCGACGCACAGCAGCAGAAACACGATCAGTGCGAGCGGACGGTCGAAGCCTACGAACATCCGCTTGATGCGCTCGAGCCAGGCGCGCTTGTCGAATTGCATGCCTTTCTCCTTATTCGTCGATGCCGCCGGCGGCCGGCTGGCGCGGCGACGCGCCCTGGAAGCTGTCCTCGCGCGATGGTGCCGCGACGCTCGGCGCCGGCTCGCTTGCCGGACGGGGTTGGTGCGGGGCGCCGGACGTACGCGACGCGGATTTCTTTGCCGTGGCCGAAGCCGATGCCGGCTTCGCCGCCGAGGCCGCGCGCGCCGCGGTGGCCGAAGCCGCTGCCGGCGCGCTGGCCGGCACCGTTGCCGCCGCGCCAGCCGACGCCGCCACCGGCGCAGACGCGCCATTCGCGCCCGAAGCCGCAACAGCCGCCGACGCACCCGAGGCCACCGCGGCAGCCGCCGCCCCCGGCATCGGCAGTGCCGTAAAGCCCGCGGCAATCTTGAGCGAGTGAGCGTCCTCATGCGAGGCCGGCGTATCGCCGACCTGCGGCGCGGATGCTTCGAGCGTGGTCGATGCCGCTACCGCGACGGCCGCTTCTTCCGCGCCGGGCTTGTTCTTGCCGACCAGGTAATAGTCGAGCACCCTGCGCGCGATCGGACCGGCCGCCTCCGCGCCCCAGCCGCCGTTTTCGACGACAAGCGCGAGTGCGATCTTCGGTTGATCGGCCGGCGCGAAGGCGATGAACAGCGCGTGATCGCGCAAATTCTCGGCAACCGCGTGACCTTTGTAGTTCGCGCCTTGCAGCGAGTACACCTGCGCGGTACCGGTCTTGCCGGCCGCCTGATATGGCGCGCCCGCGAACACTTTGGCCGCCGTGCCGTTCGTGACCACGCCTTCCATCGCGCGCTTGATGAAGTCGATGTCCTGCTGCTTGACCGCGATCTTGTCGCTCGGATCGCGCACCACCGGCCGCGTGTCCTTCGTGATCGGATTCTCGATGTCGCGCACGAGGTGCGGTTTCATCACGACGCCGTTGTTCGCGAGCGTCGCGGTGGCATGGGCGAGCTGCAGGATCGTGAACGAGTTGTAGCCCTGGCCGATGCCGAGGCTGACCGTTTCGCCTTCGTACCACTTCTGCTGCTCGGGGCGGCGGTACGCGTGGCGCTTCCAGTCGGTCGACGGCAGGATGCCCTTCGCTTCGCCGGCGATGTCGATGCCGGTGATCTGCCCGAAGCCCCACGGCTTCATGAAGTTCGCGATGTTGTTGACGCCGAGATCGTGCGCGAGCATGTAGAAGTACGTGTCGTTCGACACGACGATCGCGCGGTTCATGTCGATCCAGCCTTGGCCCGAGCGCACGTCGTTGCGGAACGTGTGGCCGCCGAACGTGTAGTAACCGGGGTCCTGGAAGCCCCAGCTCGGCGTGCGCTTGTGCAGCGTCAGCGCGGCGAGCGCCATGAACGGCTTGTAGGTCGAGCCTGGCGGATAGGTGCCGTGCAGCGGCCGGTTCAGGAGCGGATGGTCGGGCGAGTTGTTCAGCTCGTCCCAGGTCTGCTGGTCGATGCCGTCGACGAAGGAATTCGGATCGAAGCTCGGCGCCGACACGAACGCGAGCACGTCGCCGGTGGACGGCTCGATCGCGACGAGCGCGCCGCGGTGTCCGGCGAACGCCTGCTCGGCGACCTGCTGAAGGCCGATGTCGAGCGACAGCACGAGGTTGTTGCCCGGCGTCGCCTGGGTACGCGACAGCGTACGCACCGGGCGGCCGCCCGCCGTCACCTCGACTTCCTCGAAACCGGTCTGGCCGTGCAGCTCGGTCTCGTAGCTCTGCTCGACGCCGATCTTGCCGATGTAATCGGTGCCCTTGTAGTTGTTCGCGTCAAGACGCGGATCGTAGTGGTCCGGATCGCTGTCGTTCTGATCGCTGGCATCGTCGATGCGGTCCTGGTCGCGTTGCGAAATCCGTCCGATGTAGCCGATCACGTGCGCGGCGGTGGGCCCGAGCGGGTACTGGCGGAACAGCCGTGCGCGCACTTCGACGCCAGGAAAGCGGAAGCGCTGCGCGGTAAAGCGCGCGACTTCGTCGTCGGTCAGGCGCGTGCGGATCGGCAGACTTTCGAAGTTCTTCGAGTCTTCCTGCAGCTTCTTGAAGCGGCGACGGTCGCGCGCATCGATCGACACGACGGTGGCGAGGTTGTCGATCACGTTATCGAGCGTGTCGTTCAGCTTCGACGGGGTGACTTCGAGCGTATAGGCCGAGTAGTTCTTCGCGAGCACGACGCCGTTCCGGTCGGTGATGATGCCGCGGTTCGGCACGATCGGCGCGACGGAGATGCGGTTTTCATCGGCTTGCAGCGAGTACTTGCTGTAGTGCCAGACCTGCAGGAACAGGAAGCGGAAGCCGATCAGCCCGAAGCAGACAAACACGAACAGGCCCGCCGCCGCGACGCGCAGGCGGAATTTCGTGAGCTGCTGTTGAGTGTCCTTGAATTCGGTCATGCGATTCTGCAAAAGGCCGGCATGCGGCCATCAAGAGTGTGCGCCCAAACTGGCTGCGGCCGGTGGGCCCGATGCGAGATCAAATGGGGCGAGTATCGTCCGGGTCGGCGGGGCGGCGCTGCGGCATCAGCAGCAAGATGCTGGCGACCGGCCACAGCGCAGCTTCGACGAAACCGTCGATCAGATAACTCCAGCCCGGAAACGCCGCGCCGGTCAACAACCGGATCACGAACGGCACCAGTTGCGCGACGACGAGCAGCGGCATCACCGCGAACGTTTGCACGCCGAGCGACATCCACAGCACGCGGCGGTGAATCGTGATCGCGCCGTACGACAGCAGCGTGTAGGCGAGCGCGTGCTCGCCGAGCAGGCTCGCGTTGTGCACGTCCATCAGCAGACCGAGCAGAAACGCGATGCCCATGCCCACCTTGCGCGGCTGATGGACATTCCAGAACAGCAACACGAGTGCGACGAAATCGGGCACGCCGGCGAGACGCCCCCACGGCATCAGGTTCAGCAGGAACGCGGAAGCGAGGCTGAACGCGATGAAGTACGGGTTGACCGGCTGCAGGATGTATTGCGGGCGATTCATGGCTGAGCCCCCGGCTCGGCTTGCGGCTTCACATTCTTCGCGGCGGCCGGCTTTTCGGCTTTCCTTTCGGTTGCGGGCTTTTCGGACTTCTTGTCGGCCGCAGCTTTGCTCGGCGCCATTTCCACGGATTTGGCTGCGGGCTTTTCGGTCGCCGCTTTGTCGGCGGCGTTCCTGTCGGCTGGCTTGGCGGCGGATTTGTCCGCCGCACCCTTGCTGTCCCCTGTTTTGGCGCCCTTCTTCGCTTTCGCTTCCTTTGCGACGGTTGCCGCGTCGGGCTCGTCCGCCGGGCGCGGCGGCGCGTTGTTCTGGACGTGCAGCACGAGCACCTGACGCGCACCGCGCACCGCGGCGACCGGCAGACTGACCACGCGCGCAAACGCGGTGTCGGCCTGCTTGTCGACGCGCACGACCTTCGCGACCGGCAGCCCCGGCGGATACACGCCGTCGAGGCCGCTCGTGACGAGCTCGTCGCCGGTCTGCACGTCGGCGCTGATCGGCACGAAGCGCAGATCGAGCGTGTCGCCCTTTGGCGTACCGTAGATCACGCTGCGCAAGCCGGTGCGCAGAATTTCGACCGGCACCGCCTGGTCCTTGTCCGTCAGCAGCGTGACTTCGGCCTGCAGCGGGAACACCCGTGTGACCTGGCCGATCACGCCATCTTCGTCGACGACCGGCGAGCCGTTCTGGATGCCTTGCTGCGCGCCGCGTCCGATCACGACCTTCTGCGTGAACGGATCGCGCGTGTCGTACTGGATTTCGGCGGGCAGCGATTGCGTGGTGAGGCTCTGCGACAGTTGCATCAGCGCGCGCAGATGGGCATTTTCGGCGGCGAGCGACGCGGCCAGATTGGCTTGCTGCGACAGCCGCAGATCCTTCGCGCGCAGCTTCGCGTTCTCGTCGCGTAGCGTGGCGCTCGTCACGGCGAGGTCTGCGGCGCCCATGAAGATGTCGCGCGGCACGAGCGCTGCGCGCTGCAAAGGATAAAGACCCGCGCCGAGCACGCCGCGGACGATTTCGAGCGTCTGGAAGCGGGCATCGGAGATCAGCAGGGCGAGCGCCAGCACGACGAAGAACACCAGTCGGGCCAGAGCGGAGGGGCCTTGCTTGAACAGGGGCGGCGGACTGTATTCCATGGTCGGCGCCGGGGGCGTGAGCGGTTGGGTGAGACGGCGACGCGCAAGACGCGCGCGGTCAGCGCGCGGAGGCTGGTCGGCCCAGCCAACGACAAAGCGGCCCGCAAGGGGCCGTGTGCCAGATCCGCGCTACTGACATGGGAAGAAGGCTCGCTTACTCGTACGAGAAGATGCTGCCAAGCTTGTCCATGCGTTCGAGCGCCATGCCCGAGCCGCGCACGACGCAGGTCAGCGGGTCTTCGGCGACGAGCACCGGCAGGCCGGTTTCTTCGGCGAGCAGGCGATCGAGGTCGCGCAGCAGCGCGCCACCGCCGGTCAGCATCATGCCGCGCTCGGCGATGTCCGCGCCGAGTTCCGGCGGCGTCTGCTCCAGTGCGATCTTCACCGACGACACGATCTGGTTCAGCGGATCGGTCAGCGCTTCGAGGATTTCGTTGCTGGAGATCGTGAAGCTGCGCGGAATGCCTTCCGACAGATTGCGGCCCTTCACTTCCATTTCCTTGACTTCGGAGCCCGGGAACGCGGAGCCGATTTCCTTCTTGATAGCTTCGGCGGTCTGTTCGCCGATCAGCATGCCGTAGTTGCGGCGGATGTAGTTGACGATCGCTTCGTCGAACTTGTCGCCGCCGACGCGCACCGAGCCCTTGTACACGATGCCGCCGAGCGAGATCACGCCGACTTCTGTCGTGCCGCCGCCGATGTCGACGACCATCGAACCCGTTGCTTCCGACACCGGCAGGCCCGCGCCAATCGCGGCAGCCATCGGCTCTTCGATCAGATACACCTGCGAGGCGCCCGCGCCGTGCGCGGCTTCCTTGATCGCGCGACGCTCGACCTGGGTCGAACCGCACGGCACGCAGATGATGATACGAGGCGACGGCGAGAACATGCGCGATTCGTGAGCAGTCTTGATGAACTGCTTGATCATCTGCTCGGTGACGGTGAAGTCGGCGATCACGCCGTCTTTCATCGGGCGGATCGCCTCGATGTTGCCCGGCACCTTGCCGAGCATCTGCTTGGCTTCCTTGCCGACTGCCTGAATGGTCTTCTTGCCGTTGGGGCCGCCTTCCTGGCGGATCGACACGACCGACGGTTCGTCGAGAACGATGCCCTTGCCGCGCATGTAGATAAGGGTGTTGGCGGTGCCGAGGTCAATCGCCAGATCGTTGGAGAAGTAGCTGCGCAAAAAACCGAACATTCAAAATCCTGTCTCGCTGGGGGCCGGGCCTCGCACCGTATGCGTAGGGCGGCAGCGGAAAAATAACAGCTTCAACCGGGCGGTAGCGACGCCACATGAACTTGAAGCCGCGGGGGAGTCTACCGGAGGCCGTTGCAAAGCCAGGGCGGAAAGCGCCGGACGTTCTTGGAATTGTCCGTAAGGCCTTGGTAAGTCGGTCCGGGTTTGGGTCGAACGCGTAATCATACCTTATAATTTTGGATGTTTTGAAGGAAACGGAGCGCACATTTTGTCGTTGCCGCTCCTTTTTCTGGATTGTCCTATCTTGTCGTAACCCGCTGTTAAAACGCGACTTTTTTAACTGTTGCGACATTCCACCCTTTCCGGTGACTGCATGGCTCTGACCCTGACCGATGTAAAACGCATCGCGCATCTCGCGCGGCTTGAACTGGCCGATGCCGACGCCGAGCACACGCGTGCCCAGCTCAATGATTTTTTCGGCCTGGTCGAGCAGATGCAGGCGGTCGATACCACCGGCATCGCGCCGCTTGCCCACCCGATCGAGCAGATCGAAGACGTCGCGCTGCGTCTGCGTGACGACGCCGTCACGGAGACGGTCGAGCGCGAGGCTTTCCAGCGCCCCGCGCCGGCCGTTCAGGACGGCCTGTACCTCGTGCCGAAGGTGATCGAATAAGACCCGCCGGGCAGACCCCGGGTCTGGCGTCGGCGCGACCCTCCGCCGTCCAGACGCGCGTCCTCGCCGCGAACCTTGCCGGGCCGGTCTGCCGACGGGCAACCGAACGCCTCCACGGCGGCGTGACCACGCTGCCGCGCTTTCCAGGATGAAACGCAATGCATGAAAAAAGTTTGAGCGAACTGCGCGCCGCGCTCGCGGCCAAGGAATGCTCCGCAGTCGAACTGGCGCAGCTGTACCTGAAGCGGATCGACGCGGCCAATAGCCTGAACGCGTTCATTCAGGTCGATCCGGAACTGACGCTCGCGCAGGCGAAAGCCGCCGACGCGCTGCTGCACACCGGCCACGCGGGCCCGCTGGTCGGCCTGCCGATCGCGCACAAGGACGTGTTCGTGACGAAGGGCTGGCGCTCCACGGCCGGCTCGAAGATGCTCGCGAACTACGAAAGCCCGTTCGACGCGACCGTGGTCGCGCGTCTGCAGAACGCCGGCATGGTGTGCGTGGGCAAGACCAACATGGACGAGTTCGCGATGGGTTCGTCCAACGAGAATTCGTACTTCGGCGCCGTGCAGAATCCGTGGGACCGCAAGGCCGTGCCGGGCGGTTCGTCGGGCGGCTCGGCTGCCGCCGTGGCCGCGCGTCTCGCGCCCGCCGCGACCGGCACCGACACCGGCGGCTCGATCCGCCAGCCGGCGTCGTTCTCGGGCATCACCGGCATTAAGCCGACGTACGGCCGTGTGTCGCGCTACGGCATGATCGCGTTCGCGTCGTCGCTCGACCAGGGCGGCCCGATGGCGCAAAGCGCCGCGGACTGCGCGACGCTGCTCAACGCGATGGCCGGCTTCGACGAGCGCGACTCGACGAGCCTCTCGCACGAGCGCGAGGACTACACGCGCTATCTCGGCAAGTCGTGGCAGGACGAGGGCACGGACAAGCCGCTCGCCGGTTTGCGCATCGGTCTGCCGAAGGAGTACTTCGGCGCCGGTCTCGCCGACGACGTGCGCGCGTCGATCGACGCCGCGTTGAAGCAGTACGAAGCGCTCGGCGCGACGCTCGTCGAGGTGTCGCTGCCCAAAACCGAACTGTCGATCCCGGTCTATTACGTGATCGCGCCGGCCGAAGCATCGTCGAACCTGTCGCGTTTCGACGGCGTGCGGTTTGGCCATCGCGCGGCCGAGTACCGCGATCTGCTCGACATGTACAAGAAGTCGCGCGCCGAAGGCTTCGGCCCGGAGGTGAAGCGCCGCATTCTGGTCGGCACCTACGTGCTGTCGCACGGCTACTACGACGCGTACTACCTGCAGGCGCAGAAGATCCGCCGCATCATCGCGCAGGACTTCCAGCAAGCGTTCAAGCAGTGCGACGTGATCATGGGACCGGTCGCGCCGTCGGTGGCGTGGGACATCGGCGCGAAGGGCGACGATCCGGTGCAGATGTATCTGGCCGACATCTACACGCTGTCGGTGAGCCTCGCCGGCCTGCCTGGTATGAGCGTGCCGTGCGGTTTCGGCGCGGGCGCGAATGCACAGCGTCCGGTCGGTCTGCAGATCATCGGCAACTATTTCAATGAAGCCCGGATGCTGCAGGTGGCCGACGCGTTCCAGCGCGCGACCGACTGGCACCGCCAGGCACCGGCAGGAGTGTGAGCACCATGACCAAACAATGGGAAGTCGTGATCGGTCTGGAGACCCACACGCAGTTGTCGACGCATTCGAAAATCTTCTCGGGCACCGCGACGCAATTCGGCGCCGCGCCGAACACGCAGGCGAGCCCCGTCGATCTGGCCTTGCCCGGCACGCTGCCGGTGATGAACCGCGGCGCGGTCGAACGCGCCATTCAATTCGGCCTCGCGATCGGCGCAACGGTGGCGCCGCGCAGCATCTTCGCGCGCAAGAATTATTTCTACCCCGACCTGCCGAAGGGCTACCAGATCAGCCAGTATGAAATTCCCGTCGTGCAGGGCGGTCAGGTGACGATCCAGGTGCCGGCCAATGAAAAGGCGGGCAAGGAAGCGTACGAGAAAACCATCAACCTGACGCGCGCCCACCTCGAGGAAGACGCGGGCAAGTCGCTGCACGAAGACTTCGCGGGCATGACTGGCATCGACCTGAATCGCGCCGGCACGCCGCTGCTCGAAATCGTCACCGAGCCGGAAATGCGCAGCGCGGCCGAGGCCGTTGCCTACGCGAAGTCGCTGCACACGCTCGTCGTGTGGCTTGGCATCTGCGACGGCAACATGCAGGAAGGCTCGTTCCGCTGCGACGCGAACGTGTCGGTGCGTCCTCTCGGCCAGAAGGAATTCGGCACGCGCACCGAGACCAAGAACCTGAACTCGTTCCGCTTCCTCGAAGAAGCGATCCAGTACGAAGTGCGTCGCCAGATCGAGCTGATCGAAGACGGCGGCACGGTGGTGCAGGAAACGCGTCTGTACGATCCGGACAAGCGCGAGACGCGTTCGATGCGCAGCAAGGAAGACGCGCACGACTACCGCTATTTCCCCGACCCCGACCTGATGCCGCTCGTGATCGACGCCGCGTGGGTCGAGCGCGTGAAGAGCGAGATGCCGGAACTGCCGGAAGCGATCCAGCGGCGCTTCGTGTCGCAGTACGGACTCACGCCGTACGACGCGAACGTGCTGACTTCGAGCAAGGCGACGGCCGCTTACTACGAAGCGGTGGTCGCCAAGGTCGGTGTGGCCAACGCGAAGGTCGCGGCGAACTGGGTGATGGGTGAAGTGTCGTCGCAGCTCAACCGCGAAGGCCTCGACATTGCCGCGTGCCCGGTATCGGCCGCGCAGCTTGCGCTGGTTCTGCAGCGTATTGCCGACGGCACGATTTCGAACAAGATCGCGAAGGAAATCTTCCTCGCGATCTTGGAAGAGAAGGCCACCGACGAAGCCGCCGCCGATCGCATCATCGAGGCGAAAGGCTTGAAGCAGATTTCGGACACCGGCGCGCTCGAAACGATCATCGACGAAGTGCTCGCCGCGAACCAGAAGTCGGTCGACGAATATCGCGCCGGCAAGGAAAAGGCGTTCAACGCTCTGATCGGCCAGGCGATGAAAGCAAGCAAGGGTAAGGCCAACCCTGCTCAGGTCAATGAATTGCTCAGGAAGAAGTTGTCCTGAGTTGAAGTGCCGCGGCCGGGCGTAATCGCGCCCGTGTCACCACGGGCCGTTGCCGGATCGAAGCAGGGCAACGGCCCGTTTTATTTTGCGGACTCGCTTCAGCCGGTTAAGCGTAGGTAAGCGTAGACCTTGGAGTGTATGCATGACAAAGCAACCCGATCTCGACGATTTCCGCGTGCCGTACTTCGACGACGGCAAGAAAAAAAACCACTTCTCGCTCGACCACTTCGACCCGAAGGCGAAGCCGTTTTCGAGCGGCTCGAAAGACGCGGACCGCGCGCGTCTGTCGGAAGTCGGCCTGCTGCTCGACAACCTGCAGGAGCGGCTGCACGCGCAGCGCAAGCGCCGCGTTCTGCTAGTGCTGCAAGGCATGGACACGAGCGGCAAGGACGGCACGATCCGCGCGGTATTTCACGAAGTCGACCCGCTCGGCTTGCGCATCGTGCCGTTCAAGGCGCCGACGCCCGTCGAACTCGCGCACGACTTCCTGTGGCGCGTGCATTCGCAGGCACCCGCGGCCGGCGAGCTGACGATCTTCAACCGCAGTCACTACGAAGACCTGCTCGTGCCGACCGTGCTGGGCGCGCTCGACGCCGCGGCGTTCCAGCAGCGGTGCCGCCACATCCGTCAGTTCGAGGAGATGCTCGCCGACAGCGGCGCGACGATTCTCAAGTGCATGCTGCACATTTCAAGGGACGAGCAGCGTGTGCGTTTGCAGGAGCGCATCGACGATCCGCTGAAGCACTGGAAATTCGACGTGTCGGATCTCGATGCGCGCAAGCAGTGGGACGCGTATCAGTCGGCGTATCGCGAGACACTGGCCGCCACGTCGACCGAATACGCGCCGTGGTACGTGATTCCGGCCGACTCGAAGACGCATCGCAACCTGATGGTCGCCGAACTGCTGCTGCGCACGCTCGACGCGCTGAAGCTCGAATATCCGCCGGCCAAAGAATCGCTGAAGGGCATCAAGGTCGAGTGAACGCGGCCTTGCCCCTTGGCTTCAGAAACGAATCGAACAAAAGAGGAAAGACATGTTGCGTGTGATTACCGCCAACCTCAACGGCATCCGCTCGGCGGCGAAGAAGGGCTTTTTCGACTGGTTCGGCGAACAGGGCGCCGACGTGCTTTGCGTGCAGGAAATCAAATGCTCGCAGGATGACATGACGCCGGAGTTCATGGCGCCGCATGATTTCACCGGCTATTTCCAGCATGCGGTAAAAAAGGGTTATAGCGGCGCGGGCGTCTATACGCGTCATGAGCCGGACGAAGTGGTCATCGGCTTCGGCAGCGAGGAGTTCGACCCGGAAGGGCGCTATGTCGAGTTGCGTTTCGGCAAGCTGTCGGTGGTCTCGGTGTATGTGCCTTCGGGGTCGAGCGGCGACGAGCGCCAGCAGGCCAAGTTCCGTTTCATGGACGAGTTCATGCCGCATCTCGCCGAGCTGGCGAAGGAGCGCGAGGTGATCGTGTGCGGCGACGTGAACATCGTGCACAAGGAAATCGACATCAAGAACTGGAAGAGCAACCAGAAGAATTCGGGCTGCCTGCCCGAAGAGCGCGCATGGCTCGACAAACTGTTCGACGAAGTCGGTTATGTGGACGTGTTCCGCACGCTCGACCAGCGGCCCGAGCAGTACACGTGGTGGAGCAATCGCGGTCAGGCGTATGCGAAGAACGTCGGGTGGCGGATCGATTACCAGATCGCGACGCCGGGCATCGCAAGCAAGGCGAAGCGCACCGACGTGTTCCGCGATATCAAGTTCAGCGACCATGCGCCGCTGACCGTCGACTACGACCATCAGGTCGGAAAGTAAGCCCACCGGCCGCGGCGCGTGCAGCACCGTGGCCCGCCAGCAGTCGTAGAACCGAGGTATCAGTCGCGCGCCGGCTTGCGGGTCGGCCTGCCGATGCCTGAATAATCGGGCAACTCGTCGACGTTCTTGCCGATTGCCTTTGCGTACAGCGGCAGCATGTCCGGCAGCCGCTTGATGATGTCGTCGCGGCGCGCCGGTGTGTACGGGTGCACGTAGATGAAGCCCTGCTCGCGATTGCCGCGCGTCGCCTGCGCGAGCTTATCCCACAGCGTGACCGCCGCGCGCGGATCGAAGCCGGCGCGCGACGCGATATCGCTGCCAATCACGTCGGCTTCGGTTTCGTCGGTGCTCTCGTACTTCATTTCCAGCAGACGCGAACCGATGCCGAGCGGCGCCATGCCCAGATCGGCGAGGCCGAACAGTTGCGGAATCGTGCCGGACGAATCGAGCTGGCTCGCCTGCAACTGACCGAGCCGCATGCGCGCGTGCTCGCGCAACGCGTGCGCGATCTCATGGCCGATCAGCATGCCGACCTCGTTGTCGTTCAGGCGGACGCGATCGAGAATCCCGCTATAGACGACGATCTTGCCGCCCGGCAGGCAGTACATGCGAATGTCGTTCGAGCGCACCACCGCGACTTCCCACTTCCAGAGCTTGGCCCGCTCGTTCCATTTCAACGAGTACGGAATCATCCGGTCGATGATCGAGCGCACGCGCGTCACGCGCGCGTCCGTCTCGCCGTACAGGCGGTTCGCGTGGCTGGCGCCGTAGACGATCTGGCTGAACTCCTCGGCGGCCTGCGCCTCGAGCATCGACGACGGGATCAGGTTGCGGAATACTATGTAGCCGCCGTAGCGCAGTTGCGGGCTCACGTAGTAGGGCGGCGGTACGGCCGCGGGAGCCGATGCCGCGGCGGGGGCTTTGGCGGTGGCGGGCGGTTGCGCGGGCTGCGGCGCGGAGCCGGAGGTAGCGGAACCCGGAGCGCTACCGCTAGCGCTGGGCGTGCTCGGGGCACCGGCGTTGGCACCGGTGCTGTTATTCGCGCCAGGATTGGCACCGCCGGCGCTGTTGTTGCCGCTGTTGCCGGCTGCAGCCGAAGTCGCGTTTTCCGCGGCGCTGGTGCCGCTGGTCGCGGACCTGGCCGCAGGCATCGGGGCCGGGTTGGGCGTCGCACCGCTGGTGGTCGCGGCGGCGGCGGGCGGCGCGGGCGCTTGTGCGCCGCTCACCGGGCTCGCGCCAGTCGGCGTGCCGGCCGCATAGGCGCCCGCCGGCATCGCCAGCGCGACGCTTGCGCAACCGAGGACGCTTACGGTGCCTAGTACGGTGCGGCGCGCGCGGGTCGGAATCGGTACCTTCACGACCGGTCCCTCCACGGCGCGATACGCACCAGCAGCAGCATGCCGGGCACCGCGAGCGCGGTGCAGAGGATGAAGTAGTCGAACCAGCCCATCCGCGCGACCACATAGCCGCTCGCCGCCGACGCGAGCGTGCGCGGCACCGACGCGAGGCTCGTGAACAGCGCGAACTGCGTCGCGGTGTAGCGCGGATCGGTGGTGCTCGCGATATACGCGGTGAACGCGGCCATCGTGAGACCGGTGGCGAAGGTCTCGAAGCCGTACACGAGCGCGAGCGCGACTGAGCGTGGATCGAGCTGCACGCTCCAGTCGATGCCGACGAACGACAGCAGCTTCGTCGTCCCCTGGCTCAGTGCGACGGCAATGTCGTAAATCGCGGCAAGTCCGGGTGAGTCCGGGCCGAGATGCGCGAGCCACGCGAAGCCGAGCGTCGACACCATCTGCAGCAAACCGAAGATCCACAAGCCGCGGCCGATGCCGATCTTCATCAGCCAGATCCCGCCGACGATGCCGCCCGCGAGACTCGCGCCGAACGCCGTGGTCTTGGCGATTACGCCGATCTGCGTGCGCGAAAAACCGATGTCGAGGAAGAATGACGTGGACAGCGTGGTCGCCATCGTATCGCCGAGCTTGTAGAGAAAGATGAAGCCGAGCACGAAGAGTGCGCTGCGCCAGCCGTCGCGCTGAATGAATTCCCTGAACGGCTCGACGATCGCCTCGCGCAGATTCTTGGGCGGCTCGCCGTGCACCTCGGGCTCGCGCACCACCAACGTCATCAGAACGCCCGGCAGCATGAACGCGGCCGTCACGATGAACACGGTGCTCCACGGCAGATGATCGGACAAAATCAGCGCGAGCGAACCTGGCACGAGCGCCGCGATCTTGTACGCGTTCACGTGCACCGCGTTGCCGAGGCCCTGCTGCGTGTCGCTGAGCAATTCACGCCGGTACGCGTCGATCACGATGTCGGAGCTCGCGCCGAAGAACGCGACCAGAGCGGTCAGCGCGGCGACGGTCCAGATCGATTCGCGTGGCGACACGAAACCGAGCGTCGCCATCGCGCCGGCCACGAGCACTTGCGTGACGAGCATCCAGCCGCGCCGTCTGCCGGGCCGCCAGCCGGGCACGCGCGGTACGTAGCGGTCCATCAGCGGTGCCCAGACGAATTTCCAGGTGTACGGAAACTGGATCAGCGCGAAGAGGCCGATTTCCTTCAGATTGACGCCTTCCGAGCGCAGCCACGCCTGCACGAGGTAGACGAGCGTAAACAGCGGCAATCCCGACGTGAAGCCGAGAAAGACGCAAATCAGCATGCGCGTATTCAAAAACGCGCGCCAGCCGGGATGTTCTTCGTGAGCGGTAAGTGCGGGCGCCTCGTGCGGCGGGTTCGACATGTGGATAAGTGACGTTAGCTTTTCTTGACGCGATAGACCGCAAGACTACCACGCCAGTTCACGCCCCAACGCACCACCTGCCCGTCATGCAGCACGACGCTATCGAGAATCTCGATGCCGACTTCCGGCGCGAGCGCTTCGAAGTCCTTGATCGTCAGCACACGCACGTTCGGCGTGTTGTGCCATTGATAAGGCAGCGACTTCGACACGGGCATACGCCCCTGCAACACCGACAGCCGATGCGCCCAATAGCCGAAATTCGGAAACGACACGATGCATTGCTTGCCGACGCGCACCGTCTCGCGCAGGATCGCCGCGGTCTGATGAATCGTCTGCAGCGTCTGCGACAGCACCGCGAAATCGAAGCTGCCGTCTTCGAACAGGCGCAGGCCATCTTCGAGATTCTGCTGGATCACGTTGACGCCCTTCTGCGTCGCGGCGAGCACGCCCGCGTCGTTGATCTCGATGCCGTAGCCCTGCACGTCCAGTTCTTCATTCAGCAGCGACAGCAACGAGCCGTCCCCGCAGCCGAGATCGAGCACGGTCGCGCGCGGTTCGACCCAGCGGGCGATCGCGCGGAAGTCCGGGCGCGATGCCAGGTAATCAAGTGCTCGCTGGTTCATGCGTTGACCTCGTTTGCAATGCGTTCGTAGTAGGCGCGCAGCAGGTTGTGATAGCGCGCGTCGTCGAGCAGGAAGGCGTCGTGGCCGTGCGGCGCGTCGATCTCCGCGTAGGTGACCGTGCGCTTGTGGTCGAGCAGCGCCTTCACCAGTTCGCGCGAGCGAGCCGGCGCGAAACGCCAGTCGGTCGAGAAGCTCGCGATCAGATACTTCGCGGTGGTGTGCGCTAGCGCGGCGGTCAGATCGCCGTCGAAGGCCTTGGCCGGATCGAAGTAGTCGAGCGCGCGCGTGATCAGCAGGTAGGTGTTCGCGTCGAAGTAGTCGGCGAACTTGTCGCCCTGATAGCGTAGATACGATTCCACTTCGAATTCGACGTCGAAGTTGAAATTGTAGTCATCGAGCGCACCTTCCGCGCGACGCAGCGAGCGGCCGAATTTTTCGGCCATGTCGTCGTCCGACAAATACGTGATGTGGCCGATCATCCGCGCGACGCGCAGGCCGCGCTTCGGCTTCACGCCGTGCGCGTAGTAGTTGCCGCCGTGGAAGTCGGGGTCCGACAGGATCGCCGAGCGCGCGACCTCGTTGAACGCGATGTTCTGCGCGGACAGCTTCGGCGTCGACGCGATCACGATGCAATGCGCGACCCGCTCCGGATACATCATGCTCCACGCGAGCGCCTGCATGCCGCCGAGACTGCCGCCCATCACGGCGGCGAAGCGCTTGATGTCGAACGCGTCGGCGACGCGCGCCTGAGCGTTGACCCAGTCTTCGACGGTGACGACCGGAAAGGTCGCGCCATACGGCTTGCCGGTCGCGGGGTCGATGCTCATCGGCCCGGTCGAGCCGAAGCACGAGCCGAGGTTGTTCACGCCGATCACGAAAAACCTGTCGGTATCGAGCGGCTTGCCCGGGCCGACCATGTTGTCCCACCAACCGATGTCTTTCAGATTGTCGGCGTACACGCCCGCCACGTGATGCGATGCGTTCAGCGCGTGGCACACGAGCACCGCATTGCTGCGCGCGGCATTGAGCGTGCCGTAGGTCTCGACCATCAGGTCGTAGCCTGCGAGCGAGCTGCCGTTGCGCAATGGCAGCGGCTCGGTGAAATGCATTTTTTGGGGAGCGACGATGCCGATGGATTCCATTCATTCCGCCATTGAGTCAACAGGGCGGCTAAACGGCGTCGGCGAAGCACGAAGAGAAGGACGGTGTGCGCAGCTGACGACCTCTTTAGCCGCATTTATAGTGAACCGCGGGCCTGGGGCCAAGGGTTCGCGCGCCCGCAATCGAGTCAGCAAATCGGCGCGTGAATGGGTGTGAAACCGGGTGCAACGTGTTTCGGGATGCCTTGGCGCGGTCCGTTATGCATCGGAAGGCCGCGGCAACATCAGGCGCAAAGTATAGCGGAAAATTCCGCACGGCAGCGGCATGGGCGATGCCGCGCGAAGGGTGCGAGTCCTCGCGGACTACTGAAGAATCAGCAGCAGTTGCTCGTCCGCGTGTTCGGCGGGCGGCCGCGCGAAACCGCTGCGCACATAGCGATGCCAGCGGCCGATCACGTAGCTCACCACCAGGCTCGCGCGAATTGCGGGATCGTAGTCGGCAGGCAACGCGGTGGATTGCGGTGCGGTCTGCGGGCCGGCGTTGCCGGTGACGTCGTTATCCGCACGGGCAAGCGCTTCGGTCCGCGCGAGCCGCAAGCACTGCTTCAGTGATGCCTCGACCCGTTCGAGCATCTGGTTCACGCGCTCGGTGAGTCGCTCGTGCTCGCCGATCAGTGCCTCGCAGGTCAGCACGCGCGTCATGCCGGGATTTTTCGCGGGAAAGTTGAGCAGCATCAGCGCGATCGCGCGCGCCTGCAGCACGCCGTTGTTTTCGTGACCGGTGATCTGGTTGATGAGGCCGAACAGCGTCTGCTCGATGAACTCGATCAGCCCTTCGAACATCTGCGCCTTGCTGGCGAAATGGCGATACAGCGCGGCTTCCGACACACCGAGCCGGGCGGCGAGCGCGGCCGTGGTGACCTTTTCGCTCTTCGGCGCCTCGAGCATGCTGGCAAGCGTCTGCAGGATGTGCACGCGACGCTCGCCCGGCTTCGGACGCGGCGCGCGTGTGGCGGCCGGCGCCGCGGAGGAGGAGGCGGCTGAGGTTTCGTCAGGCTTGTCGATCGGCTGCATGGCTGTCGTCCTCCGGCTGATGTCGTTGGCGGCTTTCGTCCCTACTGTCCCGGCTTGCGTCCCTTCCATCGAACCGAGCGCGTGCCCAAGCGTAGCGATTTTAGCGAACGAATGCTGCGGTCGACATAATGCGGCCGGCCGGTGCCCGGCAGGCGCGTCGGTACACCGTCCGCGTGCGGCTTGCGCGGCAGGTGTCCGGTAATCCACACGGTGCGGATGCCGAGCCGTCGATAGTTTTTCAGGTGCGAACGCGTGTCCTCGACGAGGATCGCGTCTTTCAGCGACACGTGCGCGTCGCGCATCGCACGGCGCAGCATCGCGTGATCGGGCTTCGCGCGCCATTGGCGGCGATCGCGCATGTGCTCGATCGCGATCACGCGCTCGAATAGCCGCTCGATGCGCAACTCGGCGAGCACCGCGCGCGCGTAGGTTTCGGGCGCGTTGGTCAGCACGATCTTGCGGCCCGGCAGCGCCGCGATCAGACGCGCGACGCCGCGCTCGTGGCGGATCATCGAGCAGAGGTCAGGGAACGTGTGCACGACCTTCAGGAAGTCGTGCGCGTCGAGCGGATGGTGGCGCGTGAGACCGAGCAGTGCTGCACCGTAGCGCAGCGTGTAGCCGGTGCGCAGACGGTTGGCTTCGTCGATGTCGACTTGCAGCGCGTCGATGATGTACTGGGTCATGCCGCGATTGATCGCGGGGAAAATGGCATGTGACGCGCGGTGCAGCGTGTTGTCGAGATCGAACAGCCAGACGGGCTTGCCGCCCGCGAGGTCAGGACGGCGGCGCCGCGATGTGGAGGTGCGCTTGGTGGATTTCTTCAGCCGCTGACGGGCGTTTCATGCTGCGGATGCGCAGAGATTGCCGCATCAACGCTCGGGGCGCGCATGGACTGCCGGCCGCGAGGTGGGGCACAGGCGTCGCGCCGCTCGGACGCAACCCCTGTGCCGGGGATGCCGCAACGATCAATGCGAGCGGATCATCGTGCCGAACGGCTGTTCGGTCAGAATTTCGAGCAGCACCGAGTGCTCGATGCGGCCGTCGATGATGTGCACCGAGCGCACGCCGCTCTTCGCCGCATCGAGCGCGGAGGAGATCTTCGGCAGCATGCCGCCGGAGATCGTGCCGTCTTCGAACAGACCGTCGATTTCGCGCGCCGACAGGTCGGTCAGCAGATTGCCTTCCTTGTCCATCACGCCGGGGATGTTGGTCATCATCACGAGCTTTTCGGCGTTCAGCACGACCGCCAGCTTGCCCGCGACGAGATCCGCGTTGATGTTGTACGACAGGCCGTCTTCGCCGAACCCGATCGGCGAGATCACCGGAATGAACGCGTCGTCCTGCAACGCCTTCACGACCGCTGGGTTGATCGACTCGACTTCGCCGACCTGGCCGATGTCGACGTACTGGCCCGGCGTTTCGCGATCCGGCATCAGCATCTTGCGCGCGTGGATCAGGCCGCCATCCTTGCCGGTCAGGCCGACCGCGTGGCCGCCGAAGTGGTTGATCAGCATCACGATGTCCTGCTGCACCTCGCCCCCGAGCACCCATTCGACGACTTCCATCGTCTCTTCGTCGGTGACGCGCATGCCTTGGATGAACGTGCCCTGTTTGCCGATTTTCTTAAGCGCCTGGTCGATTTGCGGACCGCCGCCGTGCACGATGACCGGGTTGATGCCGACCAGCTTCAGCAGAATCACGTCGCGCGCGAAGCCCTGCTTCAGACGTTCTTCGGTCATGGCGTTGCCGCCGTATTTGATGACCACGGTCTTACCGTGATACTGACGGATGTAAGGCAGCGCCTCGGCCAGAATTTCGGCTTTCAGGGTGGGCGCAATCTGCGAGAGGTCGGGAAGCTCGGACATGGCGGCAGGCTCGGGCACGGAACAGTTAAAACAGCGCGAATTGTACAGGACTGGCGCGCTGCAACAGGGTTTTCGGCCGCGGCGCGAGCGACGGCGGTGCTGGCTTGGCGTACCGCACCATGACGGGCCGCGGGGCGGCGAACAGCAAGCGTAACGCACTTGCATGACGGCTGTGCATTGGCCGAACGGACGACTGCACCTGAGCGTGTCAGTCATGGCATCATGGCTTGATCAATGTCCCCGGCCCTGTGCGCCGACCTGCGATGAAATCGTCTTCCCCCCGCTCCGAACGCAGCGCACGCTGTCCGCGCTGCGGCAATGCTTTCGACTGCGGCATGCAGACCGAGCCGTCCAACTGCTGGTGCCGCGCGCTGCCGCCGCTACCGGTCGAGCGGTTAAAGCCAGGCGGCCGGTGTCTGTGCCCTGAGTGTCTTGCTGCGGAGATTGCGCAGGCGACACATGAGGCGAGTGAGCATGAGCGGCCGTGATGGTCGGTTTGCCCGGGGCCGATCAGAAACCGCCGACGCGCGGCGATGCTGCGCCACCAGCCCGCAGATCGCGCGCAATCTCTTCCAGCGCCGGCTCGCATTCGCCGAACCGCGGCTGCCGATCCAGGGCGATCGCGTCGGCGTGCCGGCTGGCCATCTGCAGCGTGTAGCCGGCACGGAATTGTGCGACGGCGTTTCCCGGGGCGAGTGGGGCAATAATGGCGGCGAGTTCGATCGCCTCCGCAGGGCGCTGCTGCGCGAGCAATGCGGCGATGAGCGCGTCGAGCGAGGCGTCGTCGAGCGGGTGCAGTTTGGCCGCGGCGGCGAAGCAACGGGCTTCATCTGCCGTGGCGCCACTGGCTCGGGCCGCGGCGGCGTAACGGGTAGACTAGGGTCATGCACCGTATAACCAACACCGGCCGCGTCAATCTCGGTCATCTGTTCTGGCTGCGCAGCCTCGCGATCATCGGTCAGCTGCTGACGATCGCGTTCGTGCAGATCTTCATCGGCGCCAATCTGCCGTTGCCCGCGATGCTGCTCGTGATCGGGCTCGAAGTGCTGTTCAACGCGCTCACGTGGTGGCGCGTGTCGCAGCAGCGTCCCGAGTCCAACCTCGAGCTGTTCGGGCAGATCTGGGTCGATCTCGGGGCGTTGTCGGCGCTGCTGTTCCTGTCCGGCGGCACCACCAACCCGTTCGTGTCGCTGTACCTGCCATCGCTTGCGATCGCGGCGGCCGTGCTGCCGTGGTATCTGATGGCATGGCTCGCGGCGTTCGCGGTCGCCTGCTACGCGATGCTCAGTTTCGATTCGGTGCCGCTCAATCTCGAGAATCCCGCCAACCTGTTCGACTACTACCGCTCGGGCATGTGGGTCAACTTCATGGTCAGCGTGGGGCTGATTGCGTGGTTCGTCGCGCGTATGTCGCGAGCGCTGCGGCTACGTGACGCAGCGCTTGGAGAAGCGCAGCAGCGCTTGCTCCACGACGAACGGGCGGTCGCGCTCGGCGTGCAGGCGGCCACCGTGGCACACGAAATCGGCACTCCTCTGTCTACAATCGCGATGTTGTCCGAAGAATTGCGCGACGCGGCGCGGACCGACGCAGGACTCGCCCCCTACCGCGCCGATCTCGAGCTGCTCGAGCAGCAGATGATGCTCTGCACATCTGCGCTCGCGCGGTTGCGCAGCCGCGCAACGACCACGACGAACCGCCAGCCGGTCGACGAATGGCTCGAATCATTTGCCGGGCAATGGCGCCTGCGCCATCCTCACGTGAAGTTCGAGCGGCTTGGCACGCCGCCCGCCGATATCAGTCTCAACGACACGGTGGCCGTCAGCCAGATACTGACGATCCTGCTCGACAACGCCGCGCGCGCGAGCCGCGATCACGTGACACTGTCCTGCGCGCTCGCGCCGCACGGCGACCAGATCGTGTTCGAAGTGTGCGACCACGGTCCGGGCATTCCGGCCGCGCTGCGAGGCTTGCTCGGCGCGATGCCGGTGGAGAGCACGCAGGGCGGTCACGGCGTCGGCCTGTATCTGGCGTTTTCGGCGGCGGCGCGTCTGAAGGGATCGATCGAGCTGACCGACGCCAACGGCGGACGCCCGCGCGGCACGCGTGCGGTGCTGCGACTGCCGCTCGCCGCGCGCAAGATTTCCGGAGCGAGCCCACATGGCGCCGCGCCATCCAACACGGAGAGACAGGCATGAGCGAAAAGAATTTTCTGGTGATCGACGACGACGAAGTGTTCTCCGGCATCCTCGCGCGCGGCTTGACGCGGCGCGGCTACACGGTGAGCGAAGCACACAACGCGGACGAGGCGATCCGGCTCGCGAATCAGCAGAAGTTCAGCGAGATCACCGTGGACCTGCACCTCGGCAACGACTCCGGCCTGACGCTCGTCGCGCCGTTACGCGATCTGCAGCCCGATGCGCGCATGCTCGTGCTGACCGGCTACGCGAGCATCGCCACCGCGGTGCAGGCGGTCAAGGACGGCGCCGACAACTATCTCGCAAAGCCCGCCAACGTCGAGACGATCCTGTCGGCGCTGCAAAGCGAGGCGAGCGCGTTGCAGGCTGAGGAAGCGATCGAGCATCCACAGCCGCTGTCGGTGGCGCGGCTCGAATGGGAGCATATCCAGCGTGTGCTCGCAGAACACAACGGCAATATCTCGGCGACCGCGCGCGCGTTGAACATGCATCGGCGCACGTTGCAGCGCAAGTTGGCGAAGCGGCCGGTGAAGCAGTAGGCGGCGATCGTCTGGCCGGCGCTGGCTGCTCGAGGCGCCGCCGCGTGAAGGGCAACACAAAACAAAACGGGCCGCCCATGCGAAGGCAGCCCGTTTTTCATGCATCAGCGCTTCACGCTGTCACTGCGCATGTCACAGCACGTAGCGCGACAGATCCTCGTCTTCGGCGACTTCGTTCAACGCGCGATCGACATACGCCGCGTCGATCTGCACTGCACGGCCCGAATGATTGCCGGCCGAGAACGACACTTCTTCGAGCAGTTTTTCAATCACCGTATATAGACGCCGCGCGCCGATGTTCTCGGTCTTCTCGTTGACCGAGTACGCGATCTCGGCGAGACGGCGGATGCCGTCGTCGGCGAATTCGAGGTGCACGTCTTCGGTCGCGAGCAGGGCCTGGTATTGCTTGACGAGGCTCGCGTCCGTCGACACGAGGATCGATTCGAAGTCGTTGACCGACAGCGAATCGAGCTCGACGCGAATCGGGAAGCGTCCCTGCAGCTCGGGAATCAGGTCGCTCGGCTTCGCGAGATGAAACGCGCCGCTCGCGATGAACAGGATGTGATCGGTCTTCACCATGCCGTACTTGGTGTTGATCGTCGTGCCTTCGACGAGCGGCAGCAGATCCCGCTGCACGCCCTGACGGGACACTTCACCGCCGCCCGCTTCGTTGCGCGATGTGATCTTGTCGATTTCGTCGAGGAACACGATGCCGTTCTGCTCGACGTTCTGCACCGCCTTGCTCTTCACCTCTTCGTCGTTCAGCATCTTGCCGGCTTCTTCGTCGGTGAGCACCTTCAGCGCTTCCTTGACCTTCATCTTGCGGCGCATCTTCTTGCCGCCGCCGATGTTGGCGAACATCGAGCGGATCTGCTCGGTCATGTCTTCCATGCCCGGCGGCCCCATGATGTCCATGCCGACCTGCGGCTGCTCGACGTCGAGCTCGATTTCCTTGTCGTCGAGCTGGCCTTCGCGCAGGCGCTTGCGGAACGTTTGACGCGTCGTGCCGCCTTCATCGGCGGTGTCGGTCGAGCTCGAGCTCGAGCCGAAGCCGACCGGCCGTGCGGTTGGCAGCAGGATGTCGAGGATGCGGTCTTCGGCCAGATCGCCGGCCTTGGTCCGCACTTTGCGCATTTCGGTTTCGCGGGTCTGCTTGACCGAAATTTCCATCAGGTCGCGCACGATGCTGTCGACGTCGCGGCCCACGTAGCCGACTTCGGTGAACTTGGTCGCTTCAATCTTGATGAACGGCGCGTCCGCGAGCTTCGCGAGACGCCGCGCGATTTCGGTCTTGCCGACGCCGGTCGGTCCGATCATCAGGATGTTCTTCGGCGTGATTTCCTGGCGCAGCGGTTCGTCGACCTGTTGACGGCGCCAGCGGTTGCGCAGCGCGACCGCCACGGCTTTCTTCGCGCGGCCTTGGCCGATGATGTGTTTGTCGAGTTCGGAGACGATCTCGGCGGGGGTCATGGTGCTCATCGATGGGTCCTTACTCGATCGTCTCAATGACGCGGTTATGGTTCGTGTAGATGCACATGTCGCCGGCGATTTCCAGCGACTTCTCCACGATGTCGCGCGGCGACAGCTCGGTGTTGTCGGCAAGCGCCTTCGCGGCCGCCTGCGCGTACGCACCGCCCGAGCCGATCGCACAGATGCCGCCTTCGGGGTCGAGCACGTCGCCGTTGCCGGTGATGACGAGCGTGGTGGTCGCGTCCGCGGCGATCAGCATCGCCTCGAGACGACGCAGCATGCGGTCGGTGCGCCAGTCTTTCGCGAGCTCCACGGCCGCCCGCGTCAGATTGCCCTGATGTTTTTCCAGCTTCGCCTCGAAGCGGTCGAGCAGCGAGAAGGCATCCGCCGTGCCGCCGGCGAAGCCGACTAGCACCTTGCCGTTGTAGATGCGCCGGACCTTCTTCGCGCCGCCTTTCATGACGATGTTGCCGAGCGTGACCTGGCCGTCGCCGCCGAGCGCCACCTTGTTGCCGCTGCGCACGGAAACGATCGTCGTGCCGTGAAATTGCTCCATATGCGTTCCTCTTTGCAAAACAGGTAGGACGCGGCAGCGCTGTGTGCTACCGCATGAATCCAGTCAGCGGACGGCGCGCCGGCTGGCGCGCTCATGAGCGCATGTCCGATCTATTTTAGGGCGCGCACGGTCATATCAAGATCCGCCGGAAGGCCTAGGACGAAAAACTGAGAATCCGCTCAGGGAGCCTGAGAAACGAGGCGGGAAGGGACGGCGGGGCGGGACGGATGGCGGAGCATGCGCGGATGTCGCGCAAAAAGAAAAGGCGCACGGTTCACCGTGCGCCTCTCGACGAAGCAGCGTTTTCAGGGCGCCAAGCCGAAGCCGCGCCGCAGACAATCAGTCGCCGAACAGCTTTTGGCGCAGTTCGCGGCGCTCCTGGGCTTCGAGCGACAGCGTGGCCGTGGGCCGCGCGAGCAGACGCGGAATGCCGATCGGCTCGCCAGTTTCCTCGCACCAGCCATAGTCGCCCGCCTCGATTCGCGCGATCGATTGCTGCACCTTCTTCAGCAGCTTGCGTTCGCGGTCGCGCGTGCGCAGTTCGAGCGCATGCTCTTCCTCGATCGTGGCGCGATCGGCCGGGTCCGGCACGATGACCGTTTCGCGCAGGTTCTCGGTCGTCTGGCCGGCATTGCGGAGAATGTCCGCCTGCAACTGTTCGAGCCTGTTCTTGAAGAAGGCGAGCTGATCCTCATTCATGTAATCCTTGTCGCTCATCTTCAGGATTTCGGCTTCGGTCAAGAGTCGTTTCGTCGTCATCTGGCTTACTTCTTCAATGTGAGGCAAAACTCATAGTGCCCGCACTTTCGTATTGCCCGCAAACGCGTCGCGCGGACGCGCAGCGCAGGGTGGCCACGAACGTTGGACTGTCGTGACGCCGAAGCGCCTGGCGCCCACACACCGGGCGTTGCTAGCTACGCCGCTGCGGGGCCGAACTCCTCTGGAAACCGATTCACACATGCTCCTGAGGCATCGCTCGCCGACGAGCGCGTGCCCTTTCAGGCCGTGCCCGCCGGCGTTTTCGGCGGGTCTCCGGACAAGATTTTCCGGCGCCGTTTCAGGCCCGTCGCGGGATACGCGCGACCGGGCAATTCGTTGTCATTCTCCAGTGGGCACGTATTGTAACTGAATCACAATTCGGCACCGCAACTGCTGAAAGCCGGCCTGCGGCGCAGCGATATCCCGAAAATATAACGCGCACAAAGCCAAAAAGCGATGGTCGTGCACGCTTTAATACAGCAGGGTTTTCACGCGTTTTTCATATGACCTGGATTCGAAAGTCCTCGGCGCCGCGGCGTCGCCGTTTCAACAGAGGATTCACGCCCGCGCAGTCGGCGGCGGGCGTCTCACCGCACTACAACTAGCACGGTGCATGCCGCGCTGCGCGCGGCGTGTCGTGGGCTGCTCCGAGGCTTGCTTGCGCGACGGCGCTGCGCCCGCTCAGGCGAGGCAGGCGTCGAGACCGTCGGTGATCAGGTCGCGCGGCAGTTCGATGCCGATGAACACCATCTTGTTGGTCTTCTTCTCGGCCGGTTGCCATTTCGCGGCGAGGTCGCTGCCCATCATTTGATGCACGCCCTGGAACACGACCTTGCGATCGACGCCCTTCATGTACAGCACGCCCTTGTAGCGCAGCAGGTGCTCGCCATAGATCTGCAGGATGCCGCCGAGGAAGTCTTCGAGCTTGTTCGGATCGAACGGACGATCGCTGCGGTACACGAACGACTTGATCTTGTCGTCGTGATGCGCATGGTGGTGATGTCCGTGATTATGGCCTTCGTGATCGCAATTGGCGTGATCGTGGTCATGGTCGCCTTGCGTGTGGCCGTGCTCGTCGTGCGCGTGGCTATGCGCGTGTTCGTCTTCACTCAGGAAGTCCGGATCGATTTCGAGCTTCGAGTTCAGGTTGAAGCCGCGCAGATCGAAAATTTCCTTGATGTCCGCCTCGCCGAAATTGACGACCTTGATCGCCGCCTTCGGGTTCATGTGCAGCAGACGGTGGCGCAGATCGCCCACGTGCCGCTCGTCGACGAGATCGGCCTTCGTGATGAACAGCCGGTCCGCGAAACCGACCTGGCGCTGCACCACTTCGTGCTGGTCGAGCTGATGGTTCGCATGCTTCGCGTCGACTAGCGTGATGATCGCGTCGAGCAGGAATTCGCTCGCGATCTGGTCGTCCATGAAGAAGGTTTGCGCGACCGGGCCCGGATTCGCGAGGCCGGTGGTTTCGATCACGACGCGGTCGAAGTCCACTTCGCCCGCCTGCTTCTTCGCGGCCAGATCGTTGAGCACGCGCGACAGGTCGCCGCGAATCGTGCAGCAGATGCAGCCGTTGCTCATCTGGATGATCTGCTCGCTCGTGTCCTGCACGAGGATCTCGTTGTCGATGTTCTCTTCGCCGAACTCGTTCTCGATGACGGCGATCTTCATGCCGTGCTTTTCGTTCAGGATGCGCTTGAGCAGGGTGGTTTTGCCGCTGCCGAGAAAGCCGGTCAGGATGGTGACTGGAATCATGTGGGTCGCCTGTAAGTCGTGAAACGGTGCGTGATCGGACGCTAGCGCGCAAGGCTAGCCAGATGCGTTAGGCGGGGCGCCGCAGCCGGATGGCGCGAGCCCTGTTCAGCCGGTTATTGAAACATATTTGCCAGTCGGGCGCAGGGGCGGCCGGCTGATGGCCGCCTGCGCTGAGCCTGGCCGCTGCCGCCGCCGACACGCGCAATCACCGGGAAATAAGGGCGATCAGGCGATTTGCAACAGCAGCCCCTTCAGATACTCGCCTTCGGGGAACGCAGTGAGCAGCGGATGATCGACGCCCGCGCCAAGGCGCTTCAGGATGCGTGCGTCGACGCGTGCGTCGGCGGCCGCGCCCGCCACGATCTTCTGGAACAGCTCGGGATCGATCGCGCCCGAGCATGAGAACGTGAACAGCAAACCGCCCGGGCGCAGCAGCTTCAGGCCCGTCAGATTGATGTCCTTGTACGCGCGCGCCGCGCGGTCCACGTGCTCGCGCGATGGCGCGAATTTCGGCGGATCGAGCACGATCAGGTCGAAGCGTTCGCCTTCGTCGTAGAGGCCCCGCAATGTCTTGAACGCGTCGGCGTCTAGCCAGTTCGCGCGGTCGGCGTCGAAGCCGTTGGCCGCCACGTTCTGCTGCGCGAGCGCGAGCGCTTCCCCCGACGAATCGACCGACACCACGCGCTTCGCGCCACCCTTGAGCGCCGCGAGCGAAAAGCCGCCGGTGTAGCAGAAGCAGTTCAGCACGTCGCGATCTTTCGCGAACTGCTGCACGAGCAGGCGGTTATCGCGCTGGTCGACATAGAAGCCGGTCTTGTGGCCGTTGCGCACGTCGACGTGATAGCGCACGCCGTTTTCGCTCGCGATCAGCTTCTCGGAAGGCGGCTCGCCGGCGAGCACGCCGGTGATCTGCTCGAGCCCTTCCTTCTGACGGATCGACACGTCCGAGCGCTCGTAGACGTTCGGGCAGCCGGTCGCGCCGACCAGCGCCGCGACGATCGCGTCCTTCCACGCTTCGACGCCGGCCGCCATGAACTGACAGACGATCTGGCTGCGCTGATCCGCGTCCTCGGCGACGTAGTAATCGACGATCAGGCCCGGCAGACCGTCCGCCTCGCCGAAGATCAGCCGCACCGCGCCGGTGTCGCGCACCATCGCCTGACGATGCGCGAACGCGCGCTGCACGCGGCGCTTGAAGAACGCGTGATCGATCGGCTCGGCTTCGTCGAAGCTCCAGACGCGCGCGCGGATCTGCGAATGCGGGCTGTAGGCGGCGCGGGCGAGAAAGCGGCCATCGTGCGCGCGCACGAGCACGGTCGCGCCGGGCGCGGGGCGGCCGTCGACGTGCTCGATCGCATTGGCATAAACCCACGGATGGCGGCGCAGCAGCGATTTTTCTTTCGACGGTTTGAGCGTAACGGTATTCATCAGGTGTAGGTAAAGTGCAAGCGAAGGCGGCGCGTCGTGGCGCGCGGCGTCAGTCGCGTGATCAGTTGCGTTTCTTTGCGCGAGGATGCGCGCTGTCGTAGACGTGGGCGAGGTGCTGGAAATCGAGGCCCGTATAAACCTGCGTCGCGGTGATGCTCGCGTGGCCGAGCAGCTCCTGCACGGCGCGCAGATCGCCGCTCGACTGCAGCACGTGCGTCGCGAACGAATGGCGCAGCACGTGCGGATGCACGTTGGCCGGAATGCCGGCGGCGAGCGCCGCGCGCTTCACGCGCTCGCGCACGACGTTCGGCGACAGCCGGTTGCCACGCGCCGACAGGAACAGCGGATGCGGATCGTGGCGGACCATCGGTTCGCGCACCGCGAGCCATGCGTTCAGCGCCACGGCCGCCTTGCTGCCCACCGGCACGACGCGACGCCGATTGCCTTTGCCGAGCACTTCGACTTCGCCGGAATCGAGTTTCAGCCAGCCGGCCGAGCGATAGCCGTCGACGTCGGCGAAACGCACGTCGAGGCCGACCAGTTCGGCGAGGCGCAGGCCCGACGAGTAGAACAGCTCGAGCATCGCGTGATCGCGCAGGCCTTCGGGCGAGTCGGCGGGCGGGCTGTCCATCAGGCGCGCGGTGTCGTCGACGGAAAGCGCCTTCGGCAGCGTTTTCGCCTGCTTCGGCGCGCGCACCGCGGCGACCGGATTGGCCGGCAACTCGACGTGGCCCGCGAGCCAGCGATAAAACGCACGCCATGCCGACAGCCGATGGCCGATCGACCGCGCGGTGAGACCGCCCGCATGTGCGCGAGCGACAGCGCCGCGGATGTCGACGGCGGTGAGGCTTTCGAGCGCTCGGCCTTTGGCGAGCTGCTTCAGTTCCGCGAGCTCATGCGTGTAGCCGCGCAGCGTGTGCGCCGACAGCCGCCGCTCGTGCTCGAGATGCGACAGGTAGGCGGCGATCGGGTCGGCGGCGGTCACGGTACGGGTGACGTTGCGTGGCGCGGCTCAGCGCGGCAGCAGCCGGCTCAGCGCGGCGCTCGCGAGCGCGCCGATCTGCGTGAGGAAATCGGTGGCCATGCCTTCGTGGAAGCGCCGCGGGTCGGATGAGCCCATCACGAGCAGGCCGAACGTCGGCGCGTCTTCGGCGCCTTCGGGGTCGCGCAGCGCGAGCAGCGCGATCGATTCGGTGCTCTGCGCCGTCCCGTTCGACGCGACGCCGAGGTCGTCGGTCGCGCTCGTTGTCGCGCTTGCCGCCGGGTTGGTCGTCCCGTTGGGCGCGACCGCAGCTTGCGCGAGCCATTGCGCGGCCTCGAAGCCGGTGTTTGCGCCGCAGTACGGCGTGCTCAGGCTGCCCGCGAAAATGCGCACTTCCTCGCTGACGTGGCGCGCGAAGTCCGCCTGCGCATACGGCTCGGCGACGTCCCACACGCGCAGTGCCGCTTGCGGCACGTCGAAGATGTCGCGCAGACCGCCGGCGATCGTGCGCGGCAGCGCGTAGGGATCGCGCTCGGCCATCACACGGATGGTCCAGCGGTTGAATTTCGACGCAATGCTGTCGTTCTCGTGACCGTAGCGCAGCAGTTCGGCAAGACGCCGCTCCAGATGCTTGTTCTTGTCGCGCAGCATCTCCATCTGCCGCTCCTGCAGTGACACCGCGGCTTTGCCGTGCGGGTTCGCGAGCCGGATCGTCGCGAGCGTTTCCGCGTGTTCGACGAAGAATTCGGGATTGGCGAGCAGGTATTCGGCGACTTCGCGTTCGTTCATGGTTTCGGCTAGAGGACTACGGGATGGCCGCCTCACGGCGGCGCGTCGGTCAATGAGTTAGACGGAGGGCGCCATGTCGGCCGGGCTGGACGGATTGTGCTGCGACGAGTCCAACGAGGCGCTCGACGCCTCTTCGGCCAACTCGATCTCCCCTTCGAAGACGGTGGCTGCGGGGCCGGCCATCAGCAGCGGCGCGCCTGGGTGCGCGCTGTCCCACGTGATGGTCAGATCGCCGCCGTGCGTATGTATGAGCACCGGCGAATCCAGCAGCCCGCGCCGGATGCCGGCCGCGACCGCCGCGCACGCGCCGGTGCCGCACGCGAGCGTTTCGCCCGCGCCGCGTTCGTAGACGCGCAGCCTGATCTCGTTGCGGTTGACGATCTGCATGAAGCCCGCGTTGACCCGCTGCGGGAAGCGCGTGTGCCGCTCGATGGCCGGACCTTCGACGAGCACCGGGAACACCTCGGCATCGTCGACGACCTGCACGGCGTGCGGATTGCCCATCGACACCACCGACATCCAGCGCGTCGTGCCGTTCACGTCGAGCGGCCAGAGCGTATCCGCGCCTTCGCGGCGGCCTTGCAGACCCTTGGTCGCGAACGGCACGAGTTCGGGATCGAACACGGGCGTGCCCATGTCGACGATCACTTCGCCGTTGTCCTGCATCGTCAGCGTGATCGTGCCTTTCTGGACCTGCACGCGCACGCTGCGTTGGTCGGTGAGACCGCGCTCGCGCACGAACTTGACGAAGCAGCGCGCGCCGTTGCCGCAGTGTTCGACCTCGCCGCCGTCGCAATTGAAGATGCGATATCTGAAATCAACGCCTTCGACGGTCGGCTTTTCGACCAGCAGCAACTGGTCGGCGCCGACGCCGAAATGGCGGTTCGCCAACGCGCGCACCTGCGCCGTGGTTAGATCAACCGGTTGGGTATAGCCGTCGAGTACGACGAAGTCGTTGCCCGCGCCGTGCATTTTGGTGAATTTGAGCTTCACGTTTTCCGTGTATCCGTTGCTGCGTAGGGCTTCGCGCGTACGGGCGGAGCCGAAAATCCCGGCCTCACCGGCTGTTGGGTGAATCACCCATTGGAGCCGTGCTCGGCCAATTGCAGATGATACACGTTGGCACATCGGAAACGGTACGGCAGGCAAGGAGCCCAGCCCCACCTTCAATACACCCCCGGCACCCCCGGCGGGCGTGTCTTGAACCGCTTGTGCACCCAGTAATACTGCTCGGGCATCAGCGGAATCTGCTCTTCGAGAAACTCGTTCATGCGTCGCGCATCAGCGTCATCGTCGCCGGTCGGATAGTCGTCCCAAGGCTTGAAGACCCTGAGCCGGTAGCCCTTGTAGTTCGGCAGCACCTCGCCGATGAACGGTACGACCTGCGCGTGCCCGACCTTCGCGAGACGGCCGACCGCGGTCAGCGTGCAGGTCGGCACGCCGAAGAACGGCACGAACGTCGAATTGCGCGCGCCGTAGTCCATGTCCGCGCCGAGCATCACCGGTTTGCGTTCGCGCAGCCAGCGCAGCACGACGCGCGCGCTGTCCGCGCGGCTCGCCATGTCCGCGCCGAAACGCGCGCGCGCTGCTTTCGCGACTTCCTCGAGCTGCTGATTCGACATCGGCTGATAGAGGGAGCCGCACTGGCGCTTCAGCGAGTAGTTCAGAAAAATCGAACCGGCCTCGATGCCGACAAAATGAAAGCCGAGAAACAATGTGGGCGGCAGGTTCGGGTCCGTCAGGTCGATCGCGCTGTCGAGCTGGATCAGCATTTCGAGCCTCTTCGCCGAGCCGAACCACTGCACGCTGCGCTCGAGATAGCTGCGGATGGCATGACGGAAGTGTTTTTGCGCGACGTCCCCCCGGCGCTCGTCGCTCCAGTCGGGGAAGCACAGCTTCAGATTCGTATGAACGATGCGCTTGCGACGGCTCGGGATCTGGTAGAGCAGCCAGCCGAGCCCGTCACCGAGACGGGCGACGAATCCATAAGGCAACAGCGCAAAGAGTTTGAGCAGCCCGATCGCGAGCTTCGCACCGTAGCGGCTCAGCATGCAGCCTCCAGGCGCGCGGCGCCGCAAGGGGCGAAATTGTGGAAAGCGGAAAAATAGACGTGATACCGCACTCGTTTCGACTCTGTGACATTCAAGGGAAGTCGCTATAATAAGTGCTTCGCCGAGTTAATAGACAACTTGCGGGGCGAAGCCGGCGGGTGCGGTCCATGGGTTCCATGGGTTTTGCGTCCATCGGTCAGGTAATCCGCTAAAGCGTCGCCGCTTCAGACTCCCGAAGTCGGCTACGTGGAACGCAACCGTAACCACTAACAGGAGTCTGCAACGTGGCAAATGACTATTTCTTCACTTCCGAATCCGTTTCCGAAGGCCATCCCGACAAAGTCGCGGACCAGATCTCGGACGCGATCCTCGACGCCATCCTCGCTCAAGACAAGTACTCGCGTGTCGCGGCCGAAACGCTGTGCAACACGGGTCTCGTCGTGCTGGCCGGTGAAATCACCACCACCGCGAACGTCGACTACATCCAGATCGCGCGCAACACGATCAAGCGCATCGGCTACGACAACACCGACTACGGCATCGACTACCGCGGCTGCGCGGTGCTCGTCGCCTACGACAAGCAGTCGCCGGACATCGCCCAGGGCGTGGACCGCGCGCACGACAACAACCTCGATCAAGGCGCGGGCGACCAGGGCCTGATGTTCGGTTACGCGTGCGAGGAAACGCCGGAACTGATGCCGCTGCCGATCCACCTGTCGCACCGCCTCGTCGAGCGTCAGGCGAATCTGCGCCGCGACGGCCGTCTGCCCTGGCTGCGTCCGGATGCCAAGTCGCAGGTCACCGTGCGCTACGTCGACGGCAAGCCGCATTCGATCGACACCGTCGTACTGTCCACCCAGCATTCGCCGGACATCGATCTCGACACGCTGCGCGAAGCGGTGATCGAGGAGGTGATCAAGCCGACGCTGCCGGCCGAGCTGATCAAGGGCGACATCAAGTTCCTCGTGAACCCGACCGGTCGTTTCGTGATCGGCGGTCCGCAGGGCGATTGCGGTCTGACGGGCCGCAAGATCATCGTCGATACGTACGGCGGCGCGGCGCCGCACGGCGGCGGCGCATTCTCGGGCAAGGATCCGTCGAAGGTGGACCGCTCGGCAGCGTACGCCGGCCGTTACGTCGCCAAGAACATCGTGGCCGCGGGCCTCGCGTCGCGCTGCCTGATCCAGGTGTCGTACGCGATCGGCGTCGCCCAGCCGACCTCGGTGATGGTCAACACGTTCGGCACCGGCCGCGTGTCGGATGCGACGATCACGGAACTCGTGCGTCAGCATTTCGACCTGCGTCCGAAGGGCATCATCCAGATGCTCGACCTGCTGCGCCCGGTCTACGAGAAGAGCGCGGCGTATGGTCACTTCGGCCGCGAAGAGCCGGAATTCACGTGGGAAGCCACCGACAAGGCGCTCGCACTCGCCGAAGCGGCAGGCACTGAGCCGGTCGCGGCGCTTGCCGAATAAGCGCGAGCCGATCGCCGCTTGAAAGCAAACAAACCCCGCCGGCGTGAGCCGGCGGGGTTTTCTTTGTCGATCGATGGAGTAGCGAAGCCGCCGCGCGAAGCACGTCGTCGAGGCGGCGCGCTCGAAGTCTTGCGGCGCTCGAAGTCAGGCCAGCGGTGAACGCCCACCCGGTCAGCAGATCAGCGGTCTAGCCACTCAACGCGCAACTGCAACTCACCGGCCCAGCAATCTCACCGGCTCGCAAACGCAAACGCGAACCACCCGCTGCTGCTCGTCGACAGGCGACGCGGTCGGCGGCTCGCAGGCGTGGGCACCGCCGGCGCGCGTTTCGCGACCGCGAGGCGCAACGGTGTCGGTTTGCGCAGCAGCGTGCGCAGCGACAGACGGCGCGTGCCGCTCTGCTGGCGTAGCGCCGAGAAGAACGTATGGAACCAGGTGCGAAAGCCGTCGACGGCCTTCGCGTCGCGCCACTGCTCGCCGAGCGCGCGGGTGCGCGCGGCATGATGGCGCAGCGCTCGCATCATATGGCGGCGCGCGGGACGCGCCGCTTTCAGCGCGGCGCGGGTAAGACGGGTGCTCAAAAGAGTATGCATGGCTTCACATTTAGGCAATGAACCGCACGTCGGCGCGTGCACCGGATGTGCACGGACAAACAGCACCATATGTGCCAATGACTGGGTTGCGATGAACGGCCTGAAAGCGGGAAATTCGGTGCGGGTCGTGGCGCGGGAGATCGCGACGCGAAACACGGCGCACAGCGCAGCGAAGGTACAACGCGGAGAAACCGACGGCACGGGCCCTGACGGCCTGCGCACAACAGAAAACTGCGTAAGCGACGATTGACATGCGAGCAGGCTACACGGGAATCGTGACGTCAGAAAGTCGGTTATTACCCGCGAGACTGGATTTCTTCGCGGATCGAATCGTCGCGGATGCCAGTTCGCAGTCACCCTTTACGGGCGATTTGCGTGCGCGTTTGCCCAGCGAATGTGCGGTGCGGGCGCGCCGCGCGCCTGAAACCGGTGCATTGGCGCGCCGCGAAAAGCGAAGGCGAGCGGCGCAAAAGATCAGCAGGACGCAGGGGCCTCTCGCGGTGAACCAACGCATCCCGATCGCGCCCGTTTTACAATCGAACATCAGTTAGTCGACGGTAACGGAACGCCATGTCACTCCATTCGAAGAAAGAGCAGATTCAAACGTTGCGGGAGCAGGGTTTTGTCGTCGTGCCAGGA
Source organism: Paraburkholderia lebeckiae (assembly GCF_014201005.1). Lineage (NCBI taxonomy): Bacteria > Pseudomonadati > Pseudomonadota > Betaproteobacteria > Burkholderiales > Burkholderiaceae > Paraburkholderia > Paraburkholderia lebeckiae. Next base: position 487,137 of record NZ_JACHDK010000001.1, on the reverse strand, counting down.
CTCGTGTCGCCCGAGCGTTGCGACGAGTTGAAGCGGATCGCGCAGCGGCAGCTGCAGGAAGTGGCGGCGCCGATCGAATTCGAAGCTGATTTGCAGTATCCGGGCGCGCCGTCATCGAAGGATGCTCCGGGCGGACATACGGTGCGGCGCCTGCTCGACGCGTACGGTCGTCACCCCGCGTTCGCGCAATGGGCGACCGCGTCCGAAATCCGTGGCTGGATGGAGCTGTATTTTGGCGAGGAGCCGCGTCTGTCGCGCGCGCATCACAACTGCATGATGACCAAGCACCCCGCGTACGGCAGCCTGACCGGCTGGCATCGCGACGTGCGCTACTGGTCGTTCGAGCGCGACGATCTGGTGTCGGTGTGGCTCGCTGTCGGCCCGGAAACCGTCGATAACGGCGCGCTGTGGTTCGTGCCGCAATCGCACGGCGCCGCGTTCACATCGGACCGTTTCGACGAAGCGAAGTTTTTCCGCGCGGATCTCGCCGAGAACGAGGCCGCGATCCGCAGGGCGGTGTCGCCCGAGCTGAAGACCGGCGACGTGGTGTTCTTTCACTGCAACACGCTGCACTCGGCCGGCAAGAATCTCAGCGATGAGGTGAAGTTCTCGCTCGTGTTCACCTATCACGGCGCAAGCAATGTTCCGCTGCCCGGCACGCGCTCGGCCGCGAAGCCCGAGATCGCGTTCTAGATTATCGTGGTCGCGGGCCTTGCGCCGACGTTCAGCGCTTGCGCCCCGACATCGCGATTCCCGTCAGCCCGGCGAGTGTCGCCACCACGCCCGCGACGATCAGCACGATCGCCTTGTTGCTCGGCGAGCCGGTAAAGAAGCGCGACACGTCGCTGCTCACCGAATTGAATGCCTGCCCGCCGAAATACAGCAGCACGATACCGCCGACAATCAGCGCGATCGAAATCGCTTTCGTCATCTGCACCTCCCATCAACCTGAACCGGCCAGAGTGTAGGTGAGGCGTGCGTGCTCGTCCATCGCGCATACTGGTTGCGCTGCAAGCGCCGCGTCGATTGGCTAACATAGCGGTCGGTCCGGCCGCACCGCGGCGACGCCACAACAACAAATTTTCCCAGCAGCACGCCTACCGCAACGCGCGAATCCTCACGCCCGCCATCCTCGGGCGATCTCATCGACAAGGACACTAGCAATGGCTTACGAAGCAGCTTCAGAACGCTATTCGGACATGCAATACCGCGTCTGCGGCAAGTCGGGTCTCAAACTGCCGGCGCTGTCGCTCGGCCTGTGGCACAACTTCGGCGACACCACGCCGATCTCGACGCAGCGTGACATCCTGCGCACGGCCTTCGACCTCGGCATCACGCACTTCGATCTGGCGAACAACTACGGCCCGCCGTACGGCAGCGCGGAAACCAATTTCGGCCGTCTGTTCACGGACGATTTCAAGCCGTATCGCGACGAGTTGCTGATTTCGTCGAAGGCCGGTTGGGATATGTGGCCCGGTCCGTACGGCCAGGGCGGCGGCTCGCGCAAATATGTGCTTGCGAGTCTCGATCAGAGCCTGAAGCGCATGGGCCTCGATTACGTCGACATCTTCTATTCGCATCGCTTCGACGCGCATACGCCGCTCGAGGAAACCGCGGGCGCGCTCGCTAGCGCGGTGCAGCAGGGCAAGGCGCTGTACATCGGCATCTCGTCGTACTCGTCGGCGAAGACGCGCGAAATGGCGAAGCTGCTCGGCGAATACAAGGTGCCGCTGCTGATCCATCAGCCGTCGTACAACATGCTGAACCGCTGGATCGAACACGACCTGCTCGATACGCTCGACGAAGTCGGCGCGGGCACGATCGCGTTCACGCCGCTCGCGCAGGGATTGTTGACCGGCAAGTATCTGAACGGCGTGCCGGCCGATGCGCGCGTCAACAAGCCGGGCGGCGGTTCGCTGAAAGACGAGCATCTGAGCCCGCAGAACATCGAGCACGTCCGGAAGCTCAACGACATCGCGCAGCGCCGTGGTCAAAGCCTCGCGCAGATGGCGCTCGCGTGGGCGTTGCGCGATCCACGCGTGACGTCGGTGCTGATCGGCGCCAGCCGCGCGGAGCAGGTGCGCGAGAACGTCGGCGCGCTGAAGAACCTCGCATTCTCGGCTGACGAACTCGCCGAAATCGATCGCTATGCGACCGAAGGCGGGATCAATCTGTGGGAAAAGCCGTCGACCGATCAGGCGATCTGATCGCGTGAGGAGCCGTCCGCGCAACAGGCGGACGGACACAAGGGCAAAACGAAGCCGCACGCTCAGCGTGCGGCTTTTCTGCAGGTATTTCGCCGCGCCGCTAAACGAGCGCCGGCAGACCCTCGACCAGCGCCACCGCGCACATCACACCGATCAGCGCGCCCAGCACACGCAGCCCGTTGTGTCGCAACTCGGTCTTGCAGGGCAGCGCGCCGACGAATAGCGCGCCCGCCAACGCCATCGGAATGACCAGGATGAAATCGGCGATCGTAAAGTAGGTCATCTTCGTCTCCTCCCATGCAGGATGGTTGATATGTCGTTCCAGCAGAGGCCGCGGCTTCGAAATCATGCAGCCCCATTGCACGAATCGAGTATAGGAGACCGATGGAGCGGCGCGACGGCGCAAGCTGGCGCGTCGGCGCTTATTCGTAAGCTGCTGAACCCAGGCGCGGCGCGGCCTGCGGCGATTGGCGCGGTGCAACAAAACGCGGCGGAAAATAGCAAACGTTCGCTTACGCAAGGCTTTCGTTTTGCCGCCGATCCATTTGGGTTGGCTGATTGCGGCCGGCTCGCGGTGCCTGCACCGCGCAACGCGACCGATGCGCCGGGGCTATTCGCGCCCGCGCAGGCGGCTCGCCGCGATCAAGCCGATCACGAGCAGCGCACCGACTAGCCCGACGACACCGTTCCAGCCATGACCGGCCCAAACATGGCCGCCATACGAACCGACCAGGCTCGAGCCGATGTAGTACGCGAGCAGATACAGCGCAGCGGCCTGGCCTTTCGCGTCTTTCGCCAGACGCCCGACCCAGCCGCTCGCGACCGAATGCCCGGCAAAGAACCCGAACGTCACGCAGGCGATCCCGGTCGCGATCGCCGCGAGCGGATGCAGCATCGTCAGCGCGAGGCCGAACACCATCAGCAGCAGGCTCCCGATCAGCACGCGCGCGCGGCCGAACGTGTCGGCCATGCGCCCGGACCATGGCGACGCGACCACGCCAACCAGATAGACGATGAAAATCGCGCCGATCTCCGTCTGATTCAACCGATACGGCGGCGCGAGCAGCCGGTAGCCGATGTAGTTGTACAGCGTGACGAAGCTGCCCATCAGCACGAAGCCGAGCAGGAACAGCAGCGGCAGACCCGGTCGCGTGAACTGTCGCAACAGCAGCGTGCGGTGATGCGCGAAGCCGAGCCCGCGGCGCGGCACGAAATGGCGCGACGGTGGCAGCAGCGCGCGGAACGCGAGCATCGACAGCAGGCCGAGCACGCCGATCGTGCCGATCGCGACGCGCCACGAAAACAGATCCGCGACCACGCCGGTGATGACCCGCCCGGCCATGCCGCCGATCGCCGTGCCGCCGACGTACAGGCCCATTGCGAGGCCGAGGCCGTCGGGATGCACTTCCTCGGCGAGATAAGCCATCGCGACGGCCGGCACGCCGCCGAGCGCGAGCCCTTCGAGCGTACGCAGCACGAGCAACTGGTGCCAGTGCGGCGCGACCGATACGCCAATCGTCAGCACCGAGGACACCGTCAGCGACAGCGTCATTAGCTTGTGCCGGCTCCGACCCTCGGAGACGAAACCGGCGACGAAGATCGCGAGCGCGAGCGCGGCAGTGGAGAGTGACAACGACAGACTGCTTTGCGCCGGCGTCACGTTGAACGCTTCGGAAAACGACGGCAGCAGCGGCTGCACGCAGTAGAGCAGTGAGAACGTCGCGTAGCCGGCGAACAGCAGCGCGAGGCTGGCACGCCAGTACGCGCGCGAGCCGCGTTCGAGATAAGGGATGTCCGACACGGTGGTGGTGCTTGCGCAAGCAGCTGAAGCTGCGCCGCGGGAGGGAACGGCAGATGCAGTCCGCTGGGATTGCGGCGGCAGGGTCACAACAAAACTCCTTGGGTCACACGGAAACGCGCAAAAGTGTTAAGGATACGCTGAAAACGCGTTTCAAGCCGGCGTCGCGGGCAACGCGGCGTGCTATCGGAGCGGCGGGCGCTAGACCGCGACGCCGCGGTGCGCCCGCAGCGCTCCATTCGCAGTACGTCGCGCGCCTATCTCCCGGCGCTAGCCGTGCGCCCCGGCTTCACTGCCCGGCGCCTGCGCCCGCGTCGCCCCCGAAGTCGCCGTCGACGGATGCACGAGCGCGTCGTCGCCCGGCAGTGCCGACGTATCCCAGCCGCCGCCGAGCGCCTTCACCAGCGCGACGCTCGCGGCCATCCGGCGGCGCGCGATCGCGACCGCGTTGCGCTCGTTGGTCAGCGCGGTCGTCTGCGCGACGACCACGTCGAGATAGGTGATCGCGCCGTTCCGGTAGCGGTCCGACACGACCGCGAGCGCGCGCCGCGCGGCCGCGACCGCGTCGTCCTGCGCAGCGGCTTCCTGTTCGAGCACGCGCAGCGCGGCGAGATTGTCCTCGACCTGGCCGAACGCGTTCAGCACCGTCTGCCGATATTGCGCGACGCTTTCGTCGTAATGCGCGCGCGCCTGCTCCTTGACCGCCGCGCGGCCGCCGAAGTCGAGCAGCGTGCCCGCGAGCGTCGGCCCGAGCGACCATAGCCGGCTCGGCGCGAGCAGCCACTGGCTGTAATTGGTCGCTTCGAGCCCGCCCGTCACGGCCAGCACGAGGTTCGGGAAAAACGCCGCGGTGGCCACGCCGATCTGCGCGTTCATCGCGGCGACGTGCCGCTCCGCCGCCGCGATATCGGGACGCCGTTCGAGTAAGCCGGACGGCACGCCGGTCGCCGCGACTACCGGCATCGCGACGAGCGGTGCGACCGGCAAAGTGAAAGTAGAAGGCGGCTGGCCGATCAGGATCGCTATCGCATGTTCGAGCTGCGCGCGCTGCACGCCGAGGTCGAGCGCCTGCGCCTGGGTCGTCTTCAGCTGTGCTTGTGCCTGCGCGACATCGGCGTCGGTCGCGATGCCACCGGCGTAGCGATGCTGCGTCAGTTCGAGCGCCTGCTGGTAGGCCTTGATCGTGTCGTCGAGCAGTTGACTCTCCTGATCGAGTCCGCGCAGCTCGAAATAATCGGTGGCGAGCTCGGCCTGCATCGACAGCAGCGCGGCGTCGACGTCGGCGGCGCTCGCCTGCGCGCCGGCCTTCGCGCCTTCGACGCTGCGCGACACGCGGCCCCACAGATCCGGCTCCCACGACGCGTCGGCCCGCACCAGATAGTCGTTCAGCGTGAGACCGGCGGTCGATTTATGCAGCACGTTCTCCGAGGTCCGCGTGCGCGAATACTGGGCGCCCGCGGTGAGCACCGGGAAGAATTGCGAGCGATATTGCGCGACGGTCGCGCGCGCCGCGCGAAAGCGCGCTTCGGCGGCCTGTACGTCCTGGTTCGCGCTCGCGACCTGCGGTTCGAGCGCATCGAGCGATGCGTCGCCGTAGATGCGCCACCACGCGCCGCGCGTGAGCGTGTCGGCCGGTTGCGCCGGCTTCCAGCCGGTGCCCTCGAGTTCGCGCCAGGTCGCGGGCGTGACGGCGGCGGGCTTCACGTAGTCGGGGCCGACGGTGCAGGCGCCGAGCGCGCCGGCGAGGCTCAGCGCAACTGCCGAGGCGCGAACGGAAACGCTCGCCGACCCAGCCGCGAACCAAGCCAATGACGCAACCACGCGCCGCCAAACCGACCTCTTCATGATCACGTCCTCGCGGCCGGCCGCGCGCCGCCTTGCGCCGCCGGCGAGCTGGCCGCCGCGCCGGTTGCACCCGCCGCCCCAGCCGCGCCCTCCGAAGCCGCACCGCTTTCCGCCTTGCGCGGCACGATCCGCACCGGCGCGCCATCGACGATCGAATCCTGCGGATTCAGAATCACCTGCTCGTTGCCCTGCAAACCCGACACGATCGCGACGCGCGTGCCGAAGTCCGTGCCGAGCGATACCGGCAGCAGCTTCACCTTGTGCTGCGGATCGACGGTCGCGACCTTGACGCCGTCGGGGCGGAACAGCAATGCGTTGCCCGGCAGCGTGAACGGCGCCGTGCCCGCGTCGAGCGCGAAATGCACCTGCGCGTACGCGCCCGGCAACAGCTCGCCGCTGCGATTGTCGACGTCGACTTCGACGAGCATCGTGCGCTGCTGCGGATCGACCGCGCCGGCGGTGCGCGCGACCGTGCCCGGGTAGTGCCGCGACGGCGTCTCGGTCAGCGTCAGAAACGCGCTCTGCTGCGCGTGAACCTGCTGCGCGTATGCCTGCGGCACGTTCACGTAGACGCGCAGGCGGTCCGCCTGGGCGACATGAAACAGCTCCTTCGCGGGACCACCCGAGCTGCCCGCGTCGATCAGCGCGCCGACGTCGACGTTGCGCGCGGTCACGGTGCCGTCGAACGGCGCATAGACCTTCTGGAACGACTGCGTCTTTTCGAGTCGCGCGACGTTGAAACGCGCGGCGTCGAGCGTGGCTTTTTTCGCGAGCATGTCGCCGACTTTTTCGTCGGTCTCCTGCTTCGACACCGACTTGCTGCTGAACATATCTGTCCAGCGATCAGCTGTGCTCTTCGCGAGCGCGTAATTCGCTTCGGCGTTCGCGAGGTCGGCGCGGGCGGCGCGCAACTGGTCGTCGACTTCGGGGGTGTCGATTTCCGCGAGCAGCTGGCCGCTCTTCACGCGGGCGCCGATGTCGGCGTACCACTTCTTCAGATAGCCGTTGGTGCGCGCATAGATCGGCGTATCGAGAAAGGCCTGCACATTGCCGGGCAACACGAGATCGAGCCCGGCCGACGACTTCTGCGGCTGCACGACTTCGACGCTCATCTGGCTCGCGTGCTCGGCATCGCGTTCGAGCGCCGCATGCGCATCGTGGCGCGACCAGATGCCTTGCGCGGCGAGCGCGAGCACGGCGACGGCGGCGGCGATCATGATCAGGCGCGCGCGTCGCGCTTTCGCGGGGTCATGCGCGGTGTGGCCACCGGAACCAGAGCCTGAACCTGAGCCGCCGGGACGTTGTGCATCCATCAAACTTCCCCTTCGAAATTGCATGGGCAGTCGATGCTGCCTCTTATGCCGTGGCATCGCACGGTGCGCGTGCCGGCTTGTACGGTCATCGCGTGCTGGACGTTCATGGGTTCTGCACCACATGTTCCGCGGCACGCTGATGCCGCGCCGCGAGCCGTCGATAGATCATCGAGAACACGACCGGTACGAAGATCAACGTGGCCAGCGTGCCGAGCGCGAGCCCGCCGATCACCGCGCGTCCGAGCGGCGCGTTCTGCTCGCCGCCTTCGCCGAGCCCGATCGCCAACGGCACCATGCCGATCACCATTGCGAGCGCGGTCATCAGCACCGGGCGCAAACGTGTGAAGCCCGCTTCGATCGCAGCGCGCGTCGCGTCGCCGTGCAGCAGCAACTGTTCGCGCGCGAAGCTGATCACCAGAATCGAGTTCGCGGTCGCGATGCCGATACACATGATCGCGCCGGTGAGGGCAGGAATCGACAGCGTGGTGTGTGTGAGGAACAGCATCCACACGATGCCCGCGAGCGCACCCGGCAGCGCCGTGATGATGATGAACGGATCGAGCCACGACTGGAAGTTGACGACGATCAGCAGATACACGAGCAGCACCGCGAACAGCAGACCGGCGAGCAGGCCCGAGAATGACGCGTTCATCGTTTGCACCTGGCCGCGCAGTTCGATCGTCGAGCTCTTCGGCAGCTCGGTTTTCGATGCGTCGATGATCTTGCGGATGTCGTCGGACACACCGCCGAGATCGCGGCCGTCGGCGGTGCCGTAGATGTCGATCGTGGTCTGCGCGTTGTAGTGCGTCAGCACCGCGTTGCCGGCTTCGCGGCGCATCGTCGCGAGCGAGCCGAGAATGTTGCTGCGGCCGTTGGCGTTGAGCGGAATATTCGCGAGCGATTGCAGCGAATCGATCGTGTATTGCGGCGCTTCCGTGATCACGTTGTAGCTGACGCCATTGCGCGGATTGAGCCAGAACGTCGGCGTGGTCTGTTGGCTGCCCGACAGCGTGATCAACAGATTGCTCGCGATATCGCGCTGCGAAAAACCCGCTTGCTGCGCGCGCGTGCGATCGACGTCGATGAAGATCCGCGGCAGATCGGCGGGCTGCTGGATGCGCGCATCGGCGAGACCCGGCACCGTGCGCAGACGGTGCAGCAGGTTCGCGGCGAACGCGCGATTGGCTGCAACCTCACGGCCGACGATCTGGATATCGATCGGCGACGGCATGCCGAAATTGAGCGTCTGACTGACGATATCGGCAGGCAGAAACGCGAACTGCACGCCGGGGAATTCGTCGCTGAGCGTGCGCCGCAATTTGCGCACATAGCCGGCACTCGGATGATGATCCGGGTTCAGCGTGATCAGGATGTCCGAGTCGGATGTGCCGATCGTGCCCGTGTTGCTGTACGAAAGGTTGATGCCCGACACCGGCAGACCGATGTTGTCGATGATCGAATGTAGTTCGCCGGCCGGAATCAGCTGACGGATGCGCGCATCGACACGATCGGTCAGCACCGCGGTTTCCTCGACGCGCATGCCGGTTTTCGCGCGCATGTGCAGCGCGATCGTGCCGGCATCGACGGCGGGGAAAAAGTCGCGGCCGATAAACGGCAGCAACAGCAACGAAGCGCAACAGCACGCGAGAAACAGCGTGACGAACAGTCCCGGTCGCGCGACACGCGCTTCGAGAAACACGCGGTAACGCTCGCGCAAACGCGAGAAACCGCGCTCGAACGCGTAGTGCATGCGCATGAACGGATTGCGCGTTTGCACCGGCGCGTGATGTAAATCCGCGGGCTTGTGGTGATAGCGCAGCAGATACTTCGCGAGCGTCGGCACGAGCGTACGCGAGAAGAAGTACGACGCGAGCATCGCGAACACCACCGCTTCGGCAAGCGGAATGAACAGATAGTGCGCGACACCGGTGAGCAGAAACATCGGCACGAACACGATACAGATCGACAGCGTCGACACCAGCGTCGGAATCGCGATCTGATGCGCGCCGTCGAGAATCGCCTGTTCTAGCGTCTTGCCCTGTTCGAGCTGATGGCTGATGTTTTCGATCGCGACGGTCGCATCGTCGACGAGAATCCCGACCGCGAGCGCGAGCCCGCCGAGCGTCATGATGTTGATCGTCTGACCGAGCGCGGACAACGCGATGATCGACGTGATCATCGACAACGGAATCGATACCGCGATGATCAGCGTCGCGCGCCAGTTGCCGAGGAACAGCAGAATCATCAGGCCCGTCAGGCACGCGGCGATCAGCGCTTCACGCAATACGCCCTGCACGGATGCACGCACGAACAGCGATTGGTCGGCGACGGGGTCGATATTCAGCGACGGCGGCACCAGATTGCGCAGCGTCGGCATCATCGTCTTGATGCGGTCGACGATATCGAGCGTGGACGCGTTGCCGCTTTTATTGATCGTCAGCAGTGCGGCGCGCTGGCCGTTCACGCGCACGATGTTGGTCTGTGGCTGGTAGCCGTCGCGCACGTGCGCGACGTCGCGGATATAGATGGTGCCGTTTGCCGTGGTGCGAATCGGAATGTTGTTGAGCCCCGCGAGGGAATCGGGGCTGCCGTTCATTTCCACCGAGTACTCGGTCGAGCCGATTTTCGCGGTACCCGAGGGCAGGATCAGATTTTGCGCGGAGACTGCGTTGACCACGTCGATTGGCGACAGATTGCGCTCCTGCAGCTTGCGCGAATCGATGTCGACCATGATCTGCCGCTGCTTGCCGCCATACGGCAGCGGCGCGGATGCGCCCGGAACGGTGGCGAGTTGCGTCTTCAGGAAGTTATTGCCGAAGTCGTAGAGTTCCTGCTCGGTCAGCGACGCGGACGACAACGCGAGCCGCAAGATCGGCACCGTCGACGCGTTGTAGCGCAGGATGAACGGCGGCGTGATGCCGGGCGGCAGCGAGCGCACTTGTGATTGCGACAGCGCGGTGACCTCGGCGAGCGCTTCGTCGATATTCGCGCCCGGCTGGAAAAAGATCTTGATGACGGTGATGCCGTTCAGCGATGTCGATTCCGTGTGTTCGATATCGTTGACCGCCACCGACAAGCCGCGCTCGTAGTTCAGCGCGATGCGCCGCTCCATTTCGTCGGCGGGCAGGCCGTTATACGACCAGATGACCGAGAGCACCGGAATATCGATGTTCGGAAAGATGTCGGTGGGCGTGCGCAGAATGGTCAACGGTCCGACGATCAGCAACAGCAGCGCCAGCACGACGAACGTATAGGGGCGCCGTAGCGCGAGACGAACGATCCACATGACTAGCGCAGACGGATGAAATGAGCGGCGACCGCGCCGCGCGGATCGCAAACGCAGGCGCGCACCTCGGCGCGAAGGCCGGTGCGAAGCTGCGCGGCGCCCGCAACTGGCAGATCGTTCTGGCCGTGCACGTTTTTGATGTCTCCCCCCGCAGGGTTTATGATGGTCTGCATTACGACGTCTGACGCCGAGATCATCGGCCGTGCGCAGCGTAATGGGAATAGGGCGAAACGACTGGTGAAAGCCTTCTATTCGCCTTCCCAAAGCCCCGCAAAGCGGGAACAATGACTCGAACCTTCACGCGCCATGCGCGCGACAGGACAGATTAAGTGCGCACGCAACGTCAAATGCGAAGCGGCGTTTTTATCATCACCTCGACCGGCGTGAAATCATAAAGCCGGCTAAGGGAAGCGGGGAATTATCATGGAAGTCGGTTCCATTGTCCGATCGGTACATATCGCCGTGCCGCAAGGCGCGCGCGGAATCGTCATGCGCATTCTTGGCGACATGGCGATGGTGGCGTGGTACGCCGGCGAGCCCGGCGCCTCGCAGCAACTCAATACCGAACCCTTTTTCCTCGAAGATCTGATCGATACCGGCGACCTGATACGTCCGGCCGGCGCGCAGACGCATTGAACGAGAGACTTACCGGTTGCTCATTGCCGTTGCGTGACACGCAGGTGCGGGCTGTAGTGATGCTGTAAGGTGAAACCGGCTCGCCAGTATCGCCGTGGGCCGATGCGCGCGTCGATTCACGGCGCGTCCCAGATCAGCCCGTATTTCTAGCGATGCCACGCACGCATTGTGAGTCGCCGCCCTCGTCTTTACCCGCGGCGCGGCGCACAATGCGGGGCATGAACGACACCATTCCCGACAATTCCTATCCCGAGGCCGGCGCCGATGGCGCCGTGCCATTCGCGCGGCTCACGCCGGAAACCGTGCTCGACGCGATCGACGGCGTGCTCGCTACGACCGGCGTGCGTACCGACGGCCGTCTGCTGCCGCTCAACAGCTACGAAAATCGCGTGTATCAGGTCGGCGTCGAAGACGGTCCGCCCGTGGTCGCGAAGTTCTATCGCCCCGAGCGCTGGAGCGACGCGGCGATTCTCGAAGAGCACGCGTTCGTCGCCGAACTCGCCGCGCGCGAGATCCCAGCCGTGCCCGCGCGCGTGCTCGATGGCCGGACGCTGCATAGCTTCGACGGCTTCCGCTTCTCGGTCTTCGAGCGACGCGGCGGTCGCGCGCCGGATCTCGACCGGCGCGACACGCTGGAATGGCTGGGGCGTTTCATCGGACGCATTCATGCGATCGGGCAGACCCAGGACTACGTAGAACGTCCCACGCTAAACATCGACACGTTCGGCTACGAGCCGCGCGACTTCCTGCTCGCGCACCGTTTCGTTCCCGACGATCTGCGCACCGCGTGGGAAACCGTCGTGAATCTCGCGCTCGAAGGCGTCGCGTGCGCGTTCGAGCGGGCTGGCGAGATTCGCGGGCTGCGTCTGCACGGCGACTGTCATCCGAGCAACGTGCTGTGGACCGACGCGGGCCCGCATTTCGTCGATTTCGACGACAGCCGCATGGGGCCCGCGATTCAGGATCTATGGCTGCTGCTGCCGGGCGAGCGTGCGGAGGCGTCGCGCGCGCTGACCGATCTGCTCGCCGGGTACGAGGATTTCTGCGAATTCGAGCCGCGCGAGCTGTATCTGATCGAAGCGCTGCGCACGTTGCGGCTGATTCACTATCAGGCATGGCTCGCGCGCCGCTGGAACGATCCGGCGTTTCCGGCCGCGTTTCCGTGGTTCAACACGCAGCGCTACTGGGAAGATCGCATCCTCGAGATGCGCGAGCAGATCGGCGCGATGCAGGAAGGGCCGTTGTGGCCGGTTTGACGTCCTGACGGTCAAGGCGCCTGCGACGCCACATTCGACGACTCCACCAACGTCGATCTGACGATCACCTCCGCGCGCACGTCCCGCCCAATCGCTTCGATCGCGGGACGCATGCGCGTGAAATCGTCGGGCGTGCAGACGTCGCTGTCGAAATGGGTGGCGCCGTCGCGCGCGCCTGTCGACATTGAGCAAAGCACCTAATTGCGTGATGTCGACGGGCTACACGCTGCAAGCGGCGCCACCCGACGCCGCAATCTCCCGCGCGGCCTTCGCGCCTTCGACCTGCAATAGAGTCGGCAGCGACACGCCATTTTTCGCCGCCGTCACCTCCGCCAGAATCGACACCGCGATCTCGGGGGGCGTCCTGCTGCCGATATAAATGCCGACAGGTCCATGCAAGCGGGCCAGTTCGGCTTCGTTCAGATCGAACTCCTTCAGCCGCTCGCGTCGCGCGTGATTGTTCCTGCGCGAGCCGAGCGCGCCGACATAAAACGCCGGCGTCTTCAATGCTTCCATCAGCGCGAGATCGTCGAGCTTCGGATCGTGCGTGAGCGCGATGACCGCGCAGCGCTCGTCGAGCTTCATGTCGATCACGGTATCGTCCGGCATCGTGCGTACGATCTTCGTGCCCGGCACGTCCCATTCCTCGGTGTATTCCTCGCGCGGATCGCAGACCGTCACCTGATAATCGAGCCCCACCGCGATATGACACAGGTAACGAGACAACTGCCCGGCGCCGATCACTAGCATCCGGTAGCGCGGGCCGTGGATCGTCAACAGACGCTCACCATCGAAATGCACGCCGTCGGTCGCCTGCGCGTTGTCGAGCCGAACCGCGCCCGTCGTCATGTCGAGTTCGCGCGCGACGAGCCGGCCATTTTCGACCGCGTGACACAGCTCGGCGATGCCGCTTTGCCGCGTCAACGGTTCGAGCACGAGCTGGATCGTGCCGCCGCACGGCAGGCCGAAGCGATGTGCTTCCTCGGCGGTGATGCCGTACTTCACCGCCTCCGGATGTGTCTGCTCGATGCCCCGTTGCCGCACGCGATCGATCAGATCGTCTTCGATGCAGCCGCCCGACACCGAGCCCACCACGAGGCCGTCGTCGCGCACCGCGAGCATCGCGCCCTCGGGACGCGGCGACGAGCCCCACGTCTTCACGACCGTCACCAGGAGCGCACGATGTCCGTCCGCCAGCCAGCGGGCGCTGGTTTTCAGAACTTCGAGATCCACGCTGTCCATGATTTCTTCCCTTTCTTTGCTTCGCCGCCGGACTCGCCGTCCGCAGCCTCGTTCGATTCCGTTTGCTCGGAGGCGGATGCGGCTTCGGCTTCGGTATCCACCGGGGCGTCGCCTTCCGCTGTTTCATGAGCGCTATTGTCTCCCGAGAGCTGGGTGCTCAAGCGCTTGAAAAACTCCCCCGCAATCTTGCGCGCCGCACCGTCGACGAGCCGCGAGCCGATCTGCGCGAGCTTGCCGCCGACCTGCGCATTGGCGGTGTAGGAGAGCTTCGTCGCGGCATCGCCGTCGGCTTCGAGCGTGACATGCGTGTTGCCCTTGGCAAAACCCGCGGCGCCGCCCTGACCTTCGAACACGATCGTGTAGGTGTTCGGCGCGTCGATATCGGTCAGTTGCATGCGCCCCTTGAAGCGCGCCTTGACCGGGCCGACCGCCGCGCTCAGCGTGACCAGGTACGCGTTTTCGCCGTCCGGGTCGATGCTTTCGCAGCCGGGAATGCAAGCGCGCAGAATCTCGGTGTCGTTCAACGCGTCCCAGGTTTGCTGCTGCGCGACCGGCAGCGTATGAGTTTCGCTCAATTCCATGACGTTGCTCCTGCGAGTGTCGTCGCGGCGACGGCGTGGCGAGGCGCGCGCGTCAGTTGCGCGAGATCGTGGCCGAACGCTGCGAGACTGTCTAGATTATGAACCGGACGATGCGCGTCGACATACGGCAGGATCGCCTGCACGCCGCGCGCCTTCGGAGTAAAGCCGCTGAACCGCAGCAGCGGATTGAGCCACACGATGCGATGCGCGAAGCGTGCGAGGCGCGCCATTTCGGTATCGAGCACGTCGATCGCTTCGTGATCGAGACCGTCGGTAACGAGCAGCACCGTCGCACGACCTGTGAGCACGCGGCGCGCCCAGCGTCGGTTGAACTCGGCGAGCGCCGCGCCGATGCGCGTGCCGCCCGACCAGTCGACCACCTGGTCGCTGAGCGTCGCGATCGCGACGTCCGGATCGCGTTCGCGCAATGCGCGCGTCGCGTTCGTGAGCCGCGTGCCGAACAGAAACACCTGCAGACGTTCGCGCGACTGCAACAACGCGTGGCAAAAGTAGAGCACCGCGCGCGAGTAGTTGCTCATCGAGCCGGAAATGTCGAGCAGCAGCACGAGCGGCGGTTTGCGCTCGACCCTCGCGCGATACTTCCACACGGTCCAGTCGCCACCGGCGCGCACCGCATGCCGCGCGCTCGCGCGCAAGTCCGCATGCGTGCCGTGCGATGCCGCCTTCAGGCGCCGCGTCGATTCGGTTGCGAGCGGCAGCCGCTGGCCGCGAATCAGATGACGCAGCGTGCGCCATTCGTCGGCGTTCAGCGTGTCGAAATCGCGATGACGCAGCCGCTCTTGCGCGCTGAACGTCAACTGCGCATGCAACTCGTGCTGCTCGGTTTCCCGCGGCGCATTCAGATGCGGCGACGGTGGCATGCGTACCGCGAGCGCATCGGCGAGACGGTTGTTGCGCTTCGGCGGTGGCAGCCCGTCGCGCACTTTCGGCAGCAGCAGCGCGCGCAGCCTGCCTTCCCAATCGGGGTCGCGCCAGAACAGATCGAACGCGGCATTGAAGAGTTCGCGTTCGTCGGGCGCGGTGACGAGCAGCGCCGCAAGCGCGGCGTGCACGTCGTCGCGGCGGCCGAGGTCGATCCACTGCAACGCGGCGAGTGCGTCGACTGCTTGTGCGGGCGACATCGGCAAGCCGGCGCCGCGCAGCACGCGCACGAAATGGACGACGTTGCGCGCGAGCGTGGGCGCAGTGTGCTGGTTCGTGTCGTCGAGCCTGCCCGAGCCGGTTCCGTTCGTCATGCCGCCGACCCTCACCCGGACAGACACTGCGCGATCTGCGCGGCATC
Source organism: Paraburkholderia lebeckiae (assembly GCF_014201005.1). NCBI lineage: Bacteria > Pseudomonadati > Pseudomonadota > Betaproteobacteria > Burkholderiales > Burkholderiaceae > Paraburkholderia > Paraburkholderia lebeckiae. Next base: position 471,670 of record NZ_JACHDK010000001.1, on the reverse strand, counting down.
CACGCGCGCGAGATCGTCCTGATACTTGAGCAGCACGCCGAGCGTGTTCTGCACCGATTGCGGATCGAGCTCCGTGACGGACAGCGCTTCGAGCGCGCGGCACCAGTCGATCGTCTCGGCGATGCCGGGCGCCTTGAACAGATCCATGCCGCGCAGCCGATGCACGAAGTCGACCGCGCGCCGCTGCAATTGCGCCGACGTTTGCGGCGCGCGCGCGGCGACGATCTCCAGTTCGCGATCGCGGTCCGGATAGCCGATCCATTGATACAGACAGCGGCGCTTCAACGCGTCGTGAACTTCGCGCGTGCGGTTCGACGTCATGATGACGAGCGGCGGCTGCGTCGCGCGCACGGTGCCGTATTCGGGAATCGATACCTGGAAATCCGAAAGCAGTTCGAGCAGGAATGCCTCGAACGGTTCGTCGGCGCGGTCGATTTCGTCGATCAGCAGCACGCGCCGCGCGCCGGGATGGTTTTCGTCGGGCATGAGCGCCTGCAAAAGCGGACGCTTCAGCAGGAATTCGCCGCGATACAGCGTGTCGTTGTCGGGCCGCTCGCCGCTCGCTTCGGCAAGCCGCAGCGCCATGATCTGGCGCGGGTAGTCCCATTCATAAAGCGCGCTCGCGGTGTCGAGGCCTTCATAGCATTGCAGCCGCAGCAACGTGGTGCCGAGCATGCCCGCCGCGGCTTTCGCGAGCTCGGTTTTGCCGACGCCCGGCTCGCCTTCGACGAACAACGGCCGCTCCATGCGCAGCGCGAGATACAGTGCGGTCGCGAGCTCACGGCTCGCGAAATAGCGTTGGGCGGCGAGTTGGGCGAGGGTGTCGTCGATCGAAGCCGGCTGCATGGTGGTCCTGAATCTGCGCGACAGGCCATGGCAAAGCGTGACGCGAGTGAAGAACGCAATGGCCGCGAGCCCGGCGTCGAACTGTCGCGCCGGCTCGCGAAGTGAATGAAGCCGGCTTGCGCGCGCCGTGGTGAAGGCGCGGCAGGCCGGGGCGCCTAGCGAGGATCGCTAGGCATTTGCCTTCGTGACCGCGCGCGCGGCGAGCACCGGAATCAGATGCGCGCGATACGCGGCGCTCGCGTGCATGTCGTCGTTCAGCTCGTCGGGCGACACGCTCACTGCACGTGCCGCCTCGGGCGTGAAGTTCGTCGACAGCGCGCTTTCGAGCTCGGGCACGCGAAACACGGACGACGCCGCGCCCGTCACCGCAACTCGCACGCCGCTCGCGACCTTCGCGACGAACACGCCGACTAGCGCGAAGTGCGAGGCCGGATTGCGGAATTTCTCGTATGCGGCACGCTCGGGCACCGGAAACTCGACGGCGACGATCAGCTCGTCGGGCGCGAGCGCGGTCTCGTACATGCCGACGAAGAAATCGGCCGAAGAGATGCGCCGCCGGTCCGTGACGATCGTCGCATCGAGGCCCATCGCCGCCGCCGGGTAGCACGCGGCCGGGTCGTTGTTCGCGAGCGAGCCGCCGATCGTGCCGAGCGCGCGCACCTGGCGATCGCCGATGTTCGCGGCCAGCTCCGCGAGCGCGGGCAACACGCGCCGCACGTCCGCGTGTTCGGCGACGTCCGCGTGACAGACGGCTGCGCCGATCGTCACCGTGCTGGCGTCGACGGTGATCGTCCTGAGCGCGGGAATGCGCGTCACGTCGATCAGTTGCGATGGCTGCGCGAGACGCAGGCGCATCGTCGGCAGAAGGCTCTGGCCGCCGGCGAGGAACTTCGCGTCGCTGTCGGCGGCGAGGGCTGCGGCGGCCGCTTGCGGATCCGTCGCGCGTTGATACTCGAATGAATACATGTCGAATGCTCCGCTCAGGATCGTTGGGTCAGGCTTGCTTCGCCGCTTGAATCGCGGACCACACGCGATGCGGCGTGGCCGGCATCTGCAGATTGGTCACGCCAAGCGGCGCGAGCGCGTCGATGATCGCGTTGATCACGGCCGGCGGCGAGCCGATCGCGCCCGCTTCGCCGCAGCCTTTGACGCCGAGCGGATTGTGCGTGCACGGCGTGCCCTTCGACGTTTCGACCGTGAAGTCGGGCAGGTCGGAGGCATGCGGCATCGCGTAGTCCATGTAAGAGCCGGACAGCAACTGGCCGCTGTCGTTGTCGTACACGCAGCGCTCGAGCATCGCTTGGCCGATGCCTTGCCCGAGCCCGCCATGCACCTGACCTTCGACGATCATCGGATTGATCACGTTGCCAAAATCGTCGACCGCGGTGAACTGCTGGATGCGGGAGACGCCGGTGTCCGGATCGACTTCGATCTCGCAGATATACGCGCCCGACGGATACGTGAAGTTGGTCGGATCGTAGAACGCGCTTTCTTCGAGCCCCGGTTCGAGCACGTCGAGCGGATAGTTGTGCGGCACGTACGCGGCGAGCGAGATTTCCGCGAACGCCTTGATGCGGTCGGTGCCCGCGACGCGGAACACACCGTTCTTGAACTCGATGTCTTCAGCCGACGCTTCGAGCAGATGCGCGGCGATCTTCTTCGCCTTTGCTTCGATCTTGTCGAGCGCCTTCGAGATGGCCGAGCCGCCGACCGCGATCGAACGCGAACCATACGTGCCCATGCCGAACGCGATGCGGCCGGTGTCGCCGTGCACGATCTCGACGCTTTCGAGCGGAATGCCGAGGCGATCCGCGACCACCTGCGCGAAGGTCGTCTCATGGCCCTGGCCGTGACTATGCGAGCCCGTGAACACGGTCACCGAACCGGTCGGGTGCACGCGAATCTGGCCGACTTCGAACAGGCCCGCGCGTGCGCCGAGCGCGCCCGCGATGTTCGACGGCGCGAGACCGCATGCCTCGATGTAGCACGAGTAGCCGAGGCCGCGGCGCTTGCCGTTCTTTTCGGATTCCTGCCGGCGTGCGGCGAAGCCCTCGACGTCCGCGAGCGTGAGCGCGCGCGACAGGATCGCGTTGTAGTCGCCGGTGTCGTAGGTGAGGCCGACCGGCGTCGCGTACGGGAATTGGGTGATGAAATTGCGGCGGCGGATTTCCGCGGGGTCGAGCTTCATCTCGCGCGCCGCGGCTTCGACCAGACGCTCGACGACGAACGTCGCTTCCGGCCGGCCCGCGCCGCGATACGCATCGACGGGAACGGTGTTGGTGAAGACGGCCTTCACTTCCGCGTAGATCGCGGGCGTCGCATATTGGCCGGCGAGCAGCGTCGCGTACAGGATCGTCGGCACGCTCGACGCGAACGTCGACAGATACGCGCCCATGTTCGCGATCGTATGCACGCGCATCGCGAGGAACTTGCCGTCGGCGTCCAGCGCAAGCTCGGCTTTGGTCACGTGATCGCGGCCGTGCGCGTCGGAAAGGAACGCCTCGGAGCGCTCGGCCGTCCATTTGACCGGCCGGCCGATCTTCTTCGACGCCCAGGTGAGCGCGACGTCTTCGGCGTACAGGAAGATCTTCGAGCCGAAGCCGCCGCCGACGTCCGGCGCGATCACGCGCAGCTTCGATTCCGGCAGCGACAGCACGAACGCGGCCATCAGCAGCCGCTCGACGTGCGGGTTCTGATTCGCGACGTACAGCGTGTAGCTGTCGTCCTGCGCCGAATAGTTCGCGTTGACCGCGCGCGGTTCGATCGCGTTCGGCACGAGGCGGTTGTTGACGATATCGAGCGTGGTCACGTGCGCGGCCTTCGCGAACGCGGCGTCGGTCGCGGCCTTGTCGCCGTGGCCCCAGTTGTAGCAGACGTTGTCGGGCACTTCGTCGTGCACGGCCGCTTGACCCGGGTCGGCCGCATGCGCGGTATCGACGACGGCCGGCAGTTCTTCGTAATCGACTTCGATCAGTTCGGCCGCATCTTTCGCCGCCTTGATCGATTCAGCGATCACGAGCGCGACCTGATCGCCCACGTGCCGTGCTTTCGTATGCGCGATCACAGGATGCGGTGGCTCGTTCATCGGCTTGCCATCGGTGCTGTGGATCAGCCAGCCGCACGGCAGTCCGCCGACGTTCTCGGCGGCGAGATCCGCGCCGGTGAAGATCGCGATCACGCCCGGCGACTGTTTGGCCGTGCTCGTGTCGATGCTTCTGATCTTCGCGTGCGCGTGCGGCGAGCGCAGGAACACCGCGTAGGTTTGCTGCGGCAGCACGATGTCGTCGGTGTACTGGCCTTTGCCGGTCAGGAAGCGATAGTCTTCCTTGCGTTCGACGGCGGCGCCAATCAGGCTCTGTGTATCGGGTGCGTTCATCGTCGGCTCCTCAAGCGGCGGTTGCGCCGGCGGCATTCGCGCCGGCAGATGCGCTCGATGCGGCGGACTTCATACCCGCGGCGCCCTCGAGCACGGCCTTGACGATGTTGTGATAGCCCGTACAGCGGCATAGGTTGCCGTCGAGCTGCTCGCGCACCTCGTCGCCCGTCAGATCGGGTTGACGCTGCACCAGCGACACCGCGTTCATCACCATGCCCGGTGTGCAGAAGCCGCATTGCAGACCGTGACAGTGTTTGAACGCGGCCTGCATCGGATGCAGCGCGCCGTTGTGCGCGAGCCCTTCGATGGTCGTGACCTCGGCGCCATCGGCTTGCGCGGCGAGGATGTTGCAGGACTTGATCGCGCGGCCGTTCAGATGCACGGTGCAGGCTCCGCATTGCGCCGTATCGCAGCCGACATGGGTGCCGGTCAGACGGAGTTGATCGCGCAGGAACTGGACAAGCAGGGTGCCAGGGTCAACTGAGGCGCTCACGGGCGCGCCATTGACCGTCAGACTGATGCTGATCGCCATGAAGCTGTCTCCTATATTGATCGGAGCGAGCGCTTCGGCGTATCGATCCCTGCCTCGGCGCAGACCACGATCCCATGCAAGATAGTTGCTGTGGGTGAGACCGGACCTGTGATTGTTATTGCCCCTGCTTTGCTTCGACTGCGTGCTGACTTCGATTCGCTAGGTCCGATGAGGGTGCTACGGGTTTTACAAATCTGCCGAAAAGTAAAGCACAAATCGCGCGGGCGCGCTATGAGGGGAAGTGTGTTCGGCGCGCGCACGAGCGCACGAAGAGAACACGGCGGCCACGGAATGGGACGCCGCAAAGACAAGCGCCCCGTCTGCGGAGCATGACGGGGCGCATCGATAGATCAGCGGAAAGCGAGGCCACGCTCGCGAGCATTCAGCTCATTGGCGTGGCTTCATCGAAACGGCGCCGCATTACTTTGCCAGTTTCGAATGACGGCGCGAGTAGCCGAAATAGATGACCATGCCGATCAGCAGCCAGATCACGAACGCGCCCCACGTGATGCCTTGCAGATTCAGCATCAGGAACAGGCACGATGCGACCGCGAGCACCGGCACGACCGGCACGCCAGGGCAACGGAATGCGCGCGGCAGCTCTGGGTGCGTCTTGCGCAGCACGAGCACCGCGATCGACACCATCGAGAACGCCGCGAGCGTGCCGATATTGATCAGCTCGGCCAACACATTGAGCGGCACCAGCGCGCCGATCAGGCCGAAGAAGATACCGACGAGCCACGTCGTGAAGAACGGCGTCGCGAAACGCGGATGCACTTTCGACAGCTTCGCGGGCAGCAGGCCGTCGCGCGACATCGCGAAGATCACCCGCGTCTGACCGTAGGCCATCACGAGAATCACGGTCAGCATGCCCAGCACGGCGCCGAGGTCGATGAAGCCCGCGACCCAGTTCTGCCCCGCGAGTTGCAGCGCGTACGACACCGGGTGCGAAATGCCGATGAACTTCCCGGACGGCACGATGCCGGTGACGACCGCGGCCACGGCCACATACAGCACCGCGCACACGCCGAGCGACGCGATGATGCCGATCGGGAGGTCGCGCTTCGGATTCTTCACTTCTTCGGCCGCCGACGACACCGAGTCGAAGCCGATGAACGCGAAGAACATCACCGCGGCCGCGCCGAACACGCCGCTCCAGCCGTGAGGCATGAACGGGTGCCAGTTGGCCGGCGTGACATGAAACACGCCGACGCCGATCACGAGCAGTACGACGACGACCTTGATCGCAACCATGATGTTGTTGATTCGCGCGGATTCGCGCACGCCGAGCGACAGCAGTGTGGTGATCGCCATCATCACGAGGAAGGCGGGCAGGTTGAACAGCGTTTCGTGTCCGGGGACGGCGCCGGGGGCCGCGCTCAGCGCCATCGGCAGCGACACGCCGAAGCCCGACAGCAGCGACTGCAGATAGCCGGACCAGCCGACCGACACCGCCGACGTCGCGAGCCCGTACTCGAGCATCAGGTCCCAGCCGATGATCCACGCGGCCAGCTCGCCGAGCGTCGCGTACGAGTACGTGTAGATCGAACCGGCGACCGGAATCGTCGATGCGAATTCAGCGTAGGCGAGCGCGGCGAAGCCGCAGGCGATCGCCGCGATCAGGAACGAGATCATCAGCGCGGGGCCGGCCTGTAAGGCGCCCGTGCCGGTCAGCACGAAGATGCCGGTGCCGATGATGGCGCCGACGCCGAGGAAAGTCAGGTCGAGCGCGCCCAGCGCCTTTTTCAGGCCGGCGGTCTGAGCGCTCGCCGCAAGCATGTGCTCGACGCTCTTTTTGCGAAACAGGGACATTGGCGTGGGTCTCCAGTGGTGCACGCGTGTTGCGCGCCGAATGTCGGGAAAACCCGCGATTCTAGCGGATGCGTGTCGCCGGGCTGGTCCGTGCGGCGTCTTCTGGGCCAAGGCGATGGGCGGAAACTCCCGCCAGGAGATCATTTCGAGATGGTCTTGCGGTGCTGGAAGCGGGGCGGCAGTGAAGCTATTTACTGAATAGTCAATCGATGAGGATGGAATCTTTCCGTTTGCGCCGGCGCCACGATCGGACGACCGCGGCGCAACACCGCGGGCACGGCTGGCGGCGTCTGCTGGGCTAGCCCGCCATTGCGGGATTCAGATCGACGAGGCGGTTGCTCATTACATAGAAGGTCAGCTCGGCGTTGTTGCGCAGCTTCATCTTGTCGAGCAGCCGCGTGCGGTACACGCTGACCGTCTTCACCGACAGCGACAGCGCGGCCGCGATATCGGTGAGACGTTTGCCTGACGCGAGCATGCACAGCGTCTGGTACTCCCGATCGGACAGCTTTTCGTGCGGCAACTGCTCGCCGTCGAACGACACGTAGTCGGCGAGCGCCTCGGCCATCGCGGGGCTCACGTACTTGCGGCCCGCCGCGACCTGCTGGATCGCGCCGATCATCTGCGCGGCATCGACCGTCTTCGACAGATAGCCGGATGCGCCGGCTTTCAGCGCGCGCACCGCGTACTGGTCCTCGCGGTACATCGAGAACATCAGCACCGCGACGCGCGGCGCCTTGCGCTTCAGGCGCTTGAGCACCTCGACGCCATTCATGTCGGGCAGCGAAATGTCGAGCAGCACGACGTCGAAGCTCTGGTGGACGACCAGGTCGAGCGCTTCGGAACCGGTTTGCGCTTCGGCGACCTCGCGCGCGACGCCGCGATCGAGCAGCAGATGGCGAACGCCCTGGCGAACCACCGCGTGATCTTCGACGATCAGAATGCGCAGGCTCATGGTCGCGGGCTCACGATTGCAGCGCGCGCCGGGCGGCGCGCGGCGTTGGGGCGGCCGCGAGCAGCGCGTGCCACGCGAAGCGGGCCTGGATCAGGGTGCCGCGCGGGGGGATGGCGCCGTTGTTGCCAGCGCCGCTGTCCTCGCCACGACCGACGCTCGTGCGCCTCGCGCTGATTCGCAGCGTGCCGTCGAACGCGGCGCAGCGCGCCTGCATGCCGGCGAGGCCGAAATGACCGCCCGTTTTTTTCTGGCCACCGCGTTCGCGCGCGCCGCGCGGCAGGCCGATGCCATCGTCGCTGACGAGGAGCCTCAGATGACGCGCACCGGTTTCGACGCGCAGCTCGGCGCAGGTCGCGCGCGCGTGCTTCGCGACGTTGTTCAGCGCTTCCTGCGCGACGCGGAACACGCCGAGCGCGGCATCGGCGGGCAGGCGCGCGAGCCGCGCGTCGACGCTGCAGGTGAAGGTGGTGCGCAAGCCGGTGCGCATGGAGAAGTCGCGGGCCCAGCACTCCAGCGCGCCGGCGAGGCCTGTTTCGAACGACGGCGCGTGCAGTTGCGCGATGGCGTCGCGATTTGCCGCCTGCACGGCGTCGAGCGAACGATTCGCGACCGCGAGCGCGGCCGCGCATTGCGGCGGCGCGTCGGCGGGCAGCCAGGTTTCGATGCCGGCGAGCGCGAAGCGCGTCGCAGTCAGCTCGGCGCCGACGCCGTCGTGCAGCTCGCGCGCGACATGACGGCGCACGCTTTCCTGCGCATCGACCAATTCGGCCGACAGCTCGCGTACCCGCGAACGCAGCCGCTCGATCTCGCGCGCGGCGAGCGATGGCATGTCGAAGCCATCACGCTGCGCGGACGAAGCCAGCGCAGCGTTGAACGGGACGGCGGTCGACGTATCCATGAATTTCCCTCTCAGGAAGCGGAGTGGACGGCGAAGCGGGCACGCGCAGACGGAATCAACGCCTGCGAATCACGAGGTTTCGCGTCGGACGAAACACGATGGCCCAACGTAACGAAATTTACATTCAGTAACAACTTGGGCTGACGACGATCGGTGCATGAATTCGTCTGATCTCGCGGCGCGATGATATCTCAAAAAGATTAAAAAAGCAGTCGCAGCAAGGCTTAGCGCGGAGTCTTCAGAGATCACATGATGTTTACCGCAGACTCGTGCTGTCAGAGGAATTCTGACAGCGAAGGTAATGCAACGGGCTCCGATTTGTAACGGAGCAACAAAAAAGGAGCCGGAGGCTCCTTTTTTGGAATTCGCGGCGCGCGGGCCGCGAAGAAGAATGCCGGCCGGCTTAGCCGACGAAGGCTTTTTCGACCACGTAATGGCCCGGCTCGTTGTTGCTTCCTTCCTTGAAGCCCGCGTCTTCGAGCAGCTTGCGCGTGTCGCGCAGCATGTGCGGGCTTCCGCACAGCATGACGCGGTCGTCCTCGAGCGAGAAACCCGGCACGCCGAGGTCGGCGAACAGCTTTTCGGTTTCGATCAGCTCGGTGATGCGGCCGCGGTTCTGGAACGCTTCGCGTGTGACGGTCGGGTAGTAGAGCAGCTTTTCCTGTACGAACTCGCCGAGGTGTTCATGCGCCGGCAGGTGCTCGGTGATGTATTCCTTGTACGCGAGTTCGTCGACGAAACGGCAGGTATGCGTGAGGACCACGCGCTCGTAGCGGTCGTAAATGTCCGGATCCTTGATGATCGACATGAACGGCGCGAGGCCCGTGCCGGTGGACAACAGCCACAGCGTCTTGCCCGGCAGCAGGTTGTCGGCCACCAGCGTGCCGACCGGCTTCTTGCCGATCAGCACTTCGTCGCCGACCTTCAGGTGCTGCAGACGCGATGTGAGCGGGCCGTCCTGCACCTTGATGCTGAGGAATTCGAGATGTTCTTCGTAGTTCGCGCTGGCGAGGCTGTATGCGCGCAGCAGCGGCTTGCCCTCGACCTGCAGGCCCACCATCGTGAACTGGCCGTTTTCGAATCGGAACGACGGATCGCGCGTGCAGGTGAAGCTGAAAAGCGTATCGGTCCAGTGATGGACGCTCAGGACGGTTTGTGAATTCAGGTTGCTCATGGCTTCTTGGATAGTGCGAAAACAAAGGCTGCCAGTCGTCTGAGCCGGCCGGCACGGCAAGGGGCGATGCTGCGCTGACCCGTGGTCGGGACTCCCGCGCAATCCGCCATTTTACCGTGCCCGCCGGGGCGGGGCCGCGGCGCGGCGGGCGGGCGTGGTAAAGCGGGTTGCCAACCGGGAAGCGGCGGCGCCGGCTTGCTGGCGCCGCGAAGTACGTTGGCGTGAGTGCGGCCGTGCTTCAGCGGGGTACGGCGATTCGGCGAACGCCGCGAAGGGCGGCTGCCATTGGCTGCCCGGCAGGCGCGAAAGCGACGCGCCGCAAGGGCGACATTTTCAGGATGATACCGAAAGGCGGCGTGCGCTGCAGCATTGACCCTGCTGATAAAACTGGCAAATGGGGCGGAACCCTGCCGGCGCCATCGAGCTCGACTCGCTTTCGACTATCGTTTGCGCGCCGCGACTTTTTGGGGAATACGCACGACGTTGCCTCGTTTACGCAGGACGCGAGTCGCGCTAAGCCAGGCAGTGCGGTGGCTGGGCGACTCGTCCTGGCGGCTGCGGCCGCCCATGCGAGTAGGAGGCGTCAAATGGAAGCTTCTCGTGCGATTTCTGCATTCGGTTCATACACTGGCTTCGACGGGTTGGCGATACAGGCACGCGCATCGCGCCGCGTGCGTCGCGCGGTGTGTCGAGCCGGTCTGCTGGTTTTAGCGTTGGGGACGGTCGGGGCCGAGGCGCAGGAGGCGATTTTGCCGCCGCAGTCGGTGACCTCATCGACCGTGCCGGCCAACGGCGACGTCAATCCGTACGGCATGGCGTTCGTGCCGGCCGGCGTGCCGTCCTGGAGCACGCTCAAAACCGGCGATGTGGTGGTGTCGAATTTCAATGCGAAGTCGAATCTGCAGGGAACCGGTACGACGATCGTCAAGCTCGTGTCCAATAGCGATCCGGTGACTTTCTTCCAGGGACACAATCTCGGTCTCACGACGGCGCTCGCCGTGCTGAGAAGCGGCTTCGTGCTGGTGGGCAATGTGCCGACCACGGATGGCAAGAACGTCGTCGCGCCGGGCTCGCTGCTCGTCATCAATCCTCAGGGCGGGCTCGTCAAGGAACTGAAAGATCCCAACCTGCTGGACGGCCCCTGGGATCTCACCGTGATCGACGGGGGGCGAGTCGTCCGGGTCTTCGTCTCGGATGTGTTGAACGGGAAGGTCGCGCGGATCGATCTTGCCGTCGGCGAGGATGGCGTTCAGATGCTGCCTAGCTCGACCATCATCGCGTCAGGCTATCTGCACCGCACCGACCCAGCGGCACTCGTGGTCGGCCCGACAGGCTTGGCTTACGACCCATCGCATGACGTGCTTTACGTCGCCTCGACCGGTGACAACGCGGTGTTCGCCATTTACGGCGCTGCGGGCGCGAAACACGATGGCGGCATCGGCCGGATGATCTATCAGGACAACAAGCACCTGCACGGTCCGCTTGCGCTGGCGCTCGCACCCAACGGGCATCTCGTGACCGCAAACGGCGACGCGGTCAACCCCGACCCGAAACGTCCCAGCGAAATCGTCGAGTTCACCGTCGACGGACAATTCGTCGCTCAAATGTCGGTCGACCCTGCGCCGGGCTCCGCGTTCGGCCTCGCATTCGGCCTCGATAGCAAGCGCCACTTGCAGTTCACCGCGGTAGACGACGCCACGAATACGGCGACCGTCTGGACGTTGCGCACCGACAGTCAATAAGGAAACCGGGGACGACGATCGGGGACGTCGTGACGCGTCGGGGACGCGTCACGGTCACACGGTTTCGCGGCGAGTCTGTCGGTACACAGATATGGGTCGGGGGCGGCGATTGTGGCAGCAAGCCTCGGCCAAGTAAGGAAATTCTGTCCGATGGAATTGATGACGCCAATTCGCGGGTGCCGCTTGCTCACACCGCCGGCACCCGCTTTTTTCCGCGCTGTTTCAACACGCGCGCCTGCAGCACGATCACGAGTAGCAGGAACACGCCGCGAATCACGGATTGCCAGTACGCGGACAGACTGATGAACCCGAGCCCGTTCTCGAAGTTCAGCAGATTGAACACGAGCCCGAGCAGCAGCACGCCGGCAATCGTCATCGCGACGGAACCCTCGCCGCCGGTCAGCAGCGTGCCGCCAAGCACGACCGCCGAAATCGCGAACAGCTCCCAACCGACGCCTTCGTTAGGCTGCCCAGCGCCGAACTGCGCGGCGAGAATCACGCCCGCCATGCCAGCGAGCAGCCCGCTGACCGCATAGGCCATTACCAGCGTGCGGTCGACGTTCAGCCCCATCAGCCGTGCGGCCTCTTCGCTGCCCCCGATCGCGAGCGAGTGCCGCCCGAAGCGCGTGCTGCGCAGCGCGAGCCAGCCGGCGACCGCGGCGACGAGCGCGACGAGTCCCGGAATCGGCAGCCCGAACAGGTCGCCCTGACCGAAGTTGCCGAAGTTCGAATCGGCCGCGATCGATACCGCGTCGTTCTTGCCGAGCAACAGCGCGACGCCGTGGGCGCCGAGGCTCGTCGCGAGTGTGACGATGAACGGCAGGATCTTGAGCCGCGTGATGATGACGCCGTTCAGCACACCGACCGCGAGCCCGGCCAAGCAACCCGCCAGCACCGCGACCCAGCCGCCGAAGACGCTCGTCAACGCGGCGACCACGCTCGCGAGCGCCGCGACCGTGCCGACCGACAGATCGATGCCGCCCGTGATGATCACGAAGGCCATGCCGATGGAGATCAGCGCGAACATCGAGTTGTAGCGCCAGAACGACGTGATGTTGTACGCCGAGCCGAAGTGGTCGTAGCGCGCGAGGCCAAAGACGACGAGCCCCGCGAGCGCGAGCAGGATGGGAAGATTCTTTTTCATCGCACCGAATCCGGAAAGGTTGCCCGCAGATCGTGAAAATGAGCGTGAGCGCAAGCGCCAGAATCAGCGCGAGCGCCGCTGCACGTAAACCGCCGCGACGATGATGCCGGCCTTCACGACGAGCGCGGCGGCATCGGGAATGCCGTGCGCGAGCAGCGTATAGCGCAGCAACTGGATGATCAGCGCGCCGATCAGCGTGCCGCCGATATACGCCTTGCCGCCCGTCAGCGCGGTGCCGCCGACCGCGACCGCCGCGATCGCATCGAGTTCGACGCCAAGCCCCACGACGTTCGCATCCGACGACGAATTCACCGAGATCGAGATCAGCCCCGCGAGGCCCGCGAGCGCCGCGCACAGCGTGTACGCGATCATCTTGACGGTAGCGGTCGGCACGCCGCACAGATACGCGGCTTTTTCGTTGCCGCCGGTGATCAGCAGATACTGGCCGAACAACGTCTTGCGCACGATCCACGCGAACGCGCCGACCAGCGCGAGCATCAGCAGCACCTGGAACGGCACGCCCGCGACCTTGCCGAGCGCGATCCACTGAAAGGCTGGCGTGTTGAACGCCTGCAGGCTGCCGTCGGTGACGACCTGCGCGATGCCGCGTCCGGCGATGAACAGCACGAGCGTCGCGACGATCGGCTGCACCGATAGTCGCGTGACGAGCAGGCCGTTGAACACGCCGCATGCGGCCGCCGCGAGTACCGGCAGCACGAACGCAAGCCCGATGCCGAGCGGCCCCGCTATGTTGAGGAACAGCATCGGCGCGAGCGCGCCCGAAATCGCCATCGACGCGCCCACCGACAGATCGATGCCGCCCGTCGCGACGACCAGCGTCATGCCGATGCCGACGATCACGATCGTCACGACCTGCGTCATGTTCACGTTGAACGTCTGCAACGACCAGAAGTGCGGCGTGAAGATGAGATTGAACAGCACCATCGCGAGCAGCACGATCACTTCGCGCTGCATCGCGAGATAGCGCCATTTGTGCACGGTGCTCCCGGACCGTGCGGGCGGGGTATCGGTCGAGTGCGTCATGGTGGTGTCGGCGCCCGTCGCAGCGGCGCCCGCCGCATCGCTGCGCAGCGAATTCGAATGCAGCTTAAGCGCCATGACGGTCGCCCTCCAACGCGTCTTCGATGTGTGCCGATTGCGCGGCTTGCGCGAGCGCCGATTGGCCCTCGCTGCCGTAGGCGATCGCGTCCATGATCGCGGTCTCGCTCATGTCGGCGCCGTTCAGTTCGGCGACCGTGCGGCCGTCGCGGATCACGACCGCGCGATCGGCGACCGCGGTCAACTCTTCGAGCTCGGACGCGGACAGCAGTACCGCGAGCCCCGCGTCACGCAACTCGCGCACGATCTTCGCGACGTCGGCTTTCGCGCCGACGTCGATGCCGCGCGTCGGCTCATCGAGCAGCAGCAGCGCTGGCTCGGCCGCGAGCCAGCGCGCGAGCAGCACTTTCTGCTGGTTGCCGCCCGATAGCTCGCGGATCGGCTGATCGGCCGAACGCAGCTTGATGCCGAGCGACGCGATGAAGCGATCGACGATCGCCTGCTGCTTCTTCACGTCGACGATGCCGTTTTTCGCGAGCGTGCGCAGACAGACAAGCGTCAGGTTGTCGCGCACCGACAGCTCGGGGACGATGCCTTCGCCCTTGCGGTCTTCGGTCAGGTACGCGAGGCCGCGCGCGATCGCGTCCTGCGGCGACTTCAGCGCGACTTTCTCGCCGCCGATCGACAGCGCGCCTTGTGCCAGCGGATCGGCGCCGAACATCAGCCGCATCGTTTCGGTGCGGCCCGAGCCGAGCAGGCCGGCCAGGCCGACCGCCTCGCCCGCGTGCACGTCGAGCGACACGCCGTTGACCTTCGGCGGCGCGCCGAGCTGCGTCGCGCCGATCACCTGCTCGCCGCGCCTGGCGAGATTCGCTTCGCGCGCGGCCGTGTCGTCTTGCACGACGGCGGCGAGCGAGCGGCCGAGCATCGTCGTGACGAGCTGCAGCTTGTCCATCTCGGCCATCGTGCTTTGCACGACCGTCTGGCCGTCGCGCATCACGGTCACGCGATCGCACAGCGCGTACAGCTCGTCGAGCCGGTGCGAGACGAAAATCACCGCGCGGCCGTCGTCGCGCAGCTTGCGCACGACGGTGAACAGCAGTTCGACTTCGCGCTCGTCGAGCGACGACGTCGATTCGTCCATGATCACCATCTTCGCGTCCGACGACACCGCGCGCGCAAGCGCCACCATTTGCTGGATCGCGGTCGAGTAACGACTGACCGGCTTTTTCACGTCGATCTGCAAACCGAACGAATCGAGCAGCGCGGCCGCGCGCTGCTGCACCGTGCGCCAGTCGATCAGACCGAAGCGGCGCGGCTCGCGGCCGAGAAAGATGTTTTCCGCTACCGAGCGGAACGGCACCAGGTTGATCTCCTGGTAGATCGTGCTGATGCCCGCTTCGCGCGCCTGCTTGGGCGTGCGGAAATCGACCTCGCGGCCTTCGAATCTCACGCTGCCCGAGCCGCGCCGATAGGCGCCGGTCAGGATTTTGATCAGTGTCGATTTGCCGGCGCCGTTCTGGCCGATCAGCGCGTGCACTTCGCCCGCGGTGGCGCTCAGATTCGCGCCGCGCAACGCGGGTACACCGCCGAAGCTGATGCCGATGTCCTGCATCTCGAGCAGCGGCGAACGGGTAAGGGGGGAGGGTGGCGTCTCTTTGCCAGATTCCGTCACGAGAGTTCTCCTGATGCGGATGCTGTCGATATTGCCGACTGCGCTGTTGCTGGCGACGCGGGGTCCGTCGCGCCAGCGCGCCCAGCCCATGCTACGCCCGCATAAAAGCGAAGCGACGGTCCGTCGGTCACGGGCGCGTCGCTTCGAAGCCTTCTCGCCACCCGCCCGACGAGGAGACATTCATGGAAGGCGGGCGACTTCCTGCTACAACGCCGAAGGGAGTCCCCGGGAAAATGATGCGCCCGGGGCGCTTCCCGATCGCTTCCCGATAATTGCGATCAGTAGCCGTACTGCATGTTCTGCTGCACGTTTTCCTTGTCGTAGAAGCGGTCCGACACCTTGATCCAGGTCGGGATCTTTTCACCCTTCGCATAGCGCTGCGCGACGTCGCAGGCGAGCGGGCCGAAGAACGGGCTCGATTGCACGCTCGCGCCGAGTTCGCCGGCCGCGATCGCGTCCATGCCGCCCTTGGTGCCGTCGATCGTGACGATCTGAATGTCCTTGCCCGGCTGCTTGCCGGCCGCCTTGATCGCGGCAATCGCGCCGAGCGCCATTTCGTCGTTGTGCGCGTATACGGCGGTCACGTCGGGATGCGCCTGCAACAGTGTTTCCATCACCTTGCGGCCGGTGTCGCGCGCAAAGTCGCCGCTTTGCGACGCGATGATCGTCATGCCGGGGTTCTTCGCGATGACTTCGTCGAAACCCTTCTTGCGATCGTTCGCGGCCGACGCACCCGTCGTGCCTTCGAGCTCGATGATCTTCGCCTTGCCGCCCGTCGCCTTGACGAGCCAGTCGGCGGCGCGGTGACCCTGATCGATGAAGTCCGAGCCGATGAACGTGATGTAGTCGCGGCCAGCCTTCGCCACCGACTGGTCGACGTCGCGGTCGACGAGGATCACCGGAATGCCGGCCTTCTTCGCCTGCAGCACGACCGGCGCGAGCGGCTTCTCTTCACGCGGCGGGAACACCAGCAGATCGACGTGCTGGGCGATCATGCTTTGAATGTCGGAGACCTGTTTGGAGTTGGAGCCGTTGGCGTCGGTCATCACGATCTGCCAGCCGCATTTCGCGGCGACGTCCTTGAAGCTCCGGGTTTCCGCGAGACGCCACGGGTTGTTGCTTTCGGTCTGCGCGAAGCCGACCTTCAACGGGGTTTTGGTCGGCAACTTCGGCAATGCGTCGTCGGCGTGCGCGGCCGCCGCGCCGACACCGATTGCCAGAGCCAGCAGCGAAGCTGCCAGCGGACGAATCTGCTGCTTTCGCGCGTGCATGCGCGACTGCGTATTGAGCGACGCCATGTCTTCCTCCAGTAACCGGTGACGGTTTATTTGCTTTTTGTGCTACTCGGGACTGTCTCTGTCTTGCCGGGGTGCCGACGTTTTTTCGCCGGCGAGCGTGCCGTCGGCTATGACCCACCGATGCGCTTTCTTCCCGACCCGACG
Source organism: Paraburkholderia lebeckiae (assembly GCF_014201005.1). Classification (NCBI taxonomy): domain Bacteria; kingdom Pseudomonadati; phylum Pseudomonadota; class Betaproteobacteria; order Burkholderiales; family Burkholderiaceae; genus Paraburkholderia; species Paraburkholderia lebeckiae. Next base: position 455,015 of record NZ_JACHDK010000001.1, on the reverse strand, counting down.
TGCCGATTATTCCACCAGGAATTATTATCGGTCAATCACTAATAATATTAATTGCCGCCGGTTTCGCCTCGGTAATTACCCTGACCGAGGTACGTTCGACCAGCGGTCCATCAAGCTTGACCGTGCGATGGCGCACCGGCGCGCCGGCCGCGCGGTTGTGCTCTTCCTGCAGCAGCGTTTCGACGGCCCAGCGGCCGAGTTCGTAGTTGGGCAGCACCACCGTCGACAGCGGCGGATGCGTGTGGCGCGCGATTTCCTGGTCGTCGTAGCCGAGCACCGACACGTCCTCGGGCACGCGCAGGCCGAGCTGCTTGAGCGCCTCGATCGCGCCGATCGCGCTCAGGTCGTTGGCGCAGAAGATCGCGGTGGGCGGATTGGCCTCGCGCATCAGCGACAGCGTCAGCTCGAAGCCGAGGCCCGAGCTCCAGTCGCCGTCGCGCACGAGTTCGGCCGCGAAAGGCAGGTCGGCGGTCGCGAGCGCCGTGCGGTAGCCCTTCAGGCGGTCTTTCGCGGCGTCCTGCCACGGCTCGCCGTTGATGTAGCCGATGCGCCGGTGGCCGGCCTGCAGCAGGTACTCGGTCGCCAGATGGCCGCCCGCGACCTCGGCTGGCACCACGGACGAGAACGTGCTGTCGCTGGTGTAGCAGTTCAGCAGCACGGTCGGCACCTGCGACAGCGCGGCCGGCGGCGCGACTTTGCGCGTGTAGACGGTCGCGTAGATCACGCCGAACACGTGCGGATTGGTGAGGACCGTGTCGAGTACCTGTTTTTCGATGTCGGCGTTGCCGTGCGTCGAGTAGACCGCGAGCATCTTGCCGCTCGCGTACGCGGCGTCGCGCGCGCCGTCGATGTTGACGACCGGGTGCGGGCTCGTCGAGATTTCGTCGGCCAGATAGACGATCAGGTTGCGCTCGTCGCTCGATGCCGCTACGGGCGCGCGCAGCGACAGCCGGTAGCCGAGGTCGTGCGCGGCCTTCAGCACCTTGTTGCGGGTCGCATCGGAGAATTTCGCGCCGGCCGCGTTGTTGAGCACGAGCGAAACGGTGGATTGCGACACGCCTGTGAGCTTGGCGATGTCGGTCATGGTGGGACGGCGTTGAGTCGATTTTTTCATTGTGCGGGCCGCGCGGAGGCGGCGCTGAAGCAGGGGAATGCCAGCGGCATCATGCTGCTGACGGTACCACTAATAATATGCGTGCGGCAACGCACGCTAACCCGCCATTTGGGAACCGAGCTTACGGTCCGTTACCGGGCTTTTTTAACGAATTTATTACTAATAATATTGACCGATGGTGCGGTGTCGTGCGATTCTCGCTCGGGGCGGACGGAGGTGGTCCGCCGGCCGCGGGGTGCGCGGCACGTCAAAGGAGATATGAATGCACGCTGATGCCGCTTTCCGCTCGCGGTTTCGCCTCGTCTGACCATGCGCGACGTTTCCCTGAATCCTGCCCGGCCGCGCGAGGCACAGGCCATGACTCGATCGGCGACTCAACGCTCATGGCTCGACGATCCCGCGATCGCCGCGCGCCTCGTCACGTTGTCGGCCGGTGTGTTGCGAGCGGTGCTCGCGCCGGACGTTGGCGGCGCGCTCGCGGCGTTCTACGAAGTCGCGCCGGAAGGTCCGTTGCACTGGCTGCGGCCGGCGCTGCCGGAAGCGTTCGAAGCGCGCGATGCGCTGCGCATGGCGAGTTTTCCGCTGTTCCCATACTGCAACCGAATTCGCGATGCGCGCTTCGCGTTCGACGGCGCGACGATCGATCTCGCCGGCAACGACCCGCGTTTCGCCCACGCGCTGCATGGCAACGCGTGGCGGCATCCGTGGCGCGTCGGCGCGCGCAGCGAAAGCGCGGTGGACCTGCACTTCGAGCACGAGCCCGATGCGAGCATGACCGGCGACTGGCCGTTTCGCTATCGCGCGCGGCAGCGTATCGAGTTGCGCGGTGGCGCGCTCCACATCACGATGTCCGCGCGGAATCTCGCCGACCGGCCGATGCCGTTCGGCATGGGCCATCATCCGTACTATCCGCGCACCCCGGCGACGCGCATCCATGCCGACGTGCAGGCGATGTGGCACGCGGACACCGACGTACTGCCGACGCATCTTGGCCCGCATCCGGCCGTCGACGCATTGCGCGCGGGCATGTCGCCCGATGCGTTCGATCTCGACAACAACTTTTCGAACTGGTCGCGCGTGGCGACGATCTCGTGGCCCGACGAGCGCCGCAATCTGACGATGCGTGCCGACGCGCCGTTCGATCACCTGGTCGTGTTCGCGCCGGCCAACGATCTGCAGCTATGCGTGGAACCGGTCACGAATACGACCGATTGCTTCAACGCGGTTGGTACACAAGAACACGTCGGTGGCTGCGTATTGCAGCCGGGGGAGGAGATCGAAGCGGCGTTGAGCTGGACGCCGCATCGCGAGTGAGGGGGACGCGCGTTCCGTTGGCGAAAGCTCAGCCAACTGAAGCGCTCACTCCAGCCGCAACTTCGCCATATACGGCAAATGATCTGACAGCCACGCGGTCTCCTGCGTCGGCTGGATCCATTCGACCGGCTGCATGTCGCGCACGAACATCTTGTCGAGCGACAGCGCCGGCGAGAACGCCGGGAACGTGCGCGCCGGTTCGCCGAGCAGCGTAGCGACTTCCTGTAAGCCATGCTCGCGAAAGAGCGGCACCGAGTCGTTGCGCCAATCGTTGAAATCGCCGGCCAGCACGAGCGGACCGTCGGGGGCTTCTTTCGCGATCCAGTGCGCGATCCAGTGCATCTGCCGCAACCGCGCCGGACGCGTCAGCGCGAGATGCGCACAGAGCAACGTGACGAGTCGTCCGCCGAACGTCGCACGCGCGACCAGCAGGCCGCGCTTTTCGAAGCGGTGCGCGGAGATGTCCCAGCGGCCGCCGAGATCGAGCGGATGCGGCGACAGGATTGCATTGCCGTGCCGCCACGACGGCTTGAACACGTTCGGGCCGAGCGCGACTTCGAGTTCGAGCGCGCGCGCGATTTCGGTTGCCTGACAGTGCCATACGTCGTTTAGGGGATCGCCCATCGGCGCGCCGAAACTGCTCGCCAATACCGGCGATGGCATACGCCGCGCCATCGCTTCCTGCAGGAAGTATGCGTCCGCGTGGGTCGATTGAACCCAGCGCTGCATCGCCTGCCAGGCCTGAAAACCGAGCGGTGTGCGGCCCTTGTGCAGGTTCCAGCTCACCGCGACGAAATCGTTCGGCGCGAGGCTCTCGCGGATCAGTTCTTCTGGGTTTCGCATGCCGCGTTATCCACGTGTTCTGTTTGAGCGCGTCGGTAAGGCGCGCGGTTCCTGTCAGTTCGGATTGCTGCTGCCGGTCGCGGCGCCATTGCCGCTCATGCCGCCGTTCGTGCCATTGCCGTTCGCACCATTGCTCACGACGTTCGCATGCACGCGGTACACGAGGTTCGGATTGTGATCGACGATCGTCCAGCTCGCCCATTGATCCGGCGGCACCACGAGACCCGGGTGGCTTGCGCTCACCTGGCGCGGCTGCGGCGGCAGCTTGCAGCCGATGTCGGTGCGCCGCGCATTGTCGTCCTCGAGCGTTTCCTGCGTGTCGATCGAAAACATCACGCCCTCGGGATCGACGCGCAGCGGCGACACCGTGATCGTGCGTGACAGATCGATGCTGCCGGCCGGCTGGTCCTTGCAGCCGACCTCGTGTTGCACGACCTGGTGATGCGTATCCGTGCGTGCCTGGCCGACGGTGGTGGTGCCGTCGAACGAATCGATCTGCTGGCCATCTTTCACCACCTGCAGCTGCCATTGCACGACCTGCTGCGCTGGCCGTTGTTGCGCGTGGGCGAGCAACGAAGCGCCAAGCAGCATGGCCACGATACTGGTTTTCCACATAAAAAGGATCTCCGCTCACGCGTCGGTTGCGTGGGTGCCTCGCAGCAATTAGAGAGCCATCTTACCCCCGATGGCCGCGACGATTTCTGACACGGTCGACGAGGGCCGGTTCAGCAACAATCCATTCCAGATAAGGATGGGATGCCAGCGATCGTTAGCAGCAGAGCCACATGACTGCTGGCTTGCACGTGTTTATGTCCCCGCTACACTGGACTCGAACCGGCGCTCACAAGGCGCCGCCGCTACAGAATCAGCCAGACGGGGTGAGCGATGACGACAGCAATGGTCAAACAGGAAATCGCCGTGGCCTCGTTCAGCCGGGTGTATGACCTCGACGAGGTCGAAAGCGCGCTGAACGGTCTCGGCGAGGGCGCGAACGAGGCGCTGCGCACAACCTACGAAAAGATGCTGAAAACCGGCAATCTGCGATTCTGCGTGAAGCCGAACCGGATGCCGTCGATCGACGATCTGATCGGCGCGCTGCCCAATTTTTCCGCACCGCTCGACGACATCCGCAAGCAGGTCGCGCTGTGCCTCGAAACCGAGGACCGGCTCGAACTGATGCCGATCCTGTTGCTCGGCGAGCCCGGCATCGGCAAGACGCATTTCGCGAAGCAGCTCGCGCGCCTGCTCGGCACCGCGTACCAATACGTCGCGATGAGTTCGCTGACGGCGGGCTGGATTCTGTCGGGCGCGTCGTCGCAATGGAAGAACGCGAAGCCGGGCAAGGTGTTCGATGCACTCGTGAACGGCAGCTACGCGAACCCGGTGATCGCCGTCGACGAAATCGACAAGGCGAGCGGCGATTCGCAATACGATCCGCTCGGCGCGCTGTACGCGCTACTCGAACACGACACCGCCCAGAGCTTCATCGACGAGTTCGCCGAGATACCGATCAACGCGGGCAACGTGATCTGGATCGCGACCGCCAACGACGAACGCGCGATCCCCGAGCCGATCCTGAACCGCATGAACGTCTACGAGATCTCGCCGCCGGACCACGCCGGCGCGCGACGCATCGCGCAGTCGATCTACGTCGAGATCCGCGGCGCGCATAATTGGGGCCTGCGCTTTCCGGAGACGCTTGGCGACGCGACGCTCGATGCGCTCAAGCGGGCGTCGCCGCGCGAGATGCGCCGCGCGATCCTGAACGGCTTCGGCGCGGCGCGCATTGCGGGACGCGACCAGATCGAGCCCGCCGATATCCGCCTGGATTACGGAAACCGGCGAAAACCGATCGGTTTTTGAGGTTTTCGGTCGGTTTTTTGCACCAACGCCCCGCTTCTCTGGAATTTGGGGCGCTGTCTCGGCAAATTCGTACAGCCTGCGTGGTGAATGCCGCGGCAATTATTGCTACTTTCGATGTGGAGCGTGGAATCGAGCCAGCTTGCGCCGCCATCGCCTGGTCGGCGCGCACGAACGTTTGTCACTTCTGTCTGTACCGAGTCGTACAATTTTCCGTGGCGGTGATAAAAAGACATAAGCAGACCATCGGACAGATGCGTTCGACAACAAACGGAACGCGGCGGCGAGGTACCGTACTTGTCTTCCTTCCATCGGCTGAACGAGGCAGCGCGCGGCCCAATGCGCCGCGTCAAAGGATATGGATCAGATCGAATGTGTAGTGATCGGCGCCGGCGTGATCGGCCTCTCGACGGCGCGCGCGCTGGCGGCGCGCGGGCGCGAGGTGATCGTGCTGGAGGCCGCCGACGCCATCGGCGTGGGCACGAGTTCACGCAACAGCGAAGTGATTCACGCGGGCATCTACTATCCGCGCGGATCGCTGAAGGCCACGCTGTGCGTGCGCGGCCGCGAAATGCTGTATGACTATTGCGCCGAGCGCAATGTGCCGCATTCGCGCTGCGGCAAACTGCTCGTCGCCACGTCGCGAAACCAGATTCCGCAGCTCGAAAGCATCATGGCCAAAGGGCGCGACAACGGCGTGCTCGACCTGATGCGCATCACCGGCGATCAGGCACAGGCGCTCGAACCGGCGCTCGAATGCGTGGAGGCGGTGTTTTCGCCGCAGACGGGGATCGTCGATAGTCATCAGTACATGCTCGCGCTGCAAGGCGATGCCGAGCGCGACGGCGCCGTGTGTGCGTTCCATGCGCCGGTCGAGGCGATCGAGGCTCATAACGGCCGTTTCACCATCGCGGTCGGCGGTGCGGCGCCCACCACGATCAGCGCTGCTTGCGTGATCAATAGCGCGGGTCTGCATGCGAACGCACTCGCGCGCAAGATTCGCGGACTCGACGCGCGCCACGTGCCACCGCTCTACTTCGCGCGCGGCAATTACTTCAGCATGTCGGGGCGCGCGCCGTTCAGCCGCCTGATCTATCCGATGCCGAACGAAGCCGGCCTCGGCGTGCATCTGACGATCGACCTCGGCGGCCAGGCGCGCTTCGGTCCCGACGTCGAATGGGTCGACGCGATCAATTACGACGTCGATCCGCGTCGCGCGGAGTCGTTTTATGCGGCGATTCGCGCGTACTGGCCGGCCTTGCCCGATGGCGCGTTGCAGCCGGCGTACGCCGGTATTCGTCCGAAGTTGTCGGGCCCGGGCGAGCCCGCCGCGGACTTCATGATCCAGGGGCCGGCCGCGCATGGTGTGCGCGGGCTCGTCAATCTGTTCGGCATCGAGTCGCCGGGGTTGACCGCATCGCTTGCGATTGCGCAGCGGGTCTGCGAGCTGAGCGGGCGGGCTTGAAGCCGGGTTCGCACCGTACCGATCCGCTTATCTTTAGCATTTGGAATCTCACGGGCGACGGCTACGTTGCTATGCTTGGCGAACGCTGTCATTAGAACGGCGTTGATTCCCATATAAATGGAGTGCGTTCCCCATGAGATCTTCCCGTCGTACGTTTTTGATCACCAGCATCGGCGTGGCATCGACGCTCGCGTTGTCGCGCCAGGCGTTCGCCGACGCGCCGAAAGTCTCCGAAACCGATCCGACCGCGCAGGCGCTTGGCTACAAGGCGGACGCGAGCAAGGTCGACAAGGCGAAATTCGCCAAATACACGCCTGGCGAGCAATGCAGCAACTGCAGCTTCTTCCAGGGCAAGGCGGGCGACGCTTACGGCGGCTGCCCGATGTTCGCGGGCAAGCAGGTCGCGGCCACGGGATGGTGCAGCGCCTATAACAAGAAGGCCTGAGCAAGCCTGCGCTTGAGGTGCTTGCGAGCCGCACGGGATGCGCCGCAATACCGCGGCGCATCCCGTGATTGTGCGCATCGTGGTGCTTCGCGCCGCGCGCGGCGCAGGCTGCGCTCCGCAAGCCGGGCCGGTTTTTCAAAGCTTCATTGCAGCGGGCCGTTGGACTTTTAGCGGCGCGCATCCATCAATGGTGGCCGCCTGTCGAACCACGGCCGTGCCGCCTCGAGTTGCGCGGCGAGTCTGAACAGGGTCGCCTCGCCGCCGATACGCGCCGCGAACTGCACGCCGATCGGCAGCCCGCGCGCATTCCAGTACAAAGGCACCGACATCGCCGGCTGGCCGCTAAGGTTGAACAGCTCCGTGCATCCGGCCCACGCGAATGCCTTGTTCGACGCTTCGAACAGCAGTTTCTTCATCAATCGTTCTAGCGGCATCGTGGTGACCGCGCGCATCTGCATGCGCTCGACCGAGCTTGGCCGCATCTCGCCGATCTTGATCGGCGCGGACGCGAGCGTCGCGCACAACAGCACGTCGTAGCGGTTCAGCAGGTCGGTCAGACGCGCGGTGATGCGGCGCTGTTCGTCGAGCGCGGCCGGCAAGCCCTGCTCGCCGAGCTTGCGGCCGACGTGCGCCATCGCCCATGTCGAAATTTCGAACTCGCCGCGCGTTGGCTTGTGACCGGTGATGCGCTCAGCGTTCAGCACGAGGTCCTCGGCGGTCACCGACCACAGCGTCAGGAACGCATGACGGACCGCCGCGAAATCGACGCCGAGCGACACCGGCTCCAGACGATGGCCGAGTGAGCTCGCGAGTTGCGCGGCGTCGTCGAGCGCGGTGCGCGCATCGGCCGATAACGACGGCGCGAGCATCGGCTCGGTCACGTAGGCGATCGTCAGCGGTTTGCACGGCTCGCGCGTCGCGCCGAGAAAGGTGCCGGGCGCGCCGGTCGGCCGCTCGGCGTTGCCGGCCAGCAGATCGAGCAGCAACGCGCTGTCGCGCACGCTGCGCGACACGGCGTGATCGATGCCGAGTTCGCCGGCGCTGGCCTGCGCCGCGCGCGGCACGCGACCTCGCGAGGGTTTCAGGCCGAACAGTCCGCAGCACGACGCCGGAATCCGGATCGAGCCGCCGCCGTCCGACGCATGCGCGAGCGGTACGATGCCGGCAGCGACCGCCGCCGCCGCGCCGCCGCTCGAACCACCCGGCGTGTGATCGATGTTCCACGGATTACGGCACGCACCAAATAGTTCGGGCTCCGTATAAGGCATCTGGCCGAGCTCGGACGTGCTGGTCTTCGCGAAGATATTCAGACCCGCCGCTTTCGCGAGCGCGACGACCGGCGCATCCTGAGTCGGAATGAAATGGCGGTAGTGTCGGCTGCCCATTGCCATGGGCAGTCCCGCAACGGGCGCGCCGAGATCCTTGATCAGGAACGGTACGCCGGCGAGCGCGGCGTGGGCGGTGGAGTTGTCCGTCCCGTTCGCGCCGTCGACGGTATTCGCGCGATTCGCGTCTTCGCGCGACGCACGTTGGCGGGCCGCATCGTAGTCCTTCAGAACGACCGCGTTGATCGCGGGATTGACGGCCTCGGTGCGCGAGATCGCGACGTCGATCAATTCGCGCGCGCTGACCTGGCGCGTGCGCACGAGCTCGGCGAGGCCGATGGCGTCATGAGCGAGATAGTCTGATTGCACGTCGGTTGAGCCCTCGCGGTCGGTTGGCATGCTGCGTCGAATTCGTGGCCGGCCATGCAGGCGCGACTGGGGCGCTTCGCTCGACATCGCGTTGCCCCGCTCGCGCGTCGCACATGTGAAAAGACGGCGTGTCGGCCGACACGCCGTCTTGCACAGAGTACCCGAGTTGAGCGCCGACGTGACTCATGTGAATTCGAGTGCGCACTTCAAATGCGCGAGCTTGCGATCACATGCGCAACGCGGCGGTCCGACTGAATGCCGGAACCGCGGATTACATCCGCTCGCCGAGGAAGGTCAGCGTGCGGCCATGCGCCAATGCCGACGCGTGCTGGTTGTACGACGCACGCTCCGAGCAGTTGAAACCGTGATCGGCGTTCGGGTAGATGTTGAATTGCACGTCGGCGCGACCCGCGAAGCGCTCCTGAATCTGGCCGATGTCCGACGGCAGAATATGCGCGTCGAGCTCGCCGTAGTGGAACTGCATCGGCACCTTGATGTTCGCGGCTTTGTCGAGATGGTTATGGATGCCGCCGCCGTAGTAGGCGACAGCGGCGTCGACCGAACCGGCCGCCGCGGCCAGATAGGCGAGACGGCCGCCGAAGCAGTAGCCGATCGCCGCGATCTTGCCGGTCACTTCCGGCAGCGCGCGCAAGGCGGCCGCGGCGGCGCCGAGGTCGGCGACCGCGTCGTCGACCTTGGTTTTCTGCATCAGCTCGATGCCCTTTTCGCGATCCTTGCCCTCATACGTCAATTCGACGCGCGGCTGCACGCGCCAGAACACGTCCGGGGCGAGCGCGACATAGCCGTCCTGCGCGTACTGATCCGCGACAGAGCGGATATGGCCGTTCACGCCGAAAATTTCCTGAATGATGATGACGGCCGGTCCCTTGCCGCCCTTCGGCAGCGCGAGGTAGCCGCCGAAACTGTCGTTGCCGGCGGGGATGTCGATCCATCGGGAAGTCGTGCTCATGCTGTTCTCCATTGACTCGCGCGACCGCCGCGCGAGGTCGGTGTGTACGAAACGCTCAAGGCCGCGAGGCCCTGCAACGGGCGCTTAGTTTGCCATCAAAAGAATCGCCTTGCAGCGAGGGGGGACGGGGCCTCGCGGGTGATGCGGCGTGCTTCGATTCTCGTAAGGCGATTGAAACGATCTCGATAATTCATATCTCCGCGATGGCGCGTGTCGGTACAGTGTCGGTACAGTCAGCGCGTGATGGCTCGCGCGTGTCAGCGCATCTCGCGAACATGTTGGCGAGCGCATGAATCAGCACATCGACGGCTTTGCGCCGGAAGGAAACGAACATGAATGAAGACAGTTTCGTGACGCCGTTCGCCGAGCACTTCCAGATGCGGGTACCCGTCGTGCAGGCGCCGATGGCCGGCGGCGCGACGACGCCGGCGCTCGTCGCGGCGGTATCCAATGCGGGCGGACTTGGTTTTCTCGCGGGGGCGGCGCTCGCACCCGAGAAGATCGCGAGCGAGGTCGCGGCGATTCGCGCGCTGACTGATCGCCCGTTCGGCGTGAATCTGTTCGTGCTCGATGCGGTCTCGCCCGATGAAGCCACCGTGCGCCGCGCGCTCGACGCAATCGATCCGCTGCGCGCCGATCTCGGCTTGCCGCCGGGAGAGCCGCTCGCACGCTATGCGCCTGACTTTCGCGCGCAACTGGAAACGCTGATCGAATTGCGGGTGCCGGTCGCCGGCTTTACGTTCGGACTGCTAGCAGCGGACGACGTCGAGCGTTTGCACGCGAGCGGTAGCTATGTAGTTGGGACTGCGACGCATGTTGCCGAAGGCATCGCGTGGCGCGATGCGGGCGCCGATGCCGTCGCCGCGCAAGGCGCGGAGGCGGGCGCGCATCGCGGCACGTTCATCGGCGCATTCGAAGATGCGCTGATCGGCACGATGGCGCTCGTGCCGCAACTGGTCGACGCGACCGGTCTGCCGGTGCTCGCGGCCGGCGGCATCATGGACGGTCGCGGCATCGTCGCGGCACTCGCGCTCGGCGCGCAAGCCGCGGTGATGGGCACCGCGTTTCTGACCACCCGCGAGAGCGCGATCCCCGAGGTATGGAAAACCCGCGTGCGCGGCATGTCAGATACATCGACCACGGTGACGCGCGCGATCACGGGCCGCCACGCGCGCGGCATCCGCAATCCGTTGATGCAGCGTTTGCGCGAATCGGCGGACAGCATCGCGCCGTATCCGGTGCAAAACGCGTTGACGCAGGAGTTGCGGCAAAACGCGGCGCGTGCGCAGAACGGCGATTACCTGTCGTTGTGGGCGGGGCAGGGTGCGCCGCTTGGCCACGCGCGCGCCGAAGCAATCGGCGCGATCGAACTGATGGCGCAACTCGAGCAGGAATGGCAGGCGGCCTCCGTGCGAATCGCCGCGTTCTTGCGTTGATTGCATTGCCGATTTAAGGCTGATTTAGGTTTTTTACCGCACTCACAATCCTGTGCGGCACGCCACATTTTTGAGTCGAAAAACCCTTCGAATCATATGTGACAGAAGCCGGAAAAAGGCTAAATCCGCGCCCGCGGAGAAGCTTCCAAATTAGCGGAAACCCGCATGGGATGGGGCTTTCCGGCCCGCTCGCCCAAGCCGCGAGCGGTTCGCCCGGGAACTGCGCTATTAGTGTTGTTCCCACTTTCTCAAAAAATTCCCCCAAATTAATTTGATGGCCTACACTTGCGCGCAAGTACGGTTTGCCAACTGTCACAAACAGTCCGGTAAACGTACTGGCCAAGTGCATGAACGATGCAACCGGCGTGGTCGTCCACGGGACTGAGCGACACGTGTAGGGGAAGCGGGGCACAGGGCGATTACGTTGTTTTGACCGAAACTGGAGACTTACATGAACATCAAAATTCAAAAGCTGTTGCCGATCAGCGCCGCGGCGCTGCTGTTCGCGACGTTGGCAACATCGGCCGCGGCCGACACGGTCGTCAAGATCGGTCACGTCGCGCCGTTGACTGGCGGTATCGCTCACCTGGGTAAGGACAACGAAAACGGCGCGCGCCTCGCCATCGAGGAAATCAACGCGAAGGGTCTGACGATCGGCGGCCAGAAGGTCACGCTGCAACTCGACGCGCAGGACGACGCGGCTGACCCCCGCACGGCTACGCAGGTTGCGCAGAAGCTCGTCGACGACAAGGTCGTCGCCGTGGTCGGCCACCTGAACTCGGGCACCTCGATCCCGGCATCGAAGATCTATAGCGATGCGGGCATCGTGCAGATCTCGCCGTCGGCAACGAACCCGGCCTACACGCAGCAAGGCTTCAAGACGACCTACCGCGTCGTCGCGACCGATGCTCAGCAAGGCCCCGCTCTCGCGAACTACGCGGCGAAGGGCATGAAGGTGAAGAGCGTCGCGATCGTCGACGACTCGACCGCTTACGGCCAGGGTCTCGCGAACGAATTCGAGAAGACGGCGAAGTCGCTCGGTATGAACGTCGTGTCGCACGACGCGACGAACGACAAGGCCGTCGACTTCCGCGCGATTCTGACGAAGATCAAGGGTGAAAATCCCGACGCGATCATGTACGGCGGCATGGACGCGACCGGCGGCCCGTTCGCCAAGCAGGCGAAGCAGCTCGGCCTGCGCGCGAAGGTGCTGGCAGGCGACGGCGTGTGTACCGACAAGCTGTCGGACCTGGCCGGCGACGCAACCGACAACATCGTCTGCTCGGAAGCCGGCATGGCGCTCGAAAAGATGGCGGGCGGCAAGGCGTTCGAAACGAAGTACGAGAAGCGCTTCGGCCAGCCGATCCAGATTTACGCGCCGTTCACGTATGACGCGGTGTACATCATCGTCGACGCGATGAAGCGCGCTAACTCGACCGATCCGGCGAAGATCCTGGCAGCGATGCCGACGACCGACTACAAGGGCGTGATCGGCGAAACGACGTTCGACTCGAAGGGCGACCTGCAGCACGGCGTGATCTCGCTGTACAACTACAAGCAAGGCAAGAAGACGCTGCTCGACGTCGTGAAGATGTAAATTCGGTGTGGTCGAAGGCGGCGTCGGGCCGCACTTCGATTTGCCGCTAAAGAGGCACGTGGGCCGCAGGCTTGCGTGCCTCTTCTTTTTGGCGTTGCGTTTGCGTCAGATCTTCAAACGCCGCAGCACCTTCGGCCCGACGAGCGCGATCATCGCGGCGCACACAGCGACGACCGACAGCCCGATCGTCAGATTGGTCACCTGCGCGACCGCACCGATGATCACCGGTCCGAGCAGCAACCCGAAATAGGCCAGCCCCGCGACGTGCGCGAGCCCCTCGGCCGCGTGGATGCCCTTCACGCTCGCGGCGGCGGCGAACAGCACCGGCATCATGTTCGCGAGGCCCAGGCCGATCAGCGCAAAGCCGGCGAGCGCGGCCACCGGATTCGGCAGCAGCAGCGCGTCGACCATCCCGGCGCAGGCGAGCGCCGCGCTGATCATCACGAGTTGCGGCGCGCCGAAGCGGGCGCGCACCGCGTCGCCGGCAAAACGCGCTGCCGCCATGCCGCCGGAAAACGCCGCGTAGGCGGCGCTGGCGAGCGCGGGCGTCGAGAGCACGACATCGCGCATATAGACCGTGGCCCAGTCGTACATCGCGCCTTCGGCGATCAGCGCGACCAGCGCCATCGTGCCGAGCGCCCACAACGCCGGCGAGCGCCAGCGGCTCGCGCGCGGCGTCGCGGCATCGGGATGCTCGGCGTGCGGCACGTGCGGCAGCACCGACGGGCACGCGAGCACCAGCACGAGCGCGCTGGCCGCCGCGGCGAGCGCGAGATGCAGAGCCGGCGCCATGCCGCGCGACAGCAGCGCCCCGCCCACCGCCGCGCCGAACATGCCGCCAAGGCTGAACATCCCGTGCAGCGACGACATGATCGGCTTGCCGAGCGCCTTTTCGACGGCGCTCGCTTCGGCGTTCATCGCGACGTCGAGCGTGGCCAAGCCCGCGCCGAAGACGGCCAGCACGATCAGCAAGATCCAGTACGCCGGCACGACGAGGATCAGCGCGGCGCAGGCGGCCATCGCGAGGCCGCCGGTCAGGCAGGCGCGGCGCGTGCCGACCCGCGCGATCCACGACGCATTGGTCACCATCGCGCCGATCGATCCGCCCGCCACCGCGAACAACGCGAACGACAGCATCGCCGGATTCAGATGGAAGCGGTCGCGCACCGTCGGCACGTGCACGCCCCACGACGCGTACATCATGCCGGCGATGAAAAATACTGCCATCGTGGCAATGCGTGCGCGTTGCCGTGCGGTGACGGACAGATTGCGATGCGCGGCGGGCAGGACGGCGAATTCGGAGGCTTGGTGATCGGGCACGGAGATCTCGAGGCGAAGTGCGCGAGAAAGCGCATTGAAAGCGGATCTTCGATTCTATCGAAGCGTGGTGGCGAATGCTTGGAGCCGTGGGATCGGGCGCATACGATTGATAGGCTGGGGATGCAACCTGGCGGTATTGCCGGCTGTCATGCCATGGACCGCCGCAGTTGGTTTTTGCATTGGCGTGCGGCGGCTTTTCTACCACTCGCCGCGTTCCGTTCATTCCTTAATTCACCGAGGAACGCTCAGTTGAACATTCCGGCTCACGCTCCGCTGCATCTGCTGCACACGGCCACGATCGGCACGCTCGCCACGCACGCTCGCCAGCCCGAGGGCTTTCCGTATCCGTCGGTGCTGCCGTTCGCGCCGGACCCGCGGCATCGTCCGACGATCCTCGTGAGCCGGCTCGCGGAGCACACGCACAATCTGCGCACCGATCCGCGCGCCGGTTTTCTGGCCGTCGACGCACCCGACGGCGACGTGCTGGGCGGCCAGCGCGTCACGCTGCTTGGCCGCTTCGAGCCGGTCGGCTCGAGCCCGGAACTGGCGCGGCGCTACCTGCGCTATCACCCGGACGCGGAGCGCTACCTCATGCTGGGCGATTTCACGTTCTGGATCATGGAGGTCCAGCGGCTGCGCTACATCGGCGGCTTTGGCGCGATGGGCTGGCTCGACGGCGCTGAGCTCGATCCGCTGCCGCCGCTTGCAGTCGGCGAGGAGGACGCGCTGATCGCGGAATTCGGTCACCGGCTGAGTGGCGCGGGCGGCGTCGAATTGCTGGGTGTCGACCGTTATGGCGCCGATCTGAAACGCAACGGCGTGCGCCACCGTTTCGCATTCGATGGCGCCCGGTCCGATACCGGGACATTGCACGCCGCGCTCGAAGTCTGCATCGAGCGGCATGCGGATTAAGCATTTATCGTTTATCGGGAAGACACGCATGCGCCAGTCGCGACGAACGGGGTCTTTGTCTCAATAGTGCGCGGCTTATCCAAGCCAAAGCTTTCATGCCGTGAAATGTTCGATGTGCAATGGACCGCTCAAGTCTCATTTCTTGATAGTTAAATCGTGTAAATATGCAGATGAGTGGACTTTTTTAGCGACATGCGAAATCAGCGATTAGAAAGGGCGTAGTCCGACCCAAAAGCAGCGCAGGAAACTTTTTGAAACGAATTTAAATTAATTTTTTCCGGTTACTTATCCAGCCTTTCTATTTTGTGTTAATCTCGCCGTCAAATTCCGAGGCATGAAACCTTCAAAGGCGAGTCGGCAAAAGACCGGCGGTCATTTATCCATACCACAAGGGAACCTATGTCTTCTTACAAGGAACTGCTCGCACAGCGCGAGAAGCTCGAAAAGCAGATTGAAGAAGCGAAGTCGCGCGAATACGCTGAAGTCTTGAATGAAATCAAGCAGAAGATGGCGGATTACGGCATTTCGCTGAGCGAACTCGGCGGCGGTCGCGCACCGAAAGGCGCTAAAGCGAGCCGGCCGCGCGCAGGCGTCGCGCCTAAATATCGCGATCCGGAAAGCGGCAGCACGTGGTCCGGTCGCGGCAAGCCGCCGCGCTGGATTGCGGGTCTTGATCGCGAAAAGTTTCTGATCCAGAAGTAATCACGATCAGGCGGGCAGTGAGGGTTGGCCGCGCGCAATACGAATAGCGGCAATCCACCGCGTTTATAGCCTGCTGCAGAATCTCAAAAAGCCGCGCACCGTTCAGGGCGCGGCTTTCGTCGTTTGCGGCGCCGAGTTTTTTGTCACATGCGCTTCAGGCAACTGGAACGCGAATGCTTTTCGTTTAGATAAACGATTGATTTAAAAAGGTTTTTTTCCGATTTTCCCTGCGCGCGCGATTCGCGGCGGGTACAATAACAATAATTGACCTTTCCGCCACTTCAGCATGCAGTCCGCCGCGATCACCCAAACCACCGAGAAACAACGCGTTGCGCGCAAAAGTACTTTTGCAAGTATTGCGCTCAATAGCGTGTTGATGACGCTGCAAATCGCCATCGGCACGATCGCGCACTCGCAGGCGCTAGTTGCCGACGGTATCCATTCCCTTGCCGATCTTATTTCCGATTTTGTCGTGCTGATTGCCAATCGGCACAGCGGGGCCAAGCCCGACGCGGATCACAATTACGGGCATAGCCGTTATGAGACGGTGGCGTCGTTATTTCTCGGCGCGCTGCTGATCTCGGTCGGCGTTGGCATGTTGTGGCGCGCCGGTACGCGGCTCGCCGATCTGCAAAATATTCCCGCCGTGCACATGAGCGCGCTCGCGGTCGCGGCGCTCGTGCTGCTCTGCAAGGAAGCGCTGTTTCGCTACATGCTGCGCGAGGCGAAGCGTGTGCGTTCCGCGATGCTGATCGCGAACGCATGGCACGCGCGCTCGGACGCGGCGTCGTCGCTGGTGGTGGGGATCGGCGTGATCGGCAGTCTCGCCGGCTTGCGGTTGCTCGACCCGATCGCAGCGGCAATCGTCGGTTTCATGGTCGCGCGCATGGGCTGGACCTTCGGTTGGGAAGCGCTGCAGGATCTGTCGGACCGCGCGCTCGACGAAACCGCCGCGGCCGACATGCGCGCATTGCTGATGGCCACCCCTGGCGTGCGTGACGTGCACGAAATGCGTACGCGCAAGATGGGCGATTTCGCGCTCGTCGACGCGCACATTCTGGTCGATCCGATGATTTCGGTATCGGAAGGGCATTACATCGCGGAGTCGGCGCGTCTGCGTGTGCTGACCGACAAGCGCGTGCTCGACGCGCTGATCCACGTCGATCCGGAAAACGATGCGCTTGCGCATCCACCGGTCGATCTGCCGCCGCGGGAGCGCGTGACCGCCGAGGTCGACACGGCGCTGGCGGCCTGGGGCTTGCAGGCCGCTGCGATAAATCTGCACTACCTGAGCACCGGGCTCGATGTGGAGGTGGTGTTACCGGCGGCGGCGTCCGTTGAAGGGCGCGCTGCAGACGGCCCAGAGGCCGCGCGTCTGCTGGAAAGCGAGGCGCAGTCGCTTGGGCGCGTCGATCTGGAGGCGCTCAAGCGTCGTCTCGGCGCGCGCAAGCTAGACGTGCTTCTGCAACGGGATATCTCGGCCGCGCAAGGCGGTTCGGCGGCGGAACTCAAGGCTGGCGTCGCTCCCGGCGGTCGGTCAATCGCCACGGAGCCTCACAACGCCGCCTGAGTCCGCTGAGTTTCGGACACCCGATGCCGCGAACCTTCATGCCGCCCGCAGCGGCGGCATGCATCACAAAGGCAACTGCGTATCGAACTTGATTTCGCGCAGCACGACGCTCGTCCGCACCTGTGCGACGGCTGGAATCTTGAAAATGCGTTCGTGCAGGAAGCTGTCGTACGCCTTGATGTCCGGCGCGACGATCTTCAGGATGTAATCGGATTCACCGGTCGTGCTGTAGCACTCGGTCACTTCGGGGCAGGTGGCGATTTCCCGCTCGAACTGCTCGACGCCTCCTTCGGTGTGGCGCGTCAGATGGATATGCGCGAGCGCGCACACATGCAAGCCGAGTTTTTCGCGATCGAGCAGCGCCGTGTAGCGCTGGATCACGCCCGACTGTTCCATGTCCTTGATGCGCCGCCAGCACGGCGTGCTCGACAGCCCGACCTGGTCGGAGATTTCCTGCACGGAACGACGTGCGTCGAGCTGCAGTAGGCGCAGGATCTTCTGTGAGAACGTATCGAGTGTCAACTGCGCCTCCGTTAGCGTCGCCGTATCAACGCATGGTAGAGGGCGCGAAAACGAAACGCAATGTAAAACGGCTCTCGCGAGCGAGATTGCCTAATTTACCGGGTCGGGAGCGGCGTTTTGCCCTGAGCCGTCCCCATCATCCTTAGCGTCCCCCGGCAGCTCGGGCTGACGCGTGCGCAAGTCCTTCAGCATGTTGCAAAAGAGGGCACCCTGCTCGATTGCGTCGTCGAGCGCGACGTGCGTGTGCGGATGCTCGTCGAACCAGTGCTTCGGAAAGCGCGGCTTGATGTTCTTGCGGTACGGCAGGCCAGTCATCGCGAACGCGAGCGTCTTGATGTCGAGCGCCGACCAGGAGAACGGGCAGCGGTCGACGAAGCGCATCATGTACCAGAACATGTAGGTGAAGTCGAAGCCGGCCGGCATCGCGACGAACACCGGCTTGCCCGGCAGCGCCTCGACCCATTCGACATAGGCGGTCAGGGCCGCCTCGGGCTTCTGCAAGTCTTGGCGGCAGGCCGCCCACGCTTCCGGCTGGGTCTTCCACCACGCCGCCTGCACAGGATGCGGCGCCGCGCCTTCGAGTAGTTCGAGATTCGCCGAGAACGTCGCGATCAGCTGCTTGTCTTCGGTGTATGCGGCGGATGCGAAGCTCAGCATCGAATGCGGGCCGGGGATCGGGCCGTCCGCTTCGACGTCGGTACTGACATAGATTTCGCTGCTCATGCGCCCACTCCGTCTGCGACGTAGGGATTCGTGCGGCGCTCGGCGCCGAACGTCGAGGTCGGGCCGTGGCCAGGCACGAACGTGACGTCGTCGCCGAGCGGCCAGAGTTTGTCGCGGATCGAGCGGGTCAGGTTCGCATGATTGCCGCGCGGGAAATCCGTGCGGCCGATCGAGCCGGCGAACAGCACGTCGCCAACCAGCGCGAGCCGGTGCGCGCGGCTGAAGAACACCACGTGGCCCGGTGTGTGGCCGGGGCAATGGTAGACCTCGAAGGTTTCGTCGCCGAATTGCACGGTGTCGCCGTCTTGGAGCCAGCGGTCGGGCTCGAAGGCGTCGGCGGCCGGGAAGCCGAAGCGCGTGCTCTGGTCCGGCAGCTTGTCGAGCCAGAAGCGCTCGTCGGGATGCGGACCTTCGATCGGCACGCCGTGGTGGCTGGCGAGTGTCTTCGCGCCGGCGCAATGATCGATGTGGCCGTGGGTCAGCAAGACCTTCTCGACGGTCACGTTCTGCCGCGCGATCTCGCGCTGGATCATGTCAAGGTCGCCGCCCGGATCGACGACGGCAGCGCGCCCGGTGGCCTCGCAAACGAGTAGCGAGCAGTTCTGCTGGAACGGCGTGACGGGGATCAGGGTGACTTTCATGGCTGGACGACGCGCTGGAAAAACGTTGATTGTACCGGGGCTCGCGACAGCCTCCGCCGCCCATGCGACGAGGCCCGCTCACGGCCCGTCTCGGTCTTTCGTATGTCCATTTTTGCGATAAATGTGAAGATTGATCAAGTTTTTGAGCAGCTCACCATCCCAAAAAAAAGTTTTGGGTATAATGGATTCCATGCACTAGGAATTGTGCTGCCACAAGGCGATGCGTTCCCACAAAAAGGGAATGCCGCTCGCCGTTCAAGTAAGGGCTGTCGGAATGCCGACGGCCATCCAGTATCGATGCGTTCGATGCACACGTCTTACCCAGCCAGGCGCCGCGCGCCTGCTACGGAATTAATCTCCGTGACGCTGGGTGAGGCCTACGCCGCCGTTCCTGCGCGCTGAGTTGCGCGCGCAAGAACGTGTCATTGCCACGTTCAGTTGGCGGCATGTGGGGTCTGGTCAGGCTGCCGGGGACAGGTTGCGCCAGACGTGAAAATTAACCGTGCGGTAGCGGCTGAGTGAGCCGTATCCGGGCTTTGACGTACTGCGCTTTTTCGCGCGGCGCGTTGTCGTCCCCTACCGCCGGAGCCGCAAGCAACATACCCAGCAGTTTTGCGGGTGACGCGGCTCGACCATGTGATTGCACGTCTTATGAAAACTCGGCTAACCCGTGGTCTAGGGACTCTTTTTGCCTTTTTTGTACTGGCCGGCTGTGCCACGCCTCCGGGCGCGCGCGATACGTCCGCGAACGACACGCCGCAAAGTACAAAGAACGCGCACCTGAGCTCTTTCGGACCGCAATCGTTCGGTAGCGCGCCGGCCTCGAGCCCGAGCGCGTCGAACGCGCCCGCGTCGCCGCTGGCTGACGCGCAGCCGCTCACCGACGACGGCGTCGACGTCGCGGACTTCCATCAGATCGGACGCGCGTCGTGGTACGGACGCTTCTTCCACGGCCGCCGCACCGCCAATGGCGAGCGTTACGACATGCATGCCCTGACGGCCGCGCATCGCACGCTGCCGCTCGGTTCGTACGTGCGCGTGACCAATCCGGCCAATTCGCGCTCTGTGATCGTACGAATCAACGACCGCGGCCCGTACGCCCGCGGCCGCGTGATCGACCTGTCGATGGCGGCCGCCGCCATGCTCGACATGCGCCACACCGGTACCGCGCGGGTCAAGATCGAAGGGCTCACGCAACAGGAAGCGCGCGCCGAGCTGAACGAGACGCTTGCGTCGAACTCGGACTCGAACAAGTGATGTGATGCTACGTGGCGATGATGCCGCGTCGGCTAAACCAACCGTCTGCAGAAAATCGAAGGGCCGCGACATGCGGCCCTTTTCTGTTGCCGTCAGCCTTTTCCCGCCGGGCTCGACCCTCACGTTTCGGGCTTGTCTTCCTTCAGCGCCAGCGCGCGCGCGTACAACACGTTGCGCGATGCGCCCGTGAGCGCCGCCGCGACCTTCGCCGCGCTACTCACCGTCAATTCTTCCAGCAAGATGCCGAGCAGCGCGTCGTGATCGTGCTCGCCGGCCGCTTCGGGCGCCGCGCCTTCGACCACCAGCACGAATTCGCCACGCTGCCGGTTCGCGTCGGCAGCGAGCCACGTTGGCCCTTCGGCCAGGGTGCCCTGGTGCAGGGCTTCGTGTAACTTCGTCAGTTCCCGCGCGATCAGCAGACGGCGTGTGCCGCCAAACGCATCGGCGAGCGCCTGCACCGTCTCGACGATCCGGTGCGGCGCTTCGTAGAACACCATCGCGTGAGGATGTTGCGCGAGCGCCTGCAAGGCGGCGGCGCGCGCCTTCGGCTTCGGCGGGAGGAAGCCGAGGAACGAGAACGTCGCGACCCAGTCGCCGGTCGCGCTGAGAGCGGTGGCGAGCGCACTCGCGCCGGGCAGCGGGACCACCACGAAGCCGGCCTCGCGCACGGCATCGACGAGCTTGGCGCCGGGGTCCGAGATGCCCGGCGTGCCCGCGTCGGACACGTAGGCCACGCGCTCGCCGGCCTGCAGATACTCGATCACGCGCTGCGCGGCGGTGCGCTCGTTGTGCTGATGCACGGCGACGAGCGGCTTCGAGATGCCGTAGCGCGCGAGCAGCTGACCGGTGTTGCGGGTGTCCTCGGCGGCGATGCGATCCGCGAGTCCGAGCACGTGCAGCGCGCGCAGCGTGATGTCGGCGATGTTGCCGATCGGCGTGGCCACCACATACAGCGCTGCGGCGGGGTACTGCTGCCCTTGCGCGAGTTCGGAGAGAGGAGTCATGACACGGAAGACACAAACAGACGGAACGAGGCCGACATTGTGCCATGTGGGCTTGCGCGAGCAGGCCGTGCCGAAGACTGCGCAAAAGACGCCCATACACGCCGGTCCAAAAACCGCCCACAACTTTTCCGCCGCTCACCAGTCCAAATCCGTCGGCGCGGCTTTCGAAGCACGCGCGCGAGAATTTTTGCAGCGCCAGCGTCTGCGCTTCGTGGCGCGCAACGTCACCTGTCGGGGCGGCGAGATCGATCTCGTGATGAGTGATCGTGACGGCGCGCTGGTGTTCGTCGAAGTTCGCGCGCGTGCGCAGCGGCATTATGGCGGTGCGGCTGCGAGCATCGGTTGGCAGAAGAGACAGCGCATCGTGCGAGCGGCGCGGCACTATCTCGCGACGCGCGCCACGACGAACCGCGGCCCGCGCGACGAACCCGCGTGCCGTTTCGACGTCGTCGCGTTCGAGAGCGGCAGGCTCGTGTGGTTGCGCGATGCGTTTCGCGCCGACGAAGTCTGACCGACAGCGCAGACAACGCGCGTGAGTGCGATAAACTTGCGCTCGCGTGCCGCGCGAACTCATCGGCGGCCACAGCCTGGCAGTATGACTTCACAACACGGCCGCGCGGTGCGGTCCATTCGCGGTACAAGATAGAGACTCGATGTCAGTCGAACGCATCCAACAACACTTCCGCGACAGCGCGGCAGTCAAACTCGAAGCCCTCGAAACCCTGTCGATGCCGATCGCCGTCGCGATCGACACGATGTTCGCCGCGCTCGCCAACGGCAATCGCATCCTCGCGTGCGGCAACGGCGGATCGGCCGCCGACGCGCAGCATTTCGCGGCCGAGCTGATCGGCCGCTTCGAGCGTGAGCGGCCAGGTCTGCCGGCAATTGCGCTCAGCACCGACACCTCCGTGCTCACCGCGATCGCCAACGACTATTCGTTCGAACAGATCTACGCGAAACAGGTCTGGGCGCTCGGTCAGCCCGGCGACGTGTTGCTCGCGATCACCACATCCGGCAATTCCGCGAACGTGCTGGCCGCGATCGAAGCCGCGCATGAGCGCGAAATGATCGTCGTTGCGCTGACCGGCAAGGGCGGCGGACGCGCGCAGGAGGTGCTGAGCGACACCGACATCCACGTGTGCGTGCCGTCCGACCGCACGGCGCGCATCCAGGAAGTGCACCTGCTGACCATCCATTGCCTGTGCGACGGCATCGATGCCATGTTGCTCGGCGAAGACTGAGACTGATTTCGAAGGAGAGCTAGTTGATGAGCGTTTTCCGCATCAAGAAGACACTGGTGAGAACCGTGCTCGTGGTCGGGGTCGCGGCGGGCCTGTCGGCCACGCTGCAAGGCTGCTTTCTCGCTGTCGGGGCCGCGGCGGGCGGCGGCGCGCTGATGGCGACCGACCGCCGCACGCTCGGCGCGCAGACCGAGGATCGCGAGATTCAGGTGAAGGCGCTGTCGCAGATCAGCCAGAATCTGCCGGACTCCGCGCACGTCAACGTCACGGTGTTCAACCGCCGCGTGCTGCTGACCGGCGAGGTCGCGGGCGAGGCGTCGAAGCAGCGTGCCGAGAGCATCGTGCGGAACATGACCAACGTGAATACGATCGTCAATGAACTGGCGATCGCGCCGGCGAGCTCGTTCTCGTCGCGCACCAACGACACCTACCTCGAAACGCGCGTGAAGACCGCTCTGATCGCCGAGAAGAACATTTCGGCGAACAATTTCAAGGTCGTGGCCGAGCGCGGCAACGTCTATCTGATGGGCCTCGTCACGATGAATGAGGGCAATATCGGCGCCGACGTCACGAGCCGCGTGCCGGGCGTCGTGGAGGTGGTCAAGGTGTTCCAGTACATCCAGCCGCAGGAAGCCGAAGCTGCTGCGGCCGCCGGTGCGACGGCGCCGGTGGCCGCCTCGCAGCCCGAGGTCAGCGAGCCGACGGTCGGCGCGATTCCCGATTCGTCGGTGAGCGCGCGGCCGCTCGATCAGCAGGCGCCTGCGCCGGTCAACTCGTCGACGTCGGTGCGGCCGGGTAATCCGAAGGCGGTGCCTTGATGCGCGGTATGACGCGTGCGGGTGTCGTGTTCGCGTTGGTGGTGGGCGCGCTCGCCGGCACGATGACGTGGGGTGCTCGCGCGGCCGAGGCGCCGCGCGGCCAGCAGGTCGCCGCCGCGAATGCATGCATGGGCTGTCACGCGGTCGATCGCAAACTTGTCGGTCCGTCGTTCCAGCAAATCGCCGCGAAGTACAAGGGCGACGCGCAGGCGCCGACCAAACTCGCGCGCAAGGTGAAGGACGGCGGCTCCGGCGTATGGGGCATGATTCCGATGCCGGCCCATCAATCGATGAGCGATGCGGATATCCGAGCGGTGGTCGACTGGGTGCTCGCGGGCGCGCCGTCCAGATGAGGTTTTCCCGGTGCTGGAGGCTTGGCAAAAGGGAAAATGGCTGTGCTAGAATTATTTTTGTATTGGGGGGGTAGCTCAGCTGGGAGAGCGTCGCGTTCGCAATGCGAAGGTCGGGAGTTCGATCCTCCTCCTCTCCACCAAGTTTTTCTTTAAAAACAATGCACTACATCTTACGATGTAGTGCGTTGTTTTGCATCTGGATGCAGGAATTTGCACTCTTGTTGTGGCGAAATTGTGGCGCGAGGGCAGTCACGCAAAGAGCTGCGTGACATTGCTGCACACTGCGGGTAAGCTATATTTTGTCTGAGAAATCAGACTTCACTTTGACATCGTGATTTAAAAAAACAAAGGCCGGGCTTCGGTGTCGTCCAGGCCAATTCCGACTAGCTGCGCTTTGCGCAGTTTGCTCGAAGAGCGAGTCGGCGAATTTTTTCGAGTCGCCGCTCGTTATCGCACAGTGACATACCCATAGGTCAGAAAGGCCGGGCCCCCAATGTGGCCAAGGCCGAGTGCTGAGCAATTTACCGGCGCAATTGCTCGATGACCCAGTCGTTAGCCGTTTCATTCGGTCATCAAAAATGAAACCTGATCTTACTGATCGCATCAACCATTCTCAGGGAAGGAAGGCATGCGCCGGCCTTGACGCATGCAGCACGCATAGATGCGTCGATCGCCCGTCCGTTGAGCGTGTTGAGCACAACCCGCTGCAAGCCGCATGACTCTAAGAGGGCTCGCCGATGAGAACCCTTCTGACGGTTGATCAGCTTGCGAAATGTCTTCACAAATCCATTGCAAGCATCAGGAGCGACGCTACCCGCAACCCCCGATCACTTCCGCCAATCTGCCGGCTGCCTAACACCAAGCGTTTGCTTTGGCGTGCCGAAGACGTCGAACAATGGCTGGCCAAGCAATTACAGGAAAGGGAGGACCGCATTATGGATGAGCTACGGCCCTATCTTGCCGAGATCGAAGCGCTTGAGAAACTGGTGAGGCGGTTGGACCGCAAGATGCGGAAAGCGCAGTTTGGGTCATAGACTCAGGGCGCCCAGTGCTGACGAGTTGCCAGCTTTGCTGGCTGTCAGAAAAGCGGTAACCCCTTCTCGGCTGCAGCCTTGGAGCGGATCACCAGATGCGATCGCCGCAATCTACAGGCTCGTCGGCACCGCAAAACTCAACCGCATCGTTCCTGAGGCGCATCTGCGCTTCGTGCTCGCACGCATCGCCGACCACGCGATTAACCGCATCGACGAACTCGCACTGTGGGTCATCGCCGATCGACGCCACACTGCAGTCTGAAGATCACGATCTCCAGTGAAGACATTGCTGGCGCCGCGCTTACCCTGTTTCGGCATGCAGCGGCAGATTCAAAAAAAGGGCCCGCCGCGAAGGGCAGCTAGGCTCGGTGAGGTCGAATTGGATATAAACGCGGCCACAGCAAACATGAACCATGTAAAGACTCCGACGGAGCGTCGTCAGGCTGAGCGTCAGCTAATCAAGCTTACGCCTCAGAAGCGACGGCCACAAATGCAGCTTACGCAGGCGAAGACTCGGCGGTTGAACAGCGTGGGGAAGGGGGGGCGTGTGACTTAATAGCTCTAGGGAAACGCTGATCAATGGACCAACTGCCCAAGTTGCAGGCGAGCTGGCGTCGAATTTTCTGGATGACGAAGCGAATCGACACTCAGTTCGGTGAATTGGACGCCTAAACGAGCCTCCCTGCTCGCATTTTTCATACGCTTGACGGATTGCTCCCATGGACCGATCGCAACAGATTTCGCGCAATCACCAGATTCGCCAGAGCGAACAGGCTGAACAGTTGCGCGGTGTTCTTGGCCAAGCCCTTGTATCGGGTCTTGCGATGATGAAACAGGTTCTTGACGATATGAAACGGATGCTCGACCCTCGAACGGATCTGTGCCTTGGTTCGCTCGACCGCCATCACCAAGTCCTTCAGCGCTCCCTCCTGCATCGCCTTGATCTTTCCCCGCTTGGCAGCGACGTGCCACTTGACGGTCTTGCCCGCCAGTTCCTCGCGCTTGTCTACGCCAATGTAGCCCGCATCGGCGAACGCCTGCTCCTCATGTCCGTGCAGCAGGGCATGCGCTTGCGATACATCCGACACGTTGGCCGCCGTGCCAACCACACTGTGGATCAGGCCCGAGTCGGCATCGACGCCAATGTGGGCTTTCATCCCAAAGTGCCATTCGTTTCCCTTCTTCGTTTGATGCATTTCCGGGTCACGACTCTTCCCGGCGTTCTTGGTCGACGGCGGCGCTTCAATGATCGTCGCGTCAACCAGCGTGCCTTCCTTCATCATCAGTCCACGCTCGCACAGCGAGATGCCAATCTCGTCGAACAACTTCCCTGTCAGTTCGTGCTCGATCAGCAAGCGCCGGAACTTCAACAGCGTGGTTGCATCAGGCACGTTCTCGACTGCCAGATCGATGCCGGCGAAGGCTCGCAGCGCGATGCTGTCATACAGCGCGTCTTCCAGTCCTTCGTCCGACAGCCCGTACCACTGTTGCAGGAAGTAGATTCGCAGCATTCGCTCCAGGCCAATTGGCGGGCGGCCTCGCGTGCCCTTCGGATAGTGCGGCTCGATTGCCGACAGCAAGCGCTGCCACGGAACGACCTTCTCCATCTCCGCCAGGAAGCGTTGGCGCCTCGTCAATCTCTTCTTGCCCGCAATTTCCGCTTCTGCGAAGCCGATCTGCCTCTTCATCATCGTGAGTCTGTTCCGTGAGCTGCCTTCTTCTATAACGTCCTCGGCTACGCCAGCGATGACCACCGAGCTGAATAAATCAGCGTTTCCCTAGGGGTTGTTGTAACCGCACCTTCACTTCGAGGTCAGGTATCTTTCCTCGCAATCCATTGAGTGTGTTCGCGAGAAAATGCATTCTCGGCGTCACCGACGAATTTCGACAAGTGATCGTCTGAGGTAATTTCACTCACTTGCTGGCGAATTAGGCTGATCTCGTGAGCGGTGAGTGCGTACGAGATCGCGAGTTCTTGAAATTTTTTTGCCTGAATCCAGCTCAATACTCCAGCGGCGAGGGTGACGAAAAAATCGGTCGGCCAGAATTGAGCGGTCGGGAATTCGATCTTGGCGATCGAAAAGAAAATTGCGGTGACAATGACGACAATCAGAAGTGCGAAAAACCTTTTGACCATGCGTCGGTTGAACGCGGCCTTATTGGCGTACCATGATTGTTGATCAACGATTCTTGAATTTAAATAATAGTTAACTCGGTCAGCCAAATTTTGCTGTCTAAGTTGCTCCATTTCTGGCGAAATTTGAACGCCGTCAAGGTGCGTTGTTAGCAACCCCGCGACGTCCTTGTTTTGTTCAATGACGGCCTTGAGCCTCAACACGAAATCGTGACGATCTAGTTCGTCGGCATGGTCGAAAGGTTCAGCTTTCGAGACGAAGCGCCACACCAGCGTCTTGACGGATTCCGCAACAGCTCTTCCGGAATACCAGTGCCGATCAGGCCGACCGAAATACAGATAAATCGCACAGCCGAGTGCCCCGAGCAAGACCATTGCTTGGAGAATATCCATCTCGGGGCGAGAGCTGTTCACAACAGAAATAAGGGCGGCGACCGTGAGTAAGCCCATATGCCCTAGAAACGTCTGTAAAAATGAAGTTTGCGATCGTTGCGACAGATCGGAGGCGGATTGATAGAGCGCTGGGTAATCGGAGTGTTTCAATGGCTTGCCCGTCTAGATATATTGTCGAACTGCACTGATTATGCTGGCGCCGTTCCAGTTTACCATGATGGCTGCGGCGTTTTGCACCTTGAGTGGTGTTCGCTCTTGACCCCAAGGGCGTATGCCGATAATTACCTTTTTTAGCCGCGTAGCCTCACCGATCTCGTAATCAATCCATCCACTATGTGCGGAATACATGCCGGCGATAATCAAAACGCCTTGGGCTGGATTAATTTGTCGAGTGATACCTGCTGCTAACCCTTTGGTTGTTTTGTCTGGTAAGGCGTCAGTGCTTGGAATGCTGCAATTGCTCCACGAAAAGTTCGGCTCGTCGTTAAACCATTTGGTCAGAGTGAGATACGCTTGGTCGTATTGCCACGCATGGCTAATAAAGAGCATTCGATTCTTAAGTTCTGGCATACCTGACCCCCCGTAGTTATTGGCACTTGTTTTACCGCATCCGGTTATACGGAAGTCATGCGCCCTCCGCCCGGAGAGCCTGGATCATGAAGGCGGCATCCATGGTTCGCTGCAAGCCGATCCAGATGGTTTTGGCGCCGGGTTCGCCATCGCTCTTGCGGCCCAGGAAACCTCCCAGTGAAGCGATCAGGCGAATCACCTGATTGAGCGTGGCTGGCTCCTTTGGGTGGGCCTTCTTCGCAAGTAGATACGCGCCGCGTATCTCATCGGCATCGAAGAATAGTGACGCGTCGAGCTCAGGGCAGGTTCTGCCCAGACGCATCAGCCGGGCGATCCGCCATGCCACGACCATGTACAACACCAGAGCGCGCTCCACGCGGTCTATGTGGGATAACTGCAGGGTTTCCACCTTGCACCCGTTCTTCAGGACATTGAAAAACATCTCTATCTCCCACCGGGCGCGATACCAATCGATAAGTTCGATCACGGCATCAGGATCTTGCGCTTCCCGGTTGGTCAGCAGTCGCCACACAACAGGCGTAACGCCAGCCGGAGCACCGACCTCCTGGGCCACAATGCAGGTGATAGCCAGTCCTTTCTTACCCGGCAGCTTCACGCGTTGGGCACGTAACTCCTGCTTGACCTCGCGCGCCTTCTGACCGGCTCGCCCCGGCAGGATGAAGGCGATCTCCCCCAGCACCTGACTGGCGTCGACCGTATCCCACAACCTGGCTCCAGCCCCAAGGCTGCGGTTGTGCTGACAACGTATTAACCAGTCAGCAGGATGGCCGAGCTCATCAGCCCGCTCCATCAGCGCAACGATGTCGCCTTCCCGATCCGCCACATAGACCAGGCGGGTCGCTGGCAACGTCGCCGCCTGTTCGGCGACGCGCTCATAGCTCTCGATCCACCGCACACTCTCCTTGATGCCGCCCCGTTCCCCGTTCGCATCCAGCGGCTCGCGGGCCCACATCCAGGCGTCGATCACCCCCAACGGTTCCCGGTCCGGCGTGACGGCATAGGTCGGATGCAGGTACATCCCTCGCTGCACTTCATAGCTCAATGGCCCCGCGCCTTCCATGTCCTGGCCGTTAAAGTTGAGTTCGGTTGTGTCGGCGATGCACAGCACCACCGGAGATTGCCGCATCCGCGCTGCCGTACGCTCCCAATGCGGCTGCAGCATATCTGTCCACTCGACTTCCTCATTGCCAAGAAATCGATAGGCACCGATGGTCTCAGCCCAGCCATCGCAGGCGCCCGGAATGCTCGCCGTTGGCTTGGCCGCAAACCGCTTCAGCAATTCCTTCGCCCGTCGGTCCCGCCGCGGATCACCGAGATCCAGCGCCTCAAACTCCTCGTCCACCCATGCCCCCGACTCGTTACCCATTCGCGCTCGAAATCCGAGAGTAAAGGCTACGCTGAAGAAGCCACCGTTTTCGGCGACGGTTTGCTGCTGAATGTCGGAATACGAGATCAGCGACGCGATTGGTTCGATTTTCTTGCCCTGAAGGGCCTTGCAAGCGGGTCTCTCGACCCACTTTGGCCCATCATGGACGCACCTGTGCCATGAGCCGCTCGCGGCTCATGTAGATGTTGCTCAACGCCAGTGCGGTGAAGGCGCGCGTGGCGTTCTTCGCCAGACCGCGATAGCGCACCTTGACGAAACCCCACAGCCGCTTGACCACCGCAAAGACGTGCTCGACCCGCGCACGTATCTTCGACTTGTTGCGGTTCTTCGAGCGTCTGGTGTCATCGACCTCACCACTTCGCCTGCGCACACGCTGGTTGGTAAAGTCCTTCGCTTGCGGTGCCTTGCTGGCGATGAGTTCCTTCTGGCTCGCATACGCGCTGTCACCATACACACGCCGCTCGGCGCCATGCAGCAGCGCCGGCAGCGGATGCTTGTCATGCACGTTCGCAGCCGTCACTACCGCGCTGTGTGCCAGCCCCGTCTGACTATCCACGCCGATGTGCAGCTTCATGCCGAAGTACCACTGCTGGCCCTTCCTCGTCTGATGCATTTCGGGGTCTCGCGTCTTGTCCGCGTTCTTCGTGGAACTGGGCGCACCGATGATGGTGGCATCCACGATGGTGCCGGTGCCAACCTTCAGGCCGTGCCCTTGCAGTACCTCGCCGACCTTGGCGAACAATTGCTCGCCGAGCTTGTTGCGCTCCAGCAGCCGGCGAAACTTCAACAGCGTCGTGCCATCGGGAACGCGCTCGCGCCCCAGGTCAATCCCAACGAATCGCCGCAATGCGGTGCTGTCCAGCAGCGCTTCCTCGCAGGCTTCATCCGCCAGGTTGAACCAGTGCTGCACAAAGTGCATGCGCAGCATGCGCTCCAGGCCAACTGGCGGGCGCCCGCCTTGCCCCTTCGGATAGTGCGGCTCGACAACCTCGCACAATTGCGTCCACGGTACGATCTGCTCCATCGTCTCAAGGAACACATCACGTTTGGTTGGTCGTCGATACTGTTCGAATCCGGCGCCTTGATCGGCCGCCATCGCAAGGGTCTGTTGTTTCATCCGCATTTAACGTCTTACCGCCCAACGGCGTTGACCTTTTTCAGCGTAGCCTAAACGCGAATTCGCGCAAGTTTACAAGCGCAGCGCTACGTCATTGAAAGTAAACGTGTTCTTCCGCGCACGACGTCTTGGGCTACGAGATGTGTATAACCGGATGGCTTTACCGTGGCTAAGCGAAGCTGCTCGGGAGCGTCGCTCCTGAACAGGTATGAAGACTACACCAGCGTTCAGGCGTTGTCGCGACAGTTCCCGTATCTCGCTCATGAAGCACGGCGGTTGGAGGAGGCATGACTTCTTTGCGCGCGGCGGAACCCCACTTGGACACCGCTAGGGATCGAAATTAAGCAAACCGCCGACGGTTCTGCTACATTGCCGCACTTCCGCAGTACAAACGCCACACAAGGAGGAGCTATGACCACTGGGAAGACGGCCACCTTGAGCTTTCGTATCGAGCCCAACCTGAAAGAGGCATTACGTGCTGCCGCCGAGCAGGAACACCGCAGCATAGCCAACATGGTGGAAGTGATGATCCGGGAGTATTGCGGGCGCATCGGCGTTGGCAATAGCAAGCATCCTGTCCCTGCAAACGTTCGAAAGATGGCAACGCGCAACAAATGAAAGAGAAACCAATGCAAGTAAGTTGGAAGAGGAAGAGCGATAGCGCGAGTTCGCTACTTGCCGTCCACCGGGAGAAGGGCAAGATATGGAGCCACATTCGGCAGAAGTGGCTCAACGAGACGCCGGAAGAATCGGTCCGTCAGGAATATCTCTGCATCCTCGTAAATGAATATGGCTTCTCGCTCACTCAAATGGACGAAGAGCTGGAAGTGACGGGCCGGGGGTCTGGCCATGCCCGCGCCGATTTCGTTATCTGGCGCACGGCCAAGGACAAAGCGGATTCAAAGAACCCGCTGATTGTCGTCGAATGCAAGTCCGACAATGTGACCATCAAGCCGGCCGATTATGGGCAGGGCGATAACTACTCGCGACTGACCGGCGCCCGCTTTTTCGTTACACACAATACCCGCGAAACGAAATTCTGGCGCGTGGTACATGAGAAGATGCCGAAGTCTCTGGAGGAAATTAGCAACGTCCCCCATGCCGACGCCAGCGACAAGGAAATCGACGAGCTGATTGCCAAGCTCAAGATCTTCAAGGAAGACGAGTTTGCTGACCTGCTCCATCAATGCCACAACGTCATCCGCAACCGCGAAAAACTCGACCCGGCCGCAGCGTTCGACGAAATCGCAAAGATTCTGTTCGTGAAGGTATTCGTTGAGCGCGAGCTGCGCGCGAAACGACAGCGCAAGAATCTGTTCAACGTCGAATTCCTAGACGATCAAATCGGCAAGCACCCCCTCAACACACTCTTTGGACAAACTAAGGACGCCTACGAGGACGACAAGATTTTCGAGCCGGACGAGGAAATTCGTCTGCGGCCCGCCACCGGCCGGGAGATCGTCAAGCTACTGGAACGCTACAACCTGTCCGACACCAGCGAAGACATCAAAGGCATCGCCTTCGAGCGCTTCCTGGGCCGCACCTTTCGCGGAGAGATTGGGCAATTTTTCACCCCGCGCGCCATCGTCGAATTCATGATTCGCATGGTTGAACCTAAGGAAGGCGACATCATTTGCGACCCGGCCAGCGGGTCCGGTGGCTTTCTGATCCGCTTCTTTGAGATCGTGCGCGAGCAAATTCTTGCTGCCGCCGATGCCGAGTATCAGGCGTTCAAGACCGATCTTGAGCGGAAGAAGCTATCCGAAGCCAAGAAGGCGGAAGCGTTGCGCGAGAAGTTCACCGAGATACAGGCAGCGCTGGATCAGCGCAGACGTGGCTCGCGCCTTTGGGCATTGGCCAATCGCCGCATCTACGGAACCGACGCCAACGACCGCATGGCCCGCACCAGCAAGATGAACATGATCATGCACGGCGACGGACACGCGGGCGTGCATCATCACGACGGCTTTCTGAATGTGAACGGCATTTTCGAAGGCCGCTTCGACATCATTCTCACAAATCCTCCTTTCGGCGCGAGCGTAGAGCCTTCCGACGTGGTACATGAATCCGACGTGATCACTGACCGCGCGGCCGAAAGACGCTACGTCGAAGATTACGGCGATCTCTATACCGATGCGCTAGCTCGCATGCGCGCCGCCGTGAACAAACCCATCGCCAGCCTGTTCGAGCTGCCAAAAGGTGCGAAAAGTAAGATCAAGACGGAAATTCTCTTCATCGAACGCTGCCTTTCCCTGCTCACCCCTGGCGGTCGCCTTGGCATCGTCTTGCCTGAAGGCATCTTCAACAATCCATCGCTGGCTTACGTGCGCGAATTCTGCGAGAACCGCGCCTTCATTCGCGCCGTTGTCAGCTTGCCGCAGGAAACCTTCTATTCCTCTGGCGCGAGCGTGAAAGCCTCATTGCTGTTCATGCAGAAGTTCACCAAAGAAGAGCAATCGGACTTCGATGCCAAGCAGGTCGTGGCGCGCGAAGAGATTGAAAGCAATTACGAGGGAGAAATCGCGGCCGAAATCGCGCGGCTTGAAGAGGCTATCGCCGCCGCGAAGGAGGCGCGCGATGCCGAGCAACGGAAGGCGCTAGATAGAGAATTGAAGGACTACCAGAAGCGGATAGCCGATACCATCTCAGCGGAAACCCGCGCACTGCTCAAGGAGCGCTTTCCCTATCCCATCTTTCTCTACGAGGCGGAGAGGGTGGGGATTACGGCAACGGGCGATGCAGACCAGAACGAGCTTATCCCGACCGACGACATGCCGAAGGGCGTCGTTAAGTCCTGTCTGGAGTTGTATCAGGAGTTTCGCCGGAATCCCAAAGCATTCCTTTTCGCGGAGAACCAATAATGGCGACGGTTAGCGCGGCCACGCAGCGCGCCTTTGCTGTCTGGTGGAAGGACTTGGAACGTTGGGTCATACCACCTAGCCTGCTTCTGCGTCGAACCCTGCCGGCAGGCTGGATCTCTGTTCGCATCGGGGCGCTAGTCCGCCAAGTCGCAACACGGGTGAAGGCTGAACCCGAGACGGAATATAGGATGGCCGGTGTGAGGTGGTATGGCGAGGGGTGCTTCCACCGGGAAACGGTTCGTGGCGACGCGATGAGTGCTAAACAAGTCACTCCACTGGTGCCCGGCGCTCTGATCTATAATCGACTCTTCGCTTGGAAAGCGTCATTCGCCGTCGTTCCGGCAGACCTTGCGGATTGTTATGTCTCGAATGAATTTCCGCAGTTTATCCCCGACACGACCCGCGTTCTTCCTGAATACCTTTATCTCTTCTGCACGCGCGAAGCGACGATTCGAGCGGTAAATGCGGCCTCCACGGGTTCCGCCGCAGTTAGCCGTAATCGCTTCAAGGAAGAGCAGTTCCTCGCCTTTGAAATTCCGTTGCCCTCGCTTACCGAGCAAAAAGTTATCGTTACTCGCTGGCGCCAGGCACGAGAAGAAATCACATCCGCGCGAGAGCGAGCCCGGAAGCACGTCGGGCTGATAGATGCCAGATTCTTCGCCGATCTGGGTTTGCGGTCGCCTGACCAACTTGCTATGCCAAAGGCGTTCGCGGTCTGGTGGGAGGATTTTCGACGGTGGGGAGTTCGCTTTAATCAATTGAACCAAGGAGGAGCAGACATTACCCAGGGCAAGTATCCGGTGGTGGAACTAGATTCAGTCCTGGACTTGGTTCAATACGGGACAAGTGAAAAGGCCAACAGCACCGGCAAGGGTGTACCGGTGCTACGTATCGGTAATATCAAGGATCGTGTGTTGGACCTTACCGACTTAAAGCACATTCCGCTGTCGCCCGGTGCGCTTAACGGTCTTCTATTACGAGAAGGCGATGTCCTCATCATTCGGACGAGCGGAAGCCGCGATTTGGTTGGGACATGTGCGGTGTTTCGAGGTGAAGGCGAATATGTCTTTGCGTCGTATCTGATACGTCTGCGATTCGATACCGGGAGAGTCGTGCCCGAATTCGCTTCGTGGTTTCTAAATTCACTTTTGGGTCGCCAGCAAGTGGATGCAGTGAGCCGTCAAATCATGCAGAACAACATCAACAGCGAGGAACTGCGCGGCCTCCAGATTCCGCTCCCGCCCCTCGCCGTACAGCAACAAATCATGAAGCGCGTGGCAAGTGGCCGCGCTGAAATCGCCCGCGAGCGTGGAACGGCCGAGAAGCGAAGCAAAACGATTGATGCCGAAATCGAAGCCCTGATTTTCGGCACCAAATCACTCAAGGACGCTTAGCATGGCAAGGAGCACACGCTACCTGAATTTCGACGGTCAGTTTGAAAGCGACGTCCTCGGGACGTTCCGCATCATCCGTGGCTTTGCCAACTTGAGAGACCTCGCCGAAATCTCCGTGCCCTACGAGATGGAAGACGGCGGCAATGGTGCGGAAGTCGTTGGTCAGCAACGCAAGCTCGACCCTGTGCATGCCGAGCGAATCAAGCGCTACCTGGAAAGTGGCGAGCAGCGCTTCTTGCCTGAAGTCATTTTGTCGGTGCGGCACGAGTTGATCGAGGAACTGGATGACGCCCAATATCCTATCGGCGTCGAAAGCACTGATCACGAAGACGGCATAGGCATTTTTCGGCGCTGGAAAAGCCGAAACATCCGAGTGCATCGCATGTGGGTAGATAGGCGAGAGCTGGCGGCGATTCGGGAGAGAAAACTCATTCGCCGCGTCGACGGCAACCACCGTTTGGCGCTTGCCGATACACTGAAGGACGATCCAGCCGTCGCCACAAAATACCTCGCGCCGTTTTGCGTTGTGCTCCTCGGGCCCGAAGGCGACGCGGCAGACGACTATTCCGAATCGCTGATTTTCCACACGATCAACAGCACGGCGCTTCCGCTGGAATCTGAGCATGCGCTGAAGCTTATCCTCGGCCAAGACGCGGACTACGACATGCCGCCGGAGAAGGAGTTCGCCTATAGCCCGGACCTGCATTTCACGCGGCTGCTGCGCGACGGTTTGCTGAAGCTGCCTAAACCGGTGCGCGCGCGCCTTGGTAATCGTCCGCTAAGCAGCCTGCGCGGGGCTGTGCGCGGCTTACTCGATTTGGACCCGACGGTTGCGAAGGACTTGGCAACCCTGAGACGGTATTCCAAAGCCTTGGTGGCGGCGCTCAGTGACGTTGTGACCCGATTGGAGCCCAGCCAGCCTTCGCTATGCAAGGCCGAATTCTTTATCGAACTTGCTGCGCGAGTATGGAAGGCATCCCCGGGTGATGGCGACCATACCGCAAGAGTGAACGCCGCTGTTGCCGAGTTGGAACAACTGGCGGCCTGGCTTGGCAAGGATGGATTGGTCGACTTGAGAGAAGGGCGATCACTCAGCAAGCAGGTGCTGGACATCTTCGCCGCTGTGCGCAAGCGGATTCCGAAGAATGTTTTCCTTGCCCGGTGGTATCCCACGGCGGCCGATAGCGAAGAGTTCGATAAGGCAAAGCTACGCCTCAAGCAGATTCGTCAGGCGCTGAAGGAAATTGAGAAGGAAGAGGGGACGCACCTCGAGCTAGTCGACATGGGCACCCAAACAGGTGCGACCTTCCCCAT
This sequence comes from Paraburkholderia lebeckiae, assembly GCF_014201005.1. Lineage (NCBI taxonomy): Bacteria > Pseudomonadati > Pseudomonadota > Betaproteobacteria > Burkholderiales > Burkholderiaceae > Paraburkholderia > Paraburkholderia lebeckiae. The sequence continues at coordinate 418,989 of NZ_JACHDK010000001.1, read as the reverse complement.
TCACGCAACGATGTACAACGCTATTTCGTCTGCTGACATCGTACTCGTTGACCTTACTGGCGTGCGACCGAATGTCTGCGTCGAAGCTGGATACGCTCTACGCCATCTTGAGAGGAATCGCCTGATATTCATCTTCCAGCCGACGGACGCGCACAAGGCTGTCCCGTTCGATCTGAATACCTTCCGATATGAGTTATTTAAGGATACAGGCGAGATTCCCGAGAAGATCAAACCGCACATCAGCGCGATTCTGCGTGGCGCTGCGATAGGCGCGTAAACGGCTGGGTCTATCCGGATGTGGTTTCCCGAGCGTGGAATTCAACCCGATCGGGTTTTTGTTTTTTTGTCAAAAACCATTGATTTTATTCAGCTGTAGTTTGCATTCGCAATGCGAAGGTCGGGAGTTCGATCCTCCTCCTCAAAACGAAATCCGGCCTCCCGCCGGTTTTTGTCTTTCTATATCGACAAACGCACATCGTCATTGCCCTCGATGAACGAGATGACCGCATGCCGTGCCTTCGGGAACAGCAGGCGCGACGCGCAGGCGAAAAAGCACCGGTCAGAACTTATCCCACCCCTCTGCGATCAAGTCGGTCGCGCGTGCGACGGCGTGCATGACCTCGTTCATCGTCCTCCCCCTTCGCCAGCGAGCGCCGAGCCGTCGCGGATCCGGTCGACCGACGTCGCGATCGGGTCCTTGATCTCCTTGGCTGCGCTCGACGAGCTGGCCGCGTTTAGCGCGAGAATGTTGGTCTGAAACGCAACACCACCTCGGTGATCGCCATGATGGCCCCGATCTTCGTCGAGCTGTCGCTGACGTGCTGCGTCGTGTTGACGACCTCACGCCAGCCACCGCGCTGCCCTTCTGCGCAACTGACAACGCAAATGACCGATAGAAGCTTGCACGGTTTTGCGCGTATTTAAATGCGTGATGAATGCGTCGCCTTTCGTTCGAGTTTTGGTCTCTTTTCCATTTGTCAGCAATTCTCCATGCAGCACAGCGGTGCTTTACCAGAGGACAATGTTTCATTCGTCCACCCGGGCGGCCACGGTTGAGGTAGGCTTAGCCAATCCCATCATGTCCCCCGTTCTGCGCCCAGATGGACTGCCTCCCCTCGGGACGCGCACCTCAATAGCTCGTCTCCACGTATGTCAACACCGGACCCCAACAACCGCGATCTCCGCGCCGCCTTAAGCGACCTAAACGGCGCCCGCAACTGGATGGCGTCCATCTGCGGCCCCCACGGCCTCCAGGTCAGTCACCCGGAGCGCTTGCGCTTCCACCAGTCCGGCACCGTACTTCGTTCGATGGCGACGACGATAGGCTACGTCGAATACGGCACCGACGTGACGGTCGCGGTAAGCGAGAGCAGTCCGCTGAACTGCTACAGCGTGAGCCTGCCGATGGTCGGTCAACAGGAGCTCGCAGCACACGGCAAGAGGTGGTTGTCGGATCAGGATTGCGGTCTGATCGTCAGTCCGCAGGAATCGCAGGATCTCGCGATCACCGGCAATTGCCGCAAGCTGCACGTCGCGATTCCGCGCTCCGCGCTCCAACAGGTGCTGCAGACGATGCTGCAACGCCCCATCGAAGCGCCGCTCATGTTCCAGCCCGACATGGACGCAGCCGCCGGCGATCAGGCATCGTGGTGGCGCATGGTCAAGTTCCTGGCCGGCGAGATGGAGCGCTCGGGACCGTCGCTAGGGCAGCTTTACATGTCCAGCGAATTCGAACTGACGTTGCTGAAGGGGCTGCTTCTGTCACAGCCGCATAACTATTCGGAACAGCTGGCCAACGCGTCCGCGCCGACGCCACCGCATTATCTGACCCGCGCGCGCCAGTTCATTCACGACAACGCGCGCGAGCCGATCACGCTCGAAGACATCGAGCGCGCTTCGGGTGTGTCGCGCTTCAAGCTGTTCGACGGCTTCCGTCAATATTTTGGCTGTGCGCCGATCGCGTATCTGAGACGCTACCGGCTCGAATCGGCGCGGCGCGATATTCTCGACGACCGCTCGGTGCGCAATATCTCGTCGGTGGCGTTGGGCTGGGGGATGTCGCATCTCGGCCGTTTCTCGACCGAGTACAAGGCGTTGTTCGGCGAGTCGCCATCCGAGACGCTGAAGCGCGCGGCGCGGCGTTAGAACGTCCTATCGCGCGTTGCTTTCGCCGAACTTCTCGTAAAACAGCCGGTAATCATGAATACCCTGTTCGGTGAGCCAGGTCTTGATCGCTTCGACCATCGGCGGCGGTCCGCACACGTACATGTCGAAGGCATTCGATTCGAGAAACGAGCGGTCGAAATGCTCGGGAATCAGCCCGATCTTGCCCGACCATCCCGGCGCCGGATTCATCACGACCGTCTCGACCGCGAATCCTTCGATGCTCGCCTTGTAGCCGTCGATGCGCCCGGTCTCGCACAGATCGGCTGCATTCGTGACGCCGTAGTACAGATGCACCGGATGCGCGACATTGCGTTTCGCCGAGATGTCGTCGAGCATGCCGAGGAACGCGGAGAGTCCCGTGCCGCCCGCGACCATCACGAGCGGACGCTCGACCTGGCGCAGATAGAACGCGCCGAGCGGCGCCTCGAACTCGACCGTATCACCGGCCTTGCAACGTTCGCGCAGATAGTTGCTCATCATGCCGTCGGGCAGCAGACGGATCAGGAATTGCAACTCGTTGCGCGCATTCGGATGATTCGCGAACGAGTACGAACGCCATTCTTCGGTGCCGGGCACCTTCACGCGCGCATACTGGCCCGGCAGAAAATCGAGCTGACGCACATGCGCGCTCGCATCGACACGCAGAATAGCGGTCGTCGCCGACACCAGCTCGACGCCGACCACGCTCGCGCGCACGGTGCTCGTCCCGGCGCCTTCGCACAGCGTCGAGTCGAAGTCGAAATAGAACGACGCATCCGACTTCACGCGCGTCTGGCACGACAGGATCTTGCGCTGCGCGAGGTCTTCTTCGCTGAGCGTTTCCTCGTCGACGTAATCGAGCGTGTAGTCGCCCGATTCGCAGCGCCCCTGGCAGGTGCCGCACACGCCTTCGCAGCAGTCGAGCGGAATGTTCACGCCGTTCTTCAGCGCCGCGTCGAGCAGCAGCTCGTTCGGGCTCACATCGAAGAACGCGGTTTTGCCGTTGGCGAAGCTCAACGCGACCTTATGTTTCATCGTCGTGCTCCCGGCTTACAAATGGTAGAAATCCAGCACCGCGTTGATGTGGTCGTTCAGCAGCAGCACGTGCTTGCGCTTGATCTTCCAGCTATCGCCCGACGCTTGCAGGTCGTACACCGCGCGGCCGTAGAAGTAGTCGGTCGAGCCGTGACGCGTGTACAGCGTCGACCAGTTCACGTTCGCTTCGACGCTCGAATCTTCGCGCTCGCTCAGGCGCACGTTGCTGATCTGATGCATCGTGCGCGGCAGCGGCGTCGACGCGGCCGACTTGCCGGTGCGCAGCCGGAACACGCGGTCTTCGAGACCGGCGCGATCCGAGTAGTAAATCAGCGACATGCCCTGTTTCGGATCGGTCGTGTACACGTGCTCGGAATCCCACTGCGGCACATGAAACACGCTCTTCGGATCGAATAGATCGAGGTATTCGTCCCATTGCTGCTTGTCGCACAGATCGGCCTTCAGATACAGAAACTGCTCGACGGAGCGTTGGAGTTGGCTCATGCCTGCTCTCCCTGCGATTCGATGGATTTGTCGAGACCCTTGAGGATCGTGTCGCGCCAGGTGCCGTGCTGGTTCACGTAAAGCCCTTCGTGGGTCAGCTCGGTGCCGGTCAGATTCGGCTCGATGCCGAGCAGCGTGGTGTTCGCGGTCGCGCCGCTGGCCCACTTGTGATGCCCGCGCGAGATGTCGCTCCAGTGTTCGAGGCGCGCCTGGAAGCCGCGCTGCTGCTCGCGGAACTCGACGAGATCGTCGGGCGTGCCCATGCCGGACACGTTGAAGAAGTCTTCGAACTGACGGATGCGGTTCTCGCGATCCTTCGCCGACTCGCCCTTCACGCCGATGCACTGGCTGATGACCTCGGTCTTGTTCCACGCGACCGGCCGCACGAGGCGCAGCTGCGAGCTGATCTGGTCCATGAAGAACAGGCTCGGGTAGACATTCAGATTGCGCAGCCGGTGCATCATCCATTCGGCCTTGTCCCGGCCATAGGCTTCGACGAGCCGCGGCATCACGCTCTCGTAGCCGGGACGCACTCGCGGATTCGGCATGTCGCTGAACAGGACGCTGTGGCCATTCCTGAACGCGAACCAGCCGTCGTCGGTTTCGCTGTCGCCGGCGCCGAGCTTGCTGTAGTCGAGCGTGCCGCTTGGGTTATCCCTTTCTTCGCATTCGATTCGATGCGGTGCTGCACGGTCGCCACGTAGTTGTAGTGCACGGTGCTCACGTGATAGCCGTCGAGACCGTTCTCGTTCTGCAGCTTCCAGTTGCCGTCGAACGTGTAGGTCGACTTGCCGGGCAGCACTTCGAGCTCGCCGGTCGGCGACTGCGCGACCATCATGTCGAAGAAGATGCGTGCGTCGCCGAGATAGTCTTCGAGCGTGTCGGTGCCGTCGACGTCGAGGCTCACGAACACGAAGCCCTTGTAGCTCGCGATGCGCGCTTTCTTCAGGCCGCGCACCGACTTGTCGAAGTCGTCGCAGTATTCGCCCGGCGCCTTCACCTTCACGAGCCGGCCGTCGTTCTTGTAGCACCATGCAAGGAACGGGCACGTGAAGGTCGACTGGTTGCCCTTGGTCATACGCGTGAGCGTCGCGCCGCGGTGCTGGCACGCGTTGATCATCGCGTTCAGGTTGCCGGCGCCGTCGCGCGAGATGATCAGAGGCTGGCGGCCCGCGCGCATCGTCAGGAAATCGTTCTTGTTGGGGATCTCGCTTTCGTGGCACGCATAGATCCAGGCCTTCTCGAAGATGTGCTCCATCTCGAGCGAGAACAGCTCGGGCTCCATGAACATTTCGCGGGCAATCCGGTACACGCCTTCCGCGGGGCGAAAGTCCAGACAGCCGCTGACGAATTCGCGCCATTCCGAGGCGCTGCGCTTCTCGCTCATGATGTGTCTCTCTCCTTGTGTCCAATCGTTTGAACGTGACAGGCTCGATTGAATACCCAAGTGGCGAGGCCAACTATCCAGCCAATTCGCGTTTGCTATCCGAATAATTGGACGGCGCCTGGATAATCTGGCGATCGGACGAAAACCCCCGCCGAACGGGGCTTCTGGCGTGCCGTTCTGGCGCATGCGCTTCTTCACGCGCGACGTCCAGCGCATATCAGAACCAGAAACGCATAGTGACGCGCCGACGGAACAACGTGCTTGCGATCAGTGTCTTGCTGGCTGGCGCGATCCTCGCGATCCTCGCGATCCTCGCGATCGCCGTGTCGCTGCTCGCGCGCCGCGCGAATTGACCCGCTTCCGCGGCTCGTTTTCCGAGCCATTTGTCGGCCCGCTTGCCAGCCCTTATTGCTCTCCGTAAACTCGCGCGTAACTTTGCCGGACCCACGCCGCAGCGCGTGATCGGCACACACCACGCCGACCCTGAGGAGAATCCCCGCGATGGCCGCATCCTATTTCCCCCGCTGGCGCCGCCAGCCTGCCGTCGCTGAGGGCGGCATCGTCGGCATCGACGAACGGCTCGGGTGGCCGCAGATGTTCGCGATGGGCGTCCAGCACGTCGTCGCGATGTTCGGCTCGACCGTGCTCGCGCCGCTGCTGATGGGCTTCGATCCGAACCTGGCCATCTTCATGTCGGGGATCGGCACGCTGCTGTTCTTCGTGCTCGTCGGCGGGCGCGTGCCGAGCTATCTCGGTTCGAGCTTTGCGTTCATCGGCCTCGTGATCGCGGTGACCGGCTACGGCGGACACGGCGCGAACCCGAATATTGCGGTCGCGTTGGGCGGCATCATCGCGTGCGGCGTCGCGTACGGGGTGATCGGCCTGATCGTGGCGGCGGTCGGCACGGGCTGGATCGAAACGCTGATGCCGCCGGTCGTGACCGGCGCGATCGTCTGCGTGATCGGTCTGAACCTCGCGCCGATCGCCGTGCATGGCGTGAGCGGCAGCAATTTCGAGTCGTGGATGGCGCTCGTCACGGTGCTATGCGTCGGCGCGGTCGCGGTGTTCACGCGCGGCATGCTCCAGCGTCTGCTGATCCTGGTCGGCCTGCTGCTCGCCTACGTCATTTACGCGATCGTCACGAACGGCCTCGGCATGGGCAAGCCGATCGATTTCTCGATCGTCGCGAACGCCGCGTGGTTCGGCATGCCGAACTTCATGTCGCCGGTGTTCGACCCGCACGCGATGACGCTGCTCGCGCCGATCGCGGTGATCCTCGTCGCCGAAAACCTCGGCCACATCAAGGCCGTCAGCGCGATGACGGGCCAGAACCTCGACCGCTATATCGGCCGCGCGTTTCTCGGCGATGCGCTCGCGACGATCATGTCCGGCTTCGCGGGGGGTACCGGCGTGACCACGTACGCGGAGAACATCGGCGTGATGGCGGTCACGAAGATCTATTCGACGCTGGTGTTCGTGATCGCCGCGTTGATCGCCCTCGTGCTCGGCTTCTCGCCGAAGTTCGGCGCGGTGATCCAGACGATTCCGGGACCGGTGCTGGGCGGCGTGTCGATCGTCGTATTCGGGCTGATCGCGGTGACGGGCGCGCGCATCTGGGTCGTCAACAAGGTCGACTTCTCCGACAACCGCAACCTGATCGTCGCGGCCGTCACGCTCGTGCTCGGCGCCGGCGACTTCTCGCTGAAGCTCGGCGGCTTCGGGCTCGGTGGCATCGGCACCGCGACGTTCGGCGCGATCATCCTGTACGCGCTGTTGAGAAGAAAGCCGACGCAAGGGCCGGTGGCCTGAGCGTCTTTTATCGGCACTGGCATTTCAAGCGCCGGTGCCGGTGCCGATGCGGCAGCCAACTCCTACCTTTTGCGCGCGGTCAGCGCCGTCTCCGACAGATCCACCTCGCGCATCAGCTTGTTCAGCGTCTCGTCGTTGATGCGCTGGGTGTCGCGCAGGTCGAGCAGCGTCTTGCGCTCGGCGCGCATCGCCGCGAGCTTCATGCGGAATTCGAGGGCATCGGCGCTGCGCGCGAGTTCGCGTGGCGCCTGTTCGTCGTCGAGCGTCGCTAGGCGGCGGCGGTACAGGTCCATCACCCGCGCGGTTACATCGGTCGCATACGCCTGAGCCGATTCATCGAGGTCCGCGCATTCCGTGTCGTGCAGATGATCGACCGCGCGAATCGCCGACTGCGCGGCGAGCGTACGCGCGAGTGCTTCCTCGGCGGCATGCGGGTCCTTGCCGCGCCGCCAGCCGCGCAGCAGCAGTGGCAATGCGGCCACTGCCACCAGCAGCGACAGCAGGATCACGCCCGACGCGATGAAAATCGCGAGATCGCGTCCCGGCAGCGGCGTGCCGTTCGGCAGCACCTCCGGCAGCGACAGCACGCCCGCGAGCGTCACCGCGCCGCGCACGCCGGCCACCGTCGTCACCGACACCATGCGCAACCCGGGCACTGCGTTCGCGACGCCGTGCTTCGTCGCGCCGCGGCTCGCGAACCAGCGCAGCAGCCACACCCACGCGAAGCGCATCGCGTACAGCGCGAGCGCCACCGCAACGATATAGCCGATCAGCAGCGCGACCTGCGCGTCGTTGGTTTCGTGCGCTTCGAGCAGTGCGCGGCCGAGGATGTGCGGAAACTGCAGGCCGAGCATGATGAACACCATGCCATTGAACACGAACTCGATCATCGTCCACGTGCTCGTGGCCCGCACGCGCGAGGCGACCTGCCATTTTTCCGTGATGCTCGCGAAGTTCATCGTCATGCCGGCGGAGACCGCGGCGAGAATGCCCGACAGCTCGAAGCGCTCGGCGGTCAGATAGGCGGCGAACGGGATCAGCAGCGTCATCACGACGCCCGGCGCGGGATCGCCTTCTTCGTTGAGATTCAGGAAGCGCGCGGACACGAAGCTGAACACCGCGCTCACCGCCGCGCCGACCGCGAGGCCGCCCACCGCGATGATCACGAAGCTCACCGACGCTTCACGCAGGGAGAACGCGCCGGTCAGCGCGGCGGCGATCGCGAACTTCAGCGCGACGAGGCCTGACGCGTCGTTCATCAGCGCCTCGCCTTCGAGGATATGCATAAGCTGCACCGGAATCTTGCCCTTACCGGCGATGCCGGACAGCGCGACCGCGTCGGTCGGCGACAACACGGCGGCGAGCGCGAATGCGACCGGCAGCGAGATCTGCGGCACCAGCACGTGCACGAAGTGACCGACCACCAGTACCGTCATGAACACGAGGCCGAGCGCGAGCATCAGGATCGCGCGGCGCGCCATGAAGAACTCGCGCTTCGGGATGCGCCAGCCGTCCGCGAACAGCAGCGGCGGAATGAACAGCAGCATGAAGATTTCCGGATCGAACGCGACGTGCAATTCGAGGCGCGGCCACGCGAGCATCGCGCCGATCGCGATCTGCACGAGCGGCAGCGGCAGCTTGAACGGCAGCGCGCGGGTCAGCATGCCGGAGGCGGCGACGGCAAGTAGCAGGATCAGGACGGTAAAGACAATTTCCATCGTGTGTTTCGGGGGATGAAGGGGGTGTCCCGGGAGAGGGCGCGATGCGCAGGGTCGAGTGTAGCCCGGCGGCGCACGCAGTTGCCGCGAGCTTCGCCGCGACGCGGCCTGCGAATCCGTGCACCGCAACGGTGCGCGCGACGCCCACGGGCGGCGCACGAGCGCTGTCGCCGGTGCACTCTTTCGAGCGAGTTACAGCGCAGTGTGCGCCACCGCGCGCATGGACCTTGCTTAACCGGTAATGACGACGCACATTTTGAGAGACCATCGGCCTCGTTGCCGGTCGCGTTCGGACCGGCCGGCTCTCGCGTGAGAGGATTGCATGAGCATTGCGCAACAGGACAGGGCGGCGAGCATGCCGCACGGCTTCGAGGTCGAGGTGACCTCGGGCCTTCAACGCTATTCGGTTCAGCACGGCGACCTGACGCTTACCAGCGTCTTCCAGCCGATTTTCAGTCTGTCGCACCTGCGCGCGGTCGGCTATGAGGGCTTGCTGCGCGCGCACGACGCGCTCGATCGCGCGGTGTCGCCGCTCGATGTGTTCGGCGAGGCCGCACGCCTCGGCGACGCGCTGCAGATCGACCGGCTGGCGCAGACGCTGCATCTGGAGAACTTCAAGGTGCTCGGCGCCGAGCGCGAATGGTTGTTCCTGAACGTGCACCCGGGCGTGCTGACCGACCCGTATCTCGCGGCCGCTTTGCTCGCCAATCTGCGGCGGCTCGATCTGTCGCCGCGGCGCGTCGTGCTCGAAGTGCTCGAGCAGAGCGCCGAAGATCTCGATCGGCTTGCCGACGCGGTGCGCGACTTTCGCGAGCGCGGCTTCCTGATCGCGCTCGATGATTTCGGCGCCGGCCATTCGAACATCGAGCGGATCTGGCAACTGAATCCCGACATCGTGAAGCTCGACCGCGTCATGCTGTCGCATGCCGCGCATCGCGCCGACATGGCGACGATCCTGCCGGGGCTCGTGGCGATGCTGCACGAAGCGGGCAAGCTGGTGCTGATCGAGGGCGTCGAAACCGAGCACGAAGCGCAGATGGCGCTCGCCTGCAATGCCGACTTCGTGCAGGGCTTTTTCTTTGGCCGGCCGAATCCGGGTGTTGCCGATGCGATCCACGCGGCGGTCTGCATTGGCGAAGTCACCGAGCGTTATCGTGAGCAGGCCGAGGCACGCGAGCGGCGCAGCGCGAGTCGGCTCGCGCCGTATCTGCGCGCGTTCGAGCGCGCCGCGGAGCGTCTCGCCGCCGGTGAGCCGCTCGACGAGGTGTGCTGGAATTTCCTCGCGCTCGATCACGTGGCGCGCTGTTTTCTGCTCGACGCGAAGGGGCGCCAGGCCGGCCGCAACGTCGTGCTGCGCGCCGATCGCGCGGCGCACGAAACGCGCTTTCTGCCGCTCGCCGACGCGCAGGGCGCGAACTGGCTGCGTCGGCCGTACTTCAGCGTCGCGATCAATGCGCCGGAGCGCGTGCACGTGACGCGGCCGTATCTGTCGATCAACGAGGCGTTGCCGTGCGTGACGCTGTCGGTGGCAACGCGCGTCGGCAGCGAGACCTGCGTGCTGTGCGGCGATATCGACTGGGTCGAAGACGAACGCGACGCGCGCATCTGACATGATGTCGTTTTCAACGACACCAGGTTGCGCTCATGTCCGTGCTGCTCGAAGTGATTGCCACGACCGTCGCCGATGCGCGCGCTGCCGCGCAGGCCGGTGCCGACCGTCTCGAACTCGTGACCGCGATGGGCGAGGGCGGACTGACGCCGAGTGTGGGGTTGATCGAGGCGGTGGTTTCAGCGGTCGGCGTCCGGGCAGCCGGTGTGCCCGTAAACGTGATCGTGCGGCCGCATAGCCGCGCGTTCGTCTACGACGCCGACGACTACGCGGTGATGCTGCGCGACATCCGGGCCGTCAAGGCGGCCGGCGCGAACGGCATCGTGATCGGCATGCTCGATGCCGAGCGGGCGATCGACCGCGAAGGTCTCGCGCGCGCGTGCGAAGCTGCCGATGGACTCGCGATCACGTTCCATCGCGCGTTCGACGAGGCGCGCGATCTGCGCGAAGCGCTCGACGTATTGCTCGGTTTCGAGGCGGTGACGAATGTGCTGACGTCGGGCGGACAGCCCTCGGTGCTGCGGGCGCAAGCGACGATCGGCGAACTGCTGCGGCAGGCTGCCGGCTCGCATTGCACGGTGCTCGCCGGTGCCGGCTTGACGGTCGATGCGGTCGCGGACTTCGTGAGCAAAACGCACGTCGAGGCCGTGCATTTCGGCTCCGGCGTGCGCGTAAACGGCAACGGACTCGCGCCAGTCGATCCGGCGAAGGTGATGCAGGTGAGGGCGCTGCTCGACGCGATGCAACGGTGAGCAGCGCAACGAACAACTTACTTCGCGACCACCACCGGAATGCCGCGCAATTGCCCGGCGCCCTTCATCTCCTCGAGCGACTTCTTCACCGCGACACCCGTCGCCGCATCGATGCCGAGGCGCGCAGCGAGGTCACGCTCACCACGCTTGACGCCCGCCAGATTCGCCAGCTTCACGTGCCCATACCCGCGCACGCGCGCATGCAGTTCAGCGAGTTTCGCGACGTCGTCGAGATGGCCCGCGTCGAGTTTCGCTAGCGCACGGTGCAGCGTGGCTTCGTAATCGCTCGCGAGCTCGCGCTCCATCTTGCGCTCGAGCGTGCGGCCGAACGGATCGAGCGCAGAGCCACGCAGACCGCGCCATTTCGCGAGCAGGCCGAGCACGGGCCACATCCACTGACCATAGGTTTTCTTCGTCGGCACGGCGCCGGGCTGCGCGCGCGTGAGCGTCGGCGGCGCGAGGTTGAAGCGGATCGTGAAGTCCTTGCCGGCGACGCCCTCGAACTGCGCTTCGAGCGCATCGCGGAACGCGGCATCCGTATGCAGACGCGCAACTTCGTATTCATCCTTTACCGCGAGCAGCCGGTAGAACGTGGTCGCGACCGCGCGCGTCACGCGTTCGCTCACCGCATCGACGGCGGCTTCCGCGCGCCGCGCCGCATCGACGAGCGCGCGATACCGCTTCACATAAGCCGCGCCGCCATACGCGAGCAGCCGTGCTTCGCGATGGGCGATCAGCTCGTCGAGCGTATCGACCCGCACGCTCGGCTTCGGTGCGTGACGCGATTGCCACAGCGATTCGAGCGCGGCGGGATCAGCCGCGGCCATGCGCCCGATCGAGAACGCGAGCTGGTTCATCTGCACGGCGACGTTGTTCAGTTCGATCGCGCGCATCATCGCGGCGAACGACACGGGCACGAGACCGAGCTGCCACGCGAAGCCGAGCATCAGAATGTTCGCGCCGATCGTATCGCCGAGAAAACGCGTTGCGAGCGCTTGCGCGTCGCACGTCGACATACGCTCTTGCCCGGCCGCGTGACGCATCTTGTCGATCAGCGCGTCGGCATGCAGCGTCGCATCCGGGTTCTGCACGAAGCTCGCGTTCGGAATCGCATGCGTGTTGACGACGATGCGCGTGCGGCCATGTCGCACCGTCTGCAGTGCATCGGCACTCGCGCCGACCACCATGTCACAGGCGAGCAGCACGTCGGCCTGCTGCGTGTCGATGCGGACCTGGTTCAGCCATTCGTCGCGGGCGGCAAAGCGCACGAACGACAGCACCGCGCCGCCCTTCTGCGCGAAGCCCATGAAGTCGAGCACCGACGCGCTCTTGCCTTCGAGGTGCGCGGCCATGCTGATCAAGGCGCCGACCGTCACGACGCCGGTGCCGCCGACGCCCGTGATGAGGATGTCGTACGGCGCGGCATCGAGTTGCGTCGCGGGAATCGGCAACGCGTTGACGTGCGCGGCGAGCGCCTGCGGATCGCACGCGACGCCCGCCGCTTTTTTCAGCGTACCGCCTTCGATGGTGACGAAGCTCGGGCAAAAGCCGTTCACGCACGAGTAGTCCTTGTTGCACGACGACTGATCGATGCGGCGCTTGCGACCGAGCGCGGTTTCCACCGGTTCCACCGACAAACAGTTCGACTGCACGCCGCAATCGCCGCAGCCTTCGCAGACTTCCTCGTTGATGAAGAGCCGTTTGTTCGGGTCGGGGAATTCGCCCTTCTTGCGGCGCCGGCGTTTTTCGGCCGCGCAGGTCTGGTCGTAGATCAGCACGGTCACGCCGTCGGTGTCGCGCAACTGGCGCTGCACCGCGTCCATCTCGCTGCGATGGTGAAACGTCGTGCCCTGCGGAAACTGGCCGTGATGGCCGTCGTATTTCTCCGGCTCGTCGCTGACCACGACGAAGCGCGATACGCCCTCGGCTTCGACCTGACGTGCGATCTGCGGCACCGAGATGCTGCCGTCGACTGGCTGGCCGCCCGTCATCGCGACCGCGTCGTTATAGAGGATCTTGTAGGTGATCGTCGTGTTCGCGGCGACCGCCTGGCGGATTGCGAGAATGCCGGAGTGAAAGTAGGTGCCGTCGCCGAGATTCTGGAATACGTGGCGGGTTTCCGTGAACATCGAGTGCGCGGCCCAGTCGACGCCTTCGCCGCCCATCTGAATCAGCCCGGTCGTGTCGCGCTCCATCCACGACGCCATGAAATGACAGCCGATGCCCGCCTGCGCGATCGAGCCGTCCGGCACTTTCGTCGACGTGTTGTGCGGGCAGCCGGAGCAGAAGTACGGCGTGCGCTTCACGCTGTCCGCCGCGTTCGACAGGATCTGCGGCGCGACCAGATCGACGACGCGTTCACGGCGATCGAGCGCCGGCTTGTGCTTCGCGAGCCAGTTCGCGAACACCGGGAGAATGCGCGACGGTCGCAGTTCGCCGAGCGACGACAGCAGCAACGTGCCATCTTCGGCGTGCTTGCCGATCACGACCGGCCGTGTGCCTTGTGTGCGGTTGTACAGATAGTCCTTGATCTGTTGCTCGATGACCGGGCCTTTCTCTTCGATCACGAGCACTTCGGACAGACCCGACACGAACGCGTCGATGCGCGTCATCTCCAGCGGAAACGACAGACCGACCTTGTAGATGCGCACGCCGGCCGCGTCGAGGTCGGCGACCGTCAGATCGAGCCGGCGCAGCGCTTCCATCAGATCGAGATGCGCCTTGCCGCACGTGACGATGCCGACATTGGCGTGCGGGCTCGGCGCGATCCATTTGTCGATACTGTTCATGCGCGCAAACTGGCGCGCCGCGTCGAGCTTCGCGTGCAGACGCGCTTCGATCGTCAGGCTCGGCAGATCGGGCCAGCGGTTGTGCAGACCGCCTGCTGGTGCTTCGAATTCCGGTGGCGGTGTCCATTCGGTTTGCAGCGCGTCGAGATCGACGGTCGAGCCCGATTCGACGGTCTCCGAAATGGCCTTGTAGCCGACCCACGCGCCCGAGAAGCGCGACAACGCCCAGCCATACAGGCCGAATTCGAGCATGTCCGCGATGTTCGACGGATTCACGACCGGCATGTGCCAGCCGATCAACGCGAAGTCGCTCTGATGCGGCATCGACGACGACACGCAGCCGTGATCGTCGCCCGCGACCACCAGCACGCCGCCGTGCGGCGACGAGCCGTACGCGTTGCCGTGCTTCAAGGCATCGCCCGCGCGGTCGACGCCCGGGCCTTTGCCGTACCACATCGCGAATACGCCATCGACGGTGCGCTCGGGATCGGCTTCGACGCGCTGCGTGCCGAGCACGGCGGTGCCGCCGAGTTCTTCGTTGATCGCGGGCAGAAAGCGGATGTCGCTCGCGGCGAGCAGTTTTTTCGCCTTCCACAACTGCTGATCGACCATGCCGAGCGGCGAGCCGCGATAGCCGCTGATGAAACCGGCCGTGTTCAGGTTGCGGGTCTTGTCGAGCGCGCGCTGCATCAGCGCGAGGCGCACGAGCGCCTGAGTGCCGGTCAGAAAGATCCGGCCGCGCGTCGCGATGAGATTGTCGGACAGCTTGTAGTCGGCGAGAGCGGGCGTGCCGTCGATGGGCAGGCGAGCGGTCATGGGGGAGTCTCCAAGGTTCTGGCTTCGCGCGCGGGCGGTGGGGTCATGGATGCCGCGCAGCGAAAGAGACTCTATTTTTTAGCGCTCGTGGGAGTGAATTATTTCTTCTTTAATCGGGCGTGCGCGAATAGGCGCGAAGACCCGCGCGTTTTGGCCCGCTTTTGAGCCGGATTTGCCACACTGCGGAGCGCTTCGGGTATGCCCTGGGGTGTCGTGAGGCGGCGAATGGGACGATGGCTATTGCTATTGCGCCGTGTTCGCCGCGAGGTCCGGTTGGAGCGGTGCCGCATCGAGCGGCACGATTTCGTCGAAGTGCGCGTAGTCGATGTGGCTCACGCCGTCGCGCTCACTCATGATGTCGACGAACCGGTGCTGCCAGACGATCTGGTCGCAAGTCCACATGTGGCGCGCCTGCATGGTTTGCGACGTCGATTCGTCGATGCCTTCGAGCGTCAGCAGCAGCGAGACGTCGCGGCCTTTCAACGATTCGGCGTTTTCGCCGAACAGCGGACTCGCTTCGTCGATGATGTGCATCAGCGTCCAGCCGAGCTTGAAGACCGGGTGCTGGTCGCGCACCAGCGCGAGGTCGTAGAGCTTGCGCAGCGTAAAGCCTTCGATCGAGGTCTCCAGACGCATGATGCGCAGCCGCGCGCGTGCCTCGGCGATTACGTTCTGACGCGCGTTGGCCGAGCGCACCATCAACGTCATGCGGCCGTCGATCGGCCGGATCACCGCGAAGCGCGCGAACATGATCTTCGCGTGCGGCCGCGAAAAGCGCGCGAAGATCAGCCCGGTCGCCAACGCGATGCTCGACATGCCGATGAAGATTTCGAGCGTCGCGATCCAGTGCGCGTAGACGGTTTGCGGATGCATGTCGCCGTAGCCGACCGTCGCGAGGGTTTCGACGCTGAAGAAGAACGCGCCGCCGAAGCCCTTCGGAAACTGATTCGCGATCGGAGCGTCGCCGAGCATGTAGAGCATGGCGAACACGATGTTGAGCAGCAGGAACAGCAGCGCGAGCGACACGAAGAACCCCGGCCAGCGCACGCCGAGCGCGCGGTGATACAGGTCTTGCCACAGCGGCGTCGGCATGCCGTGCGCGATCACCACGCGATCGTCGAGACGCATTTCGCGACTGCCGCGCGCGCGGCGCCTCGGCGCGCTTGCGTCGGTGTCGGTGTCGCCGAGCGTGGAAAAACGGTCTGACGGTTCGCTTGCCATCACGCGCTCGTGGGGATGAAGACGTGCACAGCGTAGCATGGCGCGTTGTGCGCGCTGCGCGAGTTTCCGCGCGGTGCGAAGGCGGCGCGGCGCGATGTATCGCCAGGTGCGAGGTTGCGCGATGCCGTCGTCGAAATGCTTCCGGGCGCGTCCCGGATTTCAGGCTGGGTCAGGTTGCATCATGCGCGGCGTGCGGGTCGGGCGCAGCCGCGCGCCACGCCCACCCACCCACCCGCCGTCACGGAAACACGCGCGGCTTCGGAATTCCCGCGCCATGCTCGATATCGTCGACCGCCTGCCGATGCGCACTTTCCACCGCTTCGGACTGCTCGGCATAACCCGCGTCGCCGCCGACCGTGGTCCACGCCTTGACGGCCTTCTCGCGATGACGGATTTCGTATTCCGCGTCCCAGCGCGCGCCACTGAGTTCGAGCGGACGAACGTGGATCGAATACACGCCGTATTGGAACAGGTGTTCAGCCATGATCGCCTCCAGCCGGCCGATCCGGCAGCGGCGCGCCGATGCGTGAGGACGCGCGACGCGCTGCCCCTTGGTTCGGCCTACAGTTCGATTTCCCCGAGGATACGATGTGCGAGCGCTTTGGCTTCTTCGAGCGCTTCTCCTGGCGTCGACGACGTCGAGTCGACTTCGTAGAGCGTGGTTTCCTGATCGGCGCTGGGTTCGCCTTCGTCGCGAGCGAGGGTGACGACACCTTGCCAGGCGTCATGTGCGACTTCTCTTATCGACGCGGTGGCCGTGTAGAGCCCTTTGGTGTAGGTGACGTCCTCCATGGCCTCGCTCCTATTCGCAAAGGTTTCGATGTTTTCATCCTAGCACGGCGTGGCGGGATCGGTTCCCGCCCTGGGGCGGCTTCGCGCCGCGCGACGTGCTCGACATCCGTCACGCTACGCGCGCCCCAGGGCAGCAGAATTACAGCGCCGCGTTTTATAGCAGCGCGACCACCTCGTCGAGCGTCGGCGCATGCGCGCCGGCGTGGCCACAAGCCGCCGCGCCGGCCGCGAGCGCGAACGCGAGATGCTCGGGCCACCCGCGTTGCGGCGCGCTCATCAGGCTGAACAGCAGACCGCCGATCGACGCATCGCCCGCGCCGACCGTATCGACCACTTCGACGCGCGGCGGCTTCGCCTCGATCACCTCGGCGCCGTCGAGCAGCATTGCCGCTTCGGGGCCGCGCGTGACGAGCACGGTGGCGGCGGGATTCATCGCGCGCAGTTGCGCGAGCGCGGCGGCTTCATCGCTGGTCTTGAAGATCATGCGCAGGTCTTCGTCCGATACCTTGATCAGATCCGCGAGCGCGGCCATCTTACGCAGCGTCGGCTCGTAGCCGTGCTCCATCAGGTTGCGATAGTTCGGATCGAAGCTGATCTTCACGCCGTGCGAACGCAACTCGGCGGCGAGCTTCGCCAGTGTGTCGCCGAGCGGCTGACGCACGAGGCTGATGCAGCCGAAGTGCGCCCACTTCACCGCGTTCATCCAACCGGCGGGCAGCTTCGCCGGATCGAACGCGAGGTCGGCGCCGTTCTCGCCCATGAAGAAGTACGCGGGCGGATGCGTCTGATGCACGATCGCGAGCAGCGGCGGGCGCTCGACGCGCTGCAGGAAGCGCATGTCGAGGCCGGCCGCGACGCTCGCGTCCCACAGCTCGTCGGAAAAGTTATCGACGCCGAGCGAGCCCGCGCTCGCGGTCGGCAGGCCGAGCCGCGCGACGCAGCGCGCGACGTTCCAGCCCGCGCCGCCCGGACGCGACAGCCAGTGCGATGTGCCGGTGCGCACGAGATCGGTCAGGATGTCGCCGGCGGATATGAAAACGGGGAGTTCGGTCGTCGCGCTCATTGTGCTTTCTCCGCGGAAGCCGCTGCGGCGGGAGCGGCTGATTCAGCCGCAGCGTTTTCGCCGAGCGCATGGGCGAGCACTTCGTAGCACGCGCCCATCGTGTGATAGTCGGTCTTGCCGGCCGGGCTCTTTTCGTCGCTGTACTTGCGGTTGTCGCAGGTCAGGATGCGATACCAGGCGCCGTACTTGTGGTCCACGAAGTGCGTCCAGGCATAGCGCCAGATCTCGTCGTACCAGTCCCAGAAGCGCTCGTTGCCGGTGCGCTTGCCTAGCAGCGCGGCGGTCGCGAACGTTTCGGCCTGCACCCAGAAGTACTTGTCGTGATCGCACACGGTGCCGTCGGGGCCAAAGCCGTAGTAGAGGCCGCCGTGGTCTTCGTCCCACGCGTGCGTCATCGCGGCGTCGAACAGTTCGATCGCGCGCGGCAGCAGCCACGGCAGCGGACGGAAGCGTTCGAGAATCAGCAGCAGCTTCGCCCATTCGGTCTGATGACCGGGCTGAAAGCCCCACGGACGGAAGATGTTCGAGCTGTCCTCTTCGTTGTAGTGCCAGTCGACCGACCAGTCCGCGTGAAAGTGCTCCCACACGAGCCCTTGCGACAGCTTCGCCTGGCGCAGCGTGATATTCGACGCCACGCGCTCGGCGCGATCGAGATACACCAGATGACCGGTCGCTTCGTGCGCGGCGAGCAGCGCCTCGGTGGTATGCATGTTCGCGTTCTGCCCGCGATACGTGCTGACACGCCAGTCGGCCGACGCGTCGTCGGCATAGAGGCCGGCGGCGGCGTCCCAGAAGCGGTGCTCCATCAGCTCGAAGGTCGCGCCGATCATCGGCTTCGCTTCCTCGATGCCGGCCATCGCCGCGTGCGAGTACGCGAGCAGCACGAACGCGAGGCCGTAGCAGTGGCGCGTCGCGTCGAGCGTGCGCTGTTTGCCGTCGCGCCATTCGATTTCCCAGTCGTAGCCCTCGTGCTGCGAGTCCCAGTGCGCGTCGCGCAGAAAGCGCAGGCCGTGGCGCGTGTATTCGAGGTGCTTCGGGTCGCCGAACTGCCGGTACGCCATCGCGTAGTTGAACACGTAGCGGCAGCTGCTGACCAGGTGGCGCGTGGTGCGGTTGTAGATCGAACCGTCGTCGCGGAAGAAGTGGTAGAAGCCGCCGCTCGGGTCGAGCACGTCCGGCGCGTAGAAGCGCAGCGTGTCCTCGATGTGCGTGAGCAGAAACTCGCGCTTGCGGAAGCTGGCGACCGGCGGCGCCTTCGCCGCGTCGGTGGAAAGTTGAAGCGGATCGGTTAGCGTCATGGCGTTTTCACCAAAGTACTGGCACGGGCAACGAGTTGAACGGGCAAGCGGACTTCGAGTTCGGCGGGCGAGTCTTCGAGCAGCAGTTCGACCCCGCGTCGGCCGAGCGCTTCCTTGTCGACCGCGATCGTCGATAGCGGCGGGGTAGCGTGGGCGGCGGCGGGGATGTCGTCGAAACCGATGATCGCGATGTCGTCGGGCACGCTGAAGCCGCGCGCGAGACACACGCGCAGCGCGGCAAGCGCGGCGGCGTCGTTGAATGCGAATACGGCGTCGGGGCGCGGGCCCGGCGCGTCGAGCAGGCGCTGCATCGCGCGCGCGGCGCCGGTGTCGGGATCGAGCCCGGCGTCGATGTTCACTTCGAGCGACGGATCGAACAGCAGCCCCGCTTCGAAGAACGCGCGCCGGTAGCCGAGCGCGCGCTCGGCGATGCTGAAGTGCGCGAGCGAGCCGCCGATGAACGCGACGCGCTTGCGCTGCTGCGCGAACAGATGGCGCATTGCGAGCGTGGCGCCGCCGGCGTTGTCGAGATTGACCGAGCGCAAGCCCGGCGACCATAGATCGATCAGCACCAGCGGGCGTTGCATCGCGACCAGCGTGGCGAGCGTTTCGGGCTCGACGAAGCCGGCGATCGCGACGGCGTCGGGCGCGTGCAGGCGCATCTGATGAATTACGTCCTCGGTCGGCCCGGCAGTCAGTACCGACGGCACGATGCCGCGCTCGCGGCACGCGTCTTCGACACCGTGCAGCACGTGCGAGAAGAACGGGCTCGCGGCGAAGTTGTTGTGCTGACGATGCAGCAGGAAAGTTAGCCGGCGGATGCGCGGACGCAACTGCGCCGGGTCGTAGCCGAGCTGGCGCGCCGCTTCGACCACGCGTTCGCGCGTGGCCTCGGAAAGGCCCGGCTGATTTTTGAGCGCGCGCGACACGGTGCCGATCGAAACGCTGGCCGCGCGGGCGACGTCGCGGATGGTTGTGGCCATCGAATGAAGCTGCCGCGCGAGGCGAGGCAGCACGGGTTCAGGTCGGGCGATTGTATAGTAAAACGCAGCTAAAGCTGCCCGCAAAACGCCTGCCTGACACCGGTAAATACCCGTATTTTATGGACTTATTGGAAATTATAGTGTTTAGTAAAAACGACTAAACAGCACGCGGGACGCCGTTTTCGAGACGGTTCGAGAATTGTCCTATGCCATCCGGCCGAGGCGACAGCGAGAGCGTTTGCGCGTGAAATAACGACAAAGGCCAGTGAGGAGCCAAAAGAAAAGCCGCCCGAAGGCGGCTTGCTTTACACGATCAAAACGACGCTCAGGGAGGGCGCTTATGAATGTCCTGTTTGCATTGCGTGTGTTTTCAACGGCGCGCGACGGCGGCGGCGGGTCGCCGCGCCGCGGCATTGCTCTCGCCGCTGAGGTCGCGGGCGCCCCAGCGTTGCGCGAGCGCGGCGCAGACCATCAGCTGGATCTGGTGGAACAGCATCAGCGGCAGCACCACGGCGCCGACCGCATGCGACGCGAAGATCACCTTGGCCATCGGCACGCCGGCGGCGAGGCTCTTCTTCGAGCCGCAGAAGATGATCGTGATCTGGTCCGCGCGGTTGAAGCCGAGCCGCTTGCTCGCGAAGATCGTCACGGCCAGCGCGAGCGCGAGCAGCACGGCGTTTACCACGACGAGGCCGCCGAGCGCCGACAGCGGAATCGTGTGCCACAGGCCTTCGGTGACGGCCTCGCTGAACGCGCCGTACACGACGAGCAGGATCGAGCCCTGGTCGACGAACTTCAGCACGCCGCGATTCTTCTCGATCCACTTGCCGATCAGCGGGCGCAGCAACTGGCCCGCAACGAACGGCACGAGCAGTTGCAGCACGATGTTGCCGATCGTGTGCCACGGCGATGCACCGCCGCTCGCGGCCTGATTCGTCACGATGACGCTGACGAGTGCTGGAGTGACGAAGATGCCGAGCAGGCTCGAGGCGGACGCGCTGCATACCGCGGCCGGCACGTTGCCCTTGGCAATGGACGTGAACGCGATCGACGACTGGACCGTCGATGGGAGCGTGCAGAGGAAGAGGACGCCGGCGTAGAGCGACGGCGTGACCAGCGGCGAAAGGACCGGTTTAAGCGCGAGGCCGAGCAGCGGAAACAGCGCGAACGTGCTCAGCAGCACCACGACGTGAAGGCGCCAGTGCGTCGCGCCCGCAATGATCGCCTCGCGTGACAGCTTGGCGCCGTGCAGGAAGAACAGCAGGCCGACCGCGATGTTCGTCACCCAGTCGAACCCCACGGCGGCCTGTCCATGAACGGGCAGGAAGCTGGCGAGGATCACGGTGCCGACGAGGCACAGGGTGAAGTTATCGGGCAGGAATTTCGCGCGGGCCATGTCGCAATCTCGATTCAATGAGGCGGTGTAAGCATGGGACGGGCCTGTCAGGGCGGGGTCCATGCCAATGGAAAGCGGCTATTGTTGTCGAAAACCGATTGAAAACGCAAATTCATTTGCCGAATCGATTAATGAGATTTGCGCATTGACTCCCCAATCAGGCCGAGCCCATTTGAGCGACGCTCTAGGTTTCAGTATTGGCGAGGTGCTTTCCCGCGACAAACCGTTTAACCGTTGACGTTGCAAGCGCCGTTTATTTGCAACAAACAGCGCCCGCGCGGACCAGGCGAAAACACCGGCCAGCAAGCCGCCGAGGCGCGTCCGCATGAGGGCTCCGGCGCGGAAAAACGCCGCAGTAACAGGGTGTTACATCCACCGACGAGACCTAACACTTTTTGGCTCGACACCCTCTGCCCCCGACCATAAATTACTCGTTCAAACGCCGCAGGGATGCCCTGCGCCGCGACAGGAACGCGGCGCTTTTCTCCTCCCGCAACAGGTCCATCGCAGCTCGAACGGTGGATTTCAGGCAAGTCTTCGGGCGTGAGAGTCACAAGGTGGACGGGTTGTCGAGAACGAGGCACTGGGCGTGGGGCGCGGTCATCGCCGTGCTGTGCTCGTTCGCCCATGCGAAGGGGACGGATGGGCCGCATGGCGGCGGTGCCGCCGCGGGCGGCGCTTATTCGCGCGACGCTGCGGGGCGCGCACCGCGCATGGAGATGCGTGGCGACGGCCGTTATGCCGGTGCGGGCGGCGCACCCGCTCCGCGCGGCTCGCGCAATGCGACGGCTTCTCATGACACACGCGCGCAGCGCGGCAGCCCGAATATCGCGGACGCCAATTTCGGTTACGGCTTCGGCAGCTACAAGTCCGGCATGCGCCGTGTCGGCGATCCGTCCAGCTATGCGGGCGCGATCACGCCGGTCAGCGCGGAGTCGCGTCCGGTGCCGCATCCCCCGTCCAACATGCCGATACGCAACGGCTCGATCCGCGCCGACGTTGCCCGCTACAACGAAGAGCGTGGCGCTGCGCGCCCGATGCAACGCCCAGCCGACGATCCGCGGCAGCCGGGCGGTTCACCGTACCGGAATTAGCTGAGCGCGATTTCGCAAACCATCGCACCGCCATAACCGCGGTCCCGAAACCCGTCTTCCAGATCCCTTCCCGCGATCCCTCGCGCGGCTTCGCGCGCCTTCCTCTGCGCCGTAGCCCCGAATCTGACGTTTCGACGCCACACTTTTTTGAAAACACTCGGCATCGAAGTACCGGTCAGCGTCAAATCTTGGCATTCTGCCGCGTCGCGTCATCGGCCCGTCATTTAAGCCGTTGACGCACGCTGTGGCGCGCCGTTCGCCGCATGCCGCATTGCGTCCAGCGGGCGGCGCCAGTCCGCTCTGATGCGTCGTATCAAGCCGATAACCGACCAAACTAATCAGACCGATATACCCGCAATAAGCAGCGATATTTTTGTTTATAAAAATGGTCCGCAAAGATGGGACCCGCCCAGATTGACTCGACGATCGAACGGATAACAACAACGTTTCGCGCGAGCGCCCCCTTTCGCACAGCCACACCCTTTTGACAAAAATTGGAGAATCCATGAACACAAGCCTCAGCAGCGCGCTGAAGACTACTCTCAAGGCCACCGCATGCGTCGCCGCGCTGGCGGGCGCGTCGTCGGCGTTCGCGCAATCGAGCGTGCAGCTCTACGGCCAGGTCGACGAATGGGTCGGCTCGCAGAAGTTTCCGGGTGGCAAAACCGCGGTGGTCGTGTCGGGCGGTGGCATGTCGACGTCGTACTGGGGCTTCAAGGGGACCGAGGATCTGGGCAACGGCTACAAGGCGATCTTCACTATCGAAGGCTTCTTCCGCGCGCAAACCGGCGAGTACGGCCGCTTCACCGGCGACACGACGTTCTCGCGCAATGCTTACGTCGGCATCGAATCGCCGTACGGCACGGTGACCGCCGGCCGTCTGACCACGCCGCTGTTCGTGTCGACGATCCTGTTCAACCCGTTCGTCGATTCGTACTGGTTCTCGCCGATGGTCTATCACGTGTACCTCGGCCTCGGCACGTTCCCGACCTACACGACCGACCAGGGCGTGACCGGCGACTCGGGCTGGAACAATGCGGTGTCGTATGCGTCGCCGAACTTCAACGGTCTGTCGGCGACGGCGATGTACGCGCTCGGCAACACGACCCAGAACGGCGCGAAGAAGTGGAGCGGCCAGGTGCTGTACTTCCACGGGCCGTTCGCGGCGACCGCGGTGTACCAGTACGTGAACTTCAACAACGTGCCGGGCGACCTCGGCAGCTTCGAAACGTCGGGCGTGCCGGGTCTGCGCAGCCAGAGCGTCGCGCAGGCGGGCGTGTCGTACGACCTGAAGTTCGTCAAGCTGTACGGCCAGTACATGTACACGTACAACGACCAGCAGGTCACGAGCTGGCACGTCAACACGGGACAGGGCGGCGTCACGGTGCCGTTCGGGCCGGGCACGGTGATGGCGTCGTATGCGTATTCGCGTAACGGCGGCGGTTCGAACCAGACGCGCCAGACGGCGGCGGTCGGCTACGACTATCCGCTGTCCAAGCGCACCGATGTCTATGCCGCATACCTGTATGACCACATCACCGGTCAGTCGAGCGGCAATACATATGGTGCGGGGTTGCGCGCGAAGTTCTGATCTCGGCCCACGGTGTCACCGCAAAGCCCGCGTTCCGCCCGGAACGCGGGCTTTATCGTTTTCGGTTGCCGCCGAATACGAGCGTTTGCTGCCGTCTTTTTGATAAACCCGGCAAAATGGCGTCGATTGATTCCTGAAGCGAGCGACTCAGATGGACACCCTCGTCAGCATGAAAGTGTTTCGCCACGTGGTCGAAGCCGGCAGTTTCGTCGGCGCGGCGGAGAAGATGGAGATGTCGGCGGCGATGGCGAGCAAGCATGTGATGCATCTGGAGCAGCAGCTCGGCGCGCGGCTCCTGAACCGCACCACGCGCCGCGTCGCGCCGACCGAGGCAGGCCGCGAGTACTACGAGCGGCTGAGTCAGGCGCTCACCGAGCTCGACGAAGCCGGCCAGGCGGTCGGCGCGGCAAGCGTCGTGCCGCACGGGCGGCTGCGGGTGTCGTCGCTGTCGGCGTTCGGCCTGAATCACGTGATGGCCGCGGTCGCGGACTACGCCGCGCAGTATCCGCAGGTCACCGTCGATATGACACTGTCCGACCGTGTCGTCGAGCTGATCGACGAGGGCTTCGACGTCGCGATCCGCGCGTCGCCGGGCGGGCTCAAGTCGTCGTCGCTGATCGCGCGGCAGATCGCGACCGCGCATCTGGTGCTGTGCGCATCGCCCGCCTATCTGCGCAAGCATGGCACGCCGAAGAGCGTCGCCGATCTCGCGCGCCACAACTATCTGCAGTACGCGGGCGTATCGGCGCTCGAAGTCGCGACCGGCGACGCGGGCTCGCGTGTGCGCCTGTCGGGCAACCTGATCGTCAATCAGCTCGAGGCGCAGCGCGTGGTCGTGCTGCATGGCGCGGGCATCGCGATGCTGGGCACCGAGGTGATCGGCAGCGATCTCGCCGAAGGGCGGCTCGTGCCGCTGCTCGTCGACCAGGTGCCGCCGCGGGAGCTGCCGATCCACGTCGTCTACACGAGCCGACGGCATCTATCGGCCAAGGTGCGCTCATTCGTCGATTTTCTGGCGGCGCGGTTCGCAAGCGAATCGCTGTGGCCGTCGCTCGACGAGATCAAGGCGTTGGCGGTGCGGTAGCGTTTCGCGAAGCACCGAACATACGTCGCCAATCGCCCGCCCCGCGCCCCGGCGCCGTGTTACCCCATTTCTATATACTGACTGTGAACACCCGTCAGTCAAATGATCTGGGGGAGACATGACCGATCTGTCCACGCCGCAGCGTGCCGGCAGCCACGAGCTGCCCGCGGGCCGGCGCCTGCGCTTCGTCACCGCCGCCGCGCTGTTCGACGGCCACGACGCGTCGATCAACATCATGCGGCGCATCCTGCAGGCAAGCGGCGTCGAGGTGATCCACCTCGGTCACAACCGCTCCGTCGCCGAAGTCGCGACCGCCGCGCTCAACGAGGACGCCGACGGCGTCGCCGTGTCGAGTTACCAGGGCGGCCACAACGAATACTTCCGCTACCTGGTGGATTTGCTGCGTGCAAGCGGCGGCGAGCGCATCAAGGTATTCGGCGGCGGCGGGGGCGTGATCGTCCCCGAGGAAATTGCCGCGCTCGAACGCGACGGCGTCGAAAAAATCTACTCGCCGCACGACGGTCAGCGGCTCGGTCTGCAAGGCATGATCGACGACATGATCGCGCGCTGCGTCGAAGGGGCGCGCGCGGCCGACGCGGCGCGGCCGACGCCGGTGCCCGAATGGCTCGCCGAGCTGGCCGCGCGGCCGTTGCCGCGTTGCGATGAGGCCCATGCTCCGCACGCTGGCACTGCTGCTGGCTCGCACCCTGCCGATCCCGCCGCGCCGATCTTCCGCCGCCTCGCGCAACTGATCAGCGCGTTCGAAACGAACAGCGTCGACGCCGCCGCGCGCGACCAGCTAGCGACGCTCGCGCAAGCGCCACGCATCCCGGTGCTCGGCATCACCGGCACGGGCGGCGCGGGCAAGTCGTCGCTGACCGACGAGCTGATCCGCCGCTTCCGGCTCGACTACGGCGATACGCTGAACATCGCCGTGCTCGCGATCGATCCGTCGCGCCGAAAATCCGGCGGCGCGCTGCTCGGCGACCGCATCCGCATGAATGCGATCGGCGATTGGGGCGGCGGCGCCCGCATCTATATGCGCTCGATGGCGACGCGCGAGGCATCGACCGAACTCTCCGATTCGCTACCCGCCGCGCTGATGCTGTGCAAGGTGGCGGGCTTCGATCTGATCGTCGTCGAGACGTCGGGGATCGGTCAGGGCGATGCGGCGATCGTGCCGTTCGTCGACGAATCGCTGTACGTGATGACGCCGGAGTTCGGCGCCGCGAGCCAGCTCGAGAAGATCGACATGCTCGACTTCGCGAGCTTCGTCGCGATCAACAAGTTCGATCGCAAGGGTGCGCAGGATGCGCTGCGCGACGTCGCGAAGCAGGTGCAGCGCAATCGCGGGGACTTCGCGACATCGCCCGACGCGATGCCGGTGTTCGGCACGATCGCGTCGCGCTTCAACGACGACGGTGTGACCGCGCTGTACCGGCGCATCGCTAATGCGCTGCGCACGCATGACCTGGGCGAGGACGGCGCACGGCTCGGCGCGACCGAAGGCCTGCGCTTTTCGAGCAACCTGCATGCGATCGTGCCGCCCGCGCGCGTGCGCTATCTGGCCGACGTCGCGCAGACGGTACGCGGCTATCGAGCGCGGGCCGACGCGCAGGCGCAAATCGCGCGGGAACGCTGGCAGATCGTCGAGACGCGCCGCATGCTCGGCGAGGCGGGCAGCGACGCCTCGTCGCTCGATGCGCTGATCGACCAACGCGGCGCCGCGCTCGGCGAGCGCGAACGCAAGCTGCTCGACGCGTGGCCGCAAACGGTGGCCGCCTATGCGGGCGACGAACATGTGGTGCGCATCCGCGAGCGCGAAATCCGCACCGCGCTGACGGTCACGACGCTGTCCGGCTCCGAAATCCGCAAAGTGTCGCTGCCGAAATTCGTCGATCACGGCGAGATACTGCGCTGGCTGATGCTCGACAATCTGCCCGGCTATTTCCCGTTCACCGCTGGCGTGTTTCCGTTTCGTCGCGAGAACGAGGACCCGACGCGCATGTTCGCGGGCGAGGGCGATCCGCAGCGCACGAATCGTCGCTTCAAGCTGCTGTCGGAAGGCATGCCGGCCAAACGGCTATCCACCGCGTTCGACTCGGTGACGCTTTACGGTGAGGAGCCGCACGAGCGCCCGGACATCTACGGCAAGGTCGGCAATTCGGGTGTGTCGGTCGCGACGCTCGACGACATGAAGACGCTGTATGACGGCTTCGATCTGTGCTCGCCGGATACGTCGGTCTCGATGACGATCAACGGCCCCGCGCCGACGATCCTCGCGATGTTCTTCAACGTCGCGATCGACCAGCAGATCGCGCTGGGCGAGCAACAGCAAGGCCGCCCGTTGACCGAAGCCGAACTCGCCGCAACGCGCCGCGCCGCGCTCGAAAACGTGCGCGGCACCGTGCAGGCCGACATCCTGAAAGAAGACCAGGGGCAGAACACCTGCATCTTCTCGACCGAATTCAGCCTGAAGGTGATGGGTGACATTCAGGCGTATTTCGTCGAACACGGCGTGCGCAATTTCTATTCGGTGTCGATTTCCGGCTATCACATCGCCGAGGCCGGCGCGAACCCCATCTCGCAGCTCGCGTACACGCTCGCGAACGGCTTCACCTATGTCGAGGCGTATCTCGCGCGCGGCATGTCGATCGACGACTTCGCGCCGAATCTGTCGTTCTTCTTCTCGAACGGCATGGACCCGGAGTACGCGGTGCTCGGCCGCGTCGCGCGACGCATCTGGGCGGTGGCGATGCGCGAGCGCTATGGCGCGAACGAGCGCAGTCAGAAGCTCAAGTATCACGTGCAGACGTCAGGCCGCAGCCTGCACGCGCAGGAGATCGATTTCAACGACATCCGCACGACGCTGCAGGCGCTGATCGCGATCTACGACAACTGCAACTCGCTGCACACCAATGCGTTCGACGAAGCGATCACGACGCCGACCGAGGATTCGGTGCGCCGCGCAGTTGCGATCCAGCTGATCATCAATCGCGAATGGGGGCTCGCGAAGAACCAGAATCCGAATCAGGGCAGCTTCGTGATCGATGAATTGACCGACCTGGTCGAGGAAGCGGTGCTCGCCGAGTTCGAGCGGCTGACAGAGCGCGGCGGCGTGCTCGGCGCGATGGAAACTGGCTATCAGCGCGGACGGATTCAGGACGAGTCGATGCTGTATGAGCATCGCAAGCATGACGGTTCGTATCCGATCGTCGGCGTCAATACGTTCCTGAGCGCGCATCCGCATGAAGCGCCGCGGCCGCTGGTGCTCGCGCGTTCCACCGACGCGGAGAAGCAGAGTCAGCTGCGGCGGTTGCGCGACTTCCAGGCGCGCCACCGCGACGCCGCGCCTGAGGCGCTCGAACGCCTGAAGCGCGCGGTGATCGACGACGGCAACGTGTTCGCGGTGCTGATGGACGTGGTGCGCGTGTGTTCGCTCGGGCAGATCACCCACGCGCTGTTCGAGGTGGGCGGGCAATATCGGCGGAATATGTAGGCCGCGAGGGGCGGCCCGGGCCGCCCCGTTCGACACCTCAGCGCGCGATGCCGAGCCGCGCCTTCGCGTCGTTGTATTCCTTCTTCAGACGCCGCACGAGCTCGGCGACGTCGGGCACGTCGTCCATCAGGCCGACGCCCTGGCCCGCGCCCCAAATGTCCTTCCACGCCTTCGCCTTGTCGCCGCCGAAGTTCATCCTGGTCTTGTCCGATTCGGGCAGCGCGTCGGGATCGAGGCCCGCGTTCGTAATGCTCTCGCGGATGTAGTTGCCGTGCACGCCGGTGAACAGATTCGTGTAGATGATGTCCGACGCCTTCGCATTGATGATCGCCTGCTTGTAGCTGTCGACCGCGTGCGCCTCTTTGGTCGCGATGAAGCGCGTGCCCATGTACGCGAGGTCCGCGCCCATCGCCTGCGCGGCGAGAATCGAGCCGCCGTTCGCGATCGAGCCCGACAGCACGATCGGACCGTCGAAAATGCGCCGCACCTCGCCGACCAGCGCGAACGGCGAGGTGGTGCCCGCGTGGCCGCCCGCGCCCGATGCGACCAGAATCAGCCCGTCGACGCCGGCTTCCAGCGCCTTCTGCGCATGACGCAGATTGATCACGTCGTGCAGCACGATGCCGCCGTAGCTATGCACCGCATCGACGATCTCGCGTGCCGGCGCGCGCAGGCTGGTGATGAAGATCGGCACCTTGTGCTCGACGCAGACGCGCACGTCGTGCTCGAGTCGTGCATTCGACTGATGAACGATCTGATTGACTGCGATCGGGCCGATCACCGCATCCGGGTTCGCGGCCTTGTGCCCGGCGAGTTGCGCCTGGATCTGCGTCAGCCATTCGTCGAGCAGTTCGGCCGGGCGCGCGTTGAGGGCAGGGAACGAGCCGACGATACCGGCCTTGCACTGCGCCAGCACGAGTTCGGGATAGCTGACGATGAACATCGGCGAAGCGACGACGGGCAGCGCGAGGTTTTGCAGAACGGCGGGCAATGCCATGGTGCGAGTCTCCAGGTTGGGCCAACCGGTGCGACGTGCGCCCGGCGAATAGATGAATGAGTTTAGCGGCACCCGGCTTGCGGCGTGTTGACCGGCGAATGCGCGTGGCAATCGAACGAAACCGGCATGCCGAAGTCGCGCCAAACATTTAAGAACGGTCGTTCGATTATAGGCGAAGTGGGCGACCTGCGCGCGGTAGGCCCGTTTGGAACGGTTCGAAGGAGTATTCAGGTTCCATGTCTGCGTGGGATATCCCACCTCGCACGGACCTGTTGGCCTTCTACAATGCACGGACCTCAAACGATCAACGAGACGTCATGGCCTTCGAAAATTTCACGTCCTTTCGCGTCGCCGTGGGCGATGTCGACATTTTCGGAGTGAAGGGCGGCGCCGGGCCGCCTCTGCTTCTGCTGCACGGCCATCCGCAATCGCATCTGATCTGGGAACGCTGCGCCGCGCCGCTCGCGCAGCACTTCACGGTGATCGCAACCGATCTGCGCGGCTATGGCGCGTCGGGCAAACCGCCGAGCGATGCCGCGCACGCACCGTATTCGAAACGCGTGATGGCCGCCGACCAGGTCGCGGTGATGCGCCACTTCGGCTTCGAGCGCTTCCTCGTCTGTGCGCACGATCGCGGCGCGCGCGTCGCGCACCGGATGGCGCTCGATCACGCCGAGGCGGTCGAGCGTTTGATGCTGCTCGATATCGCGCCGACACTCGCGATGTACGAAGCCACCGACCGCGCGTTCGCAACGCACTACTTCCACTGGTTCTTCCTGATCCAGCCCGAGCCGCTGCCCGAAACGTTGATCGGCGCAAATCCGGCCGCCTATGTCGACGCGGTGATGGGCGGACGTCACGCGGGTCTCGCACCGTTCGATCCCACCGCGCTCGACGCGTATCGGGCGGCGCTCGCGCAACCGGGTGCGGTGCACGCGATGTGCGAGGACTATCGCGCGTCGGCGAGCATCGACCTCGACCATGATCGCGCCGATATCGAGCGCGGCAACAAGATCGGCTGTCCGCTGCGGGTGCTGTGGGGCGACAAGGGCGTGATCGAAAAATGCTTCGATGCGCTCGACGAATGGCGGCATGTCGCGCGCGACGTGAGCGGCCGCGCGCTATCGTGCGGGCACTATCTGCCCGAGGAAGCGCCGGACGAACTGGTCGCCGAGATGCTGTCGTTTTTCGAGACGCTCGAACAATAAGCGCCGGGCTGCTTCGCGCGACCTTCGTTTGACCTGCGATGGACCTTCGTTACCCGAGTGGCGGCAGCCGTCGCGCGACCGGCGTCGACTTGACGATCGCCGTGCTGGTCTCCGCACGCTCGGTCACTTTCGACAGGATCTCGTCGAGCTGCTCGATCGAATGCAAGTACAGGCGGCAGATGAAACAGTCGTCGCCGGTCACCTTGTCGCATTCGACGAACTCCGGAATCCGCCGGATCACATCCTCCACCAGATGCAGCTGCCCGGGCAGCGGCTTCACGCGCACAACCGCCTGCAGCGTGAAGCCGAGCGCGCGCGGATCGATCTGCACGGTGAAGCGCTCGATCACGCCCAGCGCTTCGAGCCGCCGCACGCGTTCGGCCGTGCTGGGCGCCGATAAGCCGACGACGCGCGCGAGTTCGCTGACCGGCTGACGCGCGTCCTGCGCGAGCGCGGCGAGCAGTGCGCGGTCGGTGTCGTCGAGTGCGACCGGCGTGATCGATGCAAGGCGTTTGCTCATGAGGGCCTTCGTTTATGAGGTGAAAATGCGGTAACGCTTAAGTTTAGCCATGTATTCGCACGGGTGGATTAATTACACTGCCAGTTATGCAGGCATTAATCCGGGATCGAATCATGGCTTCGAACAAGGCTTCCGCGACCACCACAAGCGCTACATCCAGCGACATCCGCCGTGGCGCGGCGGAGATGAGCATCGCGATGCTGATGTCGGGCACGATCGGCTGGCTCGTCGTGTCGTCGCAGCAAAGCCCCTTCAACGTGGTGTTTTTCCGCTGCATTTTCGGCGGCGCGACGCTCGCGCTCGTGTGCGCCGTACTCGGCCTGTTCCGCCGCGAGCTGTTTTCGTGGAAGATGCTGGGCCTCGCGTTGCTCGGCGGCGCGGCGATCGTCGTGAACTGGGTATTGCTGTTCGCCGCGTATTCACGCGCGTCGATTTCGATGGCGACGGCCGTCTACAACACGCAGCCGTTCATGTTGGTCGGGCTCGGCGCGCTGGTGTTTCGCGAGCGCATCAGCGCATCGACGATCGCGTGGCTCGTGGTCGCGTTCGTCGGGCTCGTGTTCGTCGTGAAGGTCGAGCCGGCCGTGCTCGCGGTGCCGGGGCAGTATCTGGTCGGCGTCGCCTATGCGGTCGGTGCGGCGGCGATGTACGCGGTGTCGTCGATCATCACGAAGCGGCTGAAGGGCACGCCGCCGCATCTGCTCGCGCTGATCCAGGTATCGCTCGGCGTGCTGTTGCTCGCGCCGTTCGTACGCTTCGACGCGTTGCCGGCAAACGGCGCGCAGTGGCTCGAACTGATCGTGCTCGGCGTCGTCCATACCGGTCTCATGTACGTTCTGTTGTATGGCGCGATCCAGAAGCTGCCGACGTCGATGACAGGCGCGTTGTCGTTCATCTATCCGGTGGTCGCGATCATCGTCGACCGGTTTGCGTTCGGACAGACGCTCGCATGGATTCAGGTGCTCGGCGCCGCGCTGATTCTGCTGGCGGCGGCGGGCGTCAATCTCGGGTGGCGGATCGTGCCGCAGAGAAAGCGATTATCGTCCACGTGATGCCGATTCGACATTCAATCGGATATTGCTACGGATTCCGGAATAACGCGCAAGCATTCAAGCGCCTAACGCCGTTCGATGACAGATCGTGTATGCATTCGTAAAACGTGGCATCAAATTTCTGTAGGGAAATCACCGATGCGATGCAAAAACCCACACGCGTATCATTGATAGCGACGCTGATCACGTCCAACAGATGTTCGGCCGCTCGCTTCGTCGAGCGGTTTTCTTTTTGTGGGAACGGATTTGCGTTCCGGTGCGCTTTTCCGCCGCACGGGCCAATCACACGTTCAAGGCCGCGCGAGAATGCGCGTGCCGTCCACTTCGAGCGGTCCACCGTTCGCCGCGAGCTCCCCGATCATTCCCTTCAGCAACGCTGGCCATTCGCCGCGCGGCTTCAGCATCGACGCGGCGGCGCGCATCACGGCCGCGTCGTCGAGCATGCGCAAAAGCGTGTCCACACTCATCTCGCGGACTTCGAGCAGCTTGAATACGATCAGCACCTTCAGCGCGTTCCTTGCGTTGCGCGCGGGTTCGGCGCGCAACCAGGCGACGCGCGAGATCGCGCGTTCGAGCGCCGCTTCGACATGCGTGAACGGCGCGCCGTGGCCTGGGATGACGACGCGCACGTCGAGCGTTGCGATCAGGTCGAGCACGGCCTGCTGCTCGGCGAAGCCGCTTTCGCCTTCGAGTTCGGGAAAGATCACACCGAAGCCGTTTTCCCACAGCGCGTCCGCGCTGATCAGCAAGCGTTCGTCCGCGCAATAGAGCATCAGCGAATGCGGATCGTGGCCCGGCGCGCCGAGCACCTGCCAGTCGAGCGCGCCGAGCCGCAAACGTGCGCCGGGTGCCAGCGTGCCGGTGAAGCCGAAGCGCTCGCAGGTTTGACCAGTCGCGCGAAAGCTGAGGCGAGTTTCGTCCCAGTCGCGCACGGCATCGGCTTCGGATGACGGAATCAGCGTGCGGCACGGCCACGTTGCCTGCAACAGTGCGTTGCCGCCGCAATGATCCGAATGCAGGTGCGTGTTGACGATCAGATCGAGCGGCCGCGTGCGCAACGCATTGCGTACCAGCGCGACCGTTTGCGATGCGTGCGTCGCATAGCCGGTATCGACCAGCGCGGCGCATGTGTCGTCGACGAGCAGCACGTTGTTCGACGACAGCCAGCCGCGTTCGAAAACCCGGATCGATGCGGGCAGCGCGATCATGGCGTCGCCGTGCTCGCGTGCGCGTTTGCGACTGCCTCGGGCTTCGGCATCACGAGGATCGTCGAGGTACCCGTCAACATCAGCTCGCCGCGCTGATTGACCACCGAACCTTCGAGATGGGTCAGATCGCCGTTCAGGCTCGGCTTCCAGTGAGCGTCGTGCACACGCCACGTGATCGTCAGCGTGTCGTGCGCCTGCACTGCCTTCTTCAGCTTGATATCGAATTCGAGGCCGAGCGGTTGCGCGTAAGTAGAGAAATGCGTGGCGAGCAGCGCCATGAAATATGCGGTGGGTTGCGTGCCCGATGCGATCAAGCCTCCAAAGCGGCTTTGCGCGGCATACGCTTCATCGTGATGCAACGGGTTCAGATCGACGACGAGCGTCGCGAACGATTTGATCGAATCCACCGACAACTCGAGCGTCGAACTGAACGTCTCACCGGGCGTCACGATGCGCGGCGCGGCGTTCATTGCTTCTCCTTCGTCGTCGATGTCGTGCGCAGCGCCATTAACGTCGCGTGTCGCACTTCGATCGCGTCCCACACCGCGCGCTTCGCGTCGTTGTCGAGCGTCGACCAGCCGGCGATTTCGTCGATTGTGCGCAGGCATCCTTCGCACCAGCCGGTCGATGCATCCATCCTGCACACGCTGATGCACGGCGATGGCACGCAACCGCCGTCGTCCCTGTTGTCGTAATCGTTGCCGCTCGCCATCGTGTTCAGGCCGGCTCGCGCAACGCGACATCGACGACCGGCGCGCCTGTGAGCGAGATCAGCTCCTGCGCGGTCAGATTGAACACCGCGTGCGGATGACCGGCGGCCGCCCACAGGCTCTCCAGCGCGAGCAAATCCGCATCGATCAACGTGACCGGCTCGGTCGCGTGACCGACCGGGCACACGCCACCGATCGCATAGCCGGTCTTTTCGCGCACGAACTTCGCGTCCGCGCGGCCGATCTCGCCGACCTGCGCGGCCACTTTCTTTTCGTCGACACGATTCGCGCCGCTCGCGATCACGAGCACCGGCGTGTCGTCTTCGCGGCGCCGGAACAGGATCGACTTCGCGATCTGCGCGACCGAGCAGCCGAGTCCGGCGGCCGCTTCGGCGGAAGTCTTGCCGGTTTCCGGCAGCATCACGATTCGCCCCGCGTGACCGCGTTCGCGCAGCAGCAGCGCGACGCGGCGTGCCGAGTCGGGCAGCGCGGCGAGATCGTCGGAGTCAAAGGACGCGAGGTCGTTCATCGTTGGGGATCCCGATTGAAAATGGATAGAGCGTTTATACGCAGGTATTCGCTTCGCTACGGGCCTTCGCGAGCAGCGCTTTACCGGCGCGCGACACGTTGGGCCGGCCGATCGCGGTCGAAATGAAGTCGCCGATTTCGACCACCTGGGCGAGGTCGATACCGGTCTCGATGCCGAGGCCGTTCATCAGATACAGCACGTCTTCGGTCGCGACGTTGCCGGTCGCGCCCTTCGCATACGGGCAACCGCCGAGCCCCGCGACCGACGCATGAAAAATCTCGACGCCTTCGAGCAGCGCCGCGTAGATGTTCGCGAGCGCCTGGCCATAGGTGTCGTGAAAGTGTCCCGACAGATGCTCGCGCGGAAACACTTCGGTCACGGCCTCGAACACTTCGCGGGTGCGCTTCGGCGTGCCGACGCCGATCGTGTCGGCGATATCGATCTCGTCGCAGCCGAGCGCCGCGAAGCGCTTGACGACGTCGACGACCGACGCGACCGGCACTTCGCCCTGGTACGGACAGCCGAGCGCGCACGACACGCTGCCGCGAATCCGCAGCTTATGTTGTTTCGCCGCCGCGGCGACTGGCGCGAATCGCTCGATGCTCTCCGCGATGCTGCAGTTGATGTTCTTCTGCGAGAACGCCTCGCTCGCCGCGCCGAAGATGACGATCTCGTCGGCGCGCGCGGCGAGCGCGCCTTCGAGACCGCGCAGGTTCGGCGTCAGCACCGAGTAAATCGTGCCGTCGCGGCGCTCGATGCCGGCCATCACGTCGGCGCCGTCGGCCATCTGCGGCACCCATTTTGGCGACACGAACGACGCTGCCTCGACGTTGCGGAAGCCCGCCGCCGACAGACGGTTGATCAGCTCGATCTTGGTCGCGGTCGGCACGAATTCCTTCTCGTTCTGCAGCCCGTCGCGCGGACCCACTTCGACGATTTTCACTTGCTTCGGTAAGGCCATGATGTGTCTCCGATCCGATGCGGTTTTATCGCTGTCCCATCCAGATGGGTGCTGCCGCGTTGCTGCAGTTCAATTCAACCCGCACGCCTGCGACGCGTGCGGGCGCGGGTTTCACTCAGTAGCCGCGTTCCAGTTGCACTGCGCCGCTCACCTGCTCGCCGCGCATCATCGCGCCGATCTTGTCCGCGACCTGCGCGACGCTGTCCTCGCGCAACGTCAGCGCCGACGTGTGCGGCGTGATCGTGATGCGCGGCTCGCGCCAGAAAGGATGATCGGCGGGCAGCGGTTCCTCGCGGAACACGTCGAGCGTCGCGGCGGCGAGCTGGCCGCTCGCGAGCGCAGCGAGCAGATCCGCTTCGACGAGATGCGCGCCGCGCGCGACGTTGATCAGATGTGCGCCGCGCGCGAGCTTCGCGAAGACTCGCGCATTCAGCACGCTTTCCGTGTCGGGTGTATGCGGCAGCAGATTGACGAGCACCTTCGCGCCGTCGAGGAAGCTATCGAATTGCGCGTCGCCGGCGAACGTCGCGATGCCATCAATCTGCTTCTCGCCGCGACTATAGCCGCGCACCGGCAGACCGAACGAAGCGAGCGTTTGCGCGACCTGCGTGCCGAGCACGCCGAGCCCGAGCACAGCCACCGTGAACGTTGCGCGCGGATGCGGCTCGAGCACTTTCCAGCGGCGCTCGCCTTGCAGCACCTGATATTCGTCGAAGCGGCGCAGATAGCGCAGCACCGCATGCGTCACGTACTCGGCCATCTGCGCGCCCATGCCGGTATCTTCGAGGCGAATCAACGGCACCTCGGGCGGCAACGTGCCTGGATGCGCGCGTTCGAGCGCGAGAATCGCATCGACGCCAGCGCCGAGATTGAAGATCGCGCGCAGCGTATTGCGTCCGGCCAGCATCTCGCGCGGCGGACGCCAGACCACCGCGAAATCGGCTGGGCCGGTGTCGCCGGGCTTCCATTCGCGCAGCTCGGCGGCGGGCAGAGCGCGCGCAAAGTCGTGCAGCCACGCGGCGGCTTCGGTGTGCGGTGCGTAGAAGAGTATTTTCATGCGGTCCGGAATGCGTCGGCGTCGATGTGGGCATGAGCGGGACGGACCCGGAGCGCGCGACGGCAATCGGACGACGCGTGCGGGATCGGGTCTCCTCCCGGTATGAATAGGCTTCATTCTACTTTTTCGACGCGAATCGCGCGCGTTTGCGCACGGACGTGCGCTTCGAGATGGATGCCGTGGTGGGCGTCGAGTTCGCGCGTACCCGCGCATTTCTTCGTTTGCCCGATAACGAAAGCACAAAAACTTGGTTCATCGATGTGCGACCGGACGGGACAATGATTGCCTGGATTCCTTGCGCAGCGAGGCACGCACATGCTTTCATGCACCCGATCGAACTGGCCGCCACGGCTCGTCACCGTTCCCGGCTTGCACGGCAGCGAAGGCGCGCATTGGCAAACATGGCTGGAGCGGCAGTTCGCGCACTCGTTGCGCGTCGAGCAGGCCAACTGGGACGCGCCCGATCTCGCGCGATGGGCGAAGTCGTTGTGCGATCTGCTCGCGCGCGAACGCGGTCCATTCGTGCTGGCCGCGCATAGCTTTGGCTGCCTCGCGACCGCGCATGCGTTGCAGCAGGGCGCGCTCGCCAGCGAGGTGGTCGGCGTGCTGTTCGTCGCGCCTGCGAGTCCGCGCAGGTTCGAATCCGCGGGACCGTTCGACGCGCGACGTCTGGGCGTGCCGTCGATCCTGATCGGCAGCGAAACCGATCCGTGGATGACGCTCGCCGACGCGCGCGATCTCGCGCAGCGTTTCGGCAGCGCGTTCGTCAATCTCGGCGATGCGGGGCATATCAACACGGCGGCGGGGTTCGGTCCGTGGCCGCGCGCGAAGTATTTCGTCGATACGCTCGTGCATTGCGCGGCGCCGCTGCGCTTTTGCGAAGAGGCGATCGAAACCGCGCCGCATGCGCTCGTGTGAGCGGTGTCGATCGTCGATAAGGTCGTCGACAAGCGTGGCACACGCAAGCAAGCGCAGGCGTATCTCGACTATCTGTGGTCGCCGGCCGCGCAGGAGATCATCGCTCAGCATCATCCGCGTCCGCGCGACAAGAACGTGCTTGCGAAGCACGCGGCCGAGTTCAAGCCGATCAGGACGTTCACGGTGGAGGAGCTGTTCGGCAACTGGCAAAAGGCGCAGGACACGCACTTCTCCGATGGGGGGACGTTCGATCAGATCATTGTTGATCGGAAGTAAAGCCGACGTTTCGCTTCGGGAGCAGGTTCGTTGCGTTGCGGGGACATGACTTTGCTCATGCCGGCCCGTCCGGTCATGCCGCTGACGTGCCCTCATCACTCCTGGTGGCGTTTGCCCGAATAGCTGATATAACCGCCGACTATCGAGCTCACGCATGCCAGCACGAACCAGAGAATCAGAAAGATGTTTTCTGCTGTGCGAGAGGTATCGAAGATACTTCCTTTGCCGTGCAGCAGAAAAAC
The DNA here is from genome assembly GCF_014201005.1 of Paraburkholderia lebeckiae. Taxonomy (NCBI): domain Bacteria; kingdom Pseudomonadati; phylum Pseudomonadota; class Betaproteobacteria; order Burkholderiales; family Burkholderiaceae; genus Paraburkholderia; species Paraburkholderia lebeckiae. The sequence goes on along the minus strand of NZ_JACHDK010000001.1, from coordinate 380,726 downwards.
ACCGTACAGGTAGAGCCCGACCCACGACAGTAGGGTGGCGCACACTGCTCCCAGGGTGACGCCGACGAGAGTCCTTGAAAATCTCATTTCACCGGAAAGAACAGAATCGTTTTCGAGTTTCGAAAGTCGGACCAGATACCCGGAATAACAATGTTCCAGCTGACTCTGAGTCCGGTGCCGAAGCCCGTCAACCTGTTGCCGTTCCAAAGATCGATGTGACCGCCGCTTGTACTACCCGTCGAATCGGTGTCGCGACTCCAGTACCGGTCGAACATTAAGATGCCGGTACGGCCTTTGACTTTCGTGACCCAATCGGCTCCGGTGACGTTCTCCGGTTTGCCGATGCCGGCAAAGGGCTGAAGTTTGAGCCACTCGCCAAGTTCATTGGCTCGTGTAGCCGTTGCGTTTCCGTCGAGCATGATACGTCCAATGCTGGGCTGTCCATCAAGCGGCGTGATTAGCTTGGAGGAAAACGACTTCATCGGGATGCCGACATGATGAAAGGTCACACTCATGCGAATCGCGCACTGGTCAGGATAGTCCGGATTGTCGTACGGATCGTGCGATGGATAGTTATTCCAAAGTTGCTGGAATGTGACGGCGTTCAACTGAATTGACTTTTGGGAGCCGGGCGTCGAATTGGTCCTGACTACCGTTTTTCGGTTGGGCATTAGTCGGAAACTCCGACCATCCTCGCTAGCGCTTCGTCGCCCCAATATACAGCGTACTCGGCGGCGATCGCGCCGCTCGAGATGCGTGGCAATTGACCGCTCGTGTCGAGACGGCCGAACTGTATGCGTTCATCTGCGGTTTCAATGTAATACGGATAGCCCAGAAGCACGGCACCCACCACGCTGGCACGGACCTGCTCGTCATATACGAGCGTCGTCCGCGACGATGTAGCCGCCGCGAGTGCAGCACTAACCTGGCTATGCGCCAGGCCGTCATCAGTTTCAATGAAGACGCGCGGATTACTGCCCACTATCACCCGGTTTTTGCCGCAGGGACACAGCACGCGATCGCCGTCGAGAACGACATGCCGGCCTTTTTCGGACATGCCCTTGCCGGTGCCGAATAGCTTGAACGTGCCCTTGCAGTTGCCGCATGTTGCTTCGTCTCCGCTCAGGGCAATCTTTTTGCCGTTATCGGAGATGCTTGACGAAAAGGCCATGACGAATCCGCGTGTCGTGGTGGAGTCACCGTGTCGTACTGCTGCCCTACGCATTCATGCTCTCCTGAAGTGCTCAGGAGCATCACCCTACATGTGCGAGGTTATTTTTGAAATCAGACCGATCGCGACAATTCCTAATTTGACGCAATTTGTATATTGATTAGGTTTCTTGAATTGGTGATCAAAGCTTCGCCATGAAAAACACCCCGAAGATTGGATCAACGTCCAACTTTCGGGGTGAATTTCGTCACTATGCGGCGACGCAGACCACTAGTTCGCGCACGCTGCGCATGCGGTGCAGCGCTTCCGCGACTCAATTCGCCACGCCGTGATCCCCGTGCCCATGCGCACACCCACGCTCGCACTCGCTCTGCTCGACCGGCATCTGCTGCGCAGCCTCAGCGCGAATCCCCAGGCGCGCGAGCAGCTTGCGATCCGCTTCCGCCTGCGGGTTGCTCGTGGTCAGCAACTGATCGCCGTAGAAAATCGAATTCGCGCCCGCGAGGAAGCACATTGCCTGCAACGCCTCGTCCATCTGCTCGCGGCCGGCTGACAGACGCACCATCGCGCGCGGCATCGTGATGCGCGCAATCGCGATCGTGCGCACGAATTCGAACGGATCGATCGCTTCGGTCCCGGTCAGCGGCGTGCCTTGCACCTGCACCAGATTGTTGATCGGCACCGATTCCGGATACGGCTCCATGTTCGCGAGCTGCGCGATCAGCCCCGCGCGCTCGCGGCGCGATTCGCCCATACCGACGATGCCGCCGCAGCACACGTTGATGCCCGCGTCGCGCACACGTTCGAGCGTGTCGAGCCGATCCTGATACGTGCGCGTCGAAATGATCTGGCCGTAGAACTCCGGCGACGTATCGAGATTGTGGTTGTAGTAGTCGAGGCCCGCATCGCGCAGCGCCTGTGCCTGGTGCGTTTCGAGCATGCCGAGCGTCACGCAGGTTTCGAGGCCCATCGCCTTCACGCCGCGGATCATGTCCTTGATCGGCTCCAGGTGGCGGTCCTTCGGATTGCGCCACGCGGCGCCCATGCAAAAGCGCGTCGCGCCGTTCTGCTTTGCGACCTGCGCGGCGGCGAGCACTTCGTCGACCGGCATCAGCTTGTCGGCCACGAGACCCGTGTCGTGATGCACCGATTGCGGACAGTATGCGCAATCCTCCTCGCAGCCGCCGGTCTTGATCGACAGCAGCGTCGACAGTTGCACCGCATTGGCGTCGAAATGCTCGCGATGCGTTTGCTGCGCGCGAAACAGCAGGTCATTGAACGGCAGTTCGTACAACGCGACGATATCGGCGACGCGCCAGCGCGCGAGCGGCTTCGCTTCAGTGGCGGCTGCGGTCGGATTGCTGTTGGCGGCGCTCGGTTCGGCGGTGCCCGCTGCGATATTCAGTTGTGTCATGTGATCGATCCTCGTAAACGGATGAATTTGGGTTCGGCGCTGCGGGGCAGCGCTATGCCGCGCGCAGTTGGCGCAGCGTTTGCAGAAGCCGTCGAATGTCGAGCTGTTGCGCTGCGAGCTCCGGCGACGGCGGGCTGATATGCGGCACGACGCCGAGCAACGGCGCGTCGTACGCTTGCGCAAGATGCGCGCGAATCGACGCGATGTTTTCGTCGGGAAAGGTCATGTCCGGGTCGATGCGATTCGCGACCCAGCCCGCGAGCGTTAGACCGCGCGCGGCGATCGCTTCGGCAGTCAGCAGCGCGTGGCTGATGCAGCCCAGCCGCAGGCCGACCACCAGCACCACCGGCAGCTTCAGCGCGACGGCGAGATCGGCGGTGTCCTGCGTCGCGGTCAACGGCACACGAAAACCGCCGACACCTTCGACCACGACGACCTCGGCGAGCTTCAGCGCTTGGCTGTGGCACGCGACGATGTGCTCGAGATCGAACGAGACGTTTTCCAGCGCCGCCGCGATGTGCGGCGCGGCCGGTTCCTTCAGCAGATACGGCGTGCGCATGGCGGGCGGCAGCAGCACGCTCGACGCGGCGTCGAGCTGATCCGCGTCCTCGTTGTGCAGTACGCCGTTCACTTCGAACGCGCCCGCCGCGATCGGCTTCATCGCGGCTGCCTGCAGGCCTTCGCGCACGAAGCCGCGCAATAGCGCCGACGACACGAAGGTCTTGCCGATTTCCGTATCGGTGCCGGTGACGAACAGCGACAGCGCGCCGTCATCGTTAATCGTGTTGCTCATGCCGCGCGCGCTCCGACTTGTTGCAGGCCGGCCTCGAGCCGGTCGAGATCCGCATGCGAGTGCGCGGCCGACAGCGAGATGCGCAGACGCGACGTGCCGGTCGGCACGGTCGGCGGACGGATCGCGGGCACCCACAGCCCCGCGCGATCGAGGGACGCGGCGATGTCGAGCGTCGCATCGTTCGCGCCGATGATCAGCGGCTGCACGGCCGTGTGCGAATCGACGGGCAGCCACGGCGTCGCCTTCAGCATCGCGCGCGTGCGTTCGATCAGTTGCTGGAGATGCACGCGGCGCGCATCGCCTTCCTCGCCACCGATGATGCGCAGACTCGCCGACACCGCATGCGCGGCCGCCGGCACCGACGCGGTCGTGAAGATATACGGACGCGCACGCTGCACGAGCCATTCGATCACGGTCGCATGAGCGACGACGAACGCGCCGGAGACACCGGCCGCCTTGCCCAGCGTGCCGATCGAGATCAGATGCGGCGAGCGCAGCGCGGCCTGCGCGATCGCGCCACGGCCTTGCGGGCCCAGTACGCCGAAGCCGTGCGCATCGTCGACGATCAGCCATGCGCCGTGCCGCTCGGCGAGTTCGAGCAAACGCGGCAGCGGCGCGATGTCGCCGTCCATGCTGAACACCGTGTCGGACACGATCACCTTGACGTCCGCCTCCGACGCTTCGAGCATCGCGCTCAATGCATCCACGTCGCAGTGCGGATAGATCTGCACATCCGCGCGCGACAGCCGCGCGCCGTCGATCAGCGAAGCGTGATTGAGCGCATCGGAGAACAGCGTCGTGCCGCGGCCCGCGAGCGCGGTCAGCGTCGCGAGATTCGCCATATAGCCGGTGCTGAAATACAACGCGCGGGCATCGTCGAGAAAGCCGCCGGCAAATTGAGCGAGATCGTCTTCGAGTTGCGCATGCGCACGCGAATGACCGCCGAGCAGATGCGAGCCGCCGCTGCCCGCGCCATACAGGCGCGCGCCTTCGGCGATCGCGGCGATCAATTGCGGATGCGCGGCAAGGCCCAGATAGTCGTTGCTCGCGAAGCCGATGATTTCACGGCCGTCGACCGTCATGTGCGCGGTGCATGGTGTTTCTGCGGTGCGCCGGCGTCGGCGCAGGCCGCGCGCGTCGATTTCCTTCAGGCCTTCGGCGAGTGTGTCGAGCAGATGCATCAGCGGGCCTCCGCGAGCGTGGCGTCGAAGGTGTCGCGCGTGCGCGCGGCGAGCAGCGCGAGTTCTTCGTCGTCGAGGATGTATGGCGGCATCAGGTACACGGTGGTGCCGATCGGGCGCAACAACAGCTCGCGTTGCAGCGCGTTTTCGAAGAAGCGGCGCGAGAACGTTTTGGCTTGCTGAGGATCGTCGATCATTGCGTCGAACGCGAAGATCGTGCCGCGCTGACGCAGATTGCGCACCTGCGCGTGCTCGGCGAGCGGCGCGAGCGCGGCCGCGAGGGTCGCCGATTTGCGCGCGTTGGCGGCGAGCACATCGTCGCTCGTGAACAGATCGAGCGTCGCGAGCGCGGCGCGGCACGCGAGCGGATTGCCGGTGTACGAGTGCGAGTGCAGGAAGCCGCGCGCGGTGTCGTCGTGATAGAAGGCCGCGAAGATCTCGTCGCGCGACAGCACGATCGACAGCGGCAGATAGCCGCCGCTAATACCTTTCGACAGACACAGGAAGTCCGGCCACACGCCCGCCTGTTCGCACGCGAAGAACGTGCCGGTGCGGCCGCAGCCGACTGCGATTTCGTCGGCGATCAGATGCACGCCGTACCGGTCGCACAGCGCGCGCAATCCGGCGACGTACGACGCGTCGTGCATCGCCATGCCGGCCGCGCATTGCACGAGCGGCTCGACGATCAGTGCGGCGATGCGGTTCGCGCGCGCCTCGAATAGCGCGCGCACATGGTCGAGCGCGCGGCGCGCGACGTCGGCGGCGGTTTCGCCCGCTTGCGCGAGCCGCGCATCGGGAGAGGCGACGACGTGGGCGTGACGAATCAGCGGATCGTACGCGTCCTTGAACAGCGCGACGTCGGTCACGCCGAGCGCGCCGATCGTCTCGCCGTGATAGCTGTTGGCGATGCAGACGAATTCCTGCTTGTCGGCGTAGCCCCGGTTGCGCCAGCTGTGAAAGCTCATCTTCAGCGCGATCTCGACCGCCGAGGCGCCATCCGACGCGAAGAACGCGTGGCCGAGCGTGTTGCCGGTCAACGCGTGCAGACGTTCCGCGAGTTCGACGGCGGGCTCGTGCGTGCAGCCGGCGAGCATCGCGTGTTCGAGCGTATCGAGCTGATCTTTCAGCGCCGCGTTGATGCGCGGGTTCGCGTGACCGAACAGATTGACCCACCACGAACTGATCGCGTCGAGATAGCGATGACCGGCGCGATCGTACAGCCACGCGCCTTGACCGCGTGCGACGGGGATCAGCGGCAGACGTTCGTGGTGCTTCATCTGCGTGCACGGATGCCACACCGCGCGCAGGCTGCGGGCGACCCAATCTTCAGGGGCGACCGGGGGGACTGCTGACTTTTCCAAAGAGGTACTCCAAGGTGCTTTTTTGCCACGCACGCAAGCCTCGGCGAGTGCGCGGGGTCGAGATTAGCGGTTTATTTGGTCGCGCGCATCAACCGCGAAATGCTCGTTTTTCGCGGTGGCATCGAGGTTTAGCATCGTTCGATGCAGCTCGTTCGATTTCGTGAGGGAAGCTCGCCAATCAACGGAGATAGCGACGTCAAAGTAATGGGCAGTTACTGGCCAGAATGTGGGGGTGACGAGGTGTTTTTTGCGGGGGAACGGAGCGCACAAGAAAAAGCCCGCCGATACGGCGGGCTTGCGGCACATCAGAATCAGGCGCGATTCACGCCTCTATTCGTACTTCACTCCCGGCTCGCAATCGCTTTCCGGCCGTTGGCATCGGCATCGCTTGCATCCGCCGTCTGCGAGTTCTGATTGCCCCACACGACCGCATTATCGACCGCATACAACCGGCACGGATCGGAGCTCTGCTTCTGGCAATTCGTCACCGCCACCGACATCGGATTGTCGCCGCCCTCGGCCCACGACCACGCGCCCGAATCCGACACCGCGAACGCGCGGCTCGGATACTGATGCAGGAAGTTGCGATAGCCATTGCGGCCCTCGTTGTCGAGGTACGGCACCGAGTCGACCGCGTCGAGCGCGGCGAATCCGGTTGCCTTCGGCGCGGCCGGATCGGCGACGTGATACTGCACGGCAGTCGGCATACCGGCGCGCGCGAGGAACGCTTCGACGGCCGGCCACCATACGTGCACGCCGTCGCGGTCGCCGACCAGCCGATGCGCGTCGTTCTTGTAGTGGCCGAAGTCGATCATCTTCACGCTCGCGCCGTGTGCTTGGTACGCGGCGTACATGCCCGCGACGAGTGGCGCGTTCCACACCGAATCGTTATCGCCATAGAGCCACAGCGACGGCACCGCGGTCTTCTCGCCGTACGCGCCGAATGCGCGCGTCAGATTGCCTTGCCAGTCTTCGCAGGCGTCCTGGCGCAGGCCGCCCGAGAAATTGATCAGCGCACGCACGCCAGGCGCCGCTTCGGTGCCGTATGCGATCGTCGCAAGACCGCCATGCGAGGTGCCGGCCACCGCGATGTGCGTCGCGTCGACATAAGGTTGCTTCGACATGTAATCGATCGTCGCTGCGACGTCGCCGGCCTGGCCAAGGCCGTTGCGCTCGACGTCGCAGCCGTCCTGCTCGTACACGCCGTCCGAGTGACCGAAGCCCTGGCGGTTCGGCGCGACGACCACGTAGCCGCGGCGTACGAATTCGCGCGCGAACGCCAGCGGGTCGCTGCGTTCCTGCGTGCGCGGGTCGCCCGGAATCTTGCCGTGGTTGAAGACGATCATCGGGAACGGGCCGGGGCCGTCCGGCTTGTAGATCGTGGTTTCAAGCGTGACCGTGCCGGCGGCGTCGACCGGCACGCGGATGATCTTTTCGTTCAGGTGAGCGGTGGGCAGGTAGACGTCGTCGTCCAGCGCGAGGCGCGGCACGCGGGCGCGCGACAGCGGTCCCTGGGTGTCGCTCGACGGCGTCGCGTTATGTGCGGAATGGGACGAGTAGGCGAGCGGATCGGCGTGCGCGATCGTGACAGCACACGTGGCCGCGGCGCAGATCGCCGCACACTTCGTCAGAACTTTGCTCAACACCATTGACGCACCTGCTTTAAAGACCTGTCCTGAACTCCGTGCTGTCCGGTTGCGCAAAACGCTGCTGACATTCAGCTTTCGTTCGCGATTTCGACACAAACAGACTCACTCGCGAACGTTGCGGGAAGCACACGCACGCAAATCGAGATCACACGGGATGAACCCAACGGCCGACGCGACCCCACGCGCCGAGGATGAACGTCACTTGATGCTGCCGGAGTCCGCGCGGCTCGCGTTCGATCAGCGGCCGGTCAGCTTTCCTTTGCATGTTGCGGAGCCGGTATGACCCGCTCTCGCAATGTGACGTCATGAAACTACGGACTCATCCTGGCACGACAATTTTGTTTTGTGCAATCAAGGAGAACCCGTGACGAAAAAATTGCTGCATGTGCGAACGAGGCTTCAAAGCCTTGCCGGGGAAGGGCCGGGGACATGTGGCGGGAAGTGGCGAGTAAAGGTCGTGTAAGCGCTGTGGTGCGAGGCCAACGAAGAAGCCCGCGTGAAAGGAACGAAAAAAGGCCTACGCAAAGGCCTTTATAAAGTTTGTCGAGAGCGAGTGAAAGGCACGAGAAAGCTTCGGCGCGTAATGCAGCGATTACTTAATCGTCTCGTGCTCTTCATTTACTCATTGACGTCGCCATCGACATAACGCCAGCGGCCATCATCGCCGCGCACGAATCGACTCGATTCATGCAACCGATAAGCACGTCCCCCCACTTTGTAGCGGGCGATGAATTCGACCCTCGCGTGATTGGCATCGCTTTCGGCGAAGCTTTTGATCTGCAGTCCGAGCCAACGGGGCGCGTCGGGCGCGGTGGGATCGACGTCGAGATAGGCGGGGCAGGTGCTGGGGTCCCACGTCGCGCGCAGGTAGTCGGTTGCACCGAGCACATACGCGCTATAGCGCGAGCGCATCAGTTCGAGCGCGCGCGGCGCCGCTTCGCCGCCGTCGATATAGCGGCCGCAGCATTGCGCGAAACGCGGGGCTTTGGTCGCGGTGCCCCCGCGTGCGTCGGGCGCCACACCGCCGCACGGACAGTCGACAGGTCTTTGCAGTGACAACAATGGCTTGTTCATTGAAATTTCAGTTGAGCGCGCGAGCGATCAGGATCTTCTGGATGTCGCTCGTGCCTTCGTAGATCTGGCACACGCGCACGTCGCGGTAAATCCGCTCGACCGGGAAGTCACTCAGATAACCGTAGCCGCCGTGAATTTGCAAGGCGGCCGAGCAGATGCGCTCGGCCGCTTCGGAGGCGAACAGTTTTGCCATCGCGGCTTCGGTCAGACACGGCTGGCCCGCGTCCTTCAGCGACGCCGCATGCCAGATCAATTGACGCGCGGCTTCGAGTTGGGTCGCCATGTCGGCAAGACGGAACTGCACCGCCTGGTGCGAAAACAGCGGCGCGCCGAAGCTCTCGCGTTCTTTTGCGTAAGTCAGCGCCGCCGCGAACGCGGCGCGTGCCATGCCGACGCTTTGCGCAGCGATGCCGATGCGCCCGCCTTCGAGACCCGACAGCGCGATCCGGTAGCCTTCGCCTTCCGCGCCGATCAGGTTCGCGGCCGGCACGCGGCAATCCTCGAACACGATCTGCGCGGTATCCGACGAATGCTGGCCGAGCTTGTCTTCGACGCGCGCGACCACGTAGCCCGGCGTGCCGGTGGGCACGACGAACGCGCTGATGCCGCGCTTGCCGGCGGCCTTGTCGGTGACGGCCATCACGATCGCGACGTCGCCGTTCTTGCCGCTCGTGATGAACTGTTTGACGCCGTTCAGCACGTACGCGTCGCCGTCGCGTGTCGCGGTGGTGCGCAGCGCCGACGCATCCGAGCCCGCTTGCGGCTCGGTCAGACAGAACGCGCCGAGCATCTCGCCGCGCGCGAGCGGCGTGAGCCAGTCGCGCTTCTGCGCGTCGTTGCCATAAGCGAGCAGGATGCTGCACACGGGGCAGTTGTTCACCGAGATCGCGGTCGACGTGCCGCCGTCGCCGGCCGCGATTTCTTCGAGGATCAACGCGAGCGCGAGCGCGTCCATGCCGGCGCCGCCATATGCTTCGGGCACCAGCACGCCGTAAACACCGAGCTCGGCGAGCTGCCGGTGCACGTCGCGCGGAAAGCTGCGCTCGCGGTCCCATTGCGCCGCGTACGGCGTGATCGCTTCGCGCACGAAGGTGCGCAGCGCGTCGCGCACCATCAGGTGATCCTGATCAAGCACCATGAGCGTGTCTCCGGTCCCATGCAACGTAGTTGTCTACCACTCGAGCTGCGTGCCGTCGTGCTGAAAGAAGCGGCCGTGGAACGCGTCGCGCGATGCCGCCGCCTGCGCCAGCACCTCGCGCATGCCGGCGACGCTGTGCGCCGGATCGAGCGCGGCCTGCGCGCCGCCCATGTCGGTGCGCACCCAGCCCGGATGCAGCGACACGCAGGTTGCGCGCTGCGCGTCGAGAGACGCGAGCTTCAGCACGTCGTTCAACGCAGCCTTGCTCGCGCGATATAGCCAGCCGGTCGTTCCGCTTGCATCGGCGATGCTGCCCATGCGACTCGAAATCACCGCGAGCACGCCGTCCGTTTCCTCGACGAGCGGCAGCAGGATTGGCAGCAGCTGCATCGGACCGCGCACGTTCGTGTGCATCACGTGATCGAAGTCCTCGGCGGTGATCGTTTCGATGCCTTCGGTGCGCGGACCGTACACGCCCGACACCAGGATCGCTGCATCGAGCCGTTCGCCGTCGAGCTTCCAGCCGAGCGCCGCGATGTCTTCGGGCGCGGTGACGTCGAGCGCGAAGGTTTCGGCGCCGAGTTCGCTGAGCGCGTCGAGCGCGGCGCCGTCGCGCGCGGTCGCGAGCACGCGCCAGCCGCTCCTTCTGTACTGCCGGACGAATTCCTGGCCGATGCCTCGCGATGCACCGACGATCAACACTGTTTTCATCGTATTCCTCGAAGTTTTGGTGGCTGCGTCAGATCAGTTCGACGCCCATCGCGGTCGCCTCGCCGCCGCCGATACACAGCGTCGCGACACCGCGCTTCAGACCGCGATTCCTCAGCGCGCCGATCAGCGTGACGAGAATGCGCGCGCCCGAGGCGCCGATCGGATGGCCTAACGCGCACGCGCCGCCGTTCACGTTGACCTTGTTGTGCGGTAAATCGTGCTCTTTCATCGCGGCCATCGTGACGACCGCGAACGCTTCGTTGATCTCGTACAGATCGACGTCGCCGGCGCGCCAGCCGTTCTTCCCGAGCAGCTTGCGGATCGCGCCGACCGGCGCGGTGGTGAACTTCGCGGGCGCCTGCGCGAACGTCGAATGACCGACGACGCGCGCGAGCGGCGCCACGCCGAGCCGTTTCGCGGTCGACTCGCGCATCATCACGAGCGCGGCCGCGCCGTCCGAGATCGACGACGAGTTCGCCGCCGTCACGGTGCCGGTCTTGCTGAACGCGGGTTTCAACGTAGGGATCTTGTCGAGATTGGCCCTGAACGGCTGCTCGTCGCGCGCGATCGTGACGTCGCCGTTGCGGGCCGCTACGGTGACCGGCGCGATTTCCCAGTCGAACGAGCCGTCCTCGTTCGCGCGCTTCGCGCGGTTCAGCGATTCGACCGCGAACGCATCCTGCGCCTCGCGCGTGAAGTCGAACGACGCCGCGCATTCCTCGGCGAATGCGCCCATCAGACGGCCTTTGTCGTAGGCGTCTTCGAGGCCGTCGTAGAACATGTGGTCGAGCACCTGGCCGTGGCCCATGCGCATGCCGCCGCGCGCTTTCGGCAGCAGATACGGCGCGTTCGTCATGCTCTCCATGCCGCCCGCGACGATGACGTCGAGCGAGCCCGCGGCCAGCATGTCGTGCGCGAACATCGCCGCGCGCATGCCGGAGCCGCACATCTTGTTGACCGTCGTGCAGCCGGTGGCGAGCGGCAGACCCGCGCCGAGCGCGGCCTGGCGCGCGGGCGCCTGGCCGAGGCCGGCGGGCAGCACGCAACCCATCACCGCTTCGTCGATCTGCTCGGGCTTCAGCCCCGCTCGTTCTACTGCCGCCTTGATCGCGACCGCGCCGAGTTGTGGCGCGCTCAGCGACGCGAAGTCGCCCTGAAAGCCGGCCATCGGCGTGCGCGCCGCGCTGACGATCACGATCGGATCGGCGTGAATACCACTTTGATTTGCGTCACTCATGGTTCAGCTCCTTTCATAGCTTGGATGGCTACCGCCGCGCGTTGCCTGCTGCGAACCCTCGTGGGATTCATCAAGCCACGCGCACGTCTGGCTCGTTCGCCTGCGCATCGGTTGCTTCGGCGAACCGCTCCGGATAGCGCACGCAAAAGCGCACGCTCGGGTCGTACGGGAAAAAATCGGGCAGCTCGCCCTTCAACAGAAAATCTTTGTATCGCTGCCACAGCTCGGGCTCGAAGAAATCCGCGTGATGCCGCATGAACGAGCGCCGCACACGTGGATCGCCGAGCAGGAACGTGCCGTAAGTCTCCGGGAAAATATCGTGCGGACCGACCGCGTACCACGGCTCGTTCGACATTTCGTCTTCCTCGTTGCGCGGCGCCGGCACCGCACGCACGGTGCAGTCGGTCAGGTATTCGATCTCGTCGTAGTCGTAGAACACGACGCGGCCATGTCGCGTGACACCGAAGTTCTTGTACAGCAAGTCGCCGGGGAAGATGTTCGCCTGGATCAGTTCCTTCACCGCGTTGCCGTATTCCTTGATGCCGTGCTCGACGTCGTCGTCGTTGCCGTTCTGCAGGAACAGATTGAGCGGCACCATGCGTCGCTCGATGTACAGATGGCGAATCACGAGGTTGTCGCCGTCGTACTCGATCAGCGACGGCACTTCCTTTTCGAGTTCGCGCAACAGCGTTTCGTCGAGCCGCGCGAGCGGCAGCGCGACGCTCGAATATTCGAGCGTGTCGGCCATCCGGCCGAGCCGGTCATGACGTTTGACGAGCAGATACTTCTGCTGGATCTGCGCGCGCGTGGTTTCCTTCGGCGGCGGAAAGTTGTCCTTGATCAGCTTGAACACATAGGGGAACGACGGCAACGTGAACACCAGCATCACGAGCCCCTTGATGCCGGGCGCGACGATGAAGCGGTCACTCGAATGCTTCAGGTGATGCAGCAGATCGCGATAGAACAGATTCTTGCCCTGCTTCTGCAGACCCACCGACGTATAGATTTCCGCCTTCGGCTTGCCCGGCATGATCGTGCGCAGAAACTCGACATACGCGGACGGCACTTCCATGTCGACCAGAAAATACGAGTGCGAGAAGCTGAAGATGATCAGCAACTGCTCGCGCGTGAGCAGCACGGTGTCGAGCGCGAGCAGGCCCGGTTTCACGTGACGCAGCGGCACCGCGAACGGCAGCAGCGCTTCGCCGTTGATGATGCGCCCGACGATATATGCAGCCTTGTTGCGATAAAACAGCGACGACAACACGTGAATCTGGAAGTTCGGCGCTTCGTCGAACACGCCGAACGCTTCGCGAATCGACTGCATCACGCAGGCGACGTCGCGCGTCAGATCCTCGAACGGCGGATCGAGCTGGAAGTTCGTGACGACCCGTTCGAGCGTTGCGCCAAGTCCATCAGTACCGGGGTAATACGCGCGGTAGGTCGGCTTCGCGGCCGGTTCGTCGTTCTCGATGTATTCGGTCGAGATCGCCGGGCGCACGAAAATGAAATCGTTGTTGAAGTACGAGCGGTGCAGAATCTTGCAGGAAACCGAATTAAAGAAGGTTTCCGCGCATTCCGGCTGACGGTGCGTGGTCAGGAGGCCGATGTAGTGCAGCTTGATCTGCTGCCACACTTCGCTGTCGATGTTCTCCGCGTCGTACTCGTCTTCGAGTAACTGCACGCATTCCTGCACGCGATCGTCGTACGACGTGATGCGGTCTCGCGCGAGCCTTTGCAGGCCGTGCCAGTCGCCGGCTTCGAACAGCGTCTTCGCGTGGATCGCCGCGTCGCGAAAGATCCGGTAGTGACGGTCGAACCCTTCGAGCATCGTCTGTGCGACGTCGAAACCGATTTGCGACGATAACAGCTTGGGGAAGTGATTCATCACGCGCGCTCCGCAAACGCCGGTCAGAGTCAGGCCGCTTCAGGCAGGCTTCGCGTCGTGCCTCGCGCCATCGAGCAGCGCGCGCGCCTGCGCTTCGTACTGCGCGAGATCTTCGAGCGTCGCGTCGAGATCTTCGCGCTGACGTTCGAGCACTTCGCGATGACGCGCGACCGTCGCGAGGAACGCGTGCAACTGCGATACGGTATCGGTCGGCGATTCGTAGACGTCGAGCAGGTCACGGATCTCCGACAGCGTGAAGCCGAGCCGTTTGCCGCGCAAGGTGAGCTTCAGACGCGTGCGGTCGCGGCCCGAATAGACGCGCCGCAAGCCGCTCGAACCCTCGCGACTCGGTGCGAGTAAACCCTGATCTTCGTAGAAACGGATCGCGCGTGGCGTGACGTCGAATTCGCGCGCGAGCTCGGTGATCGTGTATTGCGTATTCATCGGAACATCTCGTAGCCGCTTGGCCGGCACAAAACCGGATTGGACGATAGAATCGACGTTTACGTTATCGTCAACCTGAGCGGAAAGCAACCACAACCCGGCCGACCGGCATCGCACACCTCGCCATGCCGGAGGGTCGTCGGAGGAACACAGTCCCCATGAATGCACTCGAACACCAGCTCGAATACCCCTTCAACGACACGATCCCCGACGCGGGCCGCACGATGGAAGTCGCGCCCGGCGTGCTTTGGCTGCGCATGCCGCTGCCATTCGCGCTCGACCATATCAACCTGTGGGTGCTGCGCGATGAAATCGAGGGCCAGCCAGGCTGGACCGTGGTCGATTGCGGCATCACGTCGGACACGATCAAGGCGAATTGGGAGAGCGTGTTCGAATCGGTGCTCGACGGCCTGCCGGTGCTGCGCGTGATCGTCACGCATTGCCATCCGGATCACATCGGCCTCGCGCACTGGGTGTGCGGCGGCGGTGATAAAAAGCGTTGGGACGCGCGGCTGTGGATGACGCTCGGCGAATACATGCAGGCGCGCGTGATGGCAACCGGCGATGGCTCTAACGCGGGTGGCGAGGCCGCGGCGCGGCACTTCGCGCGGCACGGTCTGACCGACGCCGAATCGCTCGAGAAACTGCGCAATCGCAATAGCTACTACGCGAGCCTCGTGCCGGCGATTCCGGGCCAATACCGTCGTTTGCGCGAAGCCGAGGACGTGAGGATTGGCGGTAGGACGTGGCGCGTGGTGACGGGCTTCGGCCACTCGCCGGAACACTGTGCGCTGCACTGCGCGGAAACCGGCACGCTGATTTCCGGCGATATGGTGCTGCCGCGGATTTCGACCAACGTGTCGGTGTTCGATATCGAGCCCGAGGGTTCGCCGCTCGAACTGTATCTGGAGTCGCTCGGCCGCTACGAAACGATGCCTGAAGACACGCTCGTGCTGCCGTCGCATGGCAAGCCGTTTCGCGGCGCGCGCACGCGCATTCAGCAACTGCGCGAGCATCACGACGCGCGGCTCGCCGAAGTGCGCGAAGCATGCGCGGAAAAGCCGCGCAGCGCCGCCGATATCGTGCCCTTGATGTTCAAGCGCCAGCTCGATATCCATCAGATGACATTCGCGATGGGTGAGGCGCTCGCGCATTTGCATCTGCTGTGGCGGGCGGGGGATTTGAAGCGGACGCAGGATGCGGATGGGGTGATTCGGTTTGCGGCGGTGTGATCTCGGCCGTTGGCTGCGGGCGTAGAAGCGAGGACGAATAGGTCCGCGCTACGCGGAGGCACTGAGCGGCGCAACGATGCCAGGCGTCCTTTCGCGCGAACTACTTCAACGGCAAGTCAGAGGCAGCGTCGCGTAGTTGCTGGGCTCGCCGGTTGTTGAGTTCACTTTGCAAGCAACTATCAGCTTCTTGCCTGAGGAAAATTACATTAGGAATCGGTCTGGGGGGCGAAGGCCCGAGATCACGTCGAAAAAAGGTTACGCAGTGTCAGGTTCAGTCAGCCAATTCGCGCGTTGAATAAAAAAAGCCCGGTTCAAAAACCGGGCTTTCTTGCAGGGCCGCCTGCGCTAACCGCAGTGCAAAATCACTGCACCACCACCGCCCCGAAATTCTGCCGCCCAAACGGACTCACGTGATACCCGCTCACGTTCGTGCGCGTGATTGCGGCAGCGGTCGGATAGCCGAGCGGAATCCACAGCGCTTCGTCATGGATGATCTGCTGCGCGGCTTCGTACGCTTTTGTGCGCTTGGCGATATCGGCCGTGGCCTTGCCGTCGGCGATCAGCTTGTCGAGATCCTGATTACAGAAGCGCGCGAAGTTGATGCCCGACTTAACCGCGTTGCAACTGAAGAGCGGCGACAGATAGTTGTCCGGATCGCCGTTGTCGCCGGCCCAGCCCATGAACAGCGTGTCATGCTGACCCTGCTTCGCCTGCTTGATCAGCTCGCCCCATTCGATCACCTTTACGTCCGCCTTCACGCCGATCTTCGCGAAGTCGGCCTGCAGGAGTTCGGCACCGGCCTTCGGATTGGGATTGAGCACGCTGCCATTCGGACGCACCCAGATCGTCGTTTCAAAACCGTTCGGATAGCCCGCGTCGGCGAGCAGCTTCTTCGCCTTCGCCGGGTCGTACGGCCAGCCCTTGATCGAGTGGTTGTAGCTCCACGTATTCGGCGGAAACGGGTTCACGGCCGGCGTCGCGGTGTTGTCGAACACGGTCTTCAGATATGTCGTGCGGTCGAACGCCATGTTCAGCGCGGCGCGCACCTTCTGGTTTTCAAGCGGCTTCTGCTGCGTGTTCAGCGCGACGAAGGCCGTCATGAACGCGGGCGTCTGCACGATCGCGAGCGACTTGTCGTTCTTCGCGTCGGCGAGATCCTGCGGCTTCGGCGACAGCGCGATCTCGCATTCGCCAGCCTTCACCTTCTGCGCGCGCACGGTCGCGTCGGGCGTGATCGCGTAGATCAGGCGCTCGATCTTCGGCTTCGTCCCCCAGTAGGTTGGGTTCACGTCGTAGCGGATCACCGCGTCTTTCGTATAGCTCTTCAGCACGAACGGGCCGGTGCCGATCGGCTTCGCATTCAGATCGACCTGCTTGCCGGCCTTCAGCAACTGGTCCGCGTACTCGGACGAATAGATCGACGCGAAGCCCATCGTCAGGATCGACACGAACGTCGCGTTCGGCTCGTTCAGCTCGAACTTGACCGTGTTGTCGTCGACCTTGGTAATCGACTTGATCAGCTTCGGCAGCCCCATCGATTGCGCATGCGGGAAGCCGCTCGCGCCCGCCACCTTGTGCCACGGATTGCTGTCGTTGAGCATGCGGTCGAACGTGAAGATCACGTCGTCGGCATTCAGCGCGCGGGTGGGCTTGAAGTAGTCGGTGGTTTGGAACTGCACGTTGGGGCGCAGATGGAACGTGTACGTCAGGCCGTCGGGGCTCACTTCCCACTTGTCGGCGAGCGCGGGCACGACCTTCTTCGCGGCTTCGTCGAACGACACCAGCGAGTTGAAGATCACGTCGGCCGATGCATTCGTCGTGACGAGCGAATTGAACTGCACGACGTCGAAGCCGTCGGGGCTCGATTCGGTACAGACGGTCAACGGTTTGGCGAGCACGAGCGCGGGCGCGGTGAGCAGGATGGCGGCTGCGAGCAGTTTGAAGCGCATAGGATCTCCGGTAACGAGCGCAGTCAGGCAGTGCGTCTGGTTGTGTTTATGGCGGCGATGCGTGAGCGGGCAGGTCAGCGGTCCCGGCGCGCGCGTCGCCACGATTGTGATACGTTCCCGGCGCCGTCGTACAGGTCGGGCGATCCCGGCCTGAGGCCCGGGGGCCGGCCTTCGAGGCCTGGCCGGCGGCGCGCCTTCGCGAAAGCTTATCGAAGGGCGATTTTGGCGACAACAATTTAATCGACATATCCATATGGGGGCGGCGCGGCCGTGCTGCCGCCTCAGGCCGCGGCGGCCTGATGCAGCAGGTAGCCGATGCCACTTATTGCGCGCACGCCGTACCACGACGTCATTTCCCCGTCGATCAGATCGATGCGCTTGCCGGCGAGGCGCGGATCGCGCGCGAGCGCATCGCGATGCGCGGCCGTGAAGCGGTACGGCTCGCTCGACAGCAGCACGCGCTCGACCTGCGCGAGCCACGGCGCGTCGTCGAAGTCGAGCGTGGGGTAGCGCGCGGCGCCCGCGCTGCCGCCGCGCACGTCGGGCAGCGTATGCCAGTTCACGAGGCGCAGCATCGCGGCAATGTACGTGTCGCGTGCGACGCTCATCCACGGTTCGCGCCAGATCAGGTACAGCACGCTCTGCGCGGCGAAGGCGTGAGCGGCGGCTTCTCGCAGACGCGCTTCGAGCGAGTTGCTCAGGCGCCGCGCTTCTTCTTCACGTCCGAAGATCGCGCCGAACAGCGCGAACAGCGCGAGGTTGTCGCGCGGCGTCTGCGGATGGGTGACGACGATGTGCGGCACGAACGCGCGCAGTTGCTCGACGGTGTCGCGTTCGTTCTCGTCGACATTGACGATCAGATGGGTGGGGCGCAGCGCGCGGATCGCGTCCAGTTTGACGGCCTTCGTGCCGCCGACCTTCGGCACCGCCCGGACCTTGTCGCGCGGATGCACGCAAAAGCCGGTGCGCCCGACGATCTGCCGCTCGAGGCCGAGCGCGAACAGCGTTTCGGTGAGGCTCGGCACCAGCGACACGATGCGCGCGTCGGTGCCCGCGGATTCGTGCGCGACGCCGGCTGCATCGACCGCACGGGACTGCATGGCTTACTCGGTGGCGGCGCGCGGCTTGCGCGGCGCGCGTTCGAACACGCGGTCGTAGAGCCAGCGCGGCAGCACATGCAGCAGCATCGCGGCAACGCGCATCTGCCACGGAAACACCGCGAACGACGTCTGCCGTTCGATCGCCCGCGCGACCTTCGCCGCGAAACGGTCGGCGTCCATCAGGAACGGCATGTTGTACGGATTGTGCTCGGTCATCGGCGTGCGGATATAGCCGGGCGCGATCGTGACGACCCCGACGCCGAACGGCCGCATCTCGACGCGCAACGCCTCGAGATACTTCAGGGCCGCCGATTTCGATGCGCTGTACGCGCCCGAACCGGGCAAGCCGCGCACGCCCGCGAGGCTCGCAATGCCGACCAGCGTGCCGCGCTTCGATGCGGCCATCGCGGCGGCATATGGCTCGAACGTCGCGACCATGCCGAAGTAATTGATGTCCATCACCTCGCGGAACGTGCGCAGATCGGCGTGACCCGTCAGCGCGCCACGGCTGATCCCGGCGTTGGCGATCACGACGTCCGGCAGGCCATGCGCGGCGATGAAGCGCGCGGCCGCATCGGCGAGCGCTTCCGCGTCGCGCACGTCGAGCGCATAGATCGAGACGGTGTTCTGGGGATGGGACCGCTGGAACGCGGCGAGCGCGTCGCCGCGGCGGGCGACGAGGCCGAGAATCGCGCCGCGCCGTGCGTATTCGCCGGCGAGCGCGAGGCCGATGCCGCTCGAAGCGCCGGTAATGAAAACCTTCAGCGGAGAGGTCATACCGGCGCCTCGTGATTACATCTTCTTGGCGCGGACTTGCGAGACGAGGTAGTCGAGCACCTGGACCGTGCCCGGCAGGGTGCCGGTCGCGGCCGGGCCGGTTTCATACTTGCCCTGCACGGCGAGCGTCGGCACGCCATCGATCTTGTAGTCGTCGAGCAGCTTCTTGTCCTTCTGCAGCGCGCTTTGCGTCGAGAACGAGTTGTACGCTTCCATGTACTTCTTCGGATCGACGCCGAGCTTCGCGAGGTATTTGCTCTGGTCTTCCGGCGTCAGCAGATAGTTCTTGTTGACATGGATTTCGTTGAATACCTTCGGCGTCAGTTCGTTCGCGACGCCGAGCGCGTCGAGCGCGTGGTACATCTTCGAGTGCGGGATGAAGTCGTCGCGGAAGGCGACCGGCACGCGGCGGAACACGACGTCCGGGCCCTGCTTCTTGATCCAGGCTTCGAGGAACGGGTCGAATTCATTGCAATGCGGGCAGCCGTACCAGAAGAATTCGGTGACTTCGATCTTGCCGGCCGGCACGTCGGTCGGTTGCGGCGAGGCCAGCACGGTGTAGTCCTTGCCGGCAACCGGCGCGGTCGGCGACGCATGCGCGCTGGCCCCGATCAGGCCCAGCGAGAGAAACAGGATGCTCAGCAGCTTTTTCATGTTGTGTAGACCCAGATAAGGCGGTAGCGCGGCGACGCCATGCGAAAGACCCGTCGCCGCTGGTCGGATTCGGTGTGGCCGCCCGCCACAATACAGGTCGAAGCGGCCATCGTGCTTGTGACCCGCGCGCCGCGCGGATAGTTCGACGCACCGTGCGAGCCGGCATTACCGTTTATTTATTGTTTGGTGAAGCGGATCACCGCGGTATCGACACCCGCGTCCGACAGACGCTGACGGCTCGAATTCATGTCCTCGAACTTCGAGAACGGCCCGATGCGCACGCGGTAGTACGTGACGCCGCCGGCATCGCGCTGCGTGACCTTCGATTCGAAGCCTTGGAACGCGAGGCGCGCGCGCTGCTGTTCGGCATCGGCGGCGGTCTTGTACGCGCCGACCTGCAGGAAATAGCCGGTGTTCGCCTCGCCCGGTGCCGCAGCGGCAGCCGAGCCCGGCTTGGCGTTGGCGGCCGTGGTCGCGTTCGGGCTCTTAGGCGCGGAGCCTGCCGCGGTGGCGGCGGGCGCGCTCGACGTCTGCGGCTTCTTCGCCGGCGCCGGCGCGACGATGCCGCCGGTGCCGTTCTCTTGCGCGGGATTCGGCGCGACCGCCGTGCCGTTGTTATTCGCGTTGCCAGTCGACGGCGGCACTTCGACGATCTGCGGTTCTTCGAGCATGCCCGACTGGGTCTGGGCGTTGGTCTGGCCTGGCGCGGTGTTCGGCGGAGCCGGTTGCGCGGCCTGCGGCACCGGCTGGCCCGGCGTCTTGCCTTGCAGCGGACGGTTCGGATCGTATTGCGCCTGGCTCGCACCGTTGTCGGTCGCCGCTGGCGGCGCGACCTTTGACACGAACGGCGTAGGTGCACGGGTGATATACAGCGCCACCACTACCGCGATCGCCAGGCCGACGATCAGGCCCAGCACGATGCCGAGAAAAGTGCCCCCGGTTTGCTTCGATTGCTTTGTTGTGCGGCGTGGTTTTGCCATCGTACGAATCACCTGCAAAAAGAATCCAGGAACGGCCGCCGATTATAACGACGGCCGCGCGCATATTACGCTAGAGGAGTTACATCTTGACGGGAGCGGAGACGCCGATCGTCGCGAGACCGTTGGCCAGCACCTGGCGCGTGGCCGCGAGCAGCGCGACGCGAGCGTTGCGTTCGGCCGCATCGTCGACCAGCACGCGCTCGGCACGGTCATTGTAGAACGAGTGAAATTCGCCGGCGAGTTCGCGCAAGTAGAAGGCGACCGCGTGCGGCGCGAGTTCGTCGGCGGCGTGCTGCAGCATGTCCGGAAATTCGGCGAGCTTGTTGAGCAGCGCCATCGAGCGTTCGCTTGTCAGCGGCGCGAGATCCACGCTTGCGAGCGCGTTCTCGTCCAGGCCGTAGCGCGCGTTGCACTCGGCGATCACCGAGCAGATGCGCGCGTGCGCATACTGCACGTAGTGCACCGGATTCTCGTCGTTCTGCTTCAGCGCGAGGTCGATGTCGAACACGAACTCGGTGTCCGCCTTGCGCGAGATCAGGAAAAAGCGCACCGCGTCGCGGCCGCGGCGAATGGTTTCCTCGTCGATCAGATCGACGGCCGCTTCCGAGCCCGGCGTCGCGCCGCCCGACCATTCGATCAGGTCGCGCACCGTCACGTAGCTGCCCGCGCGCTTCGAGATCTTCACCTCTTCGCCGTTGCGCATGACCGTGACCATCTTGTGCAGGATGTAGTCGGGGTAGCCCCTCGGAATGCCGATGCCGAGACCCTGCAGACCTGCGCGCACGCGCGCGATCGTGCCGTGGTGATCCGAGCCCTGCACGTTGATGACCTTGGTGAAGCCGCGCTCCCACTTCGCGACGTGATAGGCGACGTCCGGCACGAAGTACGTGTAGGTGCCGTCGGTCTTGCGCATCACGCGGTCTTTGTCGTCGCCGTCGTCGGTGGTGCGCAGCCACAGCGCACCTTCCTGCTCGTAGGTCTGGCCCGCGGCGATCAGCGCGTCGACCGTTTTCTCGACGCGGCCTTCCGTGTACAGCGACGATTCCAGGTAGTACTGGTCGAACTTCACGCCGAACGCCTGCAGGTCCATGTCCTGCTCGCGACGCAGATACGTGACCGCGAAGCGGCGGATCGCCTCGAGGTCATCGACGTCGCGCGCGCCGGTGACGGGCTCGCCGTCGCTCGCCGCGACCGTGATGCCGTTCAGATAGTCTTTCGCGATGTCGGCGATGTACTCGCCGTTATAGGCCGACGCGGGCCAGCCTTCATCGCCGGGGGCGAGGCCGCGTGCGCGTGCCTGGGTCGACAGGGCGAGCGTGTGGATCTGCACGCCGGCGTCGTTGTAGTAGAACTCGCGGTGCACGTCCCAGCCCTGCGACGCGAGCACGTTCGCGAGCGCGTCGCCGAGCGCGGCCTGGCGGCCGTGACCGACGTGCAGCGGGCCGGTGGGGTTGGCGGACACGAACTCGATCAGCACGTGCTTGCCGGCGTCGCGCCGCGAGCGACCGTACGCGTCTTTCTCGGCGAACACGGCGGCGATCACGCCTTGCTTGGCTGCGGCCGTGAGCCGCAGGTTGATGAAGCCGGGGCCCGCCACTTCGGCGGTGTCGATCAGGCCTTTGGCCTGCGGATTGACGAGCAGCGCATCGACGAACTGTTGCGCGAGCTGGCGCGGATTGGCGCGCAGCGGCTTGGCGAGCTGCATCGCGACGTTGCACGCGACGTCGCCGTGCGCGGCGACTTTCGGGCGCTCCAGCGCGATGGCGGGCGAGACGAAGGCGGCTTCCGTCGCGCCTTGGGTGGCAGTCGCGACCTGCTTCACCGTCTCGGCGAGCAGTGTTTCGAGTGTGTGTTTATGTGCGGGCAGCATGCTTGTTGCGAGTCCAGTGAGGCAATCCGGTAAGGCGGAAGAGGCGCCGGCCGAGGCCGGTGTCGCAAGTGTAGAACGCCGCCGCGCTTTGCGGCACTGATGGCCCCGCCGCCGGCAGACTGTCCCCCAGGCGATGCGACGAGACGCAACGCAAGCAGCGCAACGCGGTGGACTCCGCTCGGCAGCCCGCCGGCACGCAGGCTCGCGCGGCATGCGGATTGCGGCCGATGGTTCGACGCCCCCGTTTGCACACGTGCGCGATGCTCGTCGAGCCTTGCCATACGTGGCGCTGGGCGGCGCGCTTTTCCGTTCAGACGGATTTTAGCAGGTGCTAATATGTTCAATGAGTTGCCCACGAGGGCTGTGGCTGCGGCGCCTTGCCGGCGCCACGTCAGGCGCACGCTGTTGCCGCCCTTGGGACGCTCATGCGTTAGCCCGACATAACGAAAAAGGGAACAGTCATGCTGATTACTTTCAAGTGCCACGCCTGCCCGGACGTGATGATGCTGGAGAATCTGGCGCAGTATCTGGTCGGCATTGTCGGCAAACGCCTTGGGCAGAGGGGCGTCATTACTCACGACGAACTGGGCCCGGCCATCGAGAAGCTCGAAGCGGCGATCACCTCCGACAAGCAGGAGCGCGCCGAGCACGAGGGCCATTTCCACGAGGGCGAAGACGGCCGCGATCGTCACGAGATTCCGCCCGGTCTCGCGCAGCGCGCGTACCCGTTCCTCGACATGCTGCGCGCGGCGCAGAAGGAAAACGCGGATATCGTCTGGGGGCTTTGATTTCTGCTGGGTCCCGAGCTCCGCGGCCCGGACTCAGAAGGCCTTCATAAGCGCTTTGGGGTGCACTCAAAGAAAGGAGCCCGCTTGACGCGGGCTCTTTGTCATTCTGAGGGCTTGTCCGTCTCGCCGCTCACTGGCTCGCGGGGGCCGCCGACGCTGCCGCGCCTTTCTTCATCTTTTGCTTCTTCGCCTTTTTGACATGCGCCTCGGTGGGGGGCGAGTAGGAGCTGACCGCGCTCGATCCGCCCGGCGCGGCGGGTTGTGCGAGCGCCACGGAAGCGCCCGCGGCCAGCGAAACAGCGGTCAATAACAGTGTCAGCTTCTTCATACGATTTTTCTCCGTTGACGGTTGCAATCTCGGTAAGCCGGCGCGTTGTGCTCGCGCCTGACGGGATGAAAGCCGACTCAGTCTACAAAGCCGAAATTGTCGCGGCGCCAAATATTCAGTCTTTCGGACTCGATATAGTCGCGCACGCGCGGCTCGGGCCGCACGGCCCGGCCACGTATCGCTTCATGCTCAAAGCAACGGCGCCAACGCGCGCTCGGCGTCCGCTTTCGTGAGCGACATCCGCCGCGCGTAGTCGTCGAGCTGATCCGCGCCGATCTTGCCGACCGAGAAATAGGTGCTGTCCGGATGCGCGAGGTAGAAACCCGACACGCTCGCGGCCGGCAGCATCGCCAGCGATTCGGTCACGCTCATGTTGATTTCGTTCGCCTGCAGCACGTCGAACATGTCGCGCTTGACGAGGTGGTCGGGGCAGGCCGGATAGCCTGGCGCCGGGCGGATGCCGCGGTATTTTTCGGCGATTAGTTCGTCGTTGGAGAGGTTTTCGCTGTTCGCGTAGCCCCACAGGTCGCGCCGCACACGCGCGTGCAACGCTTCGGCGAATGCTTCGGCGAGCCGGTCCGCGAGTGCCTTCAGCATGATCGCGCTGTAGTCGTCGAGATCCTTCTCGAACTGCTTCTCCTTCACGTCGACGCCAAGACCCGCCGTCACCGCGAACATGCCGATGTAGTCGGCGACGCCCGAGTCCTTCGGCGCGATGAAGTCGGCCAGCGAGCGGTTCGGTCGCATCACCCCGTCGACCACAGGCCGCACGCTCTGTTGACGCAGATTGCGCCACGTCAGCGCGACTTCGGTGCGCGATTCGTCCGTGTAGATTTCGATGTCGTCGTCGTTCACCGTGTTGGCCGGCAACAGCGTGATCACGCCGTTGGCCTGCAGCCAGCGGCCCTGAATCAGGCGCGCGAGCATCGACTTGCCGTCGGAGAACACGCGCCGCGCCGATTCGCCGACGATCTCGTCGTTGAGAATCGCCGGATATGGGCCGGCGAGATCCCACGTCTGGAAGAACGGACCCCAGTCGATATAGTTCGCGAGCTCGTTCAGATCGAAATTCTTGAACACGCGCCGGCCGATGAACTTCGGCTTGACGGGCTGATAGCCTGCCCAGTCGATCTTCGTCTTATTGGCGCGCGCTTGCGCGAGCGTGACCATCGGCTGTGCTTTTTTG
Source organism: Paraburkholderia lebeckiae (assembly GCF_014201005.1). Classification (NCBI taxonomy): domain Bacteria; kingdom Pseudomonadati; phylum Pseudomonadota; class Betaproteobacteria; order Burkholderiales; family Burkholderiaceae; genus Paraburkholderia; species Paraburkholderia lebeckiae. The sequence continues at coordinate 355,801 of NZ_JACHDK010000001.1, read as the reverse complement.
TTCGCGTGCTGATCGCGGATGCGGTTGTAGTCGGCGTTCAGTTCGTCGATGTACTTCGCGGCGCCCTCGTCGGACAGCAGGCTCGAGGCGACCGATACCGAGCGCGACGCGTCCGGGACGTAGACCACCGGCCCGTCGTAGTGCGGAGAAATCTTCACGGCCGTGTGCACACGCGAGGTCGTCGCGCCGCCGATCAGGAGCGGAATCTTCTTGACGCGGAAGTAGTCGTCGCGCTGCATTTCCGATGCGACGTAGGCCATTTCTTCGAGACTCGGCGTAATCAGGCCCGACAGCCCGATGATGTCCGCGCCCTCGACCTTGGCCTTCGCAAGGATTTCGCTGCACGGGACCATCACGCCCATGTTGACCACTTCGAAGTTATTGCACTGGAGCACCACCGACACGATGTTCTTGCCGATGTCGTGCACGTCGCCCTTTACGGTTGCGATGACGATCTTGCCCTTCGCGCGCACGTCGCCGCCGGCGGCCGCGAGCTGGCGCTTTTCTTCCTCGATGAACGGGATCAGATGCGCGACCGCCTGCTTCATCACGCGGGCCGACTTCACGACCTGCGGCAGGAACATCTTGCCCTGGCCGAACAGGTCGCCGACGATGTTCATGCCGTCCATCAGCGGACCTTCGATCACGTTGATCGGACGGCCGCCTGCAGCGGCGATCTTCGCGCGCACTTCCTCGGTGTCTTCGACGATGAACGTGGTGATGCCGCTCACGAGCGCATGCGCGAGACGCTTCTCGACCGGCTGGTTGCGCCACTCGAGGTTCTCTTCCTTCTTCGCGGCGCCGCTCTTGAACTTGTCGGCGATTTCGAGCAGGCGGTCGGTGCCGTCTTGACGGCGATTCAGCACGACGTCTTCGACGAGCTCGCGCAGTTCGGGATCGAGCTCGGCATACACGCCGAGCTGGCCCGCGTTGACGATGCCCATGTCCATCCCCGCCTGGATCGCGTGATAGAGGAACACCGTGTGAATCGCCTCGCGCACCGGATCGTTGCCGCGGAACGAGAACGACACGTTCGACACGCCGCCGCTCACCTTCGCGTACGGCAGGTTCTGCTTGATCCAGCGGGTCGCCTCGATGAAGTCGACCGCATAGTTGTTGTGTTCCTCGATGCCGGTCGCGATCGCGAAGATGTTCGGATCGAAGATGATGTCCTCGGGCGGAAAGCCGACTTCGTTGACGAGCACGTCGTACGAGCGCTTGCAAATCCCGGTCTTGCGCTGGAACGTATCGGCCTGGCCCTGTTCGTCGAACGCCATCACGACCGCAGCCGCGCCATAGCGGCGAATCAGCTTCGCATGATGAACGAACGCTTCCTTGCCTTCCTTCAGCGAGATCGAGTTGACGATCGCCTTGCCCTGCACGCACTTGAGACCCGCCTCGATCACGTCCCACTTCGACGAGTCGATCATGATCGGCACACGCGCGATGTCCGGCTCCGACGCGATCAGATTCATGAAGCGGACCATTGCCGCTTTCGAATCGAGCATCGCCTCGTCCATGTTGATGTCGATTACCTGCGCGCCGTTCTCGACCTGGTGGCGCGCGACGGCCAATGCTTCGTCGAACTGATTGTTCAGGATCATTCGCGCGAACGCTTTCGAGCCGGTCACATTGGTGCGTTCGCCAACGTTGATGAAGAGCGTCCCGGACGTGACGTTGAACGGCTCGAGGCCGGCAAGGCGCATGGTGTGATCGGTCATGGCGTGTGTGCGAGTCGGGTGCGTGCGTTAAGGGACGTGCAGGGCGTCGGGGCGAAGTGTTTCAGGCGGGCTCAGGCCGCATCGCGATACTGGCTCGGCCACTTGCGCGGCTTCAGCTCGGCGAGCGCCTTCGCGATCGCCGCGATGTGCTCGGGCGTCGTGCCGCAGCAGCCGCCCGCGATGTTCACGAGTCCCGCTTGGGCGAATTCCTTCAGCAGGCCAGAGGTATCCGCGGGCAATTCGTCGAAGCCGGTGTCGCTCATCGGGTTCGGCAGGCCGGCGTTCGGATAGCACGACACGTAGGTGTCGCACAGCTTCGCGAGCTCGGCGATGTACGGACGCATCAGCGCCGCGCCGAGCGCGCAGTTCAGGCCGAACGTGAGCGGCTTCGCGTGACGCAGCGAGTTCCAGAAGGCCTCGACGGTCTGGCCCGACAGAATGCGGCCCGACGCATCGGTGACGGTGCCCGAGATCATGATCGGCAGACGCTCGCCGGTGTTTTCGAACAGCTCGTCGAGCGCGAACAGTGCGGCCTTCGCATTCAGCGTGTCGAAGATCGTTTCGACGAGGAACAGGTCCGCGCCGCCGTCGAGCAGCGCTTTCGCCTGCTCGTAGTACGCGGCGCGCAGTTCGTCGAAGGTAACGTTGCGCGCGCCCGGATCGTTGACGTCCGGCGAAATGCTGGCGGTTTTCGGCGTCGGGCCGATCGCGCCGGCGACGAAGCGCGGCTTGTCCGGCGTTGCGTATTTGTCGCACGCGGCGCGCGCGAGCTTCGCCGATTCGATGTTCATCTCGACGGCGAGCGATTCCAGGCCGTAGTCGGCCTGCGCGACCGTGGTCGCGCCGAACGTGTTGGTCTCGATGATGTCCGCGCCCGCCGCGAGATACTGCTCGTGAATCTCGGAGATGATCTGCGGCTGGGTGATCGACAGGAGTTCGTTGTTGCCCTTGATGTCGCGCGCGTAGTCCTTGAAGCGCTCGCCGCGATAGCTGGCTTCGTCGAGCTTGTAGCGCTGGATCATCGTGCCCATCGCGCCGTCCAGAATCAGGATGCGCGAGTTCAGCAGCGCGGGCAGCGCCGCGCCGCGGGTGTAGGCGGGCTCCGAACGGACTGGCGTGATGGATTGAGCAGGCTGGGTCATGGCGGACGAGGGCTTGCGCCGGCGTTGGCGGAAAACCTGTCATTGTAGCCGCTGCCGGGCGGATGCGCCCGGCGCGGAGGAGAGTGCGAGGCGCGGCCGGCAAAATCGACCGATACGAACGCGCCGCGCCGGGAACTCAGAAACGCGCTAACAAACGATGCAATAAAAAACGGCCCGGCAAGCCAAAGCCTGCCGGGCCGTTTCGCTGCCGCCGACCGCTTGATGGAACCCGCCGGCAAAGCCGCGCGGTGCGGTCGATCGATGTCGCCAGAGCGCCAGCTGAACCCCTCCGGTCAATGCAGGACCACCGGTTGATGCATCAGACTGTCGAATTGACCGAGGAATTCATCAACCTCGTCGAGCGTCGGCTCGCCTTCGATCAGCTTTTGCACATGCTCGCGAAAACGCGCCGCCATTGCCCCATCGATGTAGATTTCGCGCTGCATGTTCTTGTCGACAATCTCGTAGCCGCCCGACTTCATGGCAAGCAGACCTTCCTGCGGAGGAAACTCGACGACACAGTAGTTAGGGCTGTTATAGATCATTTGCATGGCGACACTCCTTATTTCCGTTGGGCTCCTGCCCTTTTCTGCACCGTAGGTGGAGCATGTGGGATGGAATTCAAGGGGTGGGTCCGGACGACGCAAGTAAAAACTCCGGACCTGACGGTTAGACTCGCCGCTCCAGAAACGATTCAAGCAAGGCGGCGAAACGCTGTGATTGCTCGATTGGCGCGAGATGCGCGGCGTCCAGCAACTCGAAGCGGGCGCCCTCGATCGCCTCCGCTATTGCCTGCGTAGCAGCAGGGGGCGTGCCAGTGTCGTGACGTCCGGCCACCGTCAGCGTCGGCGAGCGGATTGCGCCGTGCTGGCCGCGAAGGTCGAAATCGCGCAGTGCCTCGCAGGCCATCGCAAAACCTTCCGGCGAGGTGTGCGCAAATGTCTCACGGATCGGCTCGACCGCTTCGGGATGCCCGGCCTGAAAGTCGGGCGTGAGCCAACGCGCGATCGTCGACGGTAACAGCGCCTCCATGCCGTCGCTGCGCGCGGTGTGGGCGCGCTGATTCCACAACTCACGATTCTCGGGCGGAGTGCCGCCGGTGCTGTCGGCGATCGTCAGCGTGTCGATGCGCGATGGATGGTCGAGCGCGAACTGCTGCGCAATCATGCCGCCGAGCGACAGGCCGACCAGGTGCGTCGTCCGCGCGCCGAGGGCATCGAGCAGTTTGGCGAGATCGTCGGCCAGATCGCGCATGGCGAACGGCTCGCGCGCAACCGCGCTGTGGCCGTGGCCGCGCACGTCGTAGCGCAGCACCGTGTAATCGTCGCGGAAATAGCCTGCCATCTGATCCCAGATGGAAAGATCGCCGCCCAACTGATGGATGAACGTGAGCCACGGGCCGCCGCCTTCGTTGCTCAGCACGTAGCGTGTGTCGATACCGTTGATGTTCACTTGCATGCGGACTCCTTTGAGGAAACGCAGTGAAAAAGCGCGGTGGGTCGCCTCGTTCGCGCGAACGGGGCTCCATTGACGTGCGAGTCAGCGTTGCAAAGGAAGTTTCGCCGATCTCGAGCAGATCTGCTCGTGACACTGTGTCACGAAAAGTGTCACGGTTTGATGATGGTCGGAGCGGTCGAATCGACCGGTGCAGCTGGGGCGGCCTCGGGTGTTACTGCCGATGCGTCGGCCGGAGCTGGCGCCGGCGTCGCAGGGCCCGTGGCAGCGGGTGCAGCGGGCGTGCCCGGCGCGCCACCATTGCCGCGGTCATCCGGCGACGTGCCATCGACATTCAGCTTGCCGCGCCACACCAGTTCGAACTGGGTACCGTTCGGCTCCGTCTGCAGGATGCGCGCCGGCAGCCAGCCGAGGGACGGGGCGAGCCACACGTCGACGCGGCGCTGGTCGCCATCGTGCCGCGGCAGACGTTTGAAGTGACGCGTCTGCAGATAGCCTTGCGCGGCGCGGATCGTTTCGTCGCCGATCGTCTCGATCGGCCAATTCTCCCCGCTATCGGTATCGACGACGAAAAACTGTCGCGTCACGCCAGGCTTATAGGCGTCAGGATCGCCGCGCACGAGGCTCGCGAGCTGCATCACGACACTGAAGCGATCCTGCGCGCCGTCGGGCAACGGCAACGAGGCGGGCGTGCGCGTAAAGCCAACCTTCTTGTCGTTGCGATTGAAGATCGCGATGTCTTCGGCGCGACGGCCACGCTTTTCGCTGTACTGAGCCGGCGCGAGGCCAAAGGCATCGATGCCGCCGTGGCTCGAAAACACGAACGGACCGACGAACGGCAGCGGTACTGATACGACCATTTCGTAGCCCTGCCCGTTGCTCGCCCAATGGATCGTGCCGGGCGCGTTGCGCACGCCGTTGTAGAACGTGTCGTAGTCGAGTTCGGCCGACGGCGGTACCGAAAACTTCACGCCCTGCGACGCTTGCGGCGCGCTGGCCGCGGCAGGGGCGCTCGCGACGGCGCCGCTGGCATTCGCATGGGCCGATGCATTCGCGTTCGCGGTGGCGGGTGGCTCGCTAGCCGCCACCTCCGATGCCGGCGTGGCCGCGGGCTCGTTCGGTGTGGCGGGCTGCAACGCGGTCATCACATGCTGCTCGCGCGGCGGCCTCGCCGCGGGCTTGCGTGCTGGCGAGGGCGGATGCGGTGCCGGCACGGCGGGCTGTGGCGCGGGTCGACGCTCGACCCGTTCGGGCGTCAGCAGCGCGACCTGCACCGGCACATGCTCGTGATTCGCCGGATTCAGATCCACGCGATTGCGCTCGAACCATTGCGCCGCGATCCAGTGCACAACCGCGACGACCACGAGGACGGCGATCCAGCGCCACGCGCGCGCGCCGCGTCCCGGCCCGCTACCGGAAGCGGGCAGGCGATCATGACGGCGGTTGGCGGAAGCAGAATCCATCGGCGCTTGAATCGGTGAGAGCTTGAAAGGATCGGTGCGTATCAACCGTTGTCGCCACGCGGCGTCGCGCTATAGCCGAGTTCGTACGACAGCTTGCGCGCGCATTCGCGCAGCGCGGTATCGATCTCGCCGCCCCAGCGGATATCGAACGCGCCTTCATGGCCGAGCGCGACCAGACCGAGCGCGAGTTCGCCGGTCGAATCGAACACCGGCATCGAAAACGCGTGGATCGTCGGCAGCAGCATGCCTTCGACGCGCGCAGCCTCGTGCTCGCGCACCTCGGCGAGCACCTTGTCGACGTCTTCGCGGGTGCGTGGCGCGCCGCTATACGACGACGAGCGCCGCGAGTCGGCCAGCTCGCGCTCGAGCATCGCGGCGGTCTTGCCGGAGGGCAGGTAGGCGGCGAACAGCAGACCGGTCGCCGAACTGAGCAAGGGCATCACGTCGCCGAGCTTTAGCGACGCCTTGGCCGGATAGCTCGACTCCATCCAGTGCACCATCGTCGGTCCTTGATTGCCCCACACCGCGATGCCGACGGTCAGGTCGAGCCGGTCGCGCAGTTCGGCGAGCGCGATGCGCGCGAGCTTCACACCGTCGACGCGAGCGAGCCGCGCGAGCCCCAGCTGCAAAGCGAAGCCGCCGAGTTCGTAGCGGCCCGACAGCGGGTCCTGCGCGACCACGCCGAGACGCAGAAAGCTGACCAGATAGCGATGCGCCTTCGCCGGACTCATGCCCGCGCGCTGCGCGAGATCGCGCAGCATCATCGCGCGCGGCTCGTGGGTCAGTACGTCGAGCAGCCTGAAACCGACCTCGATCGACTGGATGCCCGAGCGCAGTTTTTCTTCGCCGGGTTCGCCGGGTTCGTCATCGGCGCCGGTTGCGTCGGTTGCATGGACGGGATCGAGCAGATCGTCTGCGGGCGCGGGGTCGGTGCGGGTGCGGATTATGCCGGAGCGGGCGTTGGCGGACATGTGCAAAAGGCGCGGGCAGCGCGTTCGGTGATCGTAATGGAGACGGCTACGGTGACACGACGACGAACACGCAGATATTGGGCCGCGCCGATTCACCATCGTAGAATAGATTCCTTCCATCGTCACCAATACACGGTTCACAGCTCTATGAAACTTGCCTCGCTGAAGGACGGCACGCGCGACGGTCAACTGATCGTCGTGTCCCGCGACCTGCACACGGCGGCCATCGCCGACACGATCGCGCCCACGCTGCAGCGCGTGCTCGACGACTGGGCCTTCTACGCGCCGCAACTGCACGACCTTTACGATGCGCTGAACCAGGGCCGTGCGCGCAACAGCTTTTCATTCGACGCCAAAGGGTGCATGGCACCGCTGCCGCGCGCGTTCCAGTGGGCCGACGGCTCGTCGTACGTGAACCACGTCGAGCTCGTGCGGCGCGCGCGCGGCGCGGAAATGCCGCCCGAATTCTGGACCGACCCGCTGATGTACCAGGGCGGTAGCGACGACTTCATCGGCCCGCGCGACGACGTGGCGTGCGCATCGGAAGAGTACGGCATCGACTTCGAGGCCGAAGTCGCGGTCGTCACCGGCGATGTGCCGATGGGCGCGACGCCCGAGCAGGCCCTGCGCGGCGTGCGGCTGGTCACGCTCGTCAACGACGTGTCGCTGCGCAACCTGATCCCCGCCGAACTCGCGAAGGGCTTCGGCTTTTTCCAGAGCAAGCCGGCCACCTCGTTCGCGCCGGTCGCCGTGACGCCCGACGAGCTCGGCGAACACTGGCGCGAAGGCCGCGTGCATCGGCCGATGATCGTCCACTGGAACGGCAGGAAGGTCGGCCAGCCCGACGCGGGCACCGATATGGTGTTTCACTTCGGTCAGCTGATCGCGCATGCCGCGAAAACGCGCAATCTGCGTGCTGGTGCCATCGTCGGTTCGGGCACGGTGTCGAACAAGGACGCGAAACGCGGCTACTGCTGTATCGCCGAGAAGCGCTGCCTCGAAACGATCGAGCACGGCGCGCCGCAAACGGAGTTCATGAAGTACGGCGACACCGTGAGGATCGAAATGTTCGACGATGCGGGCAAGTCGATTTTCGGTGCGATCGAGCAGAGCATCGCGCCGCTCGAATGAAGCGCGGCGCTCACGCGGCAATGCTGTGACGCGGGCGGCGCGCGCGAAAGGGTTTCGCCCGATGCCGCCACTTGCGCGCGCGGCTACACTGCGGCAAACATCACAACGAAAACCCCGACGCGAGGACAGCATGCCGCGATTGGACTTCTCCGCAGCTGGACGTCGGCGCGCTTGTGCGTCGCCCGTTGAAGCGCGCACGAGCGCGCGTGGCTTGCGTCAACGTGGTCGGCGCTTCGCGCGGCGCGCCGCGACGCTGTGGGCCGCGCTTGCCTGCGCGTTGCCGCTGACATCGTTCGCGCAGGTGAAGATCGGTCTCGTGCTGTCGCTGACCGGGCCGGCCGCGTCGCTCGGCATTCCCGCGCGCGAAACGGTCGCGCTGCTACCCAAACGGATCGGCGGGCAGGACGTCGAATACATCGTGCTCGACGATGCATCGGACACGACCCACGCCGTGCAGGACACCAGGAAGCTCATCAGCGAGAATCACGTCGACGCGATCATCGGCTCGTCGATCACGCCGAATTCGCTCGCGATGATCGACGTGGTCGCCGAGGGCGAGACGCCGATGATCTCGCTCGCGTCGTCCGCGAAAATCATCGAACCGGTCGACGCGAAACGTCGCTGGGTCTTCAAGACGCCGCAGACCGACGCGGTGATGGCCTCGGCGATCGCCGAGCATGCGAGCGGACACGGCGTGAAGACGATCGCGTTCATCGGCCAGGCCGACGCGCTCGGCGAGACGTTCTACGCCGAGGTCGCGAAGTACGCGCAACTGCATCACATCGACGTGGTCGCGAGCGAGCGTTTCAATCGCACCGATCCGGGCGTGACCGGCCAGGTGCTGAAGATTCTCGCGACCCATCCCGACGCGGTGGTGGTCGGCGCGGCCGGCACGCCTGCCGCGTTGCCGCCGAAAACGCTGCGCGAGCGCGGCTACAAGGGCGTCATCTATCACAACCACGGCGTCGGCAATAACGATTTCCTGCGCGTGTGCGGCGCCGATTGCAACGGCACCTTCCTGCCCGCGAGCCCGGTGCTGGTCGCCACGCAATTGCCGGCCGATCATCCGGCCAGGCGTCTCGCGCTTGATTACATCGAGCGCTTCGAGGCGCGGCACGGCACGGGCAGCGTGTCGGCATTCGGTTCGTACACATCGGACGCGGGCGCATTGCTCGAGCATGCGATTCCGCTCGCGCTGAAAGCCGGCGCGCCCGGCACACCGCCGTTTCGCCGCGCGCTGCGCGACGCGCTCGAAGGAACACGCGGTCTCGCGGATACCAATGGCGTCGTCAACATGAGCGCGGTCGATCATCTCGGGCTCGATCAACGCGCCCGCGTGATGGTCGAAATCACCAATGGCAAGTGGCTTTAACAGCCGCATTGAACGGGTCGCGGCGTTCCGCGCGCGACTGAACGAATCTCCTCCGGACTGCTCACCATGCCTCAGCCATCGCAACCGAACGACGCGTACTACGCGCACTACCAGTCGCTGCGTTTGCTGCGTCATCCGCACGGTGTGCTCGAAGTCGTGATGAGCGGCGAGGGCGCGAATAAAAGCGGCCTCGCGACCGCGAACGCACGCATGCATTACGAGCTCGCGGAAATCTGGCGCGACATCGATCGCGATCCCGATACGCGCGTCGCGATCATTCGCGGCGAGGGCAAAGGCTTTTCGGCCGGCGGCGATCTGCAGCTCGTCGAGGACATGGCGAACGACTTCGAGGTGCGCACGCGTGTGTGGCGCGAAGCGCGCGATCTGGTCTACAACGTGATCAACTGCGGCAAGCCGATCGTGTCGGCGATGCACGGGCCGGCGGTCGGCGCGGGGCTCGTCGCAGGTCTGCTCGCCGATATCTCGATCGCGGCGAAGACGGCCCGCATCATCGACGGACACACGCGCCTCGGCGTCGCCGCGGGCGATCATGCGGCGATCGTCTGGCCGCTCTTGTGCGGCATGGCGAAGGCGAAGTACTACCTGCTGCTGTGCGAGCCGGTGAGCGGCGAGGAGGCGGAGCGCATCGGGCTCGTGTCGCTGGCCGTCGACGAAAGCGATCTGCTGCCGAAGGCGTTCGAAGTCGCGCGCAAGCTGACCGACGGCTCGCAGACCGCCATCCGTTGGACCAAGTACGCGTTGAACAACTGGCTGCGCACGGCGGGGCCGGCGTTCGATACGTCGCTCGCGCTGGAATTCATGGGCTTCGCGGGGCCGGACGTGCGCGAAGGACTGAGCTCGTTGCGCGAGCGGCGCGCGCCCGATTTTGGCGCGGGCGGTCCACGTAACGACGAACGATCGTGATGTCATACCCCACACGGTATGATCGAATCGACGCGCGCGGCATCGCGCGCTCCACCTATCATCTGGCACCGAGGCGACAACCATGACCGACACCACTGGCTCCGCGCCGCCCTTTCCCGGCTTTCCCGGTTTTCCGCCCGCTGAAATGCTCGATCGCATGTGGAGCATGATGCGGCTGTCGCCGTTCGGCGCCGCCATGACGGGCGCGCAGCCGGGTGGGGGCACGAGTCCGTCGCTGTCGATGATGTCCGACATGATGGCGCCGCTCACGAGCGTCGAGGAACTCGACAAGCGCATCACCGACATGCGCGCGGTCGAGCAATGGCTGAAGCTGAATCTGAGCATGCTGCAGTCCGCGATCCAGGCGCTCGAAGTGCAACGTGCGACGCTCGCGACGCTGCGCGCGTTCGGCGCGTTCGCGCAATCGTCGATGTCGCAGGCGGCGGCTGCTGCGTCGGGTGCCGCCGCGAGTGACGCGCCGAACGCCGCCCCGCGCCCCGCCCCGGCGCCAAGTTGGACGAAGCCGGCCGAGCCCACGCCCGAAAGCGCCACGCAGGCCGCCAGCGACGAAGAGGAAGCGCCCGCGGCGCCCGCTTTCGATGCATCCGCGTGGTGGAATCTGCTGCAATCGCAGTTCAACCAGATCGCGCAGTTCGCGATGACGCAGCCGTCCGTCGCGGTCGCCGCGGCGGGCGGGGGCACGCAGGGCAAGCCGGAACCGTCGAAGGCCGCGGATGCGTCGGGCGCCGAAGCGTCGGGCGCCGCCGCGCAAAACGCGAAGCCTGCCGCCAAACGGCCGGCAGCGAAGCGCGCCGCGCCGTCGGCCAAACGCGCGTCGGGCGAGCGGACGAGCGCGGCAACAATGAAAAAGTCGACGTAAGCGGGCGGTGCGGGCAACGCGCTCGCACCCGGTGCGACAGCGACAGCAACGACAAAAGGAGCGCGGTCCAGTCTGCGTTTCCTCCGCCTGTCGCCCCGCGAATCAGTGCCTGATGACGAAGGCAACCCATCGTCTGCGTTTTTGCCGTATTACAACGCCGGCGGTTTCCGCCCGCGCGAATCGCCGATTTTATTGAGAGAAGTCAATGCCACAGTGCGCTCGCGCCGCTTCTGTCACGGGTTTCGTGGGAGGCGCGTGCTATGATTGTGTGAGCTTGATCTGGCTTTGGGGCGTGCGCCGAAAACAACCAATCCCGCCGCCTTCGCGTCATTCGCCGCCGGCGCTACCGGTGCAGGGCGGGACGTGCGGTTGTCGACCCAGACTGGCTCGACCTCAGGCAAAGGGTATCCCTCCCCACGGTTGGCCACGGCGCCGGATTCACGCTTCAGGCGCCAATACACAAAAGCCCGGACTTCTTTGCTGCCCGATGCTTCTGGGCGGCTGATTAACGCGTAAAATTGAATGCTTGGCCGATAAACGGCACGTCCGTTCGTCGTAGGTAAAAACGGCTACACGTAGCAGCAACAGACACACACAGTATGTGCAGAACAGGGGTGGGACTATGAACACCATGCTTTATCCGGAACTTTATAAATCGCTCGAATCCGTTCGATGGGACATGGAGAAGGACATTCCCTGGGACAAATTCGATGCATCGCTGTTGACCGACGAGCAGGCGGCGACGATCAAGATGAACGCGATCACCGAATGGTCGGCGTTGCCCGCCACGGAAATGTTTCTGCGTGACAATCATCACGACAGCGATTTCTCCGCATTCATGAGCGTGTGGTTCTTCGAGGAGCAGAAGCACTCGCTGGTGCTGATGGAATACCTGCGCCGCTTCAAGCCGGAACTGGTCCCGACCGAAGAGGAACTGCACGCAGTGCGCTTCGAGTTCGATCCCGCACCGCCGCTGGAAACGCTGATGTTGCACTTCTGTGGCGAAATCCGCCTGAATCACTGGTATCGCCGCGCCGCCGAATGGCATACCGAGCCAGTCATCAAGCACATCTACGAAACTATCTCGCGCGACGAAGCGCGCCACGGCGGCGCGTATCTGCGCTACATGAAGAAGGCGATGGCGCAAACCGGCGACATCGCGCGTGCCGCGTTCGCGAAGATCGGCGTGCTGATGGCGTCGGCGCGTCGCACCGAAAAGCCGCTGCACCCCACCAACCTGCACGTGAACCAGGCGCTGTTCCCGCGCGACACGATCCAGTCGCGTCTGCCGGATCCGGAATGGCTCGAGCGCTGGCTCGACGAGCAGATCCGTTTCGACGACGGCTGGGAAAAGAAGGTCATCGAGCGCATTCTGCACAACCTGTCGCTGCTGTTCGAACGCACGTTCAACACCGCGCAGGAACTGAACCGTTATCGCAAGGAAGTGGTCGCGCGTCTGCAAGCCGCTGAACAAAACCCGGCGCAGCAGCCGGCGTAACGACTCAGGCGTTTCAGCACCGTATCAAACGGCGGTCCGGCAAGCGTGAGCTTGCCGGACCGTTTTGCTTCGGGCCGTCCACCGTGTATCGTGACGGCACCTGGCATTCCTGTTCCCGTAACTCCCAACTCCCCAATTCCCCAACTCTGTGACCGTGCGATGACCGCCATCTTTGAACGCAAGATTCTGACGCGCGATGCCCTGGTGAAGCTTCGTCCTTCGCTGCGCGCGCCCGTCGTGTTTACGAACGGCGTGTTCGATATCCTGCATCGTGGTCACGTGACCTATCTGGCCGACGCGAAGGCGCTGGGCGCGTGCCTGATCGTTGGTGTCAATAGCGACGTGTCGGTGCGGATGCTCGGTAAAGGCGACGACCGGCCGATCAACAGCGAGGCCGACCGCATGGCCTTGCTAGCGGCGCTGGAAAGTGTCGACTACGTGGTGGGCTTCGGCGAGAAGACGCCGGTCGAGCTGATTTCCGCGTTGCGCCCGGACGTGCTCGTGAAGGGCGGCGACTACGACATGGACTCGCTGCCCGAATCGGCGCTCGTGCGCGGTTGGGGCGGCAAGGCGCTCGCGATTGCGTTCGAGCACGATCGCTCGACGACCGCGCTGTTGAAGAAGGTGCGGACGCAGGATTGATGCCGCCCGTTGCCGCAAAACGCGCGGCGCACTGCTGAACTTCTAACCGACCGCCTCGCTCCCCTGATTACTGCGGCAACTCCGATGTCGAAATCGGCGCCTGCGGCGCGGGTCCGCCGACCACCGCCTGGTCGGCCGCATCGGCGGCGCTGACCGGCCGCACCTTCAGCCAGTCCGGATGAATCTGGCGGGGCAGATGATTCGGCTCGCGTCCGCTGGCGGTGGGTGTGGGTCCGAAGGCGCCAAGCAGCGCGACGAAAGCCAGCACGTTGACGACAATCAGAATGGCGATCGGCCAGCGAAGCATTGTGGGTGTTTCCAATTCAGAAAGAAGTTGAGCCTGGGGCGTGCGGGAGAAACTCGGGTTCGGAAAATGGGCGGCGAATTGCGCGCAACTCCGGCGCGCGTTCTACACGTACATCACGCGCCACCCGGTCGTGAATCGAACGCTAGCTACGGCAGGCAATCAGCCGCCTTGCCGCGCCGTATCATCGGCTGCGATCAGCGCAAGCCCTGACAGCACCAGCGAATCGTGGCGAGTATGCGGCACTTTCAGCGCGCTCGCCACTTCGTCGGCGGCGCCGCCGCTGACCACGAGACGCACCGGCACCTGCCACTCATCCTGCAGGTCCCGCCACATCCGCTCGATCAATCCGGCCTGCGCCAGCGTGCAGCCCGCCGACAGCGAGCGCGGCGTATCCGTTGCGAAGAACGGCCCGCGACGGCCCGCGCCGGTGGTATCGGCCGCGTCGAGCAGACCGCGCGCGCGCGCGGCGTCGAGCGTAGGCAGTTGCGCGGTGTGCTCACCGAGCGAGCGCATCATCAGCGTCCAGCCCGGCGCAATCAATCCGCCGATGAACGCGCCATCGGCGCGCAAGGCCTCGAGCGTCGTCGCGGTGCCGAAGGTCGCGAGCAGCAGATGCTCGCCGGGAAAGGTCGCGTGCGCGCCGATCATGCCGGCCCAGCGGTCGCTGCCGAGCGAGTCCGGTGTCGTGTAGCAATTGGTCACGCCGCATCGACGCGCACTTGCGCGGATCGTTGCGAGCGGCAGTCGCGGCCAGTGCGCGTCGACGAGCGCCGCGATGTGCGTCGCGACCTCCGCGCCCGCGACGTTGGAGAGCCACGCGCCGCATGGCGCCGGCCAGTCAGTCCAACCGGGTTGCGCACCCGACCGCGCGCGTGGCCCGGCAAGTTCGTCATGCGCGAGCGTGCCGCTCGCCAACTGCGTCCCATCGGGCTGCACCAGCGCCCACTTGATCCGGCTATTGCCCGCGTCGATCAGCAGATATGGCGCGCGCTGCGTCATGCGACACCGTGGGCGAGGCGCAGCGACACGTCGCCGGTCGCGATGCTCTGGCGGCCCTCAGCCGTATCGAGCAGCAACTGGCCACGCTCGTCAACGCCTGCCGCCACGCCGCGCGCGAGCTCCTGGCCTTGTTCGAGCAGCACGACTTCGCGGCCCGCGTAAGCATGCACCGCGTTCCAGCGCGGCTGGAACGGCGCGAAGCCTTCGGCGCCGAAGCGCTGCAGCATCGGTTCGAGCGCGTTCAATTCGGCTGCCAGCGTATCGGTCAGATTCGCGTTCGGCAGCGCGCGTTGCAACGCGGTCGGCACGGTGCCGAGCGCCTGCGGCGGTACCTCGGCGTTCAGCGCGCCCACCTTCGCCGCGAGTTCGTCGGCGCCTTTCACGTTGGTGCCGATGCCGATCACGACCGCGCTCGCGTCGTCGGTGCTCCACGCGGTTTCGATCAGGATGCCGGCGAGCTTGTCGCCTTCGAGCAGCACGTCGTTCGGCCACTTCAGCGCGATCTGTCCGGGACCCGCGACCGGCAGCGAGCGCAGCCCGTCGACGAGCGCGACCCCCACGGCGAGACTCAAGCCAGCGAGCCCTTCGAGCGGTCGCGGCAAGACGCACGCGACCGAAAACAGCAGCGCGTTGCCGGGCTCCGCGTACCACGGCCGCCCACGGCGGCCGCGCCCAGCGGTCTGCAGATACGCGACGCGCACGATCGGCCGCGGCAGCGCGTTGGCGCGTCGGGGCAGTGCTTTCATGTGGGCCATCAGGTCGGCGTTGGTCGAACCGGTTTCTTCGACGATTTCGATCGGCCAGTCATGCGCATGCGAGCCGAACAGCTTGACCGCGCGTTCGCGATCGATGCGCCAGTCGGTCGCAGCCGACGACGAGGCTGGTGCCGTGCTCGTCGCTGCGGACGGAGAGGCGGGAGTCTTGGAGGCATTCATGTCCCATATTGTAGCCACAGCGAACCCGCCCGGGACTCGAATGCGCAGCGGTGAAGGGGTGACGCCGATCGACGTGCATCAGTGCGGACCGGCGGCCGAGCCTTCGTTACAATGGCCGCTAATCCGATAACCAGATTCACGCGATCCTTGAACTACGACACTCCGCCCGGCCTTGAAGTCGCGGCCGGCAGCCAAGGCAAGATCGTCCGTCTCTCGGGCCAGTGGACGGCGCTCGCGCTCGCGCGCGATCGCGACACCGGGCACGTGATTCCGCAACTGCGTTCGCTGACCGGCGCGCAGGGCATCGGCGAGTGGGACCTGTCGCGCGTCGACAGGATGGACCACGTCGGCGGCCAGGCGCTGTGGCGCGTGTGGGGCCGCAAGATGCCGCCGGGCACCGCGCTCACGGACACGCAGCGCGACATCTTCGAGCGCATCGCTCTGCTCGACACGGTGCGCGAGAGCGCCGAGCCGGTCAAGCGCCTCGATCCCTTTACGCGTCTGGGCCTCGGGCTCTTCTCGTTCGTCGAGCACATGCAGGGCGGCGTCGCGATGCTCGGGCGCTTCGTGCTCGATCTGCTCGCGATCGTGCGCAAGCCGAAACTCACGCCGTGGACCGAAATCTCCGCGAACGTCTACAACGCCGGCGCCCGCGCGCTGCCGATCACCGCGCTGGTCGCGTTCCTGATCGGCATCGTGTTGAGCTATCTGTCGGCACAGCAATTGCGCATCTTTGGCGCGAACCAGTTCATCGTCAATATTCTCGGCCTCGCGGTGATTCGCGAACTCGGCCCGGTGCTGTCGGCGATCCTGGTGGCAGGCCGCTCGGGCTCGGCGATCACCGCGCAGATCGGCGTGATGCGCGTGACCGAGGAGCTCGACGCGATGCGCGTAATGGGCATCCCGCACGGCCTGCGGCTGATCCTGCCGCGCGTGATCGCACTGGCCGTCGCGATGCCGCTGCTCGTGATGTGGACCAACGTGATCTCGTTGACGGGCGGCGCGCTCGCCGCGAAGCTCGTGCTCGGCATCGACATGAGCTTCTTCGCGCGCCAGCTGCCGAGCGTCGTGCCGATCGCGAACCTGTGGATCGGGCTTGGCAAGGGCGCGGTATTCGGCATGCTGATCGCGATTGCCGGCTGCCATTTCGGCTTCCGTATCAAAGCCAATTCGCAGAGTCTCGGCGAAGGCACGACGACCTCGGTGGTCACGTCGATCACCATCGTGATTCTCGCGGACGCGGTGTTCGCGATCCTCTTTCAGAGGGTGGGGCTAGGATGATCGCGCCACTAACCGAAGCCGTACGCGGCCAGCCCGTACCGTCGATCGCCGAGCCGGTGATCGAGGTGATCGACATCACCAAGCGCTACGGCCGCAATATCGTGCATCAGCATCTGAGCCTCGACGTGCGGCGCGGCGAGATCGTGTCGATCGTCGGCGGCTCGGGTTCGGGCAAGACCACGCTGGTGCGGCAGATTCTCGGCCTCGAGCGACCGTCGAGGGGCACGATCAAGCTGTTCGGCGAAGACCTCGCAACGATCTCGCCCGACACCGCGCTGCTGATGCGCAGCCGCTCTGGCATGCTGTTCCAGCGCGGCGCGCTGTTCTCGTCGCTGTCCGTATTCGACAACGTCGCGCAACCGGTGCGCGAACTCGGCAAGGTGCCCGAAGACCTGCTGCGCGATATCGTGATGCTGAAGCTCGAAATGGTCGGGCTGCCGTGCAAGCACGCGTCGAAGATGCCATCGGCGCTGTCGGGCGGCATGATCAAGCGGGTCGGCATCGCGCGCGCGATCGCGCTCGAACCCGAACTGCTGTTCCTCGACGAACCGACCGCCGGCCTCGACCCGGAGGCGTCCGACGAATTCGTCGAGCTGATCTCGGGGCTGCATCGCGCGCTCGGTCTGACGGTCGTGATGATCACGCACGATCTCGATACGATGGTCGCACTGTCGACACGCGTGGCCGTGCTTGCCGATCGCAAAGTGCTCGTCAACGCGCCGGTCGAGGAGGCCGCGGGCGTCGACCATCCGTTCATCCACGAATATTTCCTCGGCCTGCGCGGGCGCCGCGCGCTGCAGGCGCTGCCGCCGGAGCGCCGCGCGAAGCTGCCGCCGGCGGCGCTCGAGCCGGCGTCGTCCGAGTTGCCGCTGTGAGGCCGGCCGCCATGAACCGGGCCGCTACGAACCAGGAAAACTGACAATGGAAAACAAAGCGCATGCGTTCTGGGCCGGGCTCTTCACGGTCGTGCTGACGGCGGCGATCGCGCTGGCGGCGTATCTGTTCAACGTCGACCGCACCGTGCGGGTGCCGTACGACCTGATCGCGCGCACCAACGTGACCGGCCTCTTTGCGGACGCGGCGGTGCGCTTTCGCGGGCTCGACGTCGGCCGTGTGCAGTCGATCAAGTTCGATCCGACACATCCGGGGCAGATCCTGATCCGCATCATGGTCGACGAGCACGCGCCGATCACGCATTCGACGTTCGGCAGCCTCGGCTTGCAGGGCGTCACCGGCATCGCGTTCATCCAGCTCGACGATACCGGGCGCGATCTGACCCCGCTGCCGTCGTCAGCCCAAAAGGTCGCACAATTGCCGATGCGCCCGGGTCTGTTCGACCAGTTGCAGCAACGCGGCGAGGTGCTGCTGCGCAAGCTCGAAAAAGTCACCGACAACGTGAACGACATGCTCTCGCCGGAAATGGTCGCGCAACTGCACGACACGGCGGCGAGCATCGCGCAGGCGGCCTCGGGCGTCGCGACGCTCACGCGTGAGATGGGGCCCGTCGCCAGCAAGCTGCCCGGCACGGTCGATCAGCTGAACCGCACGCTCGCGTCGACCAACCAGATGATCACGGGCCTGAACCGTCCGGACGGGCCCCTCGAGCGCAATCTGAACAAGGTCGGCACGGCCGCGCAGCAGGCGGGCAATGCGCTCACGCAGATGAACACGTCGCTGCAGGACCTGTCCGCGCGGGTCGGCTTCGAGACGCTGCCGCGCGTCAATTCGCTGACCGAGGACGTGCGCGCGGCGGCGCAATCGATCGACCGCGCCGCCGACACCTTCAACACCAATCCGCGCAGCGTGCTGTTCGGCGCGCCGCGCCCGGCGCCGGGTCCGGGCGAGGCCGGCTTCGCGTGGCCCGCCGACGCCGCGCCCGCAGCTCACTAAATCCGCAGGCTAGAACAGAGGAAGATGCCCATGTCACGCTCGATTCACCGACTGTTGTCCTCGCGCGCCGCGCTCGCGGCGCTGCTTGCGTTCGGCGTGCTGGCGGCGGGCTGCGCGGGCACGTCCGCGGTGGTGTCGGACTTCCGCTACGACTTCGGACCACCGCCGCAGGCCGCCGCGGCGAGCCGGCTGCCGGCCGTCAAGGTGTTGGAGGTCAGCGCGCCGTCCGTGCTCGAATCCGACCGGCTGACTTATCGGCTGAGCTACGCCGACGCGCAGCAGACGGCCGCCTACGCCAACAGCCACTGGACGATGATGCCGTCGCAACTGCTGACGCAGCGCCTGCGCAACGCGCTGAGCGAGCGCGGCACCGTGCTGACGGGTGCGGACGGCGTGACCGCGCCGGTGCTGCGGGTCGATCTGACCGAGTTCGAGCAGGTGTTCGACAGCCAGACGGACAGCCACGGCGCGATCACCGCGCGCGCGACGCTGATGCAGGGCGGCAAGGTGATCGGCCAGCAGACCTTCGTCGCGCACGCGCCCGCGCATTCGGCGGATGCGGCCGGCGGCGCGCGGGCGCTCGCCGCGGCCAGCGACGACCTCGTCGCGCAGATCGCCACGTGGCTCGGCTCGCAGGCGCTGGTCGCCGCGCAATGACGGGCGGGCAGCGCACGCAACGGAGCGCTGCATGAGCGAACGCCCCTGGCTGCGCCGCCCGTCGACGCTGGCCCGCCAGGCGCTGCTGCTGTATGCGGCGCTGATCGTCTACGGGTCGTGGTATCCGTTCTCGGGCTGGCGCTCGCTCGGCATCGCGCCGTTCGCCTATCTGTTCGATCCGATGCCGCAGTACCTGACGGCGTTCGACGTCGTCACCAACGTGCTCGGCTATATGCCGTTCGGCGCGCTGGTGGTGCTCGCGGTGTACCCGCGTTGGCGCGGCACGCTGGCCGTCGCGCTCGCGTTCGTGTTGGGCGGTCTGCTGTCGGGCACGATGGAAGCCGTGCAGACCTATCTGCCGACACGCGTCGCCTCCAATCTCGACCTCGCCGCCAACACGCTGGGCGCGCTCGTCGGCGCGGCGATGATGTCGCCGTTGACCGGAGCGCTGCTCGACCGCGGCCGGCTCAGGCGTGTGCGGTTGCTGTGGTTCGAGCGCGGCCATGCGACGCTCGCGTGCCTCGTCGCCGCGTGGCCGTTTGCGACGATGTATCCGTCGCCGCGTCTGTTCGGTCTCGGCAACTGGCCGCGCGCGCTGTGGCTGAGCGTCGATCCGGCCACCCAGGACGCGCTGCTCGCGTGGACGCCGTCCGCATGGCATGTCGGCGCATGGCCGGCGGCGGCGGCCGCGTGGCTGGACGACGACACGTGGGAAGCGCTGATCACGGCGCTAAACCTGTTCGCGGCGCTCGCGCTTGCATCGCTGCCGGCACGCCGTCATGCGCCACGTGTGCGCCTGTTGTTGGTGTTCATCGTCGCGACCTTGTGCGTGAAGGCCGGCGCGACGTTCCTGCAATCGCAATCGGGCCTCGCGTTCGACTGGGCGACGCCCGGCGCGCTAATCGGACTCGCGTGCGGCACCGTCGCGGCGCTCGTCGCGCTGCCGCTGCGGCGGCGGTTACGTGCGACGCTCGCCGGGGTCGCGCTGGTCGTCGCACTCGTGTTCGTCAATCTGCTGCCGGTGAACCCGTATTTCGACGCCGTGCTCGCCGACTGGCGGCAGGGACGCTATCTGCATTTCAACGGGCTCGCGCGCTGGCTCGCGTGGATATGGCCCTATGCGGCGCTGGTCTGGCTCGCGTTCGCGGTCGAGCGGGCGTGGCTCAAACGGCGCGCGAGGCGGGCGTGACGTGCTTGCGCGCCGCCGCCAGGTCCCGACGCCTGCACAGCCCGGTGGCTATAATCGTCCGCACCGCCATTGCACTTCCTTTCAGGCTCGCCTCCCGAACATCATGGATTCCTTCTACAAGCACCACGTTTTCTTCTGTCTGAATCAACGCGACCCCGGCGCCGAGCGTCCGAGCTGCGCGAACTGCAACGCACAGGCGATGCAGGAATACGCGAAAAAACGCGTGAAGCAACTCGGCCTCGCCGGGCCCGGCCAGGTGCGCATCAACAAGGCCGGCTGCCTCGATCGCTGCGAACTGGGCCCGACGCTCGTCGTGTATCCCGAGGCGGTCTGGTACACCTACGTCGACGAGAGCGACATCGACGAGATCGTCGAATCGCATCTTGCGAACGGCAAGATCGTCGAGCGTCTGAAGATCGATCAATAACGCGAACCACAAAACGATCCATCCCGATGAACGTCAACACGAAGAAGTATCTGATCGACGGCCCGGTCGGCAAGATCGAGGTCGCGCAGGACCTGCCCGACGGCGTGCGCGAAAAAGGCGCCGCGCCGCGCGGCATCGCGCTCGTCGCGCATCCGCATCCGCTGTTTGGCGGCACGATGGACAACAAGGTCGCGCAGACCCTCGCGCGCACGCTCGTGCAGCTGAACTACGTCACTTACCGGTCGAATTTCCGCGGCGTCGGCCAGACCCAGGGCGAGCACGACGCGGGCGTCGGCGAGCGCGACGATCTGCGCGCGGTGCTCGAGCACATGCGCGCCGATCCGGACTACGGCGATCTGCCGCTCGTATTGGCGGGCTTTTCGTTCGGCACCGTGGTGTTGTCGCACGTCGCGGCGAAGCTGCGCGATGAAGGCCGGGAAATCGAGCGCATCGTGTTCGTCGGTACCGCGGCGAGCCGCTGGGACGTCGCGCCCGTGCCCGAAAGCACACTCGTGATCCACGGCGAAGTCGACGAGACCGTTCCCGTCCAGTCCGTGTTCGACTGGGCGCGGCCGCAAGAACTGCCGGTCGTCGTGATTCCGGGCGCCGAGCACTTTCTGCATCGCAAGCTTCACATCCTGAAGCGGATCATCGTCGACGCCTGGCGCTGAAAATGCGCGACGCGCATTTTGCGGGGGACAGGTGCGCGCAAACGTGTGCAAATCGGCGACACGCGCGCGAAGCTGACCTGGTAGCGCGCGTATAATGGGCGCTCTTTTTTTGGGCACAGCGCCGCCCAGCCGGCAGAATCGCGCGCCGCGGAATCATTTCGCGGGAGGGCGCGGCCGGGTGCGCAGCGCTGCGCTCGCGAACCGATTGCGTCGCCATCAGTCCAACGGGCGCCCGCCGTTTTACGGCCAGATGCCCCGCCGACCGGCTCCCCCAACTCCGCGCGCTGTCGCGCAACGTATCTTTCTGCACGAATCGACCCTATGCGTTTCTCCTCCTCTGGCCGCACGTCATTCCCGTCACTCGCTTCTTTCGTTCCCGCTTCGCTCAATCGCGCCATCGCCGTCGGCCTCGTGCTGCCGGCCACGCTCGTCGCCGGCACCGCGTTCGCGCAGGTGCCGCCGCCGGGCGTCAACGCGCGATCGTGGGTGCTCGTCGACGCGACCAGCAACCAGGTGCTCGCGTCCGCCAATGCCGACGAGCGCGTCGAGCCGGCGTCGTTGACCAAGCTGATGACCGCGTATCTCGTGTTCGAAGCGCTCGACACGAAGAAGATCACGATGGATCAGAGCATCGAGCCGAGCGAAGCCGTGCGGCGCGTGCGCAACGACGAATCACGCATGTTCATCGAGGCGCTCAAGCCGGTGACCGTGCACGACCTCGTGTACGGCATGATCGTGCAGTCGGGCAACGACGCGGCGATCGCGCTCGCCGAACTGGTGGGCGGCAGCGAAGCGCAGTTCGTCAACATGATGAACAAGGAGGCGCAAAAGCTCGGCATGACGCACACGCATTTCGCCGACGTGAACGGCATGCCCGACCCGCAGCACTACACCACGGCGGGCGATCTCGCGATCCTGTCGGCCCGCCTGATTCGCGACTATCCCGAGTACTACAACATCTTCTCGGTCAAGGAATTCACGTACAACAAGATCAAGCAGCCAAACCGCAACCGTCTGCTGTGGATCGACCCGACCGTCGACGGTCTGAAGACCGGTCACACGCAAGGGGCCGGCTACTGCCTGATCGCGAGCGCGAAGCGTCCGCTGCCGGGCACGACCGACGCGTCGCGCCGTCTCGTCTCGGTGATGATGGGCGAGACCAAGGAGCACGACCGCGTGCAGGACAGCCTGAAGATGCTGAACTACGGCTACACCGCCTACGACACGACGCGTCTGTACAAGGCGAACCAGGTCGTGGCCACGCCGCGCGTCTACAAGGGTTCGCAGGACAGCGTGCAGGTCGGCGTGAAGAGCGACCAGTACATCACGCTGCCGAAGGGCGCCGCCGACAAGGCGAAGCCGCAGATCGAACTCAACGATCCGCTCGTCGCGCCGATCGCAAACGGCCAGCAGA
Source organism: Paraburkholderia lebeckiae (assembly GCF_014201005.1). Classification (NCBI taxonomy): domain Bacteria; kingdom Pseudomonadati; phylum Pseudomonadota; class Betaproteobacteria; order Burkholderiales; family Burkholderiaceae; genus Paraburkholderia; species Paraburkholderia lebeckiae. Next base: position 332,832 of record NZ_JACHDK010000001.1, on the reverse strand, counting down.
TCGGCACCGCCAAGCTCGTCGCCGACGGCAAGGTGCTCGCGCAATTCCCGGTAGTCGCGCTGCAGCCGGTGCAGCAAGCCGGTGTGGTGGGCCGCGTGTGGGATTCGCTGATGCTGATGTTCAACAAGAAAAAGTAAGGGCTACGTCGCAATGACCGTTGTCTCCGGGGTTTCGCCGGACCCGATCGTTCATCTGAACGGCGAACTGGTGCCGTTGTCCGAAGCGCGCGTGCCGGTGCTCGACCGCGGCTTCATTTTCGGCGACGGCATTTACGAAGTGGCGCCGCTGTACGCGCACGCGAGCGGACGGCGCACCGCGTTTCGTCTGAAGCAGCATCTGGCGCGTCTCGCGCGCTCGGTCGGCAAGATCGGCATCGCCAGTCCGCTCGACGACGCTGGCTGGCGCGAGCTGATCGGACGCGTGGTCGAGGCCAACGAAACGGACGGCGGCTTGCGTGCCGATCAGGACGCGATCGCATACATCCAGGTGACGCGTGGCGTCGCGAAGCGCGCTCACGCATTTCCGGCCGGCGTGAAGCCGACCGTGTTCGTGATGGTCACCCCGCTGAACCTGCCCGACGCCGCGCAGCGCGCGAGCGGTGTCGCGTGCGTGAGCGCCGAAGATCGTCGCTGGCTCAATTGCGACATCAAGTCGGTGTCGCTGCTCGGCAACGTGTTGATGGCGCAATACGCGGCCGAAAACGACGCCTTCGAGACGCTGCAGTTCCGCGATGGTTTGCTGACCGAAGGGTCGTCGTCGAACGTGTGGATCGTGAAGGATGGCGTGCTGGCCGCGCCGCCGCGCAGCAACAGGATTCTCGAAGGGATCCGCTATGGGCTCATCGAGGAGTTGACGGCCGAATGCGGTATCCGCTTCGAAGCGCGCGACATCACCGAAGCTGAAGTGCGAGCGGCCGATGAAATCGTCGTCAGCTCGGCGACCAGGGAAGTGCTGCCGGTCACGCGGCTCGATGGCGCGCCGGTCGGCGCGGGCCACCCGGGCGCGGTGTTTGCGGAGCTGTATGCGGCGTATCAGCGAGCCAAGGCGGCGGAAGAAGGAGTAGAGAATGAATCCCGAGAACGACTCACTGTTTGAATTCCCCTGCGATTTCCCGATCAAGATCATGGGCAAATCGCACCCTGAGTTTGCCGCGACGATCGTCGAAGTAGTGCGCGTGTTCGATACCGAGGTCGATGCGTCGCGCGTCGAGACGCGGCCGTCGAGCAGCGGCACCTACACGGGGCTGACCGTCCACGTGCGGGCGACGAGCCGCGCGCATCTCGACGACATCTATCGCGCGCTGACCGGCCATCCGATGGTCAAGGTCGTGCTGTAACACCGCGCGGTTTTTCGCCTTACGGTGCGACGCGCAACGCGTCCGCCGTCACTCCCTGCGCTGCCAGGCGCGCGCTCGCCGCGGGACCCGCCTCGCAGGCGAGATCGAACAGCAGCCTGAAGCGCGCCACCTCGTCGAACACCCAGTCGCGAAACGCCTTGACCCGCGCGGTCCCCAGCATCTGCGGCAGGCAGACCAAATAGTATTGCCACGGGCTCGGCCCATCCACATCAAAGAGCCGCACGAGCCGGCCCGCCGCGATTTCGTGCATCGCGAGCGAGCGGCGCGTCAGCGCGACCCCCTGGCCGTCGACGGCCGCCTGCAACAGATTCGACGAATCCTGATACAGCACGCCGCGCTTCGGCTCCGGCCAGTCGGTGAGGCCGGCGGCGTCGAACCATGGGCGCCATAGCTCGTCGTCGGAGCGCAGCAGCGGGACTTTGGCGAGATCGGCCGGGGTTTGCGGCAGCTTGCCGCCGTTGAAGTTGGGCGAGCAGGCGGGGAAGAAAATCTCGTCGAGCAGCAGCTCGGCGTGCAGCCCTGGATATTTGCCGAAGCCGAAACGGATCGCGACGTCGACGTCGTCGCGCGCGAAGTCCGTCAGCGCATTGGTGGTCAGCAACTCGAGATCCCACTGCGGATTTGCCTCGATAAAGCTGCCGATGCGCGGCGTCACCCAGCGGGCCGCGAACGACGACAGCATCGATATCACGAGGCGCCGCTCGCGGTCCCCGGCACGGATCGCGCGAGTCGCGTCGGCGAGCTCCATCAACGCGGCGCGCACCTGCGTTGCGTAGCGGCGGCCGGTTTCGGTGAGGCGCACGCGCTTGCCGTCGCGCGCGAACAGCGACACGCCGAGCTCGGCCTCGAGCGCGCGGATCTGGTGGCTGACCGCGCCGTGCGTGACGAACAGCTCGTCGGCGGCGCGCGAAAAGCTTTCGTGGCGGGAGGCGGCTTCGAACGCCTTGATCGCGTTGAGGGCGGGGAGTTGACGCAGGTCCATCGTAATATTTCTCACATAGACGTGAAAATTGATCGTTTTGCCCAAGTCCTTGCTGCACCTAGGATTCTAGTCATGAAACGATTTTTGGCGAGGGCCTCATGCGAGAAATCTCCTCTAGCATTGCATATGAAATCCGCACTGGCGACACGCTGCCGCTGAAGGTCGCGCGCAGCACGAAGTTGCGCGTGCATGGCGGCGCGGTGTGGGTCACGCGCAGCGACGACACGAAGGACTACTGGCTGCAGCCCGGGCAGACGCTGCATCTGCGGCGCGGCGAGCGGCTCTGGCTCAGCGCCGAGGGCGCCACGTTCGCGAAGGTTACGTTCTCGGTGCCGACGCGCTGCGACGAGCGTGCGCTGAACTGGCTCGCTCGCATCGGCGAGCGCTGGATGATGCGTGTGCGCGGCGGCTGGCGCACCGTTTGACGGTGGCGCGGCGCAAAAGCCGCGCATGACGACGGGGCCGGCAGCGTACCGGCCCCGGCAGCGCAGGTTCCCGGTGGCCTCGGGCGCGGTTTTCGAGATTTCGGTAAACTCCCGGAATCATGTGCGCCACCCCGGTCTCTCCGTCTCCTTTACCTGCCATCGAGCCGCCCATGCTGCGCTGGCTCGGCCGCGAACTCTACGAAGCCAGTTTCGACGCGATGCGCGCCTTCACCGACGCCCGCACCGCCGACACCGCCGACGAAATCTGGCTCGTCGAACATCCGCCCGTCTTCACGCTCGGCCAGGCCGGCGATCCGGCGCACCTGCTCGCGGCAGACAGCAACATTCCGCTCGTCAAGGTCGACCGCGGCGGGCAGATCACGTATCACGGGCCCGGCCAGGTGGTCGCCTATCTGCTGCTCGACCTGCGCCGGCGCAAGCTGATGGTGCGCGAGCTGGTCACCCGGATCGAGCAGGCCGTGATCGACACCCTGGCGGCGTATAATCTCGCCGGAGAACGCAAGGCGGGCGCCCCCGGCATCTACGTGGCGCCCGGGCCCGACGCCGGGCTCCATGCTGGCGCCAAGATCGCGGCGCTTGGCCTGAAAATCCGCAACGGCTGCAGCTATCACGGCGTGAGTCTGAACGTGAACATGGACCTGCGGCCGTTTCTCGCGATCAATCCATGCGGCTACGCGGGGCTCGAAACAGTCGACATGGCGACGCTCGGCGCCGCCGCCGGCTGGGACGACGTGGCCCGTACCCTTGCAGCAAGTCTCACCGCAAACCTCGACGGCAATCCCGCGGCCGTCGCCCAACCGCAGGCCGGTGCGCTCACCGCCTGACTGGATCGAACGAATGACTGACGTAACCGCGAATTCCGCAGCAGCCACCCCCGCGCCCGAAGGCGTGCCGGCCCCCGCCGCCTACGACGCAACCGCGAAGCAGAAAGCGCAAGCCAAGACGGCGCGCATCCCGATCAAGGTCGTCCCGATCGAAAAGCTGAAGAAACCGGACTGGATCCGCGTCAAGGCGGCCACCGGCAATTCGCGCTTCTACGAGATCAAGCAGATCCTGCGCGAGCACAATCTTCACACGGTGTGTGAAGAGGCGAGCTGCCCGAACATCGGCGAATGTTTCGGCAAGGGCACCGCGACCTTCATGATCATGGGCGACAAGTGCACGCGCCGCTGCCCGTTCTGCGACGTCGGCCACGGCCGTCCCGATCCGCTCGACGCCGACGAACCGGCCAACCTCGCGCGCACCATCGCTGCGCTGAAGTTGAAGTACGTGGTGATCACCAGCGTCGACCGTGATGATCTGCGCGACGGTGGCGCGGCGCACTTCGTCGAATGTATCCGTCAGACGCGCGAGCTGTCGCCGCAAACGCGTATCGAAATCCTGACGCCGGACTTCCGTGGCCGCCTCGACCGCGCGCTCGGCATTCTGAACGCGGCGCCGCCCGACGTGATGAACCACAACCTCGAAACTGTGCCGCGTCTGTACAAGGAAGCGCGCCCAGGGTCGGATTACGCGCATTCGCTGAAGCTGCTGAAGGACTTCAAGGCGCTGCATCCCCGCGTCGCGACCAAGTCCGGCCTGATGGTCGGCCTCGGCGAAACCGAAGAGGAAATCCTGCAGGTAATGCGCGATCTGCGCGAGCACGACGTCGACATGCTGACGATCGGCCAGTACCTGCAGCCGTCGGAGCACCATCTGCCGGTCCGCGCGTACGTGCATCCGGACACCTTCAAGATGTACGAGGAAGAGGCGTACAAGATGGGCTTCACGCACGCCGCGGTGGGCGCGATGGTTCGTTCGAGCTATCACGCCGACTTGCAGGCGCATGGAGCCGGCGTGGTCTGACGCGCCGGCGCCTCGCCGCTGTTGCCTCGCTTCATGCCCGCAGAAACGAAAAGCCCGCCGATGTGCGGGCTTTTTTCATAGACCGCTCTTCTATCAGCAAGGAAACGAGACGTGGCAACCCCGGTGGATCGCGGGACCTCCGCACAATGGCCTTATCCGCGGCTGATCGCGCACCGCTGCGGCGGTACGCTTGCGCCGGAAAACACCTTGGCCGGTTTCGACGCCTGCGTGCGCTACGGCTATCGCATGGTCGAATTCGACGCGAAGCTGTCCGCCGACAACGCGCTGTTCCTGTTGCACGACGACACGCTCGATCGCACGACCAACGGGCACGGGCCGGCGGTCACGCACACATGGCAGCAACTCGCCGCTCTGGATGCCGGCGCGTGGCGCGGCGCGGAGTTCGCCGGCACGCGGCTGCCGACGCTGGCCGACGCGGCCGAGCGTTGCGCGCGCGACGGCATCGCGGCGAACATCGAGATCAAGCCGTGTCCGGGCCGCGAAGTCATCACCGGCGCGCTCGTCGCCCAAGGCGCGCTCGAGCTTTGGCAAGGGCAGACGCCGCCGCTGTTGTCGTCGTTTTCGTTCGACGCGCTCGCCGCCGCGCGCGATGCCGCGCCGTCGCTGCCGCGCGGCATGCTGTTCGAGCAGGTGCCGGCGGACTGGCTGCGCATCGTGCGCGAACTCGACTGCGTCTCGCTGCACGCGAGTCACCGCTATCTGAGCGAGCCGCTGGTCGCGCAGATCCGCGCGGCCGGGCTGCGCGTGCTCGCCTACACGGTGAACGATCCGGCGCGCGCGCGGTTGCTCGAAGGATGGGGCGTCGACATGATCTGCACGGACCGGATCGATCTGTTGACGTGACGTCGCACTGGCAAGCTCCGCACAAACCCCTGCGGGTTTCCCCGCAAACGCACGCGCACCGAATTCCGGATTCCCCGACGGCGCTCGTCCGGATTTCCGGAAACCCGGACGGCGCGTGCCGAGCTGTGCTGGAAAACCCATAAAAATCAAGGCTTCCAGTCTGAAATCAAACTGGCATCGACCTTGCAAAGTAAAGCGCGTGGCCGCCACGGCCCGACAAAAAAGCAAGGAGACAAAGTGTCCGATTTCCCTTCCCGGTATTTCTGAATTCGTCGTCTTTGCAGCGGTCCGCCAAGGTGCGCCCGCGCGACGACGTTTCGTTCGCGTGTCGCGCCTCGCGGCGGGTCATCAGCTCATATCCCTCGCAGGAACCATCGTGAAGAAACCTATCCATAAAGTGCTGTACGTCCAGGTGATCGTGGCGATCATCGTCGGCATCGTACTCGGGCATTTCTACCCGAACCTCGCCATCGACATGAAGCCGCTCGGCGATGGCTTCATCAAGCTGATCAAGATGGTGATCGGGCCGATCATCTTCTGCACGGTCGTGACGGGCATCGCCGGCATGGAGGACATGAAGAAGGTCGGACGCGTCGGCGGCAAGGCGCTGTTGTACTTCGAAATCGTCTCGACTTTCGCGCTGGTGCTCGGCCTCGCCGCCACGCACCTGCTGCGACCCGGCGCCGGCTTCAACGTCGACCCGGCCTCGCTCGACGGCCGCGCGGTTGCGTCGTATGCCGCGAAGGCGCACGGCCAGTCGACGGTCGACTTCTTCATGCACATCATTCCGGACACGCTGTCGTCGGCGTTCGCGCAGGGTGAGATCCTGCAGATCCTGCTGGTCGCGCTGCTGTTCGGCGCGGTGCTCGCGACGGCCGGTGAGAAGGGCAAGCCGGTGACCAACTTCATCGAAGGGCTCTCGCACATCCTGTTCGGCATGGTGCGCATCATCACGAAGCTCGCGCCGATCGGCGCGTTCGGCGCGATGGCCTTTACGATCGGCAAGTACGGCATCGGCTCGCTGCTGCCGATGCTCAAGCTGGTCGGCACGTTCTATCTGACCTCGATCGTGTTCGTGGTGGTCGTGCTCGGCGCGATCGCCCGGGCGGTGGGCTTCAACATCCTGCGTTTCGTCGCATACATCAAGGAAGAGATGCTGATCGTGCTCGGCACGAGCTCGTCCGAAGCCGCGCTGCCGCAGCTGATGCTGAAACTCGAAAAGCTCGGCTGCTCGCGCTCGGTGGTGGGCCTCGTGGTGCCGACCGGCTACTCGTTCAACCTCGACGGCACCAACATCTACATGACGATGGCGGTGCTGTTCATCGCCCAGGCGACCAACACCGACCTCACGTGGGGCCAGCAGCTGACGCTGCTCGCGGTGACGATGCTGACCTCGAAGGGCGCGAGCGGCGTGACCGGCGCGGGCTTCATCACGCTCGCGGCGACACTGGCCGTGGTGCCGACGATTCCGCTGTCGGGCATGGTGCTGATCCTTGGCATCGACCGCTTCATGAGCGAGTGCCGCGCGCTGACGAACATCGTCGGCAACGGTGTCGCGACGGTCGTCGTGTCGGCCTGGGAAAAGGAGCTCGATCGCAGCAAGCTGAACAAGGTGCTGCGCGGCGATGTGGCGGTCAAAGAGCCGGCCGGCGTTTGAGTCGCGCCTCGCCAACCTTGTCGTGACCAGCGCGGACGCTTAAGCATGAAACCGGCGTCCGCGCGTCCTTCCGAGGCGTCTGCCGGCGAGACCGCCGGCAAAAGTCGCGGCCCAGCCCGCGACGCGTCTGGCGGCGACGCCTTGCCGCCCTATGCCACAATGTCCGATGCACATCGATCGGACTTTGCCAACGTGACCCGCCGCCTGCTGATTCTCATCGCACTCGCAGCCGGGCTCGCGGCAGCATGCTGGCTCACCTACAGCCTTGCGTGGAAAAGCGGTGTCGACACGCTGCGGCGCAACGCCGCCGTGCGCGCCGAGCGCACCGCGAGCGCGCTCAAGAGCACGCTCGAACGCTACGAATCGCTGCCGTATCTGCTCGCCGAGTATCCGATCGTGCAGGACGTGCTGATCGATCCGAACCCAGCCAACGTCAAGCGCGCGAATCTCTATCTCGAAGACCTGAACCGCCACGCGCGCGCGACGGTCACCTACATCATTTCGCTCGACGGCTACTGCGTCGCCGCCAGCAACTGGCGCGGGCCGGGCAGCTTCGTCGGCGCGGGCTATCAGTTCCGGCCGTATTTCGTCGATGCGGTGAAAGGCGGCGTCGGCCGCTTCTTCGGCATCGGCACGATTTCGCAGGCGCCCGGCTACTACATCTCGCAGCCGGTGCGGCGCGACGGCAAGATCGTCGGTGTGGCGGTCGTCAAGCTCGATCTCGAATGGTTTCAGGGCGTGGACGCGTCCGAGCCGCTCGTCGTTACCGACGATCATGGCGTGATCTTCCTGTCGTCGGTTCCGGCATGGAAGTACCACACGATTCGGCCGCTGCCCGGCCAGATCGCCGATTCGATCTACCAGGCCCGCCAGTACGCGCAACAGCCGATCGAGCCGCTACCGGTGACGGTCGAGCGCATGCTCGAAGGTAATGCGCAGATCCTGCGCATCGGCGGCGGGCGCTCCGCGCCGCGCTTCCTCGCGTCACGTCACGCCATGGGCGAGCCGGACTGGCATCTGATCACGATGTCGCCGGTCGATCCGGTCGATGCCGACGCGCGCAAGGCGACCATCGTCACCGGCTTCGGCTATGTGTCGCTGGTGCTGCTCGCGTTCTACTGGCGCATGCGGCGCGCGCGCGTGCGCGAAATGATGCGCAGCCGCGCGCTGCTGCAGAAGGCCTATGCCGAGCTGAACCAGCGCGTCGCCGAGCGCACCGCCGATCTGTCGGAGGCGAACGAGCAGTTGCACAAGGAAGTCGGCGAGCGTACACGCGCCGAGCAGGAACTGCGCGCCGCGCACGACGAACTGATCCAGGCGAGCAAGCTGGCCGCGCTCGGCCAGATGGCGGCCGGCATCACGCACGAGCTGAACCAGCCGCTCGCCGCGCTGCGCAGTTTTTCCGATAACACGCGCGTGCTGCTCGAACGCGGCGATCAGGCATCGGCGCGTGAGAATCTCGAAGCGATCGCGGCGCTCACCGAGCGCATGGGCAAGATCACGAACCAGCTGAAGCTGTTCGTCGGCCGTGCGCGGCCGCGCAGCGCGCGCGCGTCGATCGTGCGGGCCCTGCGCAACGTCGTCGGGCTGCTGCAAAAGCGCCTGCAGGGCGTCGAACTCGAATTCGTGCTGATCGATACCGAGGCCGACACCGACGCCACCGCTGCGACAGGCGGCGCGCGCACGCCGCTGAATCTCGCCGACGATCATCCGGAGCTGGTCGCGAATTGCGACGATCTGCGACTCGAACAGGTGCTGATCAACCTGCTCGGCAACGCGCTCGACGCAACCGCCGGCATGAACCCGCCGCGTATCACGGTCGAGGTGGCGGCCGGCGTCGCGAACCTGTCGATCGCGGTCGGCGACAACGGCCCCGGCATTCCCGACGACGTGTTGCCGCACCTGTTCGAACCGTTTTTCACGACCAAGGAAATGGGCCAGGGGCTCGGCCTTGGCCTGGCGATTTCATCGTCGATCGCGCGCGATTGCGGCGGCTCGCTCGTCGCGCGCAACGCGCCGCACGGTGGCGCATCATTCGTGTTGACGCTGCGTCGCGCGCGCGTGCAGACCGGCCCCTCGCACGATCCGCTGACCGCGGGCTCCTGATTTCACCCCGAAGCATCACCCGGAACACGCAATGAACGACGGCCTGCAAGTGCTGTATATCGAAGACGACGAACTGGTGCGCCGCGCGAGCGTGCAGAGCCTGCAACTGGCGGGCTTCGACGTGGTCGGCCATGCGTCGGTCGAGGCCGCGGCGAAGCTGATCAGCGCGGACTTCTCCGGCGTGATCGTCAGCGATATCCGGCTGCCCGGCGCGAGCGGTCTCGACCTGCTCGCGCAGTGCCACGAGCGCGCGCCCGACGTGCCGGTGATTCTGGTCACCGGCCACGGCGATATCTCGATGGCCGTGCAGGCGATGCGCGACGGCGCCTACGACTTCATCGAAAAGCCGTTCGCGTCCGAGCGGCTGATCGAAACCGTGCGGCGCGCGTTGGAGCGGCGCAAGCTCGTGCTCGAAAACCTCGCGCTGCGCCGTGAGCTGGCCGGGCAGAACGCGGTCGCGCCGCGCATCATCGGCCGCAGTCCGGCGATCGAGCAGGTGCGGCGGCTGATCGCCAACGTCGCACCGACCGATGCGTCCGTCCTGATCAACGGTGATACCGGCGCGGGCAAGGAGCTGATCGCGCGCAGCCTGCACGAGCTGTCGCCGCGGCGTGACAAGCCGTTCATCGCGGTGAACTGCGGCGCGCTGCCCGAGCCGATGTTCGAATCGGAGATGTTCGGCTACGAGCCGGGCGCGTTCACCGGCGCGGCCAAACGGCGGATCGGCAAGCTCGAACATGCGTCGGGCGGCACGCTGTTTCTCGACGAGATCGAGAGCATGCCGCTCGCGCTGCAGGTCAAGCTGCTGCGCGTGCTGCAGGACGGCGTGCTGGAACGGCTCGGCTCGAATCAGCCGATTCGCGTCAATTGCCGCGTGGTCGCGGCTGCCAAAGGCGACATGGCCGAGCACGTCGCGGATGGCTCGTTCCGGCGCGATCTGCTGTACCGGCTCAACGTGGTGACGATCGCGCTGCCGCCTTTGAGCGAGCGTCGCGAGGACATCGTGCCGCTGTTCGAGCATTTCCTGCTCGATGCTGCCGTCCGTTATCAGCGGCCGGCGCCGATGCTCACCGATCGCCAACGTGCGAGTCTGATGCAGCGAGACTGGCCGGGCAACGTGCGCGAGCTGCGTAATGCCGCCGACCGCTTCGTGCTCGGCATCGCCGACGAACCGGTGCTGTCGTTCGGCGAAGACGGCGGGGCCACCCATCCGCTGAAGGAGCGTGTCGAGCAGTTCGAGCGCGCGATGATCGCCGAGGCGTTGGAGCAGGCGGGGGGCGTGGTCGCGATTGCGGCGGACCGGCTGCAGCTCGGCAAGGCGACGCTCTACGAGAAAATCAAGCGATATGGCCTTGCGGCCAAAGGGGAAGGGGAGCGGTGAGGAGGCGGACGCCGGCGGCGGGAGGTTGCGCCGGCGCGTGGGGATCTGCTTGCGCCGGCTTAAGCAGCGCCAGCCTTCAGCGCTTTCGCGAGCAACTGGTCGAGTTCCGCGAACTGCGGCTCGCCGACATAGCGCTTCAGGATCTTGCCGTCTTTATCGACGACGAAGGTGGTCGGCGTGAGCTGCACGTTGCCGAACCGCTTGGCGGCCGAGCCGTCGTCCATCGCGACCTTGAACGGCAGCTGACGCGTTTGCGTGTAATTGGTCACGTACATCGGCGCGTCGTAGTTCATTGCCACTGCGACGAATTCGAGGCCCTGGCCCTTGAAGCGGTTATAGGTCTCGACCATCTGCGGCATTTCCTTCATGCAGGTGTCGCAACTCGTTGCCCAGAAGTTGACCAGATAAACCTTGCCTTTGAGGTCCGCGGTCGTGAGCTTCTGTCCCGATAGCAGCGTGAAGGTCGCATCGGGTACGCGCTGCTGGCCGGCAAACGCGAAGTAACCGGCGACGGCGAGCGCAATGGCCACGGCCACCGCAATCAGATAGCGAAGCGGGTTCTTGCGCCGGACGGCGGTCGGTGAATTGGCACTCATGGACGGAACCTCGTTAGTCGCGCGCGGCGCGGAACAATGGGGCGGTGTGATGGCCCGTGGGCCGGTACTGAATAGGTTTTCTATTATAGCTCCAATGGGTTCGGCTGCGCCGAAATGGCGGGACGGCTGCGCTCCGCGCGTCGGCCCGGCAGTCGGTCAGCGGATAATGGCGCTTTACGCTCCGCAAGCCCGAGCTTCCGTCCCATGCTCCGAACCGTTCTTCGCGTCTGCTCTTTACTTGCCCGCGCTTATTCCCGTTTTCCGTTGATCAGCCGATTGTCCGCCCGCCGTGCGGGCGTCTTCCAACCGGCAGGCCTATTTCTCCGCGCATTCACGCGATCCGGTCACGCTCGAACCGTGATCGCCGCGGCGACGGCCGCGTTGTCGCTCGGCGTGGCGCTCAGCGCCTGCTCACCGACCTTCGACTGGCGCACCGTGATGAACAACGACAAGGGCTACACGGTCGACTTCCCAGCCAAGCCGGGCAATGATCAGCGCGCGGTGCAGATCGGCGGCACCCCGATGCAGATGGCAATGCAGACCGCCGAAGCGGGCAATGCGGTCTTTGCGGTCGGCACCGTGATGCTGCCCGACGACAGCGACGCGACCCAGCGTGCCGCACTCGATTTCCTGCGCGCAGGACTGGCGCGCAATGTCGGCGCGACGCCCGATGCTCACTCAGTGCAAATCCCGCTGGCGGCTGGCGGCAAGATACCGGGGCTGGAAATGACGCTGAGCGGCGCGGCGGGCGCCAAACACGAGACACGCACGGTGTATGCGCGGCTCGTCGCGCGGGGCCGGCACGTGTACCAGGCAGCGATCATCGCCGATCAACCGCTGCCGCAAGACCAGGTCGACCAGTTTTTTTCGTCGTTCCAGCCGTACTAAATGCGGTATTTTTGGCCGATCGGGCGCACCCAGAGTGCGGAACGCAGTGAAAGTTCCTTCGCAAGTTTGTACGCTAATTGCCGGTTTACGTTGAGATTTTTGAGTTACCCGCACAGCCTGTGGATAACTCTGTTGAGAAGTTCGCCTCAATGACCGCAAAAGCCCATCAGGCGGGCCTTTCGGCAAAATCCACAGGCGTAGGGCATCTAAAAAACCAAATGAAATCAATGACTTCGTGAGATGCTCGTCTGCGCGCTTTTGAGTTGTATCAAAATCTAACAGGATCGCGCGTGTGTGAATAAGTCAAGTCTTGACAGTCGTTTTTTCTCCTCATAACGAGCCAAAAGCGCGGCGGTATTGGATTGCCTCGGCAACCTGCGCGGCGCTCGGCATCGCCGCGCCAGCCAGGTCCGCGACGGTGCGCGCGACCTTCAACACCCGGTAGTACGCCCGCGCCGACCAGCCAAAGCGCTCGCCGGCTTCGCGCAGCAGCGCCTCGCCCGCCGCGTCCGGGCGGCATACATCGTCGACTTCGCGTCCGTCCAGCTCGCGGTTGGTCTTGCCTTGCCGGGCCAGTTGCCGCTCGCGCGCAGCGCTCACGCGCTGCGCGATCGCCACGCTTGCTTCGCCGGCAGTGGCGGCGCGTGCCGCGAGTTCGGTGGCGGTCAGTGCTGGAATTTCGAGCTGGATGTCGATGCGGTCGAGCAGCGGTCCCGACAATTTACGCAAATAGCGCGCCGCAACTTCCGGCGTACAGCGGCAGCGCCCGCCGGGATCGCCGCGCCAGCCGCACGGGCACGGGTTCATTGCGGCGATCAGTTGGCAGGCGGCGGGGAAATCCGCTTGCCAGGCGGCGCGCGAGATCGTGATGCGGCCAGCCTCGAGCGGCTCGCGCAGCGTTTCGAGCACCACGCGATCGAATTCGGGAAGCTCGTCCAGAAAAAGCACGCCCAGATGCGCGAGCGTGATCTCGCCAGGCTGCGGCGGATTGCGTCCGCCGACCAGCGCCGCCGCGCTCGACGAATGGTGCGGCGCGCGAAACGGCCGCTGGCGCCACTGCGACGGCTTGAAGCCGATGCGGCTCGCGGACAGTAGCGCGGCGGAGGCGAGCGCTTCGTCGTCGGTCATGGGCGGCAGCAAGCTGGGCAGGCGTGCCGCGAGCATCGACTTGCCGGCGCCGGGCGGCCCGATCAGCAGCACGTGATGGCCGCCGGCCGCCGCGACTTCGAGTGCGCGCCGAGCGGCGCGCTGGCCAATCACGTCGGCCATGTCCGGCGCCGAGGCAGCGGCGTGCTCGTTGAGCTCGGGCGCGGCGACCGGACTAAGACGCGCGTCCGCCGAGCCTGCGAGATGCGCGCACAGCGACGGCAGATCGGCGGCGCCGAACACGTCGACGCCGGGCACGAGCGCCGCTTCCGCCGCGCTCGCGGCCGGCAGGTAAAGCTGTGGGGTATGGAAGGCCGGTGCGGCTAGTTGATCGAGGAGGGCGGGCAACGCAGAACGCGCTTCAGAGGAAGCGTCGGCTTCGCCGGCGTTCGCCAGAGCGCCGCGCGCGGTGCCGCAGGCCATCGCGAACGCGCCGCGCATCGGCCGCAGCGCGCCGGTCAGCGAGAGCTCGCCAGCAAACTCGCGATGGAGCAGCGATTCGGCGGGAATCTGCCCGCTTGCGGCGAGGATGCCGAGCGCGATCGGCAGATCGAAACGACCGGATTCTTTCGGTAGATCGGCGGGCGCGAGGTTGACGGTGATGCGGCGGACTGGAAAATCGAAACCGCAGTTCTGGAGCGCCGCGCGCACGCGTTCACGGCTCTCGCGCACTTCCAGGTCGGGCAGGCCGACGATCGAAAAGGACGGCAGTCCATTGGCGAGGTGAACCTCGACGGTCACTTCGGGCGCACGGCCAGCGGCCGGCGCGCGGCTGCGCACCACGGCAAGCGACATATTCTCTCCCGTCGGACGGCGCGCTCACAGCGCGCGCAAATCCCCTAAAACGCTGATGACGTCACGGCCCGCTTGCCTGTGATGTGCGGCACTGCGCAGCGCGAAGGCTGCGAGCAGCGCTTACGGCGTCTGCGTGAGCGGCAATTTCTGCTCGAGCTCGGCGACGCGGCGCTCGAGTTCTTCGAGGCGCGCGCGCGTACGCACGAGCACTTGGGTCTGCGTATCGAATTCCTCGCGCGTGACCAGATCGAGCTTCGAGAAGCCCTGTGACAGCATTGCCTTGACGTTGCGTTCGACATCCTTGGCCGGCGAATTCTTGAACAGATCGCTGACGCGAGCCTGGAAGTCGCTAAAAACGTCGTTTGGTTGTTTCATCGTGTTCCCCTTGGTGCACAAAAAATGTGCATGTTTCATTGCGCCCGTGCCCCATTACGGCGAACGGGCGATCTTGGTGCGCGCGACGTATTGGTTGCCGCGGCCGCGTGAGCGTGTTTGGTGCGCGCGCTCGCGTTCAGAACGTTCGAACACTCTAGCAACGATCCCCCCGCTGCGCCACCGCCCGCCGCGCCGCTGGCCGTTCGGACAAGGCCGCTCGGGCGCGCTGCGCCAAGCGCGCGAGGTGCGCTCCGACACAACATGGCATAGGAGTTGCTGTTACTGCCCCGCGCGCGCACTGCCAGGGCGCTTTTCCCGGTAGCGCAGGAGACCGCCGTCACGGGTACGCCACGGGCCCAACGGATCAGCAACAACTAGCGAGGATTTCATGAAACTCATTACCGCAATCATCAAGCCGTTCAAGCTGGATGAAGCGCGCGAAGCCCTGTCGGCGATCGGCGTGTCGGGCATCACGGTGACCGAAGTCAAAGGCTTCGGACGGCAGAAGGGTCACACCGAGCTGTATCGGGGCGCTGAATACGTCGTCGACTTTCTGCCGAAGGTGAAGATCGAAGCGGCGGTATCGGACGACATCGTCGATCAGGCGATCGAGGCGCTCGAGCGCGCCGCGCGTACCGGCAAGATCGGCGACGGCAAGATCTTCGTCACGCCGATCGAGCAGGTGGTTCGAATCCGCACCGGCGAGACCGGCGCGGACGCACTGTAAAAGACCAGAACATAGCGACACGGATAGCGACAAGAGGAAAACCAAGATGCGCAAACTAATGATGTCCCTGCTGATGGCCGGCTCGCTGCTCGCGGGCGGTGTCGGCACCGCCCTCGCGGACGATGCGTCCGCTCCCGCAGCCGCGTCCGCTCCCGATACGACAGCGAGCGCGCCCGCGGACGCCTCCGCCGCAGCCGCTGCCCCGGCTGCCTCGGCAGCCGCCGCCGACGCATCGGCCGCCGCCGCCGCTGCACCGGCCGCCCCAACCGCACCGTTCTCGGTCGATTCATCGAAGATCAACTCCGGCGACACCGCGTGGATGCTGACCTCCACCGCGTTGGTGCTGTTCATGACGATCCCGGGTCTCGCGCTGTTCTACGGCGGCATGGTCCGCAAGAAGAACGTGCTCGCGACGCTGATGCAAAGCTTCGCGATCACCTGTGTCGTGACGATCGTCTGGACCGTGGTGGGCTACAGCCTCGCGTTCACGCCTGGCGGCTCGTTCATCGGCGGCTTCTCGCGCGTATTCATGACGGGCATGAACTACATCAAGGGCGACAAGGCCACGACGCTGACCGTCAGCCACCTCGCGCCGACGATCCCCGAGACGGTCTACTTCGTCTATCAGATGACCTTCGCGATCATCACGCCGGCGCTGATCACCGGTGCGTTCGCGGACCGCATGAAGTTCTCGGCGATGCTGGTGTTCATGACGCTGTGGTCGATCATCGTCTACTCGCCGATCGCGCACATGGTGTGGGAGCCGAGCGGCTGGCTGGCTAGCGCCGGCATCCTCGACTTCGCGGGCGGCACGGTGGTGCACATCAACGCCGGCATCGCGGGTCTGGTCTGCTGTCTGGTGCTCGGCAAGCGCGTCGGCTACGGCAAGGAAGCGATGGCGCCGCACAACCTGACGCTCACGCTGATCGGTGGCGCGATGCTGTGGGTCGGCTGGTTCGGCTTCAACGCGGGTTCGGCCGTGGCAGCGGACGGCCGTGCCGGCTTCGCGATGTTCGCGACGCAGGTGGCGACCGCCGCGGCGGCGCTTGCGTGGATGTTCGCCGAATGGGCGGCCAAGGGTAAGCCGTCGGTGCTCGGTATCGTGTCGGGCGCGGTCGCGGGTCTGGTGGCGATTACGCCGGCGTCGGGCTTCGTCGGTACGCTCGGGGCGCTCGTGATCGGTATCGTCGCGGGTGTGGTCTGCTTCTGGGCGGCCACGTGGCTCAAGCACAAGCTCGGTTACGACGATTCGCTCGACGCGTTCGGCGTGCACTGCATCGGCGGGATCATCGGTGCGCTGCTGACCGGCGTGTTCGCGGTCAAGGACATCGGCGGCGCGGACGGCAGCGTGATCCTGCAGGCGAAGGGCGTGCTGACGACGCTGATCTACAGCGGCGTGGTGAGCTTCGTGCTGCTGAAGATCATCGACATGGTGATAGGCATCCGCGTGACCGAAGAGCAGGAGCGCGAAGGCCTCGACGTGAGCCTGCATGGCGAGAAAGTCGAATAACCGAGCACCTGTCCCGGTTCGGCCCGCGCTCGCGGGCCCGTCAGTAAGAAAAAATGGTTAAGCAAGCGCAGCAATTTCGCCCGCCTTCATGGCGGGCTTTTTTCTTGCTGATTGGGTTGCGAACGGCGATTTTCCGCGCCTATCATCGGGATAGGGAGAATGCATTCGAGTCTGCTTGCGAATGGAGAAACCGTCCCCAAATGGACAAGGCATTTGCTCTACAATCTTTTTTCTCCAGTCTGCGAGTGATCAATGGTTCCGCACCTAGTTACGGCGTTAAACGGCCCGCTGCTCGACCTCGAGCGGAAGATCCTCGACGCCACGCCCGCTATCGAACGCTGGTTCCGGCTCGAATGGCAGGAGCACACGCCACCGTTCTACTGTTCCGTCGATCTGCGTAACGCGGGGTTCAAGCTCGCGCCGGTCGACACCAATCTGTTTCCCGGCGCGTTCAACAATCTGCCGCAGGAAGTGCTGCCGCTCGCGGTGCAGGCCGCGATGGCCTCGATCGAAAAGATCTGCCCGGACGCGAAGAATCTGCTCGTCATTCCCGAGCGTCACACCCGCAACGCGTTCTACCTCGAAAACGTCGCCCGGCTTGCGTCGATCATGCGCCAGGCGGGGCTGAACGTACGCTTCGGCACGCTCGACGAAACCATCAACGGCCCGGTCACGATCGCGCTGTCGGACGGCCAGAAGCTCGTGCTCGAACCGCTCGAGCGCTCGCAGCGGCGCCTTGGTCTGAAGAACTTCGACCCGTGCTCGATCCTGTTGAACAACGATCTGTCCGGCGGTATTCCGCCCGTGCTCGAAAACCTGCACGAGCAGTATCTGCTGCCACCGCTGCATGCGGGCTGGGCGGTGCGTCGCAAGTCGACGCATTTCTCGTGCTATGACGACGTCGCGAAGAAGTTCGCGAAGATGGTCGAAATCGATCCGTGGATGATCAATCCGTATTTCGCGCACGTCGAGGGCGTCGACTTCCAGCAGCGCACAGGCGAGGAAGCCCTTGCCGATGCGATCGACGGCGTGCTGAAGAAGATCGCGCGCAAGTATCGCGAGTACGGCATCTCCGAAAAACCGTATGTCGTGATCAAGTCCGATGCGGGCACCTACGGCATGGGCGTGATGACCGTGCACGACGCGTCGGAAGTCGCCGCGCTGACGAAGCGCGAACGCACGCGCATGGCCGCGACCAAAGACGGCCTGGAAGTGCACGATGTGATCGTGCAGGAAGGCGTCTACACGTTCGAGCGCATCGGCGAGGAAGTCGCCGAGCCGGTCGTCTACATGATCGACCGCTATGTGGTGGGCGGCTTCTATCGCGTGCACGGCAGCCGCGAGCGCGACCAGAACCTGAACGCGCCGGGCATGCACTTCGTGCCGCTCGGCTTCGAACACACGGCGCTGCCCGATGCGCACGCGAAGCCCGGCGCGGCGCCGCCGAACCGCTTCTATATGTATGGCGTCGTGGCGCGGCTGGGCCTGCTGGCCGCATCGGTCGAGCTCGAAAAGACCGATCCCGAAGCGATCCAGGTCTAAGCCACCCCGCGCGGCAAGATGGCGGCATGCGTGCCGCCATCGCCGTCTTCAAAAGACTATATTGACGAACAATGTCACGCCCCTCAGGGCGCACCGGGACTTTCATGGACATTCTTTTCATCGCCGATCCGCTCAGCCATTTCAAGATCTACAAAGACACGACCTACGCGATGATGGCCGAAGCGGCGCGGCGCGGTCACACGGTGCACACCTGCGAGCCGAAACATCTGGCGTGGACGGGCGGCGATGTCGAGGCGAACGTGCGGCGCATTGCGATCGTCGGCGATACCACGGATCTGCATCGTGACGTCTGGTTTGCCGCCGATGCCGCCACGCCGCGCCCGCTCGCGAGCTTCGGCGCGGTCGTGATGCGTAAGGACCCGCCGTTCGACATGGAATACGTGACGTCGACGTGGCTGCTCGAACTGGCCGAACGTGGCGGCGCGCGCATCTTCAACAAACCGCAGGCGATCCGCGATCATTCGGAGAAGCTCGCAATCGGCGAGTTCGCCCAGTTCGTCGCGCCGACGCTGGTCACGCGCGACCCGGCGCGTCTGCGTGCGTTCCACGAACAGCACGGCGACGTGATCCTGAAGCCGCTTGACGGCATGGGCGGCATGGGCGTATTCCGCGTGAAGGCGGACGGCATGAACCTCGGCTCGATCGTCGAAATGCTGAGCCACGACGGCGCGCGCTCGGTGATGGCGCAGAAATTCATCCCCGAGATCAAGGAAGGTGACAAGCGCATCCTGCTGATCGGCGGCGAAGCGGTGCCGTACTCGCTCGCGCGCATTCCTCAGGGTAATGAGGTGCGCGGCAATCTGGCGGCCGGCGGACTGGGCGTCGCGCGGCCGCTCAGCGAGCAGGATCGCAAGATCGCCGATACGCTCGCGCCGGTGCTGGCGGCGCGCGGCCTGCTGCTGGTCGGACTCGATGCGATCGGCGACTGGCTCACCGAAGTCAACGTCACGAGCCCGACGTGCTTCCGCGAGATCATGGACCAGACCGGCTTCGACGTCGCCGCGATGTTCGTCGACGCGCTGGAGCGCGCGGTCGGCTGACGCGTGGCGCTCGCGTGGCGCGCCGACGCAGCGGCCTTGATTGCCCGGCGGCACCCCCAATCTGTGTAGTAAATCCGCATCAGGCGTGCCGTCGGGATTGGCGCGAAAATGAGGCTGCTACAATGCCCGCTCGCCCGACGATGCATTCCCGCCCTCGCGACCCACGGCCGGTCCGGGGCGATGGCGAACCGGGCTCGAGTCCCGGTCCACGGTTTTGGGGCCGTTCTTTTGCAGTAAGGCTGACATGGCAGGCATTCTGATCATTGCGCACGCTCCATTCGCCACCGCGTTGCGCGATTGCATTTCCCACATCTATGGCGGTTTGCCGGCGCGTATCGGCGTGATCGACGTGTCGCCGGATTGCGATCCTGCGCAGGTCGTCGCGTTCGCGAATTCGGAAGTCGTGCGGCTGAAGGAAGAGAACGGCGCGCTCGTGCTGACCGACATGTTCGGCGCGACGCCGGCCAACATCGCGGGCCGGCTCGCCACCGTGCCGGACGTGCGTGTGCTGTGCGGCGTCAATCTGCCGATGCTGGTGCGCGCGGTCTGCTATCGCGCGACGCCGCTCGACACGCTCGTCGACAAGGCGCTCGCCGGCGCGACCAAGGGCGTGCACGCGATCGGACCGGCGATGCCGACACCGGTCACGCCGCCAGCGTGCGCTGCCGAGTGCCTGCCGGCGCTGCCACCTGACGCGGCGCCCGCCGACTGTGTTCCCGCTTTGCCGGACGATGCCGATCTGACGCAAAAGACGGACGCGCCCGGCCTGTAAGCCGGCTGGTTCGCAGGCAAGCTTCGACGGATTCAAGCGGTTTCGCAACAGCGCCGATCGCATTGAAGCCGCTTTGCAGTAACACTTTTCACCATTTCATTCACCCGCGCTTCGGACCATCACATGCTGCAACAGGAAACGACAATTGTGAACAAGCTGGGGCTGCACGCGCGCGCGTCGGCCAAGTTGACGCAACTCGCGGGCAACTACCAGGCGGAAATCTGGATGAGCCGCAATGGCCGTCGTATCAACGCGAAGAGCATCATGGGCGTGATGATGCTGGCCGCGGGCATCGGCAGTACCGTGCTGATCGAAACGGAAGGCACCGACGAACAGGACGCGATGGACGCGCTCCTGAAACTGATCGCCGATAAATTTGGCGAAGGTCAATAAAGCCGCGCGTTTTGCGTTCGACAAACCCGAAAATGCCGCGGCTCAGTCCGCGGTTTTTTTTCGTGCGCCGACATCTGAATATCAGAAGAGGCGCGCTGTTAATCGAGACTAAAGGGATCTAGAAGCGGCGCGAAAGCCATCGGGAAGAGTGCTAAGGCGACATGCGTTTTCAATGTTTAAACCATATGTTTTGCGCGACGTGTATAAAGCGAAGCTTCGCCGGGTACGAGGGCACCGCATTGCGATAATCCGTGCTGCGCTGCACACACCGCTGACTTACTTCAAAAAGGCGCGGAATTTATAATGCCCAGTACAGTCTGAGAGCATTGCAGCGGTTTGCCGCGGCATTACACAACTAGAGGAGGTGCGCGTGTCATTCACGCTGCATGGAATTCCCGTGTCACGCGGTATCGCCATCGGGCGGGCCTATCTGATCGCCCCGGCAGCACTCGACGTAGACCACTATCTGATCGAACCGCTCCAGATCGAGGGGGAGGTCGAGCGTTTTCGCGCGGCTCAGCAACGCGTGCATGAAGAACTCAACGTATTGCGCGCCGATCTTGCCGCGGATGCCCCAAGCGAAATGGGCGCGTTCATCGACGTTCACACGATGATTCTGAACGACGTCATGCTCGTTCAGGAAACCATCGACCTGATCCGCACGCGCCGCTACAACGTGGAATGGGCGCTGACCGAACAGCTCGAAAGACTGTCGCGCCATTTCGACACTATCGAAGACGAATACCTGCGCGAGCGCAAGGCCGATATCGAGCAGGTCGTCGAGCGCGTGCTGAAGGCGCTCGCGGGCGCGCCGGGCATCGTCGGCAACGTGCATGGCGCGTGCGACGAGATGATCGTGGTCGCGCACGACATCGCGCCGGCCGACATGATGCAGTTCAAGACGCAGACGTTTCAGGGCTTCGTCACCGATCTCGGCGGGCGCACGTCGCATACCGCGATCGTCGCGCGCAGCCTCGGCATTCCGGCCGCGGTTGGCGTGCAGCATGCGAGCGCGCTGATCCGCCAGGACGATCTGATCATCGTCGATGGCGACCACGGCATCGTGATCGTCGATCCCGCGCCGATCGTGCTCGAGGAATACTCGTACCGGCAAAGCGAGAAGGAACTCGAGCAGCGCAAGCTGCAACGGCTCAAGTTCTCGCCGACGCAAACGCTGTGCGGCACGCGCATCGAACTGTGCGCGAACATCGAGCTGCCGGACGACGCGCGCGCGGCGGTCGAATCGGGCGCGACCGGCGTGGGTCTGTTCCGCACCGAGTTTCTGTTCATGAATCACAAGCACCGCATGCCCGAAGAGGAGGCGCAGTTCGGCGCGTATCGTCGCGCGGTCGAACTGATGAACGGCTTGCCGGTCACGATCCGCACGATCGACGTCGGCGCCGACAAGCCGCTCGATTCCATGGGCGGCGACGGCTACGAGACCGCCGCGAATCCGGCGCTCGGTTTGCGCGCAATTCGCTGGAGCCTGTCGGAGCCGCAGATGTTCCTCACGCAGTTGCGCGCGATCCTGCGCGCGTCGGCGTTCGGCAAGGTGAAGATCCTGATCCCGATGCTCGCGCACGCGCAGGAAATCGACCAGACGCTCGATCTGATCCGCGAAGCGAAGCGTCAACTCGACGACGCGGGTATCGCTTACGATCCGAACGTGCAGGTGGGCGCGATGATCGAGATCCCGGCCGCCGCGATCGCGTTGCCGCTGTTTCTGAAGCGGCTCGATTTCCTGTCGATCGGCACCAACGATCTGATTCAGTACACGCTCGCGATCGATCGCGCGGACAACGCGGTCGCGCATCTGTACGACCCGCTGCATCCGGCCGTGCTGCATCTGATCGCGTTTACGCTGCGCGAGGCGAAACGGGCGGGCGTGCCCGTGTCGGTGTGCGGTGAGATGGCGGGCGATCCGGCGTTGACGCGTCTATTGCTCGGCATGGGTCTGACCGAATTTTCGATGCATCCGAGCCAACTCCTCGAGGTCAAGCAGGAGGTGCTGCGCTCGCATCTGAAGACGCTCGAAAAACCCGTTGCCGATGTGCTGGCTTCGTTCGAGCCGGAGGAGGTGCAGGCGGCGCTCAAGCGGGTCGCGCTGGTTTGAATCTGACGCGCATCGTCGTGCCTCGTTGAACGAAAAAACGCCGCACATGTGCGGCGTTTTGCTATTTTGGCGTCACGCGAACGGGCAGTGCAGAACCGCCTCAAGAGCTGTGCGCGTGGCCGCACACCGGACAATCCGGCTGACGTCCGATGCGCATCGTGTTCCATTCCATCCGCAGCGAATCGAGCATCGTCAGGCGGCCCACGAGCGGCGTGCCGATTGCGCCGATCACCTTCAGCGCTTCGGCAGCCTGCATCGAGCCGATGATGCCGACCGTCGGCGCGAACACGCCCATCGTAGAGCATGCGACTTCCTCGAACGGCTGGTCTTCGGGAAACACGCACGCGTAGCACGGCGACGCTTCATCGCGGAAATCGAAAGTGCTGATCTGGCCGTCGAAGCGCAGCGCCGCGCCCGACACGAGCGGCACGCGATGCTTGACGCACGCGCGGTTGATCGCGTGACGCGTCGCGAAGTTGTCGGTGCAATCCAGCACGACGCTCGCGTGCGGCACCTCGCGGTCGAGCCACGCATCGTCGACGCGCTCGGCCACCGCGTTGACGACGACCTCGGGATTGATCTGCGCGAGCATGTCGCGCCCGGACTCGACCTTCCTACGTCCAACCGACGCGCTCACGTGCAGGATCTGCCGCTGCAAATTGGTCAGGTCGACGGTATCGGCATCGACGAGCGTCAGACGGCCGACGCCCGCCGCCGCAAGATACAGCGCGGCTGGCGAACCGAGCCCGCCCGCGCCGACGATGATCGCGTGGGCGTCGATAAAACGCTGCTGCGCCTCGATGCCGATTTCATCGACGAGGATGTGGCGGGAGTAGCGAAGGAGTTGATCGTCATTCATGGCGGGGCGCGTGGGGTGTGTCGCTATGTCGCTGTGTCGCGCAAAGAGAGGCAGGCCGAGGGGCCGCGGCGCGCATTCGTGGCTGATATTTTAATCGCGCGGGGAGGGTGGCTGTTGCGGCTTGCCGTGATGCGCCACCGGTTAGGCGGCGGCTTTCGCTGAAACTGTTGTGGCGTGTCTTCGCAGACGATCGTGCTGCGAAGACACGTGCGGGTTCGCTTCCTGTTGGCCAGCTTACTTGCCAGCGGGAGCCGGTGCCGAAGCCGGCGCCGGTCCCGATGCGCCCGGCACCGGTTGCGTCGGCTTCACCGCGACCGGCGCGGAGGCCGACGTGCCCGGCTTGTTCTGCGCGAGACGGCGCTCCATCAGCGACTTCGATTCCTGAACCGGCTTGCCTTCGAGCTTGTCGACCGCCTGTTGCAGCATGAAGTCGTCGGCCGAACCGAACTCGACCGGCTTGCGGTCACGCTCCTTCTGGCGCTGTTCCGGCGTCTTCTTGTCGTTCTGCTCTTCGAGCTGACGCAACTGGTCCATGCGCTCCTGCTCGCGTTGCTCCGCTTCCTTCTTCTCGTTCGGATCCTGCGTGTTCGCAAGGTGATTCGAGTAGTCGACTTCGCGGGTCACGAGCGCGTCGTCCGGATCGCCGTCCGCGTATTGGTCGACAGGAAGGTCGGGGCGGATGCCCTTGTTCTGGATCGAACGGCCGCTCGGCGTGTAGTAATACGCGGTGGTCAGGCGCAGTGCGGTGTCGGCCGTCATGGGGCGCACGGTTTGCACCGAACCCTTGCCGAACGTGGTCTTGCCGAGAATGAGCGCGCGGTGCTGATCCTGCAGCGCGCCCGCGACGATTTCCGACGCCGACGCCGAATACGCGTTGGTCAGCACAATCATCGGCACGGTCTTGAAGATGGCCGGGACGTCCTTGAGCGGATCGCTGTCGAACGATTGCAGACGGTAGTTATCGTAGGTGTCGCGATAGATCTGCTTCGAATCCGGAATCTGGCCGTTGGTCGACACCACCACCGAATTCGGCGGCAGGAACGCGCCCGCGACGCCGACCGCGCTTTGCAGCAGGCCGCCGCCGTTGTTGCGCAGGTCGAGGATGAGGCCCTTCAGGTTCGGCTCCTGGCGCGCGAGATCCTGCAGCTTGGCCGCGAGGTCAGGCGTGGTGCGTTCCTGGAAGCTCGTGATGCGCACGTACGCGAAGCCCGGCGCGACGATCTTGCCCTTCACCGACTGCACCTTGATGATCGCGCGCGTGACGGTGAGCGGGAACGTGCGGTCGTCGGTCTTGCGGAAGATGGTCAGCGTGACCTTGGTGCCCGGGTCGCCGCGCATCTGCTTGACCGCCTGGTCGAGCGTCATGCCGCGCACGGGCTTGTCGTTGATGCGCGTGATCAGGTCGCCCGGACGGATGCCGGCGCGGAACGCGGGCGTGTCTTCGATTGGCGAAATCACCTTGATCAGGCCGTCTTCCGACGAAATTTCGATGCCGAGGCCCGCGAAACGGCCCTTGGTCTGCTCCTGCAGCTCTTCGTAGTCGGTCTTGTCGAGGTACGACGAGTGCGGGTCGAGGCTCGACACCATGCCCTTGATCGCGGCGGTGAGCAGCTTCTTGTCGTCGACTGGTTCGACGTATTCGTGCTTGATCTGCCCGAACACTTCGGCGAAAAGCCTGAGCTGGTCTAGCGGCAGCGGGGCGACCGCGGCGCTAGCGGGTTGCTGGGCCGAGGCGGAGTATTGCAGGGTGGCAAAGACACCGGTAGCAAGGCCCGCGGCAATCAGGCCGATATTTTTCAGGTTCTTTCGCATAGAGTCTGTTGCGGTCGGAAGCGCGTGGCAGCGTCGATAAAGATTGGACGGACAAGTATAACTGCACACCCGCCTGCTCAGGGCGCGGTGCAGGCAATCGTGCTTCGACAGTACGGGAAGGTCCTGGTTCTTGCGACCCGGCCCGCGGATGGCGAGCCGTACGACATGGCACTCGGCGGGCCGGAACTGAGAGTTGCCGCGCAAGGCCAGCGGATGCGGTCGCCGCTACGGTGAAGCCTGCAGCGGGCCTCTGAATCTGACCGCCGGGCGCAATACAGAATTTCTTGCCGGCCCGGTTGTCCGCGTGCGGCTCCGCGCGTTTTCGTGGCGTGGGGCCGCGCCCGGAAATGCCGGATCAGCCCGCCTTGCCCTGGCTCGCGACCGCGGCTTGCGCCTTGGCGATCGCGTCCTGGTCGCCGAGATAGTAGTGCTTGATCGGTTTCAGGTTCTCGTCGAGTTCATAGACGAGCGGCACGCCGTTCGGGATGTTGAGGCCGACGATGTCGCTGTCCGAGATGTTGTCGAGGTACTTGACCAGCGCGCGGATCGAGTTGCCGTGCGCGGCGATCAGGATGCTGCGCCCCGACTTGATGGCCGGCGCAATCGACTCGTTCCACAGCGGCAACACGCGCGCGACCGTGTCTTTCAGGCACTCGGTCAGCGGCAGCTGCTCGCGCGGCACCCTGGCGTAGCGCGGATCGGTGTACGGCGCGCGCTCGTCGGTGGGCTCGAGCGCGGGCGGCGGCGTGTCGTAGCTGCGGCGCCAGACCAGCACCTGCTCGTCACCGAACTTCGCGGCGGTTTCGGCCTTGTTCAGACCCGACAGCGCGCCGTAGTGGCGTTCGTTCAGGCGCCACGAATGCACGACGGGCAAGTACATCAGATCCATCTGGTCCTGCACATGCCACAGCGTGCGGATCGCGCGCTTGAGCACCGACGTGTAGGCGATGTCGAACATATAGCCCGATTCCTTGAGCAGCACGCCCGCCTGTTGCGCCTCGAGGTTGCCCTGCTCGGTGAGGTCGACGTCGACCCAGCCGGTGAAGCGGTTTTCCTTGTTCCAAGTCGATTCGCCGTGGCGGATGAGAACGAGTTTGTACATGAGAGTTGCCGGTCGGTAGTGAGGAAGCGGTCTCGCGCTGTGCGGCGCCTCGGGCGGCGCATCGCCATCGCGTCAAACGGTTATTTTATAATGCTCGGGTTAGCCCTTTCGATTTCTCTCTTTCCGGCGGATCTTCCGTGAAGTTTTTCACCGAATACACAAACCTTGTCCTGATCGCAATCGTCCTTATCTCTGGTGGGTTGCTGCTGTGGCCGACCATCAGTCGGCGTGGACGTGGCGGCCTGTCGGCCGCTGAAGCCACCCAACTGATCAACCGGCGCAACGCGGCGGTCATCGATCTGCGGCCGTCCGCCGATTACGCCAAGGGGCACCTGCCCGCGGCACGGCATTTCGAATTCGCAGAGTTGCAGGCGAAAGTCACGCAACTCGCGAAGAACAAGAGCAACCCGGTGCTGCTGGTGTGCCAGACCGGCCAGCAATCGAACAAGGCCGCGCGTATCGTGCAGGAAGCGGGATACGCGGAAGTCCATGTTCTCGAGGGCGGCGTCGACGCCTGGCAGAAAGCCGGTATGCCGGTTGTGAAACAAGGAGCAGCCAAGTGAACAAAGTGATCATGTACAGCACCCAGGTGTGCCCGTATTGCCAGATGGCCGAACGTCTTTTAAAGTCGCGCGGCGTCGAGCTCGTTGAGAAAGTACTGATCGACAAGGACCCGGCCCGTCGTGAGGAGATGATGACCCGGACCGGTCGTCGCACGGTGCCGCAGGTGTTCATCGGCGAGACGCATGTGGGCGGCTATGATGACCTTTCCGCGCTCGATCGCGCGGGCGGTCTGACGCCGCTGCTCGAAGCAGCCTGAGTTCGCGCGTTTCGCGCCGCGCGAGCGGGCGGACCACTCGATAAGCCGGCGCACGCGCTCCTCGTGGAGCCGGCGAGCCGGCGCAATAATCTGGCGGCCCATGCGTGCATCGGCCGCCGCCACGCACACCTATCAGGAATCACCATCATGTCCGACGAGAATAACCAGCCGTTCTTCAACATCCAGCGCATCTATCTGAAGGACATGTCGCTCGAGCAGCCGAATTCGCCGGGCATCTTCCTCGAGCAGGAAATGCCGTCGGTCGAAGTCGAAGTCGACGTGAAGGCCGAGCGCCTCGCCGAATCCGTGTTTGAAATTCTCGTGACGGGCACGGTCACGGCCAAGGTGTCGGACAAGGTCGCGTTCCTGATCGAAGCGAAACAGGCCGGCATTTTTGACATTCGCAACATTCCTGCCGAGCAGATCGATCCGCTCGTCGGGATTGCCTGCCCGACCATCCTGTTCCCGTACCTGCGCTCGAACATCGCCGATGCGATCACCCGCGCCGGCTTCCCGCCGATCCACCTCGCCGAGATCAACTTCCAGGCGCTGTACGAGCAGCGTCTCGCTCAGATGAGCGCGGCCCAGCAGGACGGCGCGGCGCAAAAAGGCGTCACGCATTAAGGCGCCGCGCGCAGTGCCGGCTATGAAAGTCGCCGTTCTCGGCGCTGGCGCCTGGGGCACCGCCCTCGCCGGCCATCTGGCCGTAAGGCACGACACGGTGTTGTGGGCGCGCGAGTCCGCGCTCATCGCCGAGCTTTCCACTTCGCATGAAAACGCCCGCTATCTGGCGGGCGTCGCGTTGCCGCCCGCGCTTCGCTTTGAAGCGGATCTCGGCGTGGCGCTCGATCACGCGCTCGACGACGACGCGCTATGCGTGGTCGCGACGCCCGTGGCTGGCCTACGTGGTCTGTTACGGGCGATGCGGGATGCGGGCAAGGTGCCTGCGCATATCGTGTGGCTGTGCAAGGGGTTCGAAGCGGATTCGCAGTTGTTGCCGCATCAGGCGGTCGCGGCGGAATTGCCCGAGCATGCGAGCAACGGCGTGTTGTCCGGACCGAGCTTCGCGCGCGAAGTCGGGCAGGGGCTGCCGGTTGCGTTGACGATCGCGAGCTCGTCGGCGGCGTGCCGCGAACGCACGGTCGCGGCGTTCCATCACGGCGCGATGCGCATCTATACCGGCGACGACGTCGTCGGCGTCGAAGTGGGCGGCGCGGTGAAAAACGTGCTCGCCATCGCCACCGGCATCGCCGATGGCCTCGGCCTCGGCCTCAATGCACGCGCGGCGCTGATCACCCGCGGCCTCGCCGAAATGTCGCGCCTTGGCGTGACGCTCGGTGGGCGCGCGGAAACCTTTACCGGGTTGACCGGCCTCGGTGATCTGATTCTGACGGCTACCGGCGATCTGTCGCGCAACCGCACCGTGGGCCTGCAACTCGCCACGGGCCGCCCACTCGACGACATTCTCGGCGGTCTTGGTCACGTGGCCGAAGGCGTGCGCTGCGCGCAGGCGGTACTCTCGATCGCACGTGCTCATGCAATCGAAATGCCGATCACGCAGGCAGTCTGCGCGGTGCTGTTCGACGGCGTGGCGCCGCGCGATGCGGTTAGCGCGCTCCTGCGGCGCGATTCGAAGGCGGAATGAAGCCTTTTCTATGAGCCGTTTAGCGGAAATTCGCGTTGAACGGCTGCCTCGCCCGGTTGTCCACTTCGTGAGCGAGACTCGGGTCAGCGAGGTTGCCATGCCCACCTTCAATCTCAGTCGAGGCACGTGCACGCTCGAAGCGCGCGTGGTAGATATCACGACGCTCGCCGTCGATGCGATCGTCAATGCCGCGAATACTTCGCTGCTCGGTGGCGGCGGTGTCGATGGCGCGATTCATCGCGCGGCCGGCAAGGAGTTGCTGCGCGAATGCGAAACGCTCGGCGGCTGCGCGACCGGCGACGCCAAAATCACCGCCGGCTATCGTCTGCCCGCGAAGCATGTGATTCATGCGGTCGGTCCAGTGTGGCGTGGCGGCGCGCATGGCGAAGCCGACCTGCTCGCATCGTGCTATCAGCGCTCACTCGAAGTCGCGCGCGAAACTCAGTGCACGAGCATCGCGTTTCCAGCGATCAGCTGCGGTATCTACCGTTTCCCCGCCGACGATGCGGTCAGCATCGCGGTCGCAACCGTACTCGACACGTTGCCGCGCACACCACTCATGAAGCACGTGACGTTCGCGTGCTTCGACGACGCGATGTTCGCACGCTACGAGGCCGAGCTCGAACGCCGTCAGGCGCCGCCTTCGAAGCCGGCCTGACGCCACGCTTCGAACACCACGATCGCCACCGTATTCGACAGATTCAGACTTCGATTGCCGGGACGCATCGGCAGACGCACGCGCTGTTCGTTTGCAAAGCGCTCGAGCACCGTGCCGGGCAGGCCGCGCGTTTCGGCGCCGAACACGAACCAGTCGCCCGGTTGAAACGCGTGGTCGTGAAAGCGCCCGGAGCCGCGGGTCGTGAATGCGAACATGCGCGACGCGTCGGGCGTTTCTTTCGCGATGAACGCGTCCCAATCGGCATGCACGTTCATTTCCGCGTACTCGTGATAGTCGAGGCCGGCGCGCCGCATCTTGGTGTCGTCGAGAGGGAAGCCGAGCGGCTCGATCAGGTGCAGCCGGGCGCCGGTGTTCGCGCACAAGCGAATCACATTGCCGGTGTTGGGCGGAATTTCGGGTTCTACGAGAACGACGTTGAACATAAGAAGACCACGTAAAAGCTAGTTTTTCGGAGTGCGCAGCGCGACGAAGTTCGTAACCCGCCGCGCGCCGGCGGCCTTCAGCGTATGCGCGAGCGCTTCGAGCGTCGCGCCGCTCGTCATCACATCGTCGACGATGCCGACGTGCAGGCCGCGCACTGGGCGCGCGACGCGAAACGCGCGGCCGACGTTCTGCCGGCGCGCATCGAGATCGAGGCGCGATTGCGGCGCGGTGTCGAGCGTTCGTTCGAGCAGCGTCGGGTCGCCGCGCACGCCGAGCGCCCGGGCGAGCGGCCGCGCGATCTGCCAGGCCTGGTTGTAGCCGCGCTCGACCAGACGGCGGCCGGCGAGCGGCACTGGCGCGATCACGTCGGGCCGCTCGGCCGCGTCGTGCCAATTGGCTTCAGCGAGCCGCGCGAGGCGTTGCGCGAAGTCTCGCGCGAGCATCAGCCGGGCACGGAACTTCAGGCCGACCGCGAGCGTATCGAGCGGCGCGCGATAGTCCGCGAGCGCGAAGCTCGCGTCGAATGGCGGCGGCTCGGCCACGCAATCCGCGCAGCGATACCGCGCCTGCGCGACCCAGCTTGACGCCGGCAACGGCACCGCGCAAACGGTGCAGCGCAGCCGGCTCTCATTCCAGTAGGCCGCGTCGCAACCGTCGCACAACGTCTTATGCGACAAATCGCCGCAGAGCGCGCACAGGTTCGGCAGCGCGGCGTTCAAGGCCCGCGGCCATGCCGAATGCAGACCGCGCGCAAAACGCGCCACCTGATTTCGACACGACGAAGAAAATGACTGGAATCGCACGAATGAGCGCCGGTGAAAGCCGTTCTCGCTGAATGGAGGGGAACGAACGAGTATACTTCGAGCTCACGCCAGCACGACACACATGTCCCCAACCTCCGCTCAATCTGGCCGTCCGGCCTACGATTCACGGCGCCTCAGGCGTATTTTCGACCGTCGCGCCGCTACCTTCGACGAGGTTGCGTTCCTGCCGCGAGAGATTGCGCAGCGCATGCGCGAGCGTCTCGATTACATCAAGGTGGCGCCCTCGAGCGTGCTCGACGCCGGTTGCGGCTCGGGCGAAGACCTCCCCGCATTGCGCGAACGCTTTCCCGAGGCGCCGGTGTTCGGCGCTGATCTGTCGCACGGCATGCTCCGCCGCGCGCTGCGTCACGATGCCGGCGACACCAGTTGGCGGCGTTTTCTTCCCGCCTCGCTTGGCAAGGCGCTCGGCGCGCGTGGCCCGCGCTTCGCGCAAACCGATTTCTCCGCGCTGCCGTTCACGTCCGGCGCATTCGAATTCATCTGGTCCAACCTCGCGCTGCACTGGCACTCGCGGCCCGATCTGGTCTTTCCCGAATGGCAGCGCGTGCTGAAGGTCAACGGCCTGCTAATGTTCAGCACGCTCGGCCCCGACACGCTGAAAGAGTTGCGTGGTGCCTACGCGGAGATCGAGGCCGCGCACGGCGTCGCGTCTCGCAAGCATGTGATCGACTTCGTCGACATGCACGATCTCGGCGACATGCTCGTCGAGGCGGGCTTCGAGATTCCGGTGATGGACCAGGAGACGCTGACGATCACCTACAAGTCGCCTGAGTCGCTGCTCGCGGACGTGCGCCGCTGGGGCGCGTATCCGTTCGAGCGCGATGCGCATGACGGCGCGCTCGCGCGTCGGTTGCACAAAGCCCTGCTCGCCGCGCTCGAAGCGCGTCGGCGCGCCGACGGCACGATCGCGCTGACCTTCGAGGTGATCTACGGACACGCATGGAAGGCCGTGCCGCGCACCACGGCGGAAGGACATGGCATCGTGCGGCTCGAGGACATCGGACGAGGTCCGGGCAAGCGTGGATAGCAGATTGCGGCGCTGTCATCAACTGCTTGCCGACGGTGCGGTTGACGTGTTGCAAAAGCGGTAAAGAGGACATCCGTTATGCCTGGGATTTGCCCTCCAAAAGAGCCGCAAAATGCCGGGCAAAATGGCGCGAAGGCTTGTCGCGCTTGGCTTGCGGGCCGATCGGGGCTTGCTTGTCGATGCTATGGATCGCGCCTATAATGCGTCAGTTTGTCACCCGAGGTTCCCACATTTGGGGTGGCAAGCCCGAGGCGCGGGGCTGCAAAAATGAAGTGATGCGGTAGGGTTGGCGCGGTCGCGAGTGATGCTGTAAACAGTGACACGAACGGCGGCCGCGAGATGCATCCGGAAGTAAAAGAAGGCAGGCCGGACGCGACGATTCGCAGGAGGCAGCGATGGGCGCATCAGATTATCTGCTGGCGGATTCAGAACCGGTCCTCAGGGACTGGACCATGAAGCGCAACTGTTCGATATCGCCGCGGCAGTTCGTCTGTCTGTACGTGTCGCTTGCGTTGTTCTCGTTGGCAATTGCATTCATGCTGGTTCTGGTCGGCGCCTGGCTGGTATTGCCGTTCACCGGAATCGAATTGCTGGCCGTAGGTATCGCGTTTGCAATATATGCGCGTCATGCTGTCGATTACGAGCGCATCCGGTTGTTTCCGAACCGGCTCGTGATCGAGCAGGTCGGCGCCGAGCAGATTACGCAGTTCGAATTCAATCCGCGCTGGGTGCGGATAGAGCCGGGCGCAACGCCGCGCGATCAGATCAAGCTGGTCTCGCGCGGGCAGACGATCATGATCGGGCAACATCTCGCGCAGAATCGGCGCGCGCAGTTCGCAGGCGAACTGCGTATGTGGCTGGCGCGCTGTTAGATGGTGCCGGACGCGCGGCGTTCAAGGGGGCGCGACACGCTGCCAGCGGGGTCGAGGGGTTTGAATGGAAAATTTGGGTAAGGAAGCTATGAAAACAATCAAGCGAGCGCTCATGAGCGTGCTGGCGACGAGCGGACTGCTTTTCGCCGGTGCCGCCCTGGCAGTGGGCGATGCTCCGGGCGGCCCCGCCGTCAACGCGATCAATCTCCAGCCGCCTGCAACGAGAATCGCTGAGGAGCTGTTCAGCCTCCACATGTTCATGCTGGGCCTTTGCACCGTGATCTTTATCGGTGTGTTCGGCGTGATGTTCTATTCGATCTTCGCGCACCGCAAATCGAAAGGCCACAACGCAGCCAATTTCCACGAAAGCACCACCGTCGAAATCATCTGGACGATCGTGCCGTTCATCATCGTCGTGCTGATGGCGCTGCCCGCCACCAAGGCCGTCGTCGCGATGAAGGACACTTCGAACGCCGACCTCACGATCAAGGTCACCGGCTACCAGTGGAAGTGGGGCTATGACTACGTGAAGGGTCCGGGCGAGGGCATCGGCTTCCTGTCCACGCTCGCCACGCCGCGCGCGCAAACCGAGGGCCGCGAGCCGATCTCCACGCTGTATCTGCAGGAAGTCGACAACCCGCTCGTGGTGCCGGTCGACAAGAAAATCCGCATCATCACCACCGCGAACGACGTGGTGCACTCCTGGTACGTGCCGGCCTTCGGTGTGAAGCAGGACGCGATCCCCGGCTTCGTGCGCGACACGTGGTTCAAGGCCAACCGCACCGGTACGTTCCGCGGCTTCTGTACCGAACTGTGCGGCAAGGAACACGCGTTCATGCCGGTCGTCGTCGAAGTGCTGTCTGCCGACGACTACGCGAAGTGGGTCGACGAGCAGAAGAAGAAAATGGCCGCCGGCCAGGACGATCCGAACAAGACCTACACGATGGCCGAGCTGATGGAACGCGGCGGCAAGGTCTACACGTCGAACTGCGCGGTCTGCCACCAGCCGACCGGCAAGGGCGCGGGCGCATTCCCGGCGCTCGACGGCAGCAAGATCGCCAACGGTCCGATCGGGCAGCACGTGAGCCTCGTGTTGAAGGGCAAGAACGCGATGCCTTCGTGGGCGCCGACACTGAACGACGTCGAAATCGCCTCGGTGATCACCTACGAACGTAACTCGTGGGGCAACCACACGGGCGACATCCTGCAGCCGAAGCAAGTCGCCGACGCGCGCAACGGCAAGCTGCCGGAAGGCGGCGATCATCTGGCCAACGCCGGTGCTGCCGCGAGCGGCGCGGTTGCGGCATCGGGCGCGGAAGCGGCTTCCGCACCGGCCGCATCGGGCAACGAGGCTGGCGCGGCTGCTTCGAACAACGCAGAGGCCGCGCTGCCGGCGAGCATCTACTTCGAGACTGGCAAGAGCACGCTGCCGGCCGACGCGAAAGCGGCGGTCGACGCGGCCGCGGCCTACGCGAAGGCGCATCCGGACGCGAAATTCACGCTGTCGGGCTTCACCGACGCAACCGGCTCCGCCGACGTCAACGCGAAGCTCGCGAAGAGTCGTGCCGAAGCCGTTCGCGACGCGCTGAAAGCAGCCGGCATTGCCGAAGACCATATTATTTTGAAGAAGCCGGAAACGATCACCGGCGGCACCGACGCGAAGGAAGCCCGGCGCGTTCAGATCAGCCCGGCAGCCTGACGTGTTCATGGTCAGCACCGCAGAATTCGCTTTAGGAGATTGTCATGTCTAGCATCGGACACGATGTAGTCGCGGGCCACGAGCACGTGCACGGCGACCATGCCCACGAAACGCCGCACGGCTGGCGCCGTTGGCTGTTCGCAACCAACCACAAGGACATCGGTACGCTGTACCTGATCTTCTCGTTCACCATGTTCCTGTCCGGGGGCGTGATGGCGCTGATGATCCGTGCCGAGCTGTTTGAGCCGGGTCTGCAGATCATGCGTCCCGAGTTCTTCAACCAGTTGACCACCATGCACGGGCTGATCATGGTGTTCGGCGCGATCATGCCGGCGTTCGTCGGCTTCGCGAACTGGATGGTGCCGCTGCAGATCGGCGCATCGGACATGGCTTTCGCGCGGATGAACAACTTCAGCTTCTGGCTGCTGCCGGTCGCGGCCGTCCTGCTGGTCGGCTCGTTCTTTGCACCGGGCGGCGCGACCGCCGCGGGCTGGACGCTGTACGCACCGCTCTCCACGCAGATGGGCCCGGGCATGGACTTCGCGATTTTCGCGATCCACCTGATGGGCGCATCGTCGATCATGGGCGGTATCAACATCGTCGTGACGATCCTGAACATGCGCGCACCCGGCCTCACGCTGATGAAAATGCCGATGTTCGTCTGGACCTGGCTGATCACCGCGTACCTGCTGATCGCCGTGATGCCGGTTCTCGCGGGCGCGATCACGATGGTGCTGTTCGACCGTCACTTCGGCACGTCGTTCTTCAATGCGGCAGGCGGCGGCGACCCGGTCATGTACCAGCACATCTTCTGGTTCTTCGGGCACCCCGAGGTGTACATCATGATCTTGCCGGCGTTCGGGATCGTCTCGCAGGTGATCCCGGCGTTCTCGCGCAAGCCGCTGTTCGGCTATAGCTCGATGGTGTACGCAACCGCGTCGATCGCGATCCTGTCGTTCATGGTGTGGGCGCACCACATGTTCGTGACCGGCATGCCGGTGACGGGCCAGCTGTTCTTCATGTACGCGACTATGCTGATCGCGGTGCCGACCGGCGTGAAGGTGTTCAACTGGGTCGCGACGATGTGGCGCGGTTCGCTGTCTTTCGAAACGCCGATGCTGTTCGCGGTGGGCTTCCTGATCGTGTTCACGTTCGGTGGCCTGTCGGGTCTGATGCTCGCCATGGCGCCGCTCGACATCCAGTATCACGGCACTTATTTCGTGGTCGCGCACTTCCACTACGTGCTGGTGGCGGGGTCGCTGTTCGCGCTGTTCGCCGGCTGGTACTACTGGTCGCCGAAGTGGACCGGCTGGATGTACAACGAAACACGCGGCAAGATCCACTTCTGGGCGTCGATGTTCTTCTTCAACCTCGCGTTCCTGCCGATGCACTTCGTCGGTCTCGCCGGCATGCCGCGTCGTTATGCCGACTACCCGGCGCAGTTCACCGACTGGAACCAGGTGATCTCGATCGGTGCGTTCGGCTTTGGTCTCTCACAGGTGTACTTCCTGTTCGCGGTGGCGCTGCCGGCCTACCGTGGCGGTGGCGAGCACGTAGAAGCGGGCGACAAGCCGTGGGACGGCGCAACGGGCCTCGAGTGGACCGTACCGAGCCCGGCTCCGTTCCACACGTTCGAGCATCCGCCGACCGTCGAGTAAGCCTATTCCGGCGAGGTGCCGGGGTTCCGGCGGCGCGACATGCGGCCACCGGACTCGGGCGCTTCGCGCGGCGGCCTCGCCAGTCAAGAACAGTACCCAGAAAGTCGAGCATGACGCGCAATCCACAGGAAAGACGTACGCCGGAGCAGATTCGCGCGGGCAACAGGCGGATAGGGTTGGTGATGTTCGCGATCGCCGCGGTGTTTTTCGCGAGCGCCATTCTGAAGCAGTGCTGGTTCAGCTAACGCCGCATTCGCAGTCCGTATGCAGGTTTGTTGAGGATTCAGATGTCGACGCAACCGCCGGCCGAGGCCGACCGCTCTTTCAATCGTTCGATGCTGATCAAGCTGTTCGTCGTCGCTTTGATGATGTTCGGTTTCGGTTTCGCGCTGGTGCCGATGTATCGCGCGATCTGCCAGATCACCGGCGTGAACAACCTCGTGCAGCGCGACGTTTCAGCGCGCGAGGCGAAGAATACGCAGGTCGACATGAGCCGCACGATTTCGATCGAATTCGATGCGAACGCGCGGGGCCTGTTGGGTTTCAAGCCGGAGCAGCGCAGTCTCGACGTGCATCCGGGCGAAGTAACCACGGTCATGTACGACGTCAGCAACGAGCAGTCGCGCACGATCCGTGCGCAGGCCATTCCGAGCTACGCGCCGAAGCAGGCGACCGAGTACTTCAGGAAGATCGAGTGTTTCTGCTTCACGCAGCAGACGTTGAACGCGAACGAGACGAAGCGGATGCCGGTGGTGTTCGTCGTCGACCCGAAGTTGCCGAAGGACGTGAAGACGATCACGCTGTCGTACACGTTTTTCGAGTTGAACACGCCGGCCGCGCCTGGCGCGGATGATGCGGCGCCGAAGGCGAATGCAGTGAACGATGCAGTGACCAGCGCGGCAGCCACTCGCGCGAAGCCGGCCTGAAGCAAATTTGACGGCGCGAGCCGCGGACGAACGAAGGAAGGCGAAGCGAGATGAACGATAACGGCGGCAGTCCGCGCAAGAGCAGTTTCGGTCAATCGATGCGCGCGGTGTTCTGGTCGTTTTTCGGCGTGCGCAAGCGCCGCGATCTCGAGGCGGACGCGACGCAACTGAACCCGCTGCATGTGATCGTGGCGGCGCTGATCGGCGCGGCGGTTCTGATCGGGGTGCTGATTCTGGTCGTGCGCCTCGTGGTCGGTTGAGGCAATAGCAGGGCAAAGCAGCAGAGAAGAGCCCACGAATTAGAGAGAAGCGGTGCGGTATCGACGCGCCGCCGAAGATACAGCCGGAGATTCCGGAACAACTGGACTGAAGTGGAGAATCAAGAATGAGCGGTCAAAACGAGAGCCCGTACTATTTCGTACCGCATCCGTCGCGGCATCCGATCAGCGCCGCTACGGGGTTGCTGGTTATGCTCGGATCGCTTGCGGCCTGGATCAACGACCATACCTGGGCGCCGCTTGGCGTGCTCATCGGTCTGCTGTGGCTGCTCTTTACGCTGTGGCATTGGTTCGGCGACGCGATCGCCGAGTCGGAAGGCGGCATGTACGGCAAGAACGTCGACCGGTCGTACCGCTGGAGCATGAGCTGGTTCATATTCTCCGAAGTGATGTTCTTCGGCGCATTCTTCGGCGCGCTGTTCTATGCCCGCGAAATCGCGCTGCATCAACTCGGCAGCCTCGACTACAAACTGATCTGGCCGGATTTCACGGCGGTGTGGCCGAACAACGGCCCGGCCGAACTCGTGGGCACCTACAAGTCGATGCAGCCGTGGCCGGTGCCGACCATCAACACGGCGCTGCTGCTGTCGTCGGGTGCGACGCTGACGGTGTCGCACCACGCGCTGCGCGACAACCATCGCAAGAAGGCGATGGCGTGGCTTGCGGCGACCCTCGTGCTGGGCGTGAGCTTCCTGTTCCTGCAGGGCTTCGAATACTTCCATGCATACAACGAGCTGAATCTCACGCTGGCTTCGGGCATCTACGGTTCGACGTTCTTCCTGCTGACCGGCTTCCACGGCTTTCACGTGTTCCTCGGCGGCACGATGCTCGCCGTCGTGTTGGTGCGTCTGATCCGCGGTCACTTCACGCCGGAACATCACTTCGCGTTCGAAGGCGCGGCTTGGTACTGGCACTTCGTCGACGTCGTGTGGCTCGGTCTGTACGTCGTCGTGTACTGGCTGTAATGCGGCAAGATCCGTGCGCGCAACGCCGTTCAGGCGGCGCGCACGAGCAGTATGCAAGGATGAATGCAGCGCCGCCCTCGACCTCTCAGGGCGGCGTTTTGTTTGGCGGCGAGGAAAATTTGCCGCTGACGGGGATGCGGCGGCGACCTATCCGCGAGCGTCAGCGCCCGTACGGAATCCCGGTCGACTGAATCCAGCCCATCCAGTGTGCGAACAGGATGAACAGGAACAGCGAGATCGACAGGCCCACCCGCGTGGCGAGTGACCAGACCATCCGCTTGGTCTTGCCTTTGTCGTGCATCATGAAATACAGCGCTGACACCATGCTGGCGATGATGAGAGCAAAGGCGATGGGAACGATAATGTGCATGGAACCAACTGAAACTGGAAAGCGCAGTGGCAAGACATTGATTATCGCACCGCGAGCAGGCCTCTGCCGCAGGCTCCCGGCGGCCCTGAGCGCGATGCCGGAGCGCCTGCAATGAAGTTTCGCCTGATTCCCGCGCTGCTGATCCTGCTGGTCGTCGGCGTGACGATGCGGCTCGGTTTCTGGCAGCGCGATCGCGCGCATCAGAAGGAAGCGCTCGAGGCGCGCATCACGCAGTTCGAGAACGCGCCTGCGATGCCGGTCAGCGCGGCGCCGCTCGCGCTGAAGGACGTCGAGTTTCATCGCGTGAAAGCGCGCGGCAGTTTCGTCACGGACAAGGTCGTATACCTCGATAATCGTCCGTATAACGATCAGCCGGGCTTTTACGTCGTGATGCCTTTTAAACTCGCCGACGGCGGCTACGTGCTCGTCAATCGCGGCTGGCTGCCGCGCAACCTGAGCAATCGCGAGGCCATCGCGCCGTACACGACGCCGTCGGGCGAGGTCGAGATCGAAGGGATTGCGCGTGCCGACGCGTCGCGCGCGTTCGAGCTCGGCGAGGGCGGATCGGCCGCGCATCGCCTGATCCGGCAGAATCTCGATGTCGGCTCGTACGCCGCGGAGACCGGGCTGCCGCTGCAATCGTTCGTGATCCAGCAGACCGGCGATGCCGGCGACGGCCTGGTGCGCGACTGGCCCGCGCCGACCACCGGTGTCGAGCGCAACTACGGCTACATGCTGCAGTGGTGGGGCATGGCCGCCGCCGCGCTCGCCTTCGGTCTGTATGCGGCGCGCCGCGCGGGCAAAAAGGAGCACGCGCCGGGCGCGTGAGGAACGCAAGGCACGGCTCGCCGCCGTCCAAACATTGAAAGAGGTTCTGTAGTGTCGACTCAAACTCCCCGTTCGCCGGAAGCTGGCAAACCCAGCGGCAAACCCGCCGCGGCCAAAGCGATTTCCGGCCAACCGAACGGCCCGGGCTCGTGGCGGCGCGGCCGCTGGGTGCTGCTGCTGCTCGCGGTGATCTGCGCGGCGCCGATCGCGATCTCGTACTTCATGTACTACGTCGTGAAGCCGACCGGCGGCAGCACGAACTACGGCGCGCTGATCGAGCCGCAACGGCCGATCCCGGACTCGCTCATGGTCACCGGCGCGGATGGCAAGCCGCTCAAGCTCGCCTCGCTGCATGGCCGCTGGCTCATGATCTCAGCGGACAACAGCGCGTGCGATAAAGCCTGCGTGACGAAGCTCTACTTCATGCGACAAATCCGCGCAGCTCAGGGCCCGGAACGCGAGCGCGTCATGGAAGTCTGGCTGCGCACCGATGCAGACAAGGTCGCGGACGTGATACAAACCGCCTACCCCAACACCGACATGCTGATCGCCGATCCGGCGCAGGTCGCCGCGTGGCTACCCGCCGACACCGCCACGCGGATCACCGACCACATCTACCTGGTCGATCCGAGCGGCAATCTGATGATGCGTTTTCCGAAAGACGCGAACCCGAGCAAGATCAAAGGCGACCTGACCAAGCTGCTCAAATGGTCGACCATCGGCTGACGTCCCAACCTTGGTAAATGAGATGTTCGTATTGCAACTGGGCGTGATCGGCTTGTGTATCGCGTTGCTGCCGTTGTCCTACGTGTGGGTCAAGGCCGACGACAACAAATTCCGCAAGCTGGTCTGGCTCACCACCTTCCTGACGCTCGATCTCGTGATGTTCGGCGGCTTCACGCGCCTCACCGATTCGGGCCTCGGCTGCCCGGATTGGCCCGGCTGCTACGGCACGTCGTCGCCGTTCATCGCGCACGCGGCAATCTCCGCGGCCTATCAGGCGATGCCGAGCGGCCCCGTCAGCATGACGAAGGCGTGGATCGAAATGATCCATCGCTACTTCGCGATGGCGATCGGCGTGCTGATCATCGCGCAGACGATCATTGCCTGGACGGCGCGTATCAAGCGTCGTCCGCTGCATGTGTCGCCGTGGTGGCCGACTTCGCTGCTGCTGCTGATCGTCGTGCAGGGCGTGTTCGGCGCGTGGACCGTGACCATGAGGCTGCAGCCGATCATCGTGACCACGCATCTGCTGCTCGGCCTGGCGCTGCTCGGCGCGCTCGGCTGGCTCGCGGCGCGTTTGACGCCGCTGCCGGCCTACGAGCCCGAGGCCACGCGCTGGCGCGTGGCCGCACTCGCGGGTCTCGCGCTGCTGGTGCTGCAAATCGCGCTCGGTGGCTGGGTCAGCACGAACTACGCGGTGCTCGCATGCACCGACTTCCCGACCTGCAACGGCCAATGGATTCCGCCGATGGACTTCGCGCACGGCTTCCACCTGTGGCGCGCGCTCGGCATGACTGGCGACGGCGACATGATTACGCAGGATGCGCTGGTCGCGATTCACTGGACGCATCGCACGTTCGCGTTCGCTGTGATCGCCTATCTGGTGTGGTTCGCGTTGAAGTTGCGCCGCTTCGAGTCACTGCGGCGACCCGCCAACGGCGTGCTGCTGGTGGTGCTGATCCAGTTTGTCACCGGCTTGTCGAACATCGTGCTGCAATGGCCGTTACCGATTGCGGTCGCCCATAACGGCGGGGCCGCGATCCTGCTGCTGCTGCTCGTTATGTTAAACTTTCGGATCGCTTTTAGCCGTCCCGGCCGCGCCGCGCTCCCTGCGCGCGAAGCCGCGCCAGCGTGACTCACATGGACAGCACAACACTCTCCCAAACGCCCGGCAGCCGGGTCTCCCAATATCTCGCACTGACCAAGCCGCGTGTTACGCAGCTTGCGGTGTTCTGCGCGGTCATCGGCATGTTCCTGTCGACGCCGGGCATGGTGCCATGGACCGTACTGATCGGCGGCACCGTCGGCATCTGGCTGCTGGCCGGCGCCGCGTTCGCGATCAACTGCCTCGTCGAGCAGCAGATCGACGCCAAAATGCGCCGCACGTCGTGGCGTCCGTCCGCGCGCGGCGAAATCACCACCCCGCAGATCCTGCTGTTCTCGGCCGTGCTCGGCGGCCTCGGCATGTGGACGCTGTACACGTTCGCCAATGCGCTGACCATGTGGCTCACGCTCGCCACGTTCGTCGGTTATGCGGTCATCTATACGCTGCTGCTGAAGCCAGTCACGCCGCAGAACATCGTGATCGGCGGCGCGTCGGGGGCGATGCCGCCCGCGCTCGGCTGGGCCGCGGTAACGGGCCACGTGCCCGGCGACGCGTGGATCCTCGTGCTGATCATCTTCGTGTGGACACCGCCGCATTTCTGGGCGCTCGCGCTGTATCGCCGCAAGGACTACGAAAACGCCGGCCTGCCGATGCTGCCGAACACGCACGGCGAAAAGTACACGCGCCTGCATATCCTTCTCTACACGGTCATCCTGTTCGCGGTCACGCTGATGCCGTTCATCTCCGGCATGAGCGGCGTCGTGTATCTCGCGTCGGCGGTGCTGCTCGGCGCCGTGTTTCTCGCTTATGCGTGGAAGATCTACCGGGAGTATTCGGACGAGCTCGCGCGCAAAACCTTCCGTTATTCGATCGTCTATCTGTCGCTGCTGTTCGCCGCGCTGCTGATCGACCACTACGCGCGCGTCGTGATAGGCGCGTAACACCATGCTCAACAATCGCTTTGCGCGCGTCGCGCGCGCCGCTGTGATGGCTTGCGCGCTCGGCGCCACGCTGG
This sequence comes from Paraburkholderia lebeckiae, assembly GCF_014201005.1. Taxonomy (NCBI): domain Bacteria; kingdom Pseudomonadati; phylum Pseudomonadota; class Betaproteobacteria; order Burkholderiales; family Burkholderiaceae; genus Paraburkholderia; species Paraburkholderia lebeckiae. Next base: position 290,646 of record NZ_JACHDK010000001.1, on the reverse strand, counting down.
GCGGCACATTGCTGATGACGGGTTGCGGCAAGCAGCCGCCGGCTTTTACGAATGTCGACATCACCGGCAATACGCAATTCGCCAGCGATTTCTCGTTGCCCGACACGTCCGGCAAGGTCCGCACGCTTGCCGACTACAAAGGCAAGGTCGTCGTGCTGTTCTTCGGCTATACGCATTGCCCGGACGTCTGCCCGACGACGATGGCCGAGCTGTCACAGGCGTTGCAGCAACTCGGTCCGGAGGACGCGAAGCGCGTGCAGGTGCTGTTCGTCACCGTCGACCCCGAGCGCGATACGCCGCAGTTGCTCGCGCAATACGTGCCGGCGTTCAATCCGAGCTTCGTGGGCTTGCGTCCCGCCAGCGAAGAACAACTCGCGAAGGTCGCGAAAGACTTCCGCGTGTACTACGCGAAGGTCCCGGGCAAGACGCCCGACAGCTACACGATGGACCACACGGCCGCGAGCTATGTGTTCGACACGGACGGCAAGCTGCGTCTGTTCGCGCGCGATGGCCAAGGCGCGACACCATGGGTGCATGACATCAAGCTGCTGCTCGATTGACGCGCATCGCAGGCGGCTTTTTAGAGCGGCGCCGCTCACGCCTCCCCGCATCCATCTCCTCTTCGCAACTCGCGCTCAGACCGGAATCGGCAAATTCAGCCCCGGCGCGAGACGCGTCGTCTTGAACTCCGTCACCTCGTAGCGCGCGAGCTGTTGCAGTGCGAACGGATCGCTCGCGAGAATGCGATCCAGCCTGTCGCGCTCGATACGAACCGCGAGGATGATGCCGCCGTCGCGCGGCACTTTCGGCCCGGCCGCGACGAAGATGCCCGCGTCGAACTGCTCCGCGAGAAACGCGCGATGCGCGTCGAGCGCGTCGTCGATACGATCGAGCGGGGCGGTGTAGATCAGGTTGATCACGTACATGGTCGTTCTCAGTGGTGAGTGAATGGGCCGTGCGCGGCTACGGCTCTGGATTATCGGTCAGCCGCGGGTTTTGCGTTGCGCAAGCCATTGCGCTTGCGCTCCGCATAACCATATGCGGTAAGGATATTTCCCAACTTGCCGCCCATATGAAACAATTTTGAGCTTGGCCGACGGCGCGCCAGCACGAACCGGAGCACCGCCCATTTTTTTATCCGGCTCCGACATCGATCGAGCCATCGACTCAAACGTCGAACCGCAACAGCGAGAATCACATGCAGCGCAGAAATATCCTCAAAGCCCTCACCGCAGTCGTCGCCGGTGCGGCGATCCTGACCAGCTTCGGCGCGCACGCCGACGACAAGGTCATCAAGGTCGGCACGATCGGCGGCCCGGACGCGCAGATCTGGGAAGTCGCCACCAAGGTCGCCAAGCGCGAAGGCCTGAACGTGAAGGTCGTCGAGTTCAACGACTACATCCAGCCGAACGCCGCGCTCGACGCGGGCGACCTCGACGCCAACAGCTTCCAGCACCAGCCGTACCTCGATAGCCAGATCAAGCAGCGCGGCTATAAGCTCGTCAACACGGGCCTCACGTACATCTCGCCGCTCGGCGCGTACTCGAAGAAGCTGAAGTCGTCGAAGGACCTGCCGCAGGGCGCGAAGGTCGCGGTGCCGAACGATCCGTCCAACGAAAATCGCGCGCTGCTGTTGCTGCAGGCGCAAGGGCTGATCAAGCTGAAGGACGGCGCGGCCACGGGAGGCAACAACGCGACGCCGCTCGATGTCGTCGACAATCCGAAGAAGATCAGGTTCGTCGAGCTCGACGCCGCGCAACTGCCGCGTTCGCTCGCCGACGTCGACGCCGCCGTCATCAATACGAACTTCGCGTTGGCCGCCGGCCTGCAGCCGACCAAGGACGCGATCGCGCTCGAAGACATCCACAGCCCGTACGCGAACCTGATCGCCGTGCGCGCGAAGGACAAGGATCAGCCATGGGTGAAGAAGCTGGTCGCGGCGTATCAGTCGGAAGACGTGCGCCAGTTCATCAAGACGCAGTTCAAGGGTTCGATGGTGCCGTCGTTCTAAGCGACGCGTTCAGCGCGATCGCAAGCGCAGCCGCATGGCATCAGGAAAGGCACGCGCCGTACAGGCGCGTGCTTTTTTATAGCTCCAGCTCCCATCTTTCGATCATCAGATCCTGGCCGAAGCGGCGCTGCGCCGCGCTGCCGGCCAACTCGAACCCAGCGCGCTCACAAAGCCGCCGTGGCTCCGCCAATGCGCTCGCGGTGGTCAGCGTGAGCTTCGTGTAGCCCGCGCGCCGCGCGAAGCGCACGCATTCGCTGAGCAACTGCGTGCCGATGCCGAGCCTCCTCACGTCCGGTTCGACCCACAGCAGGCGCACGCTCGCGACCGTCGTCGAGACCCCGACGAGGCAAACCGAGCCGACCACCAGGCCTTCCTGTTCGGCGATCCAGCACTTCTCGCGCAGCGGATCGTTGCGCTGCGCGTACTCGGCGACGACGCGCGCGAGCAAGCCCTCGAACGTGTGATCCCAGCCGTACTGCGCGGCGAACCACTGCGCCTGACGATGCACGAGCCAGCCACATTCGCCGGCGCGCGGCTGACGCAGCACAACGAGCTCGTGCTTCGGCTTGTCGCCGAGCAGGCGCTCGATCAGCTTCATCGCGGCGATCAACTGCTCCTGCGATAGCGCGCTGAGTCTGTCGAGCAGGCCGAGTGCTTCGTGGATGGCGGCGGCTTCGAGCGGCGCGTAGATCGCGTGGCCGTGCTCGGTGAGCGCGATCAGCGACTGGCGTGCGTCGGTGTCGGACGGACGGCGCGTGATCAGCTTGCGTCGCTCGAAACTGGTCAGCAGGCGGCTCAGATAGCCGCTATCGAGCCCGAGCGCGCGCCCGAGCACCGACGCGGTCTGCGCGCGGGCGCGCGATAGCTCGTGCAGCACGCGCACTTCCGTCAGCGAGAACTCGCTTCGAGCCAGATGTTCGTGCAGGGCACCGATGCATTGGGTATAGAAGCGATTGAAATGGCGGACGGCCTGAGCGCGCCGCAGCGCCTCGGAATCTGTCAAGGGCGGCTCCCCGGGACTTTTTATGGTCGGTACAGCGCACTATATCGGCACGACCCTTATTTACAAAGCCACTCCACCGCGGCGAGACACCAACTGGTATTAAATAGGTATTGATTATTTGGACTGTTTTGATACCACCAGGAGCCGATAACGACTCGCTGGTATCGTCAAATGCATGCGATGCGGGAAAGTCCTGGTCTGCAAATCCCTCCGACGGAGCCCTTGAATCCCGCTGTGATCCCCACGCAGAAAGGCTTTCCGGCGATCCGGACCGGCATGGAACCAGTCCGTTGACTGGTATTATGTTGGTTATATAATGGGCTCTCAATTTTCCGGGCCGTACTGCTCACGGCGTCCTTGGAGCCCCATGGAAACTCGCTGGTCCGCATTGATGCCTGACGTGCGCAACGTCACGCCGCTCTACCTGCAGCTCGCGCGCAACCTGGCGACGGCGATCCATTGCGGCGTCTGGTCGGCCGGCGAGGCGCTGCCTTCCGAGCGTACGCTGTCCGACGCGATCGGCGTGTCGCGCATCACCGCGCGCAAGGCGATCGAACTGCTGGTCGAGCAGGGGCTGATCCGGCGCGCGCGCGGCGCGGGCAGCTTCATTACGCCGCGCGTCGAAGATCCGCTGTCGCGTCTCACCGGCTTCACGAAGAAGATGCAGCAGCGCGGTTTCCGGCCCGATTCGGTCTGGCTCGAACGCGACGTGCGCGCAGCCAATCGCGACGAGCTGCTGCGCCTCGGCTTGTCACCCGGCGCGGCCGTCACGAGCCTGCGGCGGCTGCGGCGCGCGGACGGCATCGTGATGGCGGTCGAACATTCGGCGCTGCCGGTCGCGATCGTGCCTGATCCGCTCGTGATCGGCGACTCGCTGTACAGCTATCTCGAGCAGCGCGGCGCGGCGGTCGTGCGCGCGTTGCAGCACTTCCGCGCGGTCAACGCGTCGAGCGAAATCGCCGCGCTGATGGACGTCGAACCGCGCACCGCGCTGCTGGTCATCACCCGGATCGGCTACTGCGCGGATCAACGCGCGATCGAGCTGACCGACACCTATTGCCGCGACGACTACTACGACTTCGTCGCTGAATTGCGCACCTGAGCTGCGCGGCCCTCGCCGGCCGCAAGTCCGGCGGACGCCATTTGCCGCATACGTATCACGCACCAGAGAGACTCATGCTGACCGGAAACATACTCACCACCGAAGGGTGGATCCACGGCACGCTCGAATACGAAAACGGCCGCATCACGACGCTGTCCGGCGAGCGCGTCGATCCGTCGACAAACGACGCACCGTACATCCTGCCCGGCTTCATCGATCTGCACGTGCATGGCGGCGGCGGCGCCGACGTGATGGAAGCTGGCGACGCGATCGAAACGATCACCCGCACGCATGCGCGCTACGGCACAACGAGCCTGCTAGCAACGACCATGACCGCGCCGCGCGACGAGCTGATGAACGTCGTCGCCGGGCTCGGCAACGTCACGCGGGTGCGCACGCCGGGCTGCGCCCGCGTGCTCGGCGTGCATCTGGAAGGGCCGTACATCAACCCCGGCAAGCTCGGCGCGCAGCCGGACGCGGCGGTATCGGCGGTGATGGACGAGGTGCTCAAGTATCTGTCGATCGCGCCGATCCGCGTCGTCACGCTGGCGCCCGAGATCGCCGGCCACATGGAGATCATCTCGGAGATGGCGGCGCGCGGCGTACGCGTGCAGCTCGGCCATTCGCTCGGCACCTACGACGACGCGGTCGCCGCGCTCAAGCACGGCGCGTGCGGCTTCACGCATCTGTTCAATGCGATGTCGCCGCTGCATCACCGCAACCCTGGCCTCGTCGGCGCTGCGCTTGCGCACGCCGAATACGCCGAAATCATTCCCGACCTGCTGCACGTGCATCCGGGGGCGATCCGCACCGCGCTGCGCGCGATTCCGCGCCTCTATGTGGTGACGGACAGCACGTCGGCCACCGGCATGCCCGACGGCGAATACCGCCTCGGCAGCCAGCACGTAACCAAGTGCCTCGGCGGCGTACGTCTGGCCGACGGCACGCTCGCGGGCAGCACGCTAACGATGGATCAGGCGCTGCGCAATCTCGTCTCGATCGGCCTGCCGATCGCCGATGTATCCCACCGTTTGTCACGCTACGCCGCCGACTATCTCGGCATCGAGGACCGCGGCCGCATCGCGCGCGGTGCGTGGGCCGACGTGGTCGTATTCGACCGCGAGCTGGCGCTGAGCGCGACCTACGTCGAAGGAGAAGCCATTGTCGAATATGCTTAAGGAAGCGCTCGCGTCCGCCGCAACAGTAGCCGAGCAGCTCAAGGACACCTCGCGCGTCGCGGCGCTCGCCGCGAAGCTCGCGCAACAGCCGCGCCATGTCGCGCTGACCGTCGCGCGCGGCAGCTCGGACCATGCCGCCAGCTACTTTGCATCCCTGACGATGAGCCGCCTCGGCGTGCCGGTCGCGTCGCTGCCGATGTCGGTCGCGACGCTGCAGCAGGCGCCGCTGCAGGTGCGCGACCAGCTTGCGCTCGCGTTTTCGCAATCGGGCAAGAGCCCCGACCTCGTCGGCACGATGAACGCGTTGCGCGCGGCCGGCGCATTGACGGTCGCCGCCGTGAACGCACCGGGCTCGCCGCTGGCCGACGCGTGCGAATGGCATCTGCCGCTCGTAGCCGGTCCCGAACTGAGCGTCGCGGCGACCAAGAGCTATATCGCCATGCTGTCGATCTCCGCGCAGCTGGTTGCGCATTGGCAGAACGACGCCGAGTTGCTCGATGGACTGAATACGCTGCCCGACGCGCTGGAACGCGCGGGCCGGCTCGACTGGTCGATGGCCGTGAACGAGTTGCGCGGTATCGAACGGATGATCGTGATTGGCCGCGGTCTTGGCCTCGCAATCGCGCAGGAAGCCGCGCTGAAGCTGAAGGAAACTTCCGGCATCCAGGCCGAAGCGTTTTCGAGCGCGGAAGTGCGTCATGGTCCGATGGAGCTGATCGACCGCGACTATCCGCTGCTCGTGTTCGCGCCGCGCGGCCCGGAGCAGGCGGGTCTGCTGCAGCTCGCGCACGACATGCGCGCGCGCGGCGCGCGCGTGCTGCTCGCGGCGCCCGATGACGTCGCGCAAGCCTCGCTGCCGCTCGTCGCCACCGCACACGCAGCGCTCGATCCGATCGCCGCCATCCTGTCCTTTTACGTGATGGCCGCGGATCTTGCCGCCGCGCGCGGGCGCAATCCCGACGCGCCTCGCCATCTCAACAAAGTCACCGAAACTCACTGATGAGAATGACGATGCGACGTGTCGAGAAGTCCAACTTGATGAGCCACTCCGAGAATCACATTGTTTTGCTTGCACCGCTGACCGGCCCGGTCGTGCCGCTCGCGAAGGTGCCGGACCCGGTGTTTTCGGGCGGCAAGTTCGGCGACGGCATCGGCGTCGATCCGCTCGAGGGTCGGCTCGTCGCGCCATGCGACGGCGTCGTCACGCATCTCGCGCGCACCGGCCACGCGGTAACGCTCGAGAGCGCCGAGGGCGCGCAGATTCTGCTGCATATCGGTATCGACACAGTCGGGCTGAACGGCAAGGGTTTTGTGCCGATGGTCGAGCAGGGCGCGCAGGTGCGCGCCGGTGACGTGCTGATCGAGTTCGATCAGGATCAGATCGCGCTGAATGCGCCGAGCCTCGTCTCGGTGATCGCGATTGCGAATTCGGATGCGTTCGAGATCATCGAGCGGGCGCCGAACGGGCATGTCAAGGCCGGCGAAACGACGCTGCTGGTGCTGCGCGCGCGCGAGGGCGTCAGCCACGACGCGGTGCGCGAGGCGAGCGCCGCGCACGTGATGGACGAAGCGCGCCGGCAGATCACGCTGACGCACGCGGGCGGCCTGCATGCGCGGCCCGCGGCGCGGGCGCGCGAAGCGGCGCGCGGCTTCGACGCACGGGTCGAGGTGCGCTACGACGGGCGCAAGGCGCCGATCGAAAGCGTGGTGGGTCTGCTGGGACTCGGTGCCGGCGAAGGCGCAAGCGTCGAGCTGCTCGGCGTCGGTCCGCACGCGCAGGCGGCGGTCGATGCAATCGCTGACGAACTGACGCGCGAAGCGCACGGCGAGGTCGAACAGAAGCGCGAACAGAAAGCGGCCGCACCGGCGGCAGTCGTTGCGGCGCCCGCCGCGGGCGAGCCGCTCGCGCCGAACACGCTCGCGGGCGTGTGCGCGGCGCCGGGCATCGCGCTCGGCAAGCTGGTGCGCTGGGACGACGCGGATATCGAGCCGCCGGAGCAGGCGAGCGGCACGTCGGCGGCGGAAAGCCGTCTGCTCGACAAGGCGATCGCGACCGTCGACGCCGATCTCGACACGATCGTGCGCGATGCGTCGCAACGCGGCTCGGTCGGCGAGGCGGGGATTTTTGCGGTGCATCGCGTGCTGCTCGAAGATCCGACACTGCTCGACGCCGCGCGCAAGCTGATCAGCCTCGGCAAGAGCGCCGGTTTTGCGTGGCGCAAAGCGATCCGCGCGCAAGCAGGCATTCTGAGTAATGTGGAGGACACACTGCTCGCCGAGCGGGCCGCCGATCTGCGCGACATCGAAAAGCGCGTGCAGCGCGCGCTCGGCTACACGAGCAGCGCGGCTCGCACGCTGCCGGACGAGGCGGTGCTCGCAGCCGACGAATTCACGCCGTCGGATCTGTCGTCGCTCGATCGCACGCGCGTGACCGCGATTGTGATGGCGCGTGGCGGCGCGACCTCGCACGCGGCGATTCTCGCGCGTCAGGCGGGCATTCCGACGCTGGTCGCGCTCGGCGACGCGTTGTATGCGATACCCGAGGGCACTCAGGTGGTGGTGAACGCGAGCACCGGCCGGCTCGAATTCGCGCCGACCGAACTCGACGTCGAACGCGCGCGACGCGAACGCAGCCGCCTCGCGGACGTGCGCGAAGCGAATCGCCGCACGTCGCAGCAGGCAGCGGCGACCTCCGACGGCCGCGCGGTCGAAGTGGCCGCCAACATCGCCACACTCGACGACGCGAACGCCGCGGTCGACAACGGCGCGGACGCGGTCGGCCTGCTGCGCACCGAGCTGCTGTTCATCCACCGCCCGGCCGCGCCGAGCGCGGACGAGCATCGCCACAGCTATCAGGCGATCGTCGATGCGTTGCGCGGCCGCACCGCGATCATCCGCACGCTCGACGTCGGCGCGGACAAGGAAGTCGATTATCTGACGCTGCCGCCCGAGCCGAATCCCGCGCTCGGCCTGCGCGGCGTGCGCCTCGCGCAGGTGCGCCCCGATCTGCTCGACGACCAGCTGCGTGGCCTGCTCGCGGTGCGTCCGGTCGGCGCCGTACGCATCCTGCTGCCGATGGTCACCGATGCGGGTGAACTGATCCGCATCCGCAAGCGCATCGACGAGCTTGCACGCGAAGCGGGTAGATCGGAGCCGGTCGAAGTTGGCGTGATGATCGAAGTGCCGTCGGCTGCATTGCTCGCCGATCAGCTCGCGCAGCACGCCGATTTCCTGTCGATCGGCACCAACGACCTGACCCAATACACGCTCGCGATGGACCGCTGCCAGCCCGATCTCGCGGCGCAGGCGGACGGCCTGCATCCGGCGGTGCTGCGCCTGATCGCGGCGACCGTCGAAGGTGCCGCGAAGCACGGCAAATGGGTCGGCGTGTGCGGCGCGCTCGCCGGCGACCCGCTCGCGATGCCGCTGCTGGTGGGCCTCGGTGTGACCGAGCTGTCGGTCGATCCGGTCTCCGTGCCAGGCATCAAGGCACGCGTGCGCACGCTCGACTATCAGCTGTGTCGCCAGCGCGCCCGCGAAGCGCAAGCGCTCGACTCGGCGCAGGCGGTCAGAGCCGCAAGCCGCGCCACGTGGCCCCTCGATTGAAACACTAGCGAATTTGAGAACCCGCACGCCGTGCGCCCGGCAGCACGTCTGCCTTCACGCGCGGCGCGATTCTCCGTATAGCTGCACCACTCAACCAAGACGTACCCCTACGAGACAAAATTGGAGATACCGATGGACGGAAATCCGTTTCTGAAGATTCAGCGCCTGGGACGCGCGCTGATGCTGCCGATCGCGGTGCTACCGGTGGCCGGCCTGTTGCTGCGGCTCGGCCAGCCCGACGTGTTCAACATCAAGATGATCGCCGATGCGGGCGGCGCGATCTTCGACAACCTGCCGCTCCTGTTCGCGATCGGCGTGGCGGTCGGCTTCGCGAAAGACAACAACGGCGTCGCGGGTCTGGCTGGTGCGATCGGCTATCTGGTGCAGATCGCGGTGATGAAGGACATCAACGACAAGCTCAACATGGGCGTGCTGTCAGGGATCATCGCGGGCATCGTCGCTGGGCTGCTTTACAACCGCTACAAGGACATCAAGCTGCCCGACTACCTGGCGTTCTTCGGCGGCAAACGCTTCGTGCCGATCGTGACAGGGGTGGTCTGCGTGGTGCTAGGCATCGTATTCGGGCATGTGTGGGAGCCGGTGCAGAACGCGATCGACGTGGCCGGCCACTGGCTCACGACGGCCGGCGCGCTCGGCGCCTTCGTGTTCGGCGTGCTGAACCGGCTGCTGCTCGTCACGGGCTTGCATCACATCCTCAATTCGCTGACGTGGTTCGTGTTCGGCACCTTCACGCCGGCGGGCGGTGCGCCCGTCACGGGCGACCTGCACCGCTTCTTCGCTGGCGATCCGACCGCGGGCACCTTCATGACCGGCTTCTTCCCGGTGATGATGTTCGGCCTGCCGGCCGCATGTCTCGCGATGTATCACGAGGCGCCGAAAGAGCGTCGCGCAATGGTGTTCGGCCTGCTGTTCTCGATGGCGCTCACGTCGTTCCTGACCGGTGTCACCGAGCCGATCGAGTTCAGCTTCATGTTCCTCGCGCCGGTGCTGTATGCAATCCACGCGCTGCTGACAGGTCTGTCGCTCGCGATCTGCTCGGCGCTCGGGATTCACCTCGGCTTCACGTTCTCGGCGGGCTTCATCGACTACGTGCTGAACTTCGGTCTGTCGACGAAGGGCTGGTGGGCGATTCCGCTCGGCATCGTGTACTCGGTCGTGTACTACGGTCTGTTCCGCTTCTTCATCCGTAAGTTCAACATGGCGACGCCGGGCCGTGAGCCCGCCCCTGCCGACGAGCAGGTCGAGTCGTTCGCGGCGGGCGGTTTCGTCGCGCCGGCGGCTGCTGCGGCCGTGCCGCGTGCGCAGCGCTATATCGCGGCGCTCGGTGGCGCGGCGAATCTGTCGGTCGTGGATGCGTGCACGACGCGTCTGCGTCTGTCTGTCGTCGATGCGGACAAGGTCTCCGAAAGCGAACTGAAGTCGATTGGTGCTCGCGGTGTGCTCAAGCGCGGCGCGAACAACGTGCAGGTGATCATCGGACCGGAGGCGGACATCATCGCCGATGAGATGCGTACGGCGATCGCGCAGCGTCAGGGCGACGCGGTGAAGGTGGCGGGTGCTGCTGTGTCGGCGCCGGCGGCTACCGCTGCCGCGCCGGTCGCGCGAAACGCTGGGCACGCCGATGACGCGCAAGGCGGTCCGCTCGATCCCGATCCGCTGCGCTGGCTCGCCGTGCTCGGCGGCGAGGGCAACGTGGTGTCGCTCGATGCGGTCGCGGCGACGCGTCTGCGGGTAGTCGTGCGCGATCCGTCGGCGGTCGATCGTCAGCGGCTCGCGACGCTCGATACCGCGTGGGTGTCGACCGACACGTTCCATATCGTCGTCGGCGAGGCCGCGCAGCGCTATGCGCAAAAGCTGGCCGAGCGCCTGTCGTCGCAAGGCGGCGGCGCGGGCGCGGCGCCGGTGCCGGCGTGATCGGTTGATGATTGTCGAGCGCTGTTGAGTTGCACGGCGATCGCAGCACGCCAATCAAAAAGCGGCACCTGGTCCCAAGGTGCCGCTTTCGCGTTTACGACCAGAGTGTGGCGCCTGGCGAGTTTGCTGTTGAAGCGTCGCGCCGGTCAATACATCGAATGGTGGTTTTCCTTGATCGCCGCGGCGGTCACCTTGCCGCGCATCACGCGATACACCCAGCCCGTATAGAGCAGGATGATCGGCAGGAACACGATGACGGCGAACAGCATGATCTCGAGCGTCATGCGGCTCGATGTGGAATCCCACATGGTCAGGCTGCTGCGGCCGTCGAGCGACGAAGGCATGATGAACGGGAACATCGAGAAGCCCGCGGTCAAGATCAAGCCGACGATCATCAGCGACGTCGACAGAAACGCGGTCGCCTCGAAGCGCGAACGCGCGAGCAGCACCGCGAGCACCCCGCCGACGAGACCCGCGAGCGGCGCAATCGCCATCCACGGGTAAAGCGCGTAGTTGGTCAGCCACAAACCCGGCGCGCCGATCACGGTCTTCAGCAACGGATTGGAGACGGCGTCGAGCGGCGGCGCATCGACGATCTGATAGCCGCCGATCATCGTCGCGACGAGCGCGCCCGCGACGAGAAACAGCACCACCGTGCACAGCGCCGCGAGCCGCAGCGCCTTCGATGCGCGCTCGTGAACCACGCCATCGGTCTTCCACTTGACGAACGCGGCGCCGTGCGCGGCCAGCATCGCCACGCTGACGAGTCCCGTCAGCAGCGCGAACGGATTGAGCAGGCCGAAGAAGCTGCCGTGATAGGTGACGCGCAGATCGGTATCGAACGAAAACGGCACGCCTTGCAGCAGATTGCCGAACGCGACACCGAACACCAGCGCCGGCACGAAGCCGCCGATGAAGAGGCCCCAGTCCCACGCGTTGCGCCAGCGCGGATCCTCGCGCTTGCCGCGATAGTCGAAGCCGACCGGGCGGAAGAACAGAGCGAACAGCACGAGCAGCATCGCGAAGTAGAAGCCTGAGAAGGATGCCGCGTAGGCGAGCGGCCACGCGGCGAACATCGCGGCGGCCGCGGTCACGAACCAGACCTGGTTGCCTTCCCACGTCGCGCCGACCGTGTTCACGACGATGCGTCGCTCGGAGTCAGTGCTGGCGATGAACGGCAGCAGGATCGCCGCGCCCATGTCGAAGCCGTCGGTGAGCGCGAAGGCGATCAGCAGTACGCCTATCAATACCCACCAGATCAGTCTGAGAGCTGCGTAGTCCATATGGGTTTCTCCTTCGGGGCGGTGCAGCGGTGCGTCATGCGGCCGTGTTCGACAGTGGCTGCGTCACCGGTTGTCCGTTCTCGTGGTGATAGCGGCCCGTATGCAGCGACGAAGGGCCGAGCCGCGCGTACTTGAACATCAGCATGATCTCGATGACGAACAGCCCCGTGTAGAACAGCACGAAGCCGCCGATGCTCAGATACAGATCGCGCGGCGTCAGCGTCGACGCGGCCAGGTTGGTCGGCAGAATGCCCGCGATGCTCCACGGCTGGCGGCCCATTTCCGCGACGATCCAGCCGAGCTCGGCGGCGAGCCACGGCAGCGGAATCGCGATGACCGCCCAGCGCAGAAACCAGCGGCGCTTTTCGAGCAGCAACGTGCGCTGCGCGCAGAACCAGAAGGCGAGCACGAAGGTGGCGAGGAACAGCAGGCCAAGGCCGACCATCGTGCGGAACGAGAAGAACAGTGGCAACACCGGCGGGACCGTGCTTCTTGCCGCCGCGGCGATCTGGTCTGGCGTCGCGTCGATGACGTTCGGCGTGAACCGCTTGAGCAGCAGGGCGTAGCCGAGATCGTCCTTGTACTTGTCGAACTCCGCATGCGCCTCGTCGCTGGAGTCGCCGCCCTTTAACCGCTGCAACGCCGAATAGGCGAGCATGCCGTCCTTGATGCGACCTTCGTTTTGGGCGATCAGGTCGCGCAGGCCGACCACGGGTTCGTCGAGCGAGCGGGTCGCGATAATGCCGAGCGCGTACGGCACACGGATCGCATAGTCGGTGCGTTGCTCTTTCTGATTGGGGATGCCAAATATCGTGAACGGTGCCGGCGCGGGCGCGGTCTCCCATTCGGATTCGATCGCGGCGAGCTTGATCTGCTGGACTTCACCGGTGCGATAGCCGGATTCGTCGCCCAGCACGATCACGCACAGCGCCGACGCGAGGCCGAAGCCGGCCGCGATCGCGAACGAGCGCAGCGCGAACTCGGTGTCGCGGCGCTTCAACAGATACCACGACGACACGCCGAGTACGAACATCGCCGCGGTCACATATCCAGCTGATACCGTGTGCACGAACTTGACCTGTGCAACCGGGTTGAAGATCACCGAGCCGATGCTGTCGAGCTCCATGCGCATCGTCTGATAGTTGAACTTCGCGCCGACCGGATTGTTCATCCAGCCGTTGGCAATCAGAATCCACAGCGCCGACAGGTTCGAACCGAGCGCGACACAGAACGTGACGATCAGATGCTGGATTTTTGACAATCTGTTCCAGCCGAAAAAGAACAGACCGACGAACGTCGATTCGAGGAAGAACGCCATCAGCCCTTCGACGGCGAGCGGCACGCCGAAAATGTCGCCGACGTAATGCGAGTAATAAGCCCAGTTGGTGCCGAACTGAAACTCGAGCGTGAGGCCGGTCGCGACGCCCATTGCAAAGTTGATGCCGAACAGCTTGCCCCAGAACTGCGTCATGTCCTTGTAGATCTGCTTGCCGGTCATCACGTAGACCGATTCCATGATGACGAGCAACCAGGCGAGACCGAGCGTGAGCGGCACGAACAGAAAGTGATAAAGCGCCGTGATGGCGAACTGGAATCGCGACAGTTCTACGACTTCGCTAACGGGCATGTTGATCACCTCGAGACGGATGCGGGGCGGGCACCGACAGCAGCGCCTGCGCGACCTGTTCAGGCGGCAGCATCATGTGCTGCGCCTGTGGATGATTGAAGAATGTGTACTTGAGCGCCATCAGTAGGACGAACTTGATGGCGAGGATGATGGCGATATCGCGCGCCAGCGTTGGACCGCGCACCCACCTGGTGAATCGGCCGCGCAAGCGCGACCGGACAGTGCTGCTGCGATTGAGGGCTATGGTCATGATCGGTCGAAGACGACTTCACGCCGATGAGTCCGGCTGGATCCAGACCGCCCTGGCCGTCAGGCAGTCTGGCGAATGCATGCCGATTGCAGGAAGTGAACCTCGCGCGCTCAGGTTTAGCCATGCGGCAACACGTCGCGAAACTTGCCGCGTCTGTGCAGTATTGCTACCGGACTTGCGATACGTCAAGAAAGGCTTACCGGCCTCGACAGGCCGGCTTGCGGGTAGGCCGACGCGAAGGGCGGCCGCGGGGACGCAAGAAAGGGCGAAAAGAATGAAAAAGCCCCGCCGTCTTGCGAGGGCGGGGCTTGAGCGCGATGGTCGCTAAATGGCGCGACCGATTAACGCGTGTCGTTTTTACCGATGTCATGGGCGGGACACAATTGACGCGCCCATGGCTTCGACGCTTTACGCGTATTCGGTCAGCGCGCCGCGCATCTTCTTCATCGCGCTGGCTTCGATCTGGCGGATACGTTCGGCCGACACACCGAACTCGTCGGCCAGCTCGTGCAACGTGGAGCCACCCGAGCCGTCGTCGGCCACCTTCAGCCAGCGCGCTTCGATGATGCGGCGGCTGCGCGGATCGAGCGCGTCGAGCGCGCTTGCGATGCCGTCGCTTTGCAGCCGGTCGCGCTGACGCGAAGCCAGCACGGCTGTCGGTTCGCTATGCGAGTCGGCCAGATAGGCGATCGGCGCGTACGACTCTTCACCGTCTTCGACCTGACCTTCGAGCGCGATATCGCCGCCCGACAGACGCGTTTCCATCTCCGCGACCTCTTCGCGCTTCACGTTCAGCTCCTTCGCGAGACCGTCGATCTCGTCCGGCGTGAACGCGCCAAGCCCCTGCTTGTGGCTGCGCAGGTTGAAGAACAGCTTGCGCTGCGCCTTGGTGGTGGCGACCTTCACCATGCGCCAGTTGCGCAGGATGTACTCGTGGATCTCGGCCTTGATCCAGTGCATCGCGTACGACACGAGGCGCACGTTTTGCTCTGGATCGAAGCGCTTGACCGCTTTCATCAGGCCGATGTTGCCTTCCTGGATCAGGTCGGCGTGCGGCAACCCGTAACCGAGGTAGTTACGCGCGATGGACACGACGAGTCGCAGGTGCGACAGCACCAGGCGGCGCGCGGCCTCCAGATTGTCGTGTTCGCGCAATTCGGTGGCGAACTGGCGTTCTTCCGCCGGCGTCAGCATCGGAATCCGGTTGACCGCCTGGATGTAGGCGTCGATGTTGCCCAGTTGACCGGACAGCAGCGAGGAATGCGAGAGCGCCAGTGCACCTGCCGGAGCGGCCTTAGCCGACGACGGGCTCAAAGTACTCGGAAGGGTCATTGCATGGCTCACGTGTGAAGCTCCTTTGGAATCAGACAATAGCGTACTCAGTAAACGACTCCAGCGATGGATGTTAGCACTCAGATCTGCCGAGTGCTAATACTTAGAGGTCGCAGGGGCATCCGAGTTCCAGAAAAACCTATTGAGTTTCAACCTTTGATAGCCATCATACGCTCTATTTGCCTTGTGCGTTGGACCTGTACAAAGTACCGTAGTTAGCCATTGCTGACTAATTATTGACTGATATTGCCAAGATTAAAAGAGAATAGTTGCTTATCGTTGACATTATCTGGGAGATACTTGCTCAAGAATTTGTCCTTGAAATAAAGGGAGCCCTCGCTTAACACTCGGCAGCATGGGGGCGGATGAACAAGGAAAATCTTGTGGTGCGTGGGCTTACTCTAAAAGGCACGTTTGCCGTTCTGCTCGTTCTGCTATTGGGCGCGGCGGGCGCGTCCCAAGCTGGGCAGTTCGGCGTGCAGGTGGCCGCCGGCGTCGGCGATCATCACGTCAGGGCGCTCGATCTCGGCGCGGTCTGGGATCCAAACCTGACCTGGTGGCAGATCGGCGACTGGCATTTCGCGCTGATCGGCGAGGCGCACGTCGCTTGGTGGCACACCAATGAAGGAAACGTTCACGACAACATCGGCGAGATCGGCGTGACGCCGGTGATCCGCTTCATCAGGTCGTCGGGTTCGGTGCGGCCATTCATCGAGGTGGGTGCCGGCGTCCGGCTGCTGACCAGCCCGCGTATTTCTTCCGACTTCACGTTGGGCATCGCGTTCCAGTTCGCCGAGATGGCGGGCGTCGGGCTGCAGTTCGGCGCTCGTGAGCAGTATGTCGCCGGCTACCGCTTCCAGCATGTCTCCAATGGCGGTATCAAAGAGCCGAATCCTGGTATAAATTTCAGCCAGCTATATTTGCAATATCACTTCTGACCGTGGCCGCCTGCGGCTCGCGGTGTTCGAGGGGCTCTGCAATGGCGGCAAAGATGATCGAAGCGATTCGCGGGCTCGAGCGAGAGCGTTTTCGCGCGATGGTCGATGGCGATGGGCAGTCGCTCGACACGCTGCTCGCGGACAACGTGAGCTACGTCCATACGAATGGCAAGCGCGAGACGAAACGGCAGTTCATCGACGGGATCACCGCGGGGCGCCGTCGTTATCGGCAAATCGAGGTGCAGTCGCAGGATGTCTTGCCGGCCGGGCGTGAGACCTACGTCGTCACGGGCCGCGCGCTGATCGAGATGGAGGCGAACAACGGCGCGCTCCTGTTTCCGATTGCCTATACCGCGATTCACACGCACGAAGACGGGCAGTGGCGACTGATCGCGTGGCAGGCGACGCGTTGCGCGCTCGAGTGAGATTTTCATCGCGCGGGCGAGCCTCGTGAGCGCGTCTCCGGCGGCAGCGGAATGCGGGTGTGCACTCCGCTGCCGCAGACTCGAGGCCCAACGCGATTCACACGGTCGCGCATTCGCCAGCTTTGTCGCGGCTGTTTGCGCCGTGCTCGTCTACATCGGCATCCGTGTCGCGCGCCTCGCACGGGCCGCGCATCGCCACTTCTGCCGCATTCGGATGCCGCGCCGCCACCGGAAGCCGTGTGCACCGTTCCGCCACGCGCCTGATCTCGCGAGATCCGAGAAATCCAGACCGCTATCGATACCTATCGCGTCGAGATTCATCGCGACTGTGACGAGATCGACGTTGCCGGTGCGCTCGCCATTGCCGAACAGACAGCCTTCGATGCGATCCACGCCCGCCAGCAGCGCGAACTGCGCGGCGCGTGCGTTGGCCTGTCAACCCGCGGCCGTCAGGCCGCCGTCTTCGCGATATCGACGATCAGCTCGACCTGCCGCTCGATCGCGCCAGGCACCGGCGCTTCGCCGCGCAGCACGGCGTCGATCCAGGCGGCCGTGGTCGCCGCGTCGCGCGCTTCGGGCAGCTCGACTTCGGGCGCATCGGGCGACGAGCGCGAGTGCGGCAGCCGCGTCTCGCAGATGCCGTCATGCAGCCAGTCGACCTGCACCTGGCGGCGCGTATCGGCGACCGCCTCGCCTTCGGTGCCGCGCGCGAGCAGCGCACCGCCGACGGCCGCATCGGGATGCGTGACGAACAGCTGAGCGAGACTGTCGCGATATGGCGGATGCGTGTAGTTCACGAGCCGCAATCCCGCGGGCGCGAATGGCTGCAGCAGCTTCACGAGCGTATGCGTCGAATTGCGCACGCCCATGCGCCGGCGCAGCGCCAGCAGGCGCGCGAGCTTGGGCGCCAGTACCTCGATCGAGGCGAACGCGACGCGGCGCTCCGCAAGTGCAGTTTCGATCTGCGTGTGCGACTGCGCATGGGCGATGCGCAGATGTGTGAAGATTTCCGCGCTCGTCACCCGACCCGGATCCTCGGTGACGCCGTGCACCAGCACCGGCACGCCTTCGCGGGCGAGCAGCAGCGCGAGCAGCGGCACGAGGTTCGGCTGCTTGCGCGCGCCGTTGTACGACGGAATCGACACCGGCCGAAACGCGCCGTGCGGCAGCCGCACCGGCTCGAACGATGTATGCGCGGCGGCCAGCATCGCGGCGAGTTCGTCGGCGGTTTCGCCTTTCACGCGATACGCGAGCAGCACCGCGCCGAGTTCGAGATCGTCGACGCGGCCGTCGAGCATCGCGGTGTAGAGCGAGCGCGTGTCGTCGGCGGTCAGCGCGCGGGCGCCATTCGGGCCGCGGCCGATTTCCTTGATGAATCGGGCCCAGGGGAAGGGGGAAGTGGTATCGGTGGAGTTGGTCATCGTGCGCAAGAGGCGGGTGGCGTGCCGCGCCTGGCGGTTCGCTACGCCATTCGGGGAACAGTTCGGTGTGAGTATCGCATCTATGGCGAGCGGGCGAACAGCAACGAAGCGGGCACGCAGTGGCGCGCGACGGGCCGCCTGACGCGCACCCGCGCCGTGCCGCGCGTTACACTCGATGTTTCTCGCCGCCTCGGCGGCGCACATCGGAAAACGGAGAACGGGATGAGTTACGTATTTGCACCCGCACCGCAGGTCGCGGTGCCGGTCGTGGGGTCGAGCGAGCAGTTCGCGGTGCGCCGCATCTACTGCGTGGGGCGCAACTACGAGGCGCACGCGCGGGAAATGGGCCACGACCCGGACCGCGAGCCGCCGTTCTTCTTCACGAAGCCGGCCGATGCGATCGTGTACGTCGCGCCGGGCACGACCGGCGAATTCCCGTATCCGTCGCAGACCGGGAACGTCCATTTCGAAATGGAAATGGTCGCGGCGATCGGCGAGGGCGGCAGAGACATCCCCGTCGACCGCGCGCTCGACCACGTCTACGGTTACGCGCTCGGTCTCGACATGACGCGCCGCGACCTGCAAGGCGAAGCGAAGAAGATGGGTCGTCCGTGGGATACCGCCAAGGGCTTCGATCACTCGGCGCCGCTCGGCCCGATCCATCCGGCTTCGACGGTTGGTCACATCGGCAAGGGCGAGATCTGGCTGTCGGTGAATGGCGAGGACAAGCAGCGCGCGGATGTGTCGCAGCTGATCTGGTCGGTGGCCGAGACGATCGCGTATCTGTCGACGCTGTTCGAACTGCGGCCTGGCGACCTGATTTTCACCGGCACGCCGGAAGGCGTCGGCGCCGTCGCGAAGGGTGACCTGATGAAGGGCGGCGTGGACGGGCTCGGCGAGTTCAGCGTGCGCGTCGTCTGAGACGGCTTGCGTGCAGGTGGAGGAGGCAGACAACATGAAGCTCTACAGCTATTTCCGTAGCTCGGCGTCGTATCGCGTGCGCATCGCGATGAACGTGAAGAACCTGTCGTACGACTACGTACCCGTGCACCTCGTGCGCGAAGGCGGCGAGCAGCTGAAGCCCGAGTATCGCAAGATCAACCCCGACTGCATCGTGCCGACGCTCGCCGTCGACAGTCATTTGCTGGCGCAGTCGCTCGCGATCATCGAGTATCTCGAGGAGACGCATCCCGAGCCGCCGCTGCTGCCGAAGGCGCCGCTCGATCGCGCGTATGTGCGCTCAGTGGCGCTGCAGGTCGCGTGCGAGATTCATCCGCTGAACAATCTGCGCGTGCTGCGCTATCTGAAGCACACGCTGCGAGTCGACGACGACGCGAAGGACGCGTGGTACCGGCACTGGATCGACGCGGGCTTCGCGACGCTGGAGACCCATCTTGCCGGCGACGCGCGCACCGGCAAACTGTGTTTCGGCGACGCACCGACACTCGCCGACGCGTGCCTGATTCCGCAGGTATTCAACGCGCAGCGCTTCAAGGTCGACACCGCAAAGTTTCCGACGATCCAGCGCATCTACGATCACGCGATGCAACTCGATGCGTTCGCGCGCGCGGCGCCGGGCGTGCAGCCGGACGCGGAGTGAGCCCGGGATCGCTGACACGTCGACGGCAGCTTGAAACGAAAAAAGGGCGCTCCGCGGAGTGCCCTTTTCCTTTGGTTCGCCGCGAGCGCCGAGCGCCGCAACGATCACGCGATCAGCCGCCCAGTAGCGCGTCCGAGAACTCCTCCGCGCTGAACGGCTGCAGGTCCTCGACCTTTTCGCCGACGCCGATGAAATACACCGGAATCGGCCGCTGCCGCGCGATCGCCGCAAGGATGCCGCCCTTCGCGGTGCCGTCGAGCTTGGTGACGATCAGGCCGGTGAGCCCGAGCGCGTCGTCGAACGCCTTGACCTGTGTGAGCGCGTTCTGGCCGGTGTTCGCGTCGATCACGAGCAGCACTTCGTGCGGCGCGCCGTCCTGCGCCTTGCCAATCACGCGCTTCACCTTGCGCAGTTCTTCCATCAGATGCAGTTGCGTGGGCAGGCGGCCGGCCGTGTCTGCCATCATCACGTCGATCTTGCGCGCGCGCGCGGCGCCGACCGCGTCGAAGATCACCGCGGCCGGGTCGCCGCTTTCCTGCGCGACCACGGTCACGTTGTTGCGCTGGCCCCACACCGCGAGTTGCTCGCGCGCGGCGGCGCGGAACGTGTCGCCGGCGGCGAGCAGCACCGATTGGTCAAAGCTCTGCAGATGCTTCGCGAGCTTGCCGATACTCGTGGTTTTGCCCGCGCCGTTGACGCCGGCGATCATCATCACGAGCGGCTGCGCGCGGCCGAGCATCAGCGATTTTTCGAGCGGCTTGAGCAATTCGACGAGCAGTGTGCGCAAGGCGGTTTTGACCTGCAGGGGGTCCGTCAGGCGTTCGCTGCGCACTTTCTCACGCAGCGCTTCGAGCAGGAATTCGGTCGCCTCGACGCCGGCGTCCGACATCAGCAGCGCGGTTTCGAGATCCTCGTACAAGTCCTCGTCGATCTTCGTGCCGACGAAAATGCCGGTCAGGTTCGAACTGGTTTTCGCGAGGCCGCTCTTCAGGCGCGTGAGCCAGGAGCGCTTCGCGCCGGCGTCCTGGACGGGCGGTGGGACGATTTCAACGGTATTGAGCACGGCGTCTGACGGCTCGGGCTGCGGCTCGATGATGGTCGTGGCCGCAGGCGGAACGAGGGGCGCGTTAGGCTCGATGGGTTCGGCAGGCGCAACGGGTGTGGCCTCGGCCTCGGGTGTCGCGCCGTCTTGCGCCGCCAGCGATTCGTCTGCGGCGGTATCGGACTCTTTCGAGCCCTTGAATCGTTTGAAAAAGCTGAACATGATCTGACGTATGGGAGAGCGCGCCGATGCGCGCAGCCGGCACGGAACCGGCGAAGCGGTGGGCAGCACCGGGATGCGAAAAGGCGGGGCGCTGGCAGCCGCACATTTTATCAGGCGTGCCGCGGCGCGTCGTATCGGCCGCTCGGCCAGGCTGGCCGCGCGCCACCCCTGTGGTAACGTGAGCGCTCCGGCCCGCGCGCATCGACGCCGCGGGCGTGTTCATCACCTAGCTGAAACTGCACGATACTGCATGCCTCGTTTAGCATCTTCACGCGCCGCTGGCGCTTCGTCCAAAAGTGGCAAACCGCATGCCATTCGCATCATCGGCGGCGACTGGAAACGCACGCCGCTGCCCGTGCTCGATCTGGACGGCTTGCGCCCGACGCCCGACCGCGTCCGCGAAACGCTGTTCAACTGGCTCGGCCAGCGTCTGGACGGCCAGCACTGCCTCGATTTGTTCGCTGGTAGTGGGGCGCTCGGCTTCGAGGCCGCGTCGCGCGGCGCCGCTCGCGTGCTGATGGCGGAGCGCCATGCGCGCGCTGCCAACCAGTTGCGCGCAAACCAGCAGCGGCTCGATGCGCGCATGATCGAAATCGCCGAGGCGGACGGCCTGCATCTTGCGGCGAGTCTCGCGCCAGGCTCGTTCGACGTCGTGTTCCTCGATCCGCCGTTCGATGCCGACCTGCTCGGCAAGGCGCTCGCGGTGGCCGTGCCGCTCGTGCGCGCCGACGGCTATCTTTATGTCGAGGCCGGCGAAGCGCTCGAACCGGCCGCTCACGAGCTGCTGTCAGGCTGGAAACTCGTGCGGCAGGGCAAAGCGGGCGCTGTGCACTTTCATTTGCTGCAGCGCGAAAATAAGGAATAATGCGCGTTCCAAAAAAGGGCCGGGCGGTTTATCGTCATCCGCGCCGGTGCGAAATGTGTCGCCCGGACGTGCCCTTTTGTCTGAAGAGAGGAGAAGTCTCATGGTAGTCGCCGTGTACCCGGGCACGTTCGACCCGCTGACGCGCGGTCACGAAGACCTCGTTCGGCGCGCGTCGAGCATTTTCGACACGCTGGTGGTGGGTGTGGCCGACAGCCGTGCCAAGAAGCCGTTTTTCACTCTCCAGGAACGCCTCGCGATTGCGCACGAGGTACTCGGCCACTATCCGAACGTCCAGGTGATGAGCTTCAAGGGGCTGCTGAAGGACTTCGTGCGGACCAACAACGCGCGGGTGATCGTTAGGGGGCTGCGCGCGGTGTCGGACTTCGAGTACGAGTTCCAGATGGCGGGCATGAACCGTTATCTGCTGCCCGATGTCGAGACGATGTTCATGACGCCGTCCGATCAGTATCAGTTCATCTCGGGCACGATCGTGCGCGAGATCGCGCAATTGGGCGGCGACGTCAGCAAGTTCGTGTTCCCGTCCGTCGAAAAATGGCTGAAGGAGAAGGTCGCTTCGCTGGATTCGCAGGACGGCGCTCAGGGGACGTGAACCTGAGTCGCGCGAATGCCGGTTTTGACGGATCAAGACCGGCCAGGCATCGGTGATCGGCGCCAGGTGCATCAGTCGGCTGTTCCAAGTAATGTTGGCGAGCTGTATTGGCGGCGAACGTCGATTCTGTCGTTACACACGGGCATCGGTGTATTCGATGGTTCGCGCAAGCTGTGATGTCAATGATGATGCGAAGAACAAGAATCGTCTCTTCATCGCAAACGGGGCGATCATCAATAGTCACGCCGGCTTGTCAGGTTCCTACGGAACCCTATCCGGAAAAAGTCACGACTGCCGTGGGCGCTCGAAGCAGAGCTCGCGGCCGAAAACTCGATCCGGTGTCCGTTCAGTGTTGCGGCCGGCGTCCAGCAGCTTCGCGACGACGCGAATAACCACCAAAAGATTTTCAACGTCAATGCCATGTACGAGTTGTGCCGGGTGAAGCTCTATGCCGGCTGGCGGCATTCGCAAAACGAAACGGGGTTGATCGATACGGGCGTGGGCAATCGATATACCTTTGTCCAATTCGCCGAGTATGAACTGACGAAGCGCACCAGTACGGTACGACGGATTTCAACAGGGTGACAGGTGCCGCATACGTGGAATTGCCGTGGCGGAGCAACCAGACGGGCATTGCAATAGGAATGAGGAGTTTTTCCTAACCGGATAGTGCCGGCTTAACCGAAGCAGAACAATGTCAGCTTCCCTTTGCGGCTTTCGTGAACGCCTCTGCAAGTTTGTCGAAGTGCCGGAGGGCCGCGGGCGTCAGCTCGACCTGTTTGCGGCGAGCGTCTTCGGTGTCGTTGAGCAGGAGCCAGCCCTTTTCGCGCATTGACGTGATACGGGCATGCAAGGTAGCCGGCGACCCCAGCGCACTTTGGGCCATCATGTCTCGAACCGACAGGCGTTCGTTTTTTTGCCTCATGCGAGCGACGAACTCCAGGATCTTTTCTTCGAGCGGATCGAGCGCGGGAAGTGAGGGAAGACCTCGCAGTGCTTCGGTCAATTGAAGAAATCGAAGATAGATATCAGCAGGGCGGGCCATGACCATCGCTCCAACGAAAACGCCGCTCACCCGAGCGCGAAAAGCGAACCTTGATGCTGCCCAGCGACAACCGGGCTTGCCTATTTTATCTCCATGTCCAGCTTACGTTCGCATTTGCTCCCGGTCGCGGGCACGGGCATCGCGTTCGCGTTCGCGCTGTCGCTCTGGATCAATCACGAAGTCTTCACGCACATCGAGTTCGTCCGGGGCGTGGACTGAATCTACCTGCCGTCAGGAGTCAGACTATTGAGCACCTTGCTTCAGGGGGGGCGATGGCGCAATTGGCTTGCTATTAGCGAGCTTGCTCGTCGACCTCTTCTATTTCTTCCCGTACGACCCTATGCTGTCAATCGCCGCCGGAATCATCGCTACGGTGGCGCCGTATGCGGTGTATCGCCAAAGCTTCTTCTTGATGCGTGGCGGCGATTCGTCCTGCGCGCTCAGCGTACGGCCTCGTACTCCTTTGCACGGGTATAAAAGGAAAAAGCAGGTTGAGCATGGGCTTTTGCCGTTATGCAACCGATCAACCGTAACCGACCGGTCGGCGCGAGCCAGAAAACCGGTCGGTCCGGACAGCGCGTTCCACGCGAACCATTTCTCTCAGGTTTGGCCGTTACAAAAACTATAACGATAAAGTCTCGCGTTGGCAAGGTTCGTGCGGGTGATCAGCTCGAGCCGTCGCTGGAGGATGATTGGCTGCTTTCCGAAGGCGGATTCAACCGGTCGTTGCAACACTATGATCATCGATCAAGTGGCGAAGGCTGTAGGCCGCTACGTGCCCGTAGAGGATCGGCCAATCTACCGCGAGTAGCGGAATCGTTGGGTCTTTCCGACACCAGTACGCAACAAACCGCGCCCAGCCCCCGAGAAACATTCCGTTGCCAGAACTCAGCAGACACGGAGGGCGAGCGACAGGCGGAACCAGCATCCGCGGCATTCCTGCCGCCAGGGTTTCAAGGGCGTCCGACGATTCGTGTGACGCCAGCAGACATTGGAGCCACCCAGTCTTTCCAAAGCAGCGCGCCTGACGAAGTCAGGAAGCGCCCCCAATCTTGTTTCGCAGCCGAGCAACGCATCTTGAAAGACGGGATAGCACGCGAGCCATGCAGCAGGCGGACGGCCTACTGGTCGGCGTGCCGATAGCGACCGGTTCGTCTGGATAGCGCGTTCCGTTCCAGCCTGTTCTCTCAGGTTCATCGCTATAAAAAGCATATCAATATGGATGCATGCTCTGCACGCTTGTCGGGCCGGGCATAAAGCTATACATGGGTTTTCGGTCGCGTCGCGCAGAACTTGAGCGCCTCGCGAAATTTTTTCCGTGAGCGTCACGATATCTGTGACCGAAAGCCTGCTGCTTGTGCTCGCGGAACGCCATACGGGCACGCTATGATGCATTCGGCAAAAGCAACCGAGGATGGCTCGCCGCAATGTCTAGCTTACGTTTGCATTTTTGGTCGATCGCTGGGACCCTGATCGCGTTCCTGGCGTCGCTGTGGATCAATCAGGAGGTGTTTGCGCACACGTCTTTCGTGCGAGGCGTCAACTGGATTTTCCTGCCGTCTGGTGTTCGGCTTCTCAGCACGTTGCTGGTTGGGTTTGATGGTGCAATCGGCCTGCTGCTTGCCGGACTGATTACAGACCTTCTGTACTGGTTTCCGCATGACCCGGTGCGTGCAATAGCAGGCGCTTTGCTTGGGTCACTGGCACCATATCTGGTCTACCGGTTTGCGCTCGAGTATTTCGATCTGCGCGCATCGCTGACGAACCTGACGCCGAAGCGGCTGCTTGTTCTGGCTGTCGCCTATTCGGGAGCAAATACGCTGTTTCACCACCTGTGGTTCGCGCTGGCCGGTACGACGAAGAACTGGTTCGAAAGCTTGTTCACGATGTTTGTGGGAGATCTCGCCGGCGCGCTAATCATTCTGTATGTGATGAAGGCACTGCTGGCCTTGTTGCCGAAACAGCCCGGCAATTCCCCCGTGTCGAATGGCATGTTCAGCATCCAGTTGGCGTTGAACAGCGCATACGCCAACCAGTTTGCGACGAAGGCTAACTGGCCGAGAAGCGCAGCCGTCCATGATCCTGGCGCGGGATTGCGCGGCCGTGCGAGGTCGAAAAAGCTATAATGTGTTGTTTTGTCTAGGAAAGTGGGTGGCAGAATGGCCCTGATGATTACCGACGAGTGCATCAATTGCGACGTCTGCGAGCCCGAGTGCCCGAACGACGCGATTTCGATGGGCTCGGAAATCTATGTGATCGACCCGAAGAAGTGCACCGAGTGCGTCGGTCATTTCGACGAGCCGCAATGCATTCAGGTGTGTCCGGTCGAGTGCATTCCGCGTGACCCGAACCACCTGGAAACACCCGAAGGTTTGATGGCGAAATATCACGCGTTGCAGGCCGCCAAGGGCACCTGACGTTCGCGGGTGACGCGCAAAAAAAACGGCGAAGGCCTGCGGGCCTTCGCCGTTTTTTTTGGGGGCGACGTTTCCGTTATCCGACGTAAGCGCTGAAAATGCCGCGCAAAGCGTCGAGCAGTATGTCGCATTCGGCGTCGGTGCCGACCGAGATCCGCAAATGTTGGTCGATGCGCGGCGCGTTGAAATGCCGCACGAAAATTTCCTTTTGCCGCAGTCGCGACGCGAGCGTCGCCGCGTCGTACCCCTGATGCCGCGCAAACAGCAGATTCGCGGCCGATGGCACCACCGCGAAGCCGAGCGCGGTCAATTCCGCCGCAAGCCGTTCGCGGCTCGCGATCACCTTCGCGCAGCATTCGCGAAACCACGCGTCGTCTTCGTAGGCGGCGGTGGCCGCGACTTGCGCGAGGCGGTCGAGCGGGTACGAATTGAAGCTGTCCTTTACGCGATTGAGCGCATCGATCAACGCAGGATCGCCGAACGCAAAGCCGACGCGCATGCCGGCGAGCGAACGCGACTTCGACACGGTCTGCACGACGAGCAGATTCGGATAGCGCTCGATCAGCGCAATCGCCGACTCGGCGCCGAAGTCGACATACGCTTCGTCAATCACCACGATCGAATCAGGATGGCTCGCAACGAGGCGCTCGATTTCCGCGAGCGGCAGCGGCCGGCCGGTCGGCGCGTTCGGATTCGGAAACAGGATGCCGCTGTTGGGCACCGTGTAGTCGTCGACGTTGATCGCGAAGCTGTCGTCGAGGGGGATGGTCCGGTAGTCGACCTCGAACAGCTTCGCGTAGGTCGGATAGAAGCTGTAAGTGATGTCGGGAAACAGCAGCGGCTTGTCGTGCTTGAGCAAGGCCTGGAACGTTAGCGCGAGTACCTCGTCCGAGCCGTTGCCCGCGAACACCTGCTCGGCGCGAATGCCGTGATACGCGGCGACCGTTTCGCGCAGCTTGCGTGCGCTAGGGTCGGGATAGCGGCGCAGTGCCTCGGCCGTGTCGCCGAGCTCGCGGCGGATCGCGTCTAGCACGCGCGGCGACGGCGGATACGGATTCTCGTTGGTATTCAGCTTCACCGGATGCTCGAGCGCTGGCTGCTCTCCCGGCACGTACGGCGTCAGACGGTGAACAATGTCGCTCCAGTAGCGGCTCAAGCGATTCTCCTTGCGGGGTCGATTGCGGGTGTCGATGGATGCGGCGCGCGTCAGCGGTTGTTGCGATGCAGTTGCATCATTGCGCGTTCGAGCTCGCCCTTGATGATCTGCGGCATCACCGCGAGCGCGCGTTCGATCGACGCGTCGATGACCTCCTGCTCTTCTCGCCGCGGCGGCTTCAGCACATAGTTCGCGACGTCCGGCTTCGCGCCGGCGCGCGCGCTCTCGGGAATCAGATCGCGCGGATGGCCGATGCCGATCCGCAGCCGCCAGTATTGCTGCGACGACAGATGCGCACTGATGTCCTTCAGCCCATTATGCCCGCCGCTGCCGCCGCCGAGCTTCAGCTTGACGCTGCCGGGTGGCATGTCGAGCTCGTCGTGCGCGACGAGAATCTCGTCGGGAAGAATCTTGAAGAATTGCGCGAGCGCGACGACCGATTGACCAGAGCGGTTCATGTAGGTCTGCGGCTCGAGCAGATGCACTTCCTCGCCATGCAACCGCGCTTTCGCGTAAAAGCCGTGAAATCGCCGCTCGTCGCGCAGCGCGGTGCCAGCCTCGCGCGCGAGTTGATCGACCAGCCAGCAGCCGGCGTTGTGACGCGTCGCGGTGTATTCGGCGCCCGGATTGCCGAGCCCGACGATCAGCTTGATCATGATTGCGTGAGTCCACCAAGTCCGGACGTGAAACGTACCGGACTAAAAAAGCCGAAAAAAAACCCGCCAGGGCGAACCTCGGCGGGTCACATCGACCGTTTCATAGGAAACGGGATCGAGAGGATTGCTTGCTTCGAACCGGGAGGCTCTTAAGCAGCCGGCGTTTCGCCGCCTTCAGCAGCAGCTGCGTCTTCAGCGATTGCGCCAGCCGGGATCGTTGCAGCAGCGACCACCGGGTTTTCCGCGTCGACGTGGGCGACAAGTGCCACGCCTGCCGGCAGCGGGATGTCTTTCGCGTGAACCGATTGACCGGCTTCGATCTTCGCGAGGTCGACTTCGATGAATTCCGGCAGTGCCGACGGCAGGCACTCGATTTCAATTTCGTTGAGGACGTGCGAGATCACCGCGCTCGACAGCTTCACTGCCGGGTTGGTTTCCTGGTTCAAGAAGTGCAGCGGCACCTTGGTGTGCAGCTTCTTCGACGCGTCGACGCGCTGGAAGTCCACGTGCAACACGAGCTGACGGAACGGGTGGTATTGCACGTCGCGCAGCAGAACCTGTTGCGACTTGCCTGCCACTTCCAGATCGAGGATCGACGAGTGGAAAACTTCTTTCTTCAGTGCGTGCCACAGGGCGTTGTGATCGAGTTCGATCAGTTGCGTGTCAGCACCAGCGCCATAAACGATACCCGGGGTCTTGCCCGAGTTACGCAGGCGGCGGCTCGCACCCGTACCTTGCAGGGAACGCTCGAAAGCGACTACTTTCATGTTGAATCTCCAATGCACTGCCCGCGACCAGGCAGTAAAAACAGGGCCTCGAAGCCGTAATGGCTGAGGCCCAGGATAGCGGCAAGAACCTTCGTTCGTTCATGCCGATTGTGCAAAAACGCCGCGTGTCGCATGAAGCGGTACGCGGCGTCTTCGCAAATGCTTAACTTTCAGCGAACAGCGACATCACCGAATCGCCGCGGCGGATGCGCGAGAACGTTTCGGCGAGCAAACCGGCGCTCGTCAGCGAACGGATCTTCGCGCACGAACGGGCTTCTTCGCCGAGCGGAATCGTGTCCGTGACAACGAGTTCGTCGAGTGCGGAAGCGGCGATACGCTCACCCGCGCCGCCCGACAGAACCGGGTGGGTGGCGTACGCGAATACCTGCTTCGCGCCGCGTTCCTTCAGAACCTGCGCGGCCTTGCACAGCGTGCCTGCCGTGTCGACCATGTCGTCCATGATCACGCAGGTGCGGCCTTCGACTTCACCGATGATGTTCATCACTTCGGCGACGTTGGCCTTCGGGCGACGCTTGTCGATGATCGCGAGATCGCAATTGAGTTGCTTCGCCAATGCACGAGCGCGGACCACACCGCCGACGTCCGGCGAAACTACCATCAGGTTGTCGTAGTTCTGCTTGCGCAAATCCCCGAGTAGCACGGGCGTTGCGTAGATGTTGTCGACCGGGATGTCGAAGAAGCCCTGAATCTGGTCGGCGTGCAGATCCATCGTGATGATCCGCTCGACGCCGGCGATTTCCAGCATGTTCGCCACGACCTTAGCCGAGATGGCGACGCGCGCCGAACGCGGGCGACGATCCTGACGGGCATAACCGAAGTAGGGGATGGCTGCGGTGATCCGGCCTGCGGATGCGCGCTTGAGCGCATCGACCATGATCATCAATTCCATCAGATTGTCGTTAGTCGGCGCGCACGTGGATTGCAGGACGAAGACATCCTTGCCGCGCACGTTTTCCTGAATCTCGACTTGGATTTCACCGTCCGAGAAACGGCTAACCATTGCTTTGCCGAGGGGAATACCGAGGTTTTTGACGACTTCCTGTGCAAGCGCGGGATTTGCGTTGCCAGTAAAAACCATCAGGCCGTCATGGCTGCTCATCGTGCACCTACTTCAGGCTGGGGGCGGGAGAAATGCGAACTACAGCGAACTGCGAGATTTTTTGGCAGGGGAGAAAGGATTCGAACCTTTGCATGCCGGAATCAAAATCCGGTGCCTTAACCAGCTTGGCGACTCCCCTACACTAACTTTGAGCTCCGCCGAACGTGGAGTTTCGTTCGACGATGCAAAACTTATGACGCGAAAGCAAAGAGTGGATGCTGATCCAAGCCCGCTGCTACTGCACTGTTCCACTCGCCGGGCAGTTTGGCTTGCGCCGCTTCTGCTTCAGCTTTGCTACGGAACGCTGCAAAAACGCTGGCACCCGATCCGGACATCCGCGCTGGCGCGATGCTTTCAAACCACCGCAACACTTGCGCTACTTCCGCGTACTTTCCTACGACAACCTGCTGCATGTCATTCCGGCCGAAGCTTTCTGGCCATTCAGTGTTGCAGCTGCGTTTTGCAGGAAAGTCCGTAATTTTGAGGGGCTTTGTATCTCTTGTCAACGCTTTTTCGGAAAAAATCGCTGCAGTCGGAACCTGCACCCTCGGCGTCACTACCAGGAAGTGACGCGGCGGCAATTGTACAACGTCTAATGATTCTCCGACACCCTCTGCAAACGCATTTTTTCCAAATACAAAGAAAGGCACGTCCGCGCCGAGCTTCAACGCAAGATCCTGCAACTCTTCACGTGGCAGATCGAGCTTCCACAGACGATTGAGCGCGAGCAGCGTCGTTGCCGCATCGGAACTGCCGCCGCCGAGACCCGCGCCCATTGGCAGGCGCTTGTCGATTCCGATATCGACGCCTTCGCGGGAGCCCGTATGTACCTTCAGCAACGTCGCGGCGCGTACGGTCAGATCATGCTCGGGTGGCACGTCGGCGATTTCGGTACGGCGCGTGATGAGACCGTCGTCGCGTCGCGTGAAGTCCAGCGTGTCGCCCCAGTCAAGCAACTGGAAGACCGTCTGCAGCGTGTGATAACCATCCGGCCGACGGCCGGTGATGTGCAGGAAGAGATTGAGTTTCGCTGGCGCGAGACAGTCGCGCAGCGAATTGGTTGTTTCGATCATGAGTGAAGGCTACATGCGCCACGGTGGCGCCCCAAACGGGTAGCAAGGTTACGTGAGCGGATGCTGGGACAAAAGGCCCCAGCAAGAACGACTCACTGATCCAGCACGAGC
The DNA here is from genome assembly GCF_014201005.1 of Paraburkholderia lebeckiae. NCBI lineage: Bacteria > Pseudomonadati > Pseudomonadota > Betaproteobacteria > Burkholderiales > Burkholderiaceae > Paraburkholderia > Paraburkholderia lebeckiae. The sequence continues at coordinate 259,851 of NZ_JACHDK010000001.1, read as the reverse complement.
TTGATGTCGAGTGGCGGCTCCGAGCGGCTCAGATTGAGGCGCTTCACGCCGCTGGCTGGCGCATCGGCGTAGGCCACATAGTCGATCGTCCAGCCGTCCTGGGTGATCTGCTTCAGGCGCGACGGTTGCTCCGGATCCTTCTCGGTCTTCGCGCGCGAAGTCGGCGCCGGCGACGGTTGCAGCCAGTAGCGCAACCCTTCGACCGGCAGCGTGAAGCCGAGCGCGTTCTGCATCAGCGTCGACACGTTATCGGCGGTGAGCGGCTGGCGGTTCGGCAATTCGAGCGTGGCCGAAGCCGGCGACGAAGTCACGATGGCTAGCGTCTGGCCAAGCGGATTGCGCAACTGCAGCGTGACCGTGTCGCCCGTTTCCTGCCACGAGAAATTGCCGTAAGCGTTGCGCTGCTGGCCGTTCTGATCGTTGTATTGGATCGCGAAGCGGCCCTGATACGAACGGCTCGTCTGCGCGGTGACTTCGGTGGCGGCGTTCGACGTGGACGGCCCCTGCGGCTTCACCGACGCGCAGCCGGCCAACGCGACAACCGCCGCCGCCGCGAAACCAACCGCGATGCCGCGAGGCGCCCTGGAAAAAGAAATCAAACGGGAAAGACGCATCAAAGATTGTTTACCTGAAGACGTTGCAACGTTTTGACGAGAGTCTCGTTGTCGGGTTCGAGCTTGCGAGCCTCGCGAAACGCGGCGCGCGCCTGTTCCTGCTCGCCGGCCTTCCACAGCACTTCGCCGAGGTGCGCGCCGATTTCCGCGTTCGGCTGGAGGCTGTATGCCTTGCGCAGCAGCTTGATCGCATCGGCCGTATTACCCATCCGGTACTTGACCCAGCCGACGCTGTCCATAATGAACGCATCGTTCGGTGCAAGCGCCGAGGCCTTCTCGACCAGCTTGTCCGCCTCTGGCAGGCGCTGGTTGCGATCTGCGAGCGAATAGCCGAGCGCGTTATACGCCTGCGGATTGTCCGGCTGCGTCTGGATCAGCTTGCGCAACTGCGCTTCCATGACGTCGTAATGGCCGGTTTTCTCGGCGGCCATCGCGTAGTCGTAGGTGAGGTCGGGGTCGTCGGGAAAGCTCGCCGTGGCTTGCTCCAGACGCGCTTCGGCCTCGGGGTAGCGCTTCGCGTCGAACAGGATCGCCGCATCGGTGCGCGCGATTAGCGCCACATCACGCGGATCGGAGGTCCGCAAGTTGGAGAGCAACTGGCGCGCCTCTTCGGTCTTGCCCTGTTTCGCGAGCAGTTGCGCGCGGGTAATCTGCGCGGCCAGGTATTGTTGACTCGCTGGAGAGATCTTGTTCAGCCAGTCGCTCGCGCTCGCCTCATTCTTCTGTTCGAGCGCTAGCTGCGCGAGGTAGATGTAGGCCTGGCCCGCATCGGCACCCGGCGTCTTCTCGGCCTGCTGCGCGTACTGCATCAGATACGTCTGCGCTTCGGGGAGATTCTTCTGCTGGATCTTGATCAGCGCGAGCGCCATCAGCGGTGTCAAGTCGTTGGGGTTTGTCTTGCGCATGAGCTCGAACTGCTTCTGCGCATCGTCGAGACGGTCGCTGGCAAGATACATCTGCGCCAGCGCGAGCCGTGCGTCATGCGATTTCGGATTCTGCTGCACGTACTTTTCGAGCGACGCGATGCCTTCCTTGCGCTCCTCCGGACCCATTTGCGACAGCATCAACGCCGCCGGCAGATAGTCGGGCTTGATCGTGAGCGCCTGCTCGAGCGACTTGTGCGCGCCCGGCGCGTCGTCGGCCAGCAGCTGCTGACGTGCGAGGGCCAGTTGCGCCTCCGGCCGGTTCATGTCGTTCTTCAGCAGGTCCTGCAACACGTGCAGGCCACCGACGCGGTTCGGGCCGCGCGACAACAGCAGCTGCAGCGCGAGGATCGCGCTGCCGCGATTTTCCTCGGGTATCTTCGCCAGTTCTTGCGACAGGATCGGGGACGCATCGTCAGGCTTGCCAGACAGCACGAGCAGCGACGCGTCGAGCTGGGCGGCGCGTTCCGAACTCGGCGCGTACTGTTGCCACAGTTGCGCGGCGGCGAGCGCGTCCGACGGGCTTTGCGCGGCCAGCGCGATTTCGGTGGCGCGTTGCGCCATGCGCGGGTCGTGAGTGTCGCGCGCGAGCGCGAGGTAGGTCTGATAGGCCGGTGCCGGCTGGTCGCGCTGCAGCGCGATCTCGGCGGCCAGCACCTGGAATACGATCTGGCTCGACAACGGTACGCCGGGCAGCGACTTTTCTTCTTCAGGTGTTGCCAGACCCAGCGGGTCCGGCATCGTGACCGACGTGTCGTCGGATTCCGGCGACGGGTCCTGCGCATGCGCGGGCATGGCGGCTAGCGCCCACAATGCGAGCGCGGCTGCACCGAGCATCCGGCGAGCGAACACGGCGAGCGGCACGTTGGACACGCGCGCGCGGCGCTTTGAAAGCAGCTTCACGAAGGACACGTTCATGGAAATCCGTTCAATGTTTCAGTCGATTGTAACGCGCTCGCTACAATACGCGCACAACCACTCACGCAAGTAGCAGACCAATCAGCCATGCCAGAGTTGCCAGAAGTCGAGGTTACCCGACGGGGGATCGAACCGTATGTGTCCGGGCGCAAGGTTGAGCGCGTCGACGTGCGGACGGCCGCGCTGCGCTGGCCAATTCCGGCCCACCTTGCGAAAACCTTGCGTGGCCACGTGGTGCGCAAAGTCGAGCGACGCGGCAAGTATTTGCTGTTCGAAATCGACGCAGGGTGGTTCATCGTGCACCTCGGCATGACGGGCACGTTGCGGGTTCTGCGTCATGTGCCGCATCCGCCGGCCGCGGCGAAGCACGATCATGTCGACTGGATTTTCGACGACTTTATCCTGCGCTATCGTGATCCGCGCCGCTTCGGCGCGGTGCTGTGGCATCCGCGCGAAGCAGGCGACATCCTCGAACATCCGCTGCTCGCGAGCCTTGGCGTCGAGCCTTTCTCGCCGGCTTTTTCGGGCGCGCTGATGCATCGGTCGACGCGCGGGCGCAAAGTGTCTGTGAAGCAGGCGCTGCTGGCGGGTGACATCGTGGTCGGCGTGGGCAATATCTACGCGTCGGAGAGTCTGTTTCGCGCGGGCATCCGGCCGACCACCGCGGCGGGCCGCGTGTCGCTCGTGCGCTATGAACTGCTGGCCGATGCCGTGCGCGTGACGCTCGCCGCCGCGATCGACAAGGGCGGCAGCACGCTGCGCGATTTCGTCGGCAGCGACGGCGAAAGCGGCTATTTTCAGCTCGACTACTTCGTCTATGATCGCGCGGGCCTGCCATGCCGCGTGTGTGGAACGCCAATCAAACAGATCGTGCAGGGACAACGCTCCACGTACTTCTGTCCCACTTGCCAGCGCTAGATTCTCGATGCCTTCCCGCCTGACCCCAACGACCGGCGCGCACTTCAGCGCGTCCTACACCACGCCCGCGTTTGCGCCGATGCCCGAGTTTTCCGCGCGGCTGATCGCGTGGCAGCGCCAGCACGGCCGCCACGATCTGCCGTGGCAGAACACGCGCGATCCGTATCGCATCTGGCTGTCCGAAATCATGCTGCAGCAGACCCAGGTATCGACGGTGATTCCGTACTACGCGAAATTTCTCGCGCGTTTCCCGGATGTCGCCGCGCTCGCCGCCGCGCCGTCCGATGACGTGATGGCGCTGTGGGCCGGCCTCGGCTACTACACGCGCGCGCGCAATCTGCATCGCTGCGCGCAGGTCGTCGTCGAGCAGCATGGCGGCGCGTTTCCCGCGTCGGTCGATGAGCTCGCCGAGTTGCCCGGCATTGGCCGCTCGACGGCCGCGGCGATTGCGTCGTTCGCGTTCGGCGCGCGCGCGACGATTCTCGACGGCAACGTGAAGCGCGTGCTTGCGCGCGTATTCGGCGTCGAAGGCTTTCCGGGCGAGAAGAAAGTCGAGAATGCAATGTGGACGCTCGCGGAATCACTGCTGCCGTCGAATGCGTCGAACGCGGAGGTCAGCGGGTACACGCAGGGCTTGATGGATCTCGGCGCGACATTGTGCGTGCGCGGCAAACCCGATTGCACGCGCTGTCCGTTCGCGCCGGACTGCGTTGCCAACGTCACCGGACGTCAACGTGAATTGCCGACCGCGCGCCCGAAGAAAGCGGTGCCGACACGCCGTACGTGGATGCTGGTGCTGCGCGACGGCAATGCGGTGATGCTCGAACGGCGTCCGCCGTCGGGCATCTGGGGTGGGCTGTGGAGTCTGCCCGAAGCTGCCGACGAAGCATCGCTGGCCGAGCGGGCGCGCGCGTTCGGCGGCGACGGCGAAGTGTCCGCGCTCGCGTCGTTCTCACACGTATTCACGCATTTCAAGCTCGATATCGAACCGCGGCTAGCGGAGTTTGATCGCGGTGTCGGCGCCCTGGCCGCGCTCAACGATGCGGACACAGCATGGGTTGCGCTCAGCGATCTGGATTCGTTCGGCGTGCCGGCGCCGGTGCGCAAGCTGCTCGCCAGTCTGCATGGTTCGTTGCTCTAGCGGAATGGATCGGAGGTGCTGAGCGAGCGACTTGAGTCCGGCGCGGCAGCCTTCACGACTTCAGGATTTCACAGCAACTGATGCTGTTGCATATAGTGATGCACGACGTCGATGCGCGCGCCGGCATCCGTTAATTCCATCAGCTTTTGCCGCGCGCGCAGCGCGATTGGCAGCACCTCGGCGAGACGGTTCGACACCCACGACGGATCGTCGAGCCGGAACGGCTCGGCGAACGGTAGGCTGTCCGGATCGCGTTCGCGGATCGTTGCGATGATCCGCTCGAGCACTTCCGCGCACGCGCCGAATTTGGCCAATAGCTCATTGCCCTCGAGCGGGAGATCATCGGCGAGCGGCTCGGCCATGCCGACCAGCAGACCGCTCGCTTCGACGCGATGCGACAACAGACGAAAGCGCTTCGTGCCGCGTGCGCGAATCAGTAGCATGCCGAATGCTTCGACGTCGCACTCGTCGATTTCGGCGAGACAGCCGATCGTTTCGGGTACCGAAGGTTCTTCCTCGCGCGCGACTTCGGCGCCGCTTTTCAGCATGCAAACGCCGAACGGTGTTTTTTCGCGCAGACAGTCGCGCGCCATGTCGAGGTAGCGCGCTTCGAAGATTTTGAGCGGCAGCAAGCCATCGGGAAATAGCACCGTATGCAGCGGAAACAGCGGCAAATCGGCGTACACAGTAGGCGTAGAGGACATGGCGCAACGCTTCGGGTTAAGGCCGCGCGATGCGGCCGGTTAAGCCACCAGCTTCGATGATTCGCCGACGTCGACCGGCGCATCGCGGTGCCGCACAATCACATTCGCCGATGTTGCGAGACGCGCGGCAAGCGTCTCCGCGATGAATACCGAGCGGTGCTGGCCGCCCGTGCAACCGATTGCGACGGTCAGGTAGCTGCGATTGTCGTCGCGGAAATGCGGTAGCCACTTGGACAGATACTTCTCGATGTCGTCGATCATCTCGTGGACGACCGGCTGCGCATCGAGAAAATCCATGACCGGTTTGTCGAGGCCGGTGAGCGGCCTCAATTCATGATCGTAGTATGGGTTCGGCAGCGTGCGTACGTCGAATACGAAATCCGCGTCGAGCGGTACGCCGCGCTTGAAGCCGAACGACTCGAACATCAGCACGAGCCCCGCGTCCTCCTGTTCGATGAAGCGCTTGACCCATGCGCGCAGCACGTTCGCGCGCAGATTGCTCGTGTCGATCTGATGGCCGAATTCGGCAAGTCCCGCGACCAGTTCGCGCTCGCGTTCGATCGCTTCAGCGAGCGACGTGAGCAGGCCAACGTCCGCGTCGTGTGCAGGCGAGCCGGACAGCGGATGGCGGCGACGCGTTTCGGAAAAGCGTTGAATCAGCGACTGCGTGCTCGCGCTCAGGAACAGCACGCGCACGTCGTGCGAGCGCTTGAGGTCGCGGATCATCGCGGGCATTTCGTCGAGCGACGAACCGGAGCGCGCGTCGATCGCGACCGCGAGACGATCCTGGCCGTCCGCAGCGAGGTAGGTGGCGAGTTGCTGCAGGAAACGCGGCGGCAGATTATCGACGCAGTAATAACCCGCGTCTTCGAGCGCGTTCAGGGCAACCGATTTGCCGGAGCCGGAGATACCGGTGATCAGGATTATGCGCATGGAGTCGTCGAAAGCGTAGATTTCATCATAGCATCTGGCCTCCATGCGCGTGCCCGCGGCCTGCCTTCTGCGGGCGCTTCATGGCGCTGCGTCGGGCTTCAGATCAGCTTGCCGGGAAACTGGCTATCGGGATCCTGCATGGCGAGACGTTGCCGATCCATGAAATCGCGCAGCGTGTCGATACCGCGTAGCTGCAGAATCGTGTTGCGCACGGCCGCTTCGACCAGCACCGCGAGGTTGCGGCCGGCGGCCACCTGGATCGTCACCTTGCTGATCGGTAGGCCGAGCACGTCGACGGTCTGGCTTTCCAGCGGCAGCCGCTGGAATTCGCCGTCGGGGCGGCGCACCAGTTGCACGATCAGCTTCAGTTTCATTTTGCGGCGCACCGCCGTTTCGCCGAAGATCGTCTTGATGTCGAGCAGACCGAGGCCGCGAACTTCGAGCAGGTTCTGCAGCAGCGGCGGACAGCGTCCTTCGACGAAGTCCGGGCCGAGGCGCACGAAGTCGACAGCGTCGTCGGCGACGAGACCGTGGCCTCGGCTGATCAGTTCGAGGCCGAGCTCGCTCTTGCCGAGGCCCGAGTCGCCGGTCAGCAATACGCCCATGCCGAGGATGTCGAGAAACACGCCGTGCAACGTCGCGCGCGGCGCGAGAATGCGCGACATGTAAAGGCGCAGACTATCGATCACCGCAGCCGCCGAGGTCGGCGTCGTGAACAGCGGCGTCGACGAGCGCGTGCAGCGCAGCACCAGCTCAGGCGGCGCCGCGACTCCGCCCGCGACGACGAGAAACGGCGGCTCCAGCGCGATCAACTCGGCCATGTGGCGCGAGCGGTCTTCGTCGGTCTGACGTTTGTAGTAGTCGATTTCAGCGTCGCCGAGCACCTGGATCCGGTTGGGGTGGATCAGATTCAGGTGGCCGACGAGGTCGGCGCTCGACGTGGCATTGGCGACCGATTCCGAAGAAAAGCCGCGCTCCCAGCCTTCATGCCCCGTGAGCCAGCTGAGCTTCAGCATGGCGGCGTTGTCGTCGAAAATGCTCTGGGCGTTGATGCTGGACGTATCCATGAGTCAGTGACTCCAGTGTGAGCCGCTTGCCGGGCCTTACCTGCGTGTGTGTGCGTGCATGAACTACCGCCGCCGTTGCATCAAGGTTGCCACTGAGTAAGCAGGCGATGCAACGACTCGCGTTCTTCTTCAGTGTGCAGTCGCTCGCGGGCGTCGCGATCGGACAGCAATTGCGCAATCTCGGAAAGAATTTCGAGGTGCTGCTGAGTGGCCTGTTCGGGGACGAGCAGGAAGATCAGCAGCGAGACCGGCTGGCCGTCCGGCGCTTCGAAGGGGATGGGTTCGGCGAGTCTGACGAATGCGGCGAGCGGCTGCTTGAGACCCTTGATCCGCCCATGCGGAATCGCGACGCCTTCGCCGAGCCCGGTCGAGCCGAGTCGTTCTCGCGCAAAAAGATTGTCTGTGACGGTACTGCGGGCGATGCCGTTCTGGTTCTCGAAGATCAGGCCCGCTTGCTCGAACACGCGTTTCTTGCTGGTGACCGATAGTCCGATGACGACGTTCTCGAGGGGAAGAAATTTGGCTAAACGATTCATGTTGACAGGCGAAAACGTGGCCTGAGTTCTCCCCACCGGGGCGGTTGAGTGACGTTCCATTCGTTCGATGCTGGCGAAGACGGACGGTCAGAGTCGATCGCGAAAGCGTTAGATTTCGATCGGCCGTACTTCGTCAGAGCTGGCTTGACCCCGATGGTAACCGGAACATTATAGAACAGGGTGACGGCCGATGGTGCGGCGCGCCATCTATGCGTGTCAGGTTTTTCAGCGCTTGCGCTGCGGCACATGTCGCGCTGCGCAAACGTCTGCGGGAATGGTTGGGGTCGGCCTCGGCGAGACGCACCGGCGGTGAGCGGGAACCGGGCCCTGAAGCGAAAAACCGCCCGGTCGCGGGCGGCTCGACGAGTTCAAGGGAAATGAGGAATTCCCTCTAATTTCTCCTATTGCGGCGGCACGTCCAATTGCGGCGCCGGCTGATACTTGATCGCTTCATGCTGATGGCCTTGCAGACGATCCTTGTGGCGTATCACCTGCCTGTCGAGCTTGTCGATCATCAGATCGATCGCAGCGTACAAATCACTGTCACAACTCTCGACGAAGATATCCTTACCCTTTAGATGGAGGTTGATTTCCACCTTTTGACGCTTTTCCTTTTCCTTATGGTTGTCGACCGAGAGGACCACACTGCCGTCGATGACCTGATCAAAATGTCTTAGCACCCTGTCCAGTTTGGTGATCACGTATTCGCGCAACGCAGGCGTTACTTCGAGGTGGTGTCCACTGATCTTGAGATTCATAGTGCTTCTCCAAGCTAATGGCCGCTTGGTCCGCACAATGACAAAGGTCCGGTCGATCTGACGGCTTGCCTGTGTCGCCCCCCGGTGACGGACATCTGGCAGGTCGCAGCGGCCGGCCTGTCCGCCAGGTGCGGAGCGGCCGGAAATGCCCGCTGCAAAACGCGGCGGGCTACAGAGACTTGCGCAGGTTGACTGCCGGGATTTTGAGCGCCTCGCGGTATTTCGCAACGGTGCGCCGTGCGACCACGAAGCCCTGTTCCGCCAGCAGTTCGGCTATGCGACTGTCTGAAAGTGGCGATTTCGGGTTTTCCGCTCCTATCAGTTGTTTGATCAGCGCGCGAATGGCCGTGGAGGAGGCCGCGCCGCCGGTGTCCGTCGAAACGTGTGAGCCGAAAAAGTACTTGAATTCCAGCGTCCCGAATGGGGTCAGCATGTATTTACCGGTTGTCACACGCGAGACAGTCGACTCGTGTAGGCCCAGCGTATCAGCTATTTCCCGCAAAACCAAGGGGCGCATGGCAATTTCGCCGTGCACAAAAAAGCTCTTTTGACGCTCGACAATTGCCTGTGCAACTCGCAGGATCGTCTCGAAACGCTGTTGGATATTTTTGATCAGCCAGCGTGCTTCCTGCAGTTGCTGGCGCAACGAACCGCTCCCCGGATCGCCGCGGTTGTTGCGCAGAATATTCGCGTACAGATGGTTAATCCGCAGCTTTGGCACTACCTCGGGATTCAGCTCCACCTGCCAACCCTGTGCCGTTTTGCGCACCATGATGTCGGGCACCACGTAGTCCGCCTCGGCCTTGCCGTAGGCGGCGCCCGGAAATGGTTCGAGCGAGCGGATCAGCACATGTGCGTCGCGCAGATCGTCGTCGCTGGCCTTAAGGTGCTTGCGCAGCCGCGTGAAATCGCGCGCGGCGAGCAACTCCAGGTAATGGCCGACAATGTCTAGCGCAAGCGTGCGCGTGGGCGATGGCTCGAGCCGCAGCAACTGCAGCTTCAGACATTCGGACGCGGAGCGCGCGCCGACACCAGATGGGTCGAAGCTATGCAGCAGCGCAAGCGCGGCGTTCAGTTCGTCGACGTCGACTTCGAGTTCTTCGGGCAGGTCGGCCAGCACTTCTTCGAGCGTGGCGGCGAGATAGCCGTCGTCGTCCAGCGATTCGATCAGGAACGTGATGAGCGCGCGGTCGCGCTGGCTCGCCTGGGTCACACGTAGTTGCGCCATCAGGTGGTCGCGCAGCGACGTGCTCGATTCGTGGATTTGCAGCGGGGGCAGGTCGTCGTCGTCCGACGCATTGCCGGAGCGGCCGTAGTCGTCCAGGTTCCACTGCGAGGTATCGCCGCCGCCGTCGCCCGAAAGGCCATTGTATTCGTCGACACCCTGCGGATCGCCGCTTTCGGCTCGCTCGCCGCTGCCCTCGGACGATGCCGAACCGTTGCCGGCCATCGGATCGGCCGGCGCCGAGGAGCCCGGTGTCTGGGCGATCACGGAACCGTCGGCTGCCACCCGCAACGGGCTCGCGATCCACTCGTCTTCGTTTTCGAGGAGAGGATTCTGCGAGATCGCCATGGCGACTTCCTGCTGCAGTTCGAGCGTCGACAACTGAAGCAGCCGGATGGACTGTTGCAGTTGCGGCGTCAGCGCAAGATGCTGCGATAGGCGGAGTTGGAGGCTGGCTTTCATGGCAAGTTGAGTTTCATTGTAGAGAGTTTGCCACGACCGCGATACCTTGCGGCACTCGCAATTTTTGGGTACACCCAATTTGGCGCGCCGCGCGGCGCCACCCTGCGCCGCCAGACAACGAATGTGCGGGTGCCGCAAAAAAATGGCGCCGCGGCCGGCCGCGCGCGCTTGCGTGGCCGGGGACGCCGTGTGTGCTTACATGCGAAAGTGCTCGCCCAGATAGACGCGCCGCACGCTTTCGTTTTCGATGATGTCGCTAGGCGCGCCGGCGGCCAGCACGCTGCCGTCGCTGATGATGTACGCGTGATCGCAGATACCTAGCGTTTCGCGCACGTTGTGGTCGGTGATCAGGACGCCGATATTGCGCTGCTTCAAGAACTTGACGATTTTCTGGATTTCCAGCACCGCGATCGGGTCGACGCCGGCGAACGGTTCGTCGAGCAGAATGAAGCTCGGATTGGTTGCCAGCGCGCGCGCAATTTCAACCCGACGACGCTCGCCGCCCGACAGCGACAGCGCCGGATTTTCACGCAGATGCGCGATCTGAAGCTCGTCGAGCAGCGCTTCGGCGCGTGACGTGATCACGTCTTTGCCGAGGCGCTTGCCGTTTTCGTCGTGCTGCAATTCCAGCACCGCGCGAATATTCTGCTCGACGCTCAACTTTCGGAACACCGACGCTTCCTGCGGCAGATATGACAGACCGAGCGATGCGCGTTTGTGAATGGGCAGCAGGCTGATCGACTTGCCGTCCAGATCGATTTCGCCGGCGTCGAGCGGCACGAGGCCGACGATCATGTAGAACGACGTGGTCTTGCCGGCGCCGTTCGGGCCGAGCAGGCCGACCACTTCGCCGCTCTTCACGTCGAGCGACACGTCCTTGACGACCGTGCGCGAGCCATAGCGCTTCTTCAGATTGCGCACGACCAGCGAACTGCTGGTGCCGGCCGGCTTCCGATGGGGGAGGGGCGCGATGGTGCTGCTCATGGTGCTCACTGGTTCGGCGCTCCCTGGATCGAGTTGGACGGCGTGAGCGTGGCCGATGCGCCGGTCAGCGGCGCGGCGCCGGCGTTGCGCGGCGACAGCATCGCGCGCACGCGGCCGGTCGGGTTGCCCGGACCGGCGACGTCCTTGCCTGCCTTGGCGGTGTAGAAGTCGTTCTGGCCGTCGTAGGTGATCACGCTGCCGTGCACCTGGTCGAGCAGCGTCGTCATGCTCTGCAGGCGGCGCACCGTCGCGTTGGTGGTCAGCGTGGTCAGATCCTGCTTGCCGTCGTAGTCGATACGGACGGCCGTACCCTCGATGTATTCGTCGAGCCCTTCGCGCTTCTGGCGGAAATACGACAGATTGGCGCCGCTCGAGGTGCCGGTCGCGAATTGGTAGCCCTGCGGGTCTTGCGACACTTCGACGCGATCGGCCTTGATCAGGATCGTCCCTTTGGTGGCCACCACGTGGCCGGTGAAGATGCTGACCTGCCGCAGGTCGTCGTAAGTCATGTTGTCCGCTTCGATGTTCAGCGGCTTGTCTTTGTCGGCGCGGTCCGCGTGCGCAAGCGGCGCGAAGCCGACGAGCGGCAGCGCGACGACGAGCGCAGCGAGTGCGGCGCGGCACGCGGACAGCGCGCGCGAACGGCCGGTATCAAAACGGGGGTGCGATTCGTTCATGCAGTCACGCCTGGAATGGATTACCCGGTATGCGTTGGCTTAGTGGCCGGAATCGGACGCGGCGATTGCGCCTCTTACATTGCCGAACAGTTGCATAAACCGGGTGACATTGTTGTATTTCATGCCGCTGGCAGTCATCACGGACATGCCGCGCTGAAGTTTAACTGGCTTTTCAGTCTCGATCACATCGTCGTTGACGAGGACCCTGAAATGCTCGGAATCGGCCTGCATTTGCGGATCGCCGCCGCCAGGCGCGCGCAGGATGCGCGCGTTCTGGTACAGATTGACGATCGACGCATCCGCGTTGACCGTGCCCGTGTCGCCGGTCGCGGTGACGATCGGCTTGCCGGGCTGGAACGCACGCATCGCCGGCTTGACGAGGTCGCTCATTTCGTCGTCCTCGTAATGGACCAGCGACTGCGCGGTCAGCCGGTACTGCGTCGCTCCCGACTGGTCGAGCTCGGACACCGAAAAGTTATCGGCGAAGTAGTCCGGCGTGTGTTCCTTCGGGCGCACCTCGTCGTCGGTCTTGCGCGGCAACGTGGCTTGCAGCAGCCACCACGTGATGCCGGCGAGCGCCGCCATCGCGATGAGCGGGATCAGCGAAGTCAGGCGAAACTGGTTCATCCCACGAGGCCCCGTTGCTCGCCGCTGCACGCCGCCGCGAGCAGTGCTTCATATTTGTGCTGGGCACGCAGCAGCGTGTCGCACACTTCGCGCGCCGCGCCGTAACCGCCGCGCGACTCGCTGACCCAGTGGGCGCGCGCGATCACTTCGGGATGCGAATTGGCCGGCGCGGCCGCGAAGCCGACGCGCAGCATCACCGCGAGATCGACCCAGTCGTCGCCCATGTAGCCGCAGTCCTCGGCGGTGAGGCCGGTTTGCCGCAGCAGGTCGGCGAACGCCTGTGGCTTGTCCTGCACGCCCTGGTAGACGTGCGCGATGTTCATTTCTTTCGCCCGCGCGGCCACGATGCCGGACTTGCGCCCGGTGATGAGCGCCGTTTCGATGCCGGCCTGGCGCAGCAGCTTCATGCCGTGGCCGTCCATCGAGTTGAAGCCTTTCATCGTGTCGCCTTCCGCCGTGAACAGCAGGCCGCCGTCGGTCAGTACGCCGTCGACGTCGAAAATCATCAGCTTCACGCGGCTTGCGCGTTCGGTAGCGGTAGGGGGAGCAACGGCCATCAGATCACCTTCTTCGAAAACAGGTCGTGCATGTTGAGCGCGCCGATCAGCTTGCCCGTTTCGTCGACGACCAGCATCTGATTGATACGATAGCGCTCCATCAGTTCCACGGCTTCGACCGCGAGATGATCCGGCCCGATCGTGCGCGGGCCCGCGGTCATCACCGAGGCGATCGGCAACTGGCGGAAATCGCCGTCGCGTTCGAGCACGCGGCGCAGGTCGCCATCGGTGAAGATGCCCGTCACACGGCCCTCGCGGTCGACGACCGAGGTCATGCCCATGCGCTTCGCGGTCAGTTGGAAGAGGGCATCGCTGACGGTTGCCTCGGGGGTGACCTGCGGCAACTGGTCGCCGGTGCGCATGACGTCGCGCACGTAGGTGAGCAGGCGTCGGCCGAGCGCGCCGCCCGGATGCGAGCGCGCGAAGTCGTCGCGGCCGAAGCCGCGCGCGTCGAGCACCGCGACCGCGAGCGCATCGCCGAGCGCGAGCGCGGCGGTGGTGCTGGCGGTGGGCGCGAGATTCATCGGACAGGCTTCCTTCGCGACGCCGGAATTCAGATGCACGTCCGCGAGTTGCGCGAGGCTGGAACCTGGGCGGCCCGTCATCGCGATCAGCTTCGCGCCGATCCGCTTGATGAGCGGCAGGATCGCCATCAGCTCCTCGGTTTCGCCCGAATTGGACAGCGCGACAAATACGTCGTCGGCGGTGACCATGCCGAGGTCGCCGTGGCTTGCTTCCGCCGGATGCACGAAGAACGCGGGAGTGCCGGTGCTTGCCAGCGTGGCCGCGAGCTTGCGGGCCACGTGGCCGGATTTACCGATGCCGGAGACGACCACGCGTCCACGGCAACCCAGGATGAAATCGACCGCGCCGACGAAACTGCCGTCGAGCTGGTCGCGAAGCGCGCGCACGGCGTCCGCTTCGATGTCGAGTACGTCGCGAGCAAGCGTGAGTGCCCTGTCGCCATTGATTTTCGCTATCATTCGCGGAGTATAGCAAAGGCGCCTGTTCGCCGCGCCGGGCCTGCTGTGCCGAGCCGCTGTCTGCATCGGCCTGTCGACAATCCCTTTTTCAGCTGCTTTGCCGTCTTTTTGCAGCTTTTTTGCCGGTCCAATCAATCATGTCGCACGGCGTTCTCGTGCGCGGTTCCGCTGACGAACGAGGACGCTTCACCGATGCGTTTTTGCCGATGATTTCCCCGCTCGAAATGACGCTGTTTCTGCTGCTGGCATCGGTGGCGGGCGTGGTGATCTTTCGCTTCCTGAATCTGCCGCCGATGCTCGGCTACCTGACGGTCGGCATCGTCGTCGGGCCGCATGCGTTCGGGCTGATTCCCGATTCGGCGGGGGCGCAGAATCTCGCGGAATTCGGCGTCGTGTTCCTGATGTTCTCGATCGGGCTCGAGTTTTCGTTAGCCAAGCTGCGCACGATGCGCCGGCTCGTATTCGGACTCGGCTTGCTGCAGGTGATCGGCACGGTCGCGGTGGCCGTGTCGCTCGGCTTCCTGCTCGAGCGTTGGGTGCATATCACGTGGCAGGCGAGCGTCGCGCTGGGCGGCGCGCTGGCGATGTCGTCGACGGCAATCGTCAGCAAGATGCTCGCGGAACGGCTCGAAATCGAAACCGAGCACGGCCGCAATATCTTCGGCGTGCTGCTGTTTCAGGATCTCGCCGTGGTGCCGCTGTTGATCATCATTTCGGCGCTCGGCGGCCGCTCCGAGAATCTGGTCAGCGCGCTCGGCGTCGCGGCGATCAAGATCGTCGTGGCCCTCGCGCTACTGCTGATCGTCGGGCAGCGCTTCATGACGCGCTGGTTCAACGTGGTCGCGCGGCGCCGCTCGCAGGAGCTGTTCGTCCTCAATCTGCTGCTGGTGACGCTCGGCGCCGCGTTCATCACCGACAAATTCGGGCTGTCGCTCGCACTCGGCGCGTTCATCGCCGGCATGCTGATCGCCGAGACGCCGTATCGGCATCAGGTCGAAGAGGACATCAAGCCGTTTCGCGACGTGCTGCTCGGGCTCTTCTTCGTGACCACCGGCATGCTGCTCAATCCGCGCGTGATCTGGGAGCATCCGCTCGTCGTGCTGGCCTTTTTCCTCGGCCCGGTACTGCTGAAGATGGTCATGATTACCGGCCTTGCACGGCTGTTTGGCGCGACGCCGGGCGTCGCGATGCGCACCGGCATCGGTCTCGCGCAGGCGGGCGAGTTCGGCTTCGTGCTGCTGAACCTGATCCTCGACCGGCATCTCGTCGACGCGACGCTGTTGCAGGTGATTCTCGCCGCGATGCTGCTGTCGATGCTCGCCGCGCCGTTCATGATCCAGAACGCGGATCGTGTCGTGCTGCGGCTGTCGTCGACCGAATGGATGATGCAGTCGTTGCAGATGACGCGCATCGCCACGCAAAGCCTGAAGCAGAGCGGCCACGTAATCATCTGCGGCTATGGCCGCGCCGGGCAGAACCTCGCACGCATGCTCGAGCATGAAGGGCTCTCGTACGTCGCGCTCGACCTCGATCCCGACCGTGTCGCGGCGGCCGCGGCAGCCGGCGAATCGGTCGTGTTCGGCGACGCGGGGCGGCGCGAGTCGCTGCTGGCCGCCGGCCTGCATCGCGCGGCCGCGATCGCAATCACCTACGCGAACACACCGTCGGCACTGCGCGTGCTGCACAACATTCACGAGATGGAGCCGACGCTGCCGGTCATCGTGCGCACCGTCGACGATGCCGATCTGGAGAAACTGCTCGCCGCCGGCGCGACGGAGGTGATTCCGGAGATCGTCGAGGGCAGCCTGATGCTCGCGTCGCATACGCTCGTCGTGATGGGTGTGCCGATGCGGCGCGTGGTGCGGCGCGTCGAGGAGATGCGTGACGAACGCTATTCGCTGTTGCGCGGCTATTTCCACGGCGCCGACGACATCGACGACGACGACGGCCACGAGCAGGTGCGGCTACAATCGGTGCCGGTCGACGAGAGCGCCGACGCGGTGGGCCGTACGCTCGCCGAGGTGGGCCTGTACGAACTCGGTGTCGAGGTGACCGCGATCCGCCGGCACGGCATCCGCGGCGTCGAACCGGACCCGTCGACGAAACTGCGCGCGAGCGACATCGTGGTGCTGCGCGGTCTGCCCGAACAACTGGCGCAAGCCGAGGAGCGGCTGTCGAAGCATCGCCGCGCGGCCGCGGCCTGAACCCGCGAGCCGGGCCTGTTCTGCCGGGCGACCCTGATTCAAGCTTTTCACCGGACCTGTCGAGGTCCATCCGGAGACATCATGTCCAAGGCGCTCGCGAGCGCGCCGCTCGATGCGGCCGACTACATCAGAAGTCACATTCGCACGGTGCCCGACTGGCCGCAGCCGGGCGTGCAGTTCCGCGACATCACGCCGCTGCTGCGCGAGCCGAAGTCGCTGCGTGTGCTGATCGATCTGTTCGTGCAGCGCTATATCGACGCGAAGCTCGAGTACATTGCCGGGCTCGATGCGCGCGGCTTCATCATCGGGCCGATCGTCGCCCATGAGTTGAGCATTGGCTTCATCCCGATTCGCAAGGCGGGCAAGCTGCCGTACAAGCGGATCTCGCAATCGTATGAACTGGAATACGGTACCGCGACCGTCGAGATTCACGAGGATGCGTGCGAGCCGGGCGACCGCGTCGTGATCATCGACGATCTGATCGCGACCGGCGGCACGATGATGGCCGGCAAACTGCTGCTCGAGCGGCTCGGCGCAGTCGTCGTGGAAGGCGCTGCGATCGTCGATCTGCCGGAGCTGGGCGGCTCGAAGCTGCTGGGCGAAGGCGGTCTTGCGCTCTATACCGTGACGAGTTTCGACGGTCATTGAACCGGGGTAGGTAGTCACGGCGCGTGCCGTGACGCGCGGTAGCGTTTCCCGACGTACCAGCGGCTAAATTCGCACGAGCCGCACAAGCCCCGTTGGCCGAGCAAAACCAACCGGGCTCAACGATATGGCTCACCCATCAGGGTTCACCAGTCGCCCAACCAGAAGGCCACCACGATGCCCAATTTCCTGCTGTTTCTTGCCACCTCGATCGCGATCACCGTGGCGCCCGGCCCGGACAATCTGCAGGTGCTCGCGCGCGGCATCTCGCAGGGCCGCGCGGCCGGCCTGGTCGCCGCGCTCGGCTTTGCCGCCGGCATCACGTTTCATACGACACTCGCGGCGCTCGGCGTCGCGGCGCTGCTGCGCTCGTCGCCGCTCGCGTTCGAAGCGATCAAGCTCGCCGGCGCCGCGTATCTGGTGTGGATCGGCATCAAGGCGCTGCGCAGCCAGGGCCTCGCGACCGCGCACGAGCGTGCGCCGCAGCCGCTTTCGACGGTGTTTCGCCAGAGCGTGCTCGGCAATCTGATGAATCCGAAGGTCACGCTGTTCTTCGTTGTCTTTCTGCCGCAGTTCGTGCAGCCGGACGGCGCGCAGAGCGTCACCGTGCAGATGCTGGAGCTCGGCGCGCTGTTCATGCTGCAGACCGTCGTGGTGTTTTCGCTATTCGGCGTGTGCGCGGGGATCATCGGCGGCTGGCTCAGACGGCGGCCGCGCGTGGGCCTGTTGCTCGATCGCGTGGCCGGCGCGACGTTCATCGCGATCGGGATTCGCGTCGCCTTGCGCGACTGACACTCGTCATGCAATCCGCCCGCTCCTGCTTTGCCCCGGTTCGCCACGACGGCGGACAGTTTGGAGTATTCCGATGACTTTGCCTTGCATCACCGCCGCGCGCCGCTTCGACGCGAACGCGCATCGGCCGTTTCTGATCGGCGCCGAACCGGTCGGGTGGATTCGCGAGCGCGACGTGCCGCTGCTCGCGCGCTGGCCCGACGTTTTCGGGATGGCGAACGACGGCGTGACGCTCTCCGCCACGTTCGATACCGTCGATCTGCGCAGCGCGGCGCTCGCTTCCGTGATCGGCGCGCTCGCCGCCGATGGTCGCATCCCCGGCTGGCGCAACGAGACATACGCGATCCGCAATGCGTTCGACGCGCCGCCGCTCGCGTATATCGAGCGCGCGGCGTCGCGCTTCTTCGGCACGATGACCTACGCGGTGCATCTGAACGGCGTCGTAGAATATGCGGATGGCGGAGCGCCCTTTGGCGGGGCGCCCTTTGGCGGGGCGCCCTTTGGCGGAGCGCCCCGTGGCGCGCCGCAATTGTGGATCGCGCGCCGCAGCGACACCAAGGCGACCGACCCCGGCATGCTCGACAACGTCGTGGCAGGCGGGATCGGCTGGGGTTTCGGCATCGCCGAGACGATCGTCAAGGAGTGCTGGGAAGAGGCGGGCATTCCGGCGGAGATCGCGGCGAGCGCGGTCGCGGGCCGCACAGCGCATGTATTGCAATCGCTGCCGGAAGGCACGCAGGCCGAGCAGATCTTCATCTACGACCTCGCGCTGCCCGCCGACTTCGCGCCGCGCAACCAGGACGGCGAAGTGGGCGAACACCGGCTCGCGCGCATCGACGAAGTCGCGCGCTGGATCGAGGAAGGCGCGCTGACCGTCGATGCCAGCCTCGCGACGCTCGATTGCCTGCTGCGCCGCCGCTGGATCGACGAGGACGCGTGCGAGGGCATCGACGCGCTGTTCACGCCGCCGGCGCTGGCCTAGCTCAGGCTCATCAGTCAAGCTCAACCCGTGCAGCCAGTACCCACTGAAACAAACCACGCATTGAAGAAGGGAGTCACCGAGGTCATGTCGACCGATCACAGCTTTATCCTCAAACTGTCGTGCGCCGATCGGCCCGGCATCGTTCACGCCGTGTCGGGCTTTCTGTTCGAGCGGGGCAGCAATATTCTCGACTCCGCGCAGTTCGGCGACAGCCGCACCGGCGAGTTCTTCATGCGCGTGCATTTTCAGCAGGTGGGCGGCGATCCGGGGCTTGACGCGCTGCGCGCGTCGTTCGTGACACTCGCCGAGCAGTTCGGCATGAGCTGGGAATTGCACGACGCGAACGTGAAGCCGCGCGTCGTGATCATGGTGTCGAAGATCGGCCACTGCCTGAACGATCTGCTGTTCCGCTACCGCACCGGTCAGTTGAACATCGACATCCCGGCGATCATCTCGAACCACAAGGAGTTCTACCAGCTCGCCGCGAGCTACGACATCCCGTTCCATCATTTCCCGCTGCTCGGCGGCACGCCCGAAGCGAAAACGACGCAGGAAGCGCGCGTGCTCGAAGTGATCAACGAGCATCAGGCCGACCTCGTGGTGCTCGCGCGCTACATGCAGATCCTGTCGCCGAGTCTGTGCGAGGCGCTCGCCGGCCGCGCGATCAACATCCACCACTCGTTCCTGCCGAGCTTCAAGGGGGCGAAGCCGTACTACCAGGCGTTCGACCGCGGCGTGAAGCTGATCGGGGCAACCGCCCACTATGTGACGACCGATCTCGACGAAGGCCCGATCATCGAGCAGGAAGTCGAGCGCGTGGACCACAGCATGACGCCGGAACAACTGACGGCGATCGGCCGCGACGTCGAGTGTGTGACGCTCGCGCGCGCGGTGAAGTGGCACGTGGAGCATCGCGTCGTGCTGAACGGCAGCAAGACGGTGGTGTTCCGCTAGGAGCCGCGCCAGTGACACTGCGCCGGTCGAGGTCGGCGCGGCCCTTTACCTGCTCGTGTTACGAACGCGCTGCCGCACCGCCCGTGCTTCTCGCGAGATTCGCGTTTTGCGCGGAACGACGCCGCGCGTTCAGCTTCTTCAGCCAGATCAGCAGGCCCGTGACGCTCAGCACGGCCACCGCCACCCCCACCGCGCTGATCAGAATCCGGCCCCCGAGACCGAGGATGCGCCCCGAGTGCAGCGGAAACTGCACCTGCAGGAAGATGTCGCCGGCCGTGCCTTGGCCGGGAATCCGCGCGGCGAGCCGCTTGCCGGTGGCGGCGTCCCAATACATCCACGGGTTGCCGAGGCCGGTGTCGCCGTGGTCGTTGCCGGACGTGTAGAAGCCGACGCCATACGCGTGCATGAATTCGGCGTAGTAGAGCCCGCCCGGCGGCGCGGCGATATGCATTTCCTTGCCGGCCTGCCCGGCGAGTTCGACGATGCGCTCGCGGCTCAGCACCTGATCGCCGGGTTGCGGCGCGCGCAGGATTTCGGGGTTGCTGAACGGATCGGGTGTCAGCGTCGACAGTCGTGACACGATCGGCCGCACCACCTGGGACGACAGATTCATCGAAATCGACGTCAGCGCGACGATCGCCAGCAGGCCCCAGATCCATACGCCGCCGGAGCGGTGCAGATCGAACGTGAACGCATAGCCGCCGCGTTTCAGGCGGAATGTGAACGACTTGCGCCAGGCCTTCAGGCTCGGAAACGACAGGCACAGCGCAATCACGCTGTCAAAGAGCCACACGATGCCGACGATCCCCATCAGCCAGGTGCCAAGGTCGACACCGCCGGTAAACGGCAGCTGCAGCGTGTAGTGCAGCTTGTAGATGAACGGAATCAGGTTGAGTCGCGCGACCGAAACGGCGCCCCACTCGCGACGTCCCTGGACTTCGCCGGTGACGGGATCGACGGCGATCTGATTGAAATCGAGCGGATAGGGTTGCTTCGTCGCCGGATCGGTGCGCGGCAGCACCATCATCTGCAGCGTGTGGCCCGGTTCGACCGCGAGCGGCAGATAGGTCACCCGAAGACGCGGATCGGCAGCTTCGACGCGATTCGCCAGTTCGAGGCCGGACAGCGTCGGCCCGGCCGTGCGAGCCTGGTAAAACGGCGGGTTCAGCGCGGCATCGAGCTCGTGGTCCCACGCGATGATCGCGCCCGTAAGGCCCGCGACGAACAGAAACAGCGCGGTCGCGACGCCGAACCAGCGGTGCAGGCGGACAAGCTGGCGTCTCATGCGCGAGCCGGCAACGCGCAACAGGGACCTGGGCGGAGACGCGGTTGGTAGATCAGGTGAAACGTCACGGTGCGGACTGGATGTAAATAGGAATTGTTCGCATCTTAGGGGTTGGCGCGGTCGGCTGCAAGTTTTCTGTCAGCAAGAGGCGACGATGAAAGGTCGCGGGAAGCAATAAAAAGCGGCACCGAAGTGCCGCTTGCGCGTTCGTCGCCTGCGTGGACTGCCGCGTGTGCTGCAGAGCGCTAGTGAGTGCTGACTTTTGCTACTCGATTCGGCCCAACTCACACCAACCGCAAATAAATCAGCTCCCGCTTGATGTACGCATAAAAAATCGGCGCCGCGATGACCCCGGCGAGACCGAACGCCGCTTCCATCACCAGCATCGCGATCAGCAGCTCCCATGCGCGCGCCTCGATCTGCCCGCCGACGATCCGCGCGTTCAGGAAGTACTCGAGCTTGTGAATCAGGATCAGGAACACAAGTGACATGATCGCCGCCGGAAAACTCACCGACAGCGCGACCGCGACGATGATCGTGTTCGAGATCAGATTGCCGATCACCGGCAGCAGACCCACGATGAACGTGACGAGCACGAGCGTCTTCGACAGCGGCAGCCGGTCATGGAAAACCGGCAGGATCACGAGCAGGAAGATCGCGGTGAACACCGTGTTAAGCGCGGAGATCTTCACCTGCGCGAACACGATGCGGCGAAACGCGTCGGCAAAACGCGTGACGCGCGTGACGAACGCGGTGGACAGCGGCAGCCGCTGGATATGCTTCTGCGCGCCGACCGCGATGATCGCGCCGATGATCATGCCGAGCAGCACGTGGGTGAACGCGCGCGCCATGGTCGCGCCGCTTTGCTGCAGCATGTTCGCGTGCGTGTGCATCAGTTCCGCGGCCTTCGTCTTCATCTGCTCGGTGTCGACCGGCAGATAGTTCGCGACGAATTGGGGAATCCTGCCGCGCGCCTGGTCGACCAGTTGCATGGCCTGATCGAGCAGCGCCTGCACGCTCGGCACGTCGTTCTCGAAATGCGAGATGATGCCGAGCGTGAGTCCCGTCAGCGCGCCGACGATCACCGTCGACAGGATCACCACCGCGAGCCAGCGCGCCCGCTTGCTCGACATGTGGCGCTCGATGCGCGGCGCGATCGTATGCACGAGCTGAAACACCAGCAGCCCGGCGAGCAGCGCGCCGAGCAACTTCAGTTCGATCACCGCCCACATGCCGAACAGCATCACCACGTAGCTGCCGATCTCGACCGCCGACAGCTTCGGCAGACTCATGTCGCTGGTCAGCCTGACCGGGCGCGGGCGCAGGTCCTGCACCCGATCTTCTTCGCGCGCCTGATTACGCTTGGTCATGGCTTATCCCGTCTCCAACCTCGGTAGTGCAGCGTTACTTTGTGGTGGCGGCGCGCTTGAGCAGCGGCGCCAGATATTTGCCGGTAAAACTGGCCTTCGACTTCGCGACCTGCTCGGGCGTGCCCTGGGCGACGATTTGCCCGCCGCCGGCGCCGCCTTCGGGGCCGAGATCGATGACCCAGTCCGCAGTTTTGATTACATCGAGATTATGTTCGATGATCACGACGGTATTACCCTGGTCACGTAACCGGTGTATGACTTCCAGCAACAGCGCGATATCGTGAAAGTGCAGGCCGGTGGTCGGTTCGTCAAGGATGTATAGCGTGCGACCGGTATCACGCTTGCTCAGTTCCAGCGACAGTTTCACACGCTGCGCCTCGCCGCCCGACAGCGTGGTGGCCGACTGACCCAGGCGAATATAGCCGAGACCCACGTCCAGCAGGGTTTTCAGCTTGCGCGCGACGACCGGCACGGCCTTGAAGAACTCGTATGCGTGCTCGACCGTCATGTCGAGCACTTCGCTGATGTTGCTGCCTTTGTACTGGATATCGAGCGTTTCGCGGTTGTAGCGCTTGCCGTGGCACACGTCACACGGCACGTACACGTCGGGCAGGAAGTGCATTTCGACCTTCAGCACGCCGTCGCCCTGGCACGATTCGCAGCGCCCGCCCTTCACGTTGAACGAGAAGCGGCCCGGATCGTAGCCGCGCTCCTTGGCGGCCGGCACGCCCGCGAACAGCTCGCGGATCGGCGTGAAAAGGCCCGTGTAGGTGGCCGGATTCGAGCGCGGCGTGCGGCCGATCGGCGACTGGTCGACGTTGATCACCTTGTCGAAGTGCTCGAGGCCCTCGATCGACTCGTACGGCGCCGGCTCTGTGGCCGAGCCGTACAGATGATGCGCGACCGCGTGATACAGCGTGTCGTTGATCAGCGTCGACTTGCCCGAGCCGGACACGCCGGTCACGCAGGTCAGCAGACCCACCGGCAGATCGAGCGTGACGTTGTGCAGATTGTTGCCGTACGCTTCGACGATGCGCAGGCGCCGCTCGTCGGGATCCTTGCGCTCGTCGGGGTATTCGATCGTGCGCGCGCCGGACATGTATTGGCCCGTCAGCGACGCCGCGTTCTTCTGCACCTCTTTCGGCGTGCCCTCGGCGATCACCATGCCGCCGTGCTCGCCGGCGCCCGGGCCCATGTCGACCACGTAGTCGGCCATGCGGATCATGTCCTCGTCGTGCTCGACGACGATCACGGAGTTGCCGAGATCGCGCAGATGCTTGAGCGTCGAAATCAGCCGGTCGTTGTCGCGCTGATGCAGGCCGATCGACGGTTCGTCGAGCACGTACATCACGCCGGTCAGCCCCGAGCCGATCTGGGAAGCGAGGCGAATGCGTTGCGCTTCGCCGCCTGACAGCGTTTCCGCGCTGCGTTCGAGCGACAGGTAGTCGAGCCCGACGTTGTTGAGGAACATCAGACGCGCGACGATTTCCTTGACGACCTTGTCGGCGATCTCGCGCTTCGAGCCTTCGAGGCGCAGGGTCTGGAAGTAGCCGAGCGCATCGCGCAACGGCCAGCCGCTGATCTCGAAGATGCCGCGCGCGTCGCCGTCCGCGCCGATGCGCACGAAACGCGCCTCGCGACGCAGCCGCGTGCCCGCGCACGCCGGGCATGGCTGGTTGTTCTGGTATTTGGAGAGTTCTTCGCGCACCGCGGACGAATCGGTTTCGCGGTAGCGCCGCTCCAGATTCGGGATGATCCCTTCGAACACGTGCTCGCGCACCGACGTGCGGCCGCGCTCGTTGATGTACGAGAACGGAATTTCCTGCTTGCCCGAACCGTACAGAAGGATTTTGCGGACTTTCTCCGGCAGATCCTCGAACGCGGTGTCGATGTCGAAGTCGTAGAACGCCGCGAGGCTCTGCAGCATCTGGAAGTAGAACTGGTTGCGCCGGTCCCATCCCTTCACCGCGCCCGCCGCGAGCGATAGAGACGGATGCGCGACCACCCGCTTCGGATCGAAGAACGTGATCTGGCCGAGGCCGTCGCATTCGGGGCACGCGCCCATCGGGTTGTTGAACGAGAACAGGCGCGGCTCGAGTTCCTGCAGCGAATACGAGCAGATCGGACAGGCGAACTTCGAGCTGAACAGGTGCTCCTTGTCCGTATCCATTTCGAGCGCGATCGCGCGGCCGTCGGCGAGACGCAGCGCCGTTTCGAACGATTCGGCGAGGCGCTGCTTCACGTCGGGGCGCACGCGCAGACGATCGATCACGACGTCGATCGTGTGCTTGTCGTTTTTCTTCAGCTTCGGCAGAGAGTCGACTTCGTAGATTTTCGCGATGCCTTCGTTGGCGGTGCCGCCGCCCGAGCGCACGCGGAAGCGCACGAAGCCTTGCGCCTGCATGTCCTCGAACAGATCCGTGTGCTCGCCCTTGCGATCGCTGACGACTGGCGCGAGGATCATCACGCGCGTTTCCTCGGGCAGCGCGAGCGTCGCGTCGACCATCTGCGACACGCTTTGCGCTTCGAGCGGAATCTCGTGATCGGGGCAGTAGGGCGTGCCGACGCGCGCGAACAGCAGACGCAGATAATCGTGGATTTCGGTGACGGTGCCGACCGTCGAGCGCGGATTGTGCGAGGTCGCCTTCTGTTCGATCGAGATAGCCGGCGACAAGCCTTCGATCAGGTCGACGTCCGGCTTTTCCATCAGTTGCAGGAACTGCCGCGCATAGGCGGACAGACTTTCGACGTAGCGCCGCTGGCCTTCCGCATACAGCGTATCGAACGCCAGCGACGATTTGCCGGAGCCCGAAAGCCCCGTGATAACGACGAGCTTGTGACGCGGTAGGTCGAGATTGACGTTCTTCAGGTTGTGGGTGCGAGCCCCACGAATACGGATTTGTTCCACGGATTTATTCCATGAACTGCGGAAAGGGAAAGAGGCCAAACCTGCTACTATAACGACTTTTCCAGACCGCCGTTACGGCGTGCTGACAG
Source organism: Paraburkholderia lebeckiae (assembly GCF_014201005.1). Taxonomy (NCBI): domain Bacteria; kingdom Pseudomonadati; phylum Pseudomonadota; class Betaproteobacteria; order Burkholderiales; family Burkholderiaceae; genus Paraburkholderia; species Paraburkholderia lebeckiae. The sequence goes on along the minus strand of NZ_JACHDK010000001.1, from coordinate 234,595 downwards.
CGGGAAAAAGGCGTAACTGGGGCCGTTTTCCGTGAGTACAAGATGCCGCGAGGGGCGTGCGTTGGCGGGGACGATGGGGCACGGGCTTTGCCCGTCTCGTCGGCGCGGACCCGCCGATATGCCGGGGCTGGCCGCCCGCCTGTTCGTTCCGCTCCATTGTGCCGGCGGCCAAGGCTGTCCCACGGGCTCGCCGCCCGGTTCATTCAAACAACGCTTCGATGTCCAATCCGTCCGCCATCTCCACACGCATGAGCGCGCCCGAATTGCGCGCGACCGTATCGCTTGCCGCCATCTTCGCGCTGCGCATGCTGGGTCTCTTCATGATCATGCCGGTGTTCTCGATCTACGCGAAGACCATTCCCGGCGGCGAAAACGTGCTGCTCGTCGGCATCGCGCTCGGCGCGTACGGCGTCACGCAGTCGATGCTCTACATCTTCTATGGCTGGATCTCCGACAAGGTCGGCCGCAAGCCGGTGATCGCGACGGGCCTGCTGATCTTCGCGATCGGCAGCTTCGTCGCGGCGGCCGCGCACGACATGACGTGGATCATCGTCGGCCGGGTGATTCAGGGGATGGGTGCGGTGTCGTCGGCGGTAATCGCGTTCATCGCCGATCTGACCTCGGAGGAACATCGCACGAAGGCGATGGCGATGGTCGGCGGCAGCATCGGCGTGTCGTTCGCGGTCGCGATCGTCGGCGCGCCGATCGTGTTCCACTGGCTCGGCATGAGCGGGCTTTTCACGCTGGTCGGCGTGTTCTCGATTCTCGCGATCGGCGTCGTGATATGGGTCGTGCCCGATGCGCCGAAGCCGGTGCATGTGCGCGCGCCGTTCGCCGAAGTGCTGCACAACTTCGAGTTGCTGCGTTTGAATTTCGGCGTGCTCGTGCTGCACGCCACGCAAACCGCGCTGTTCCTCGTCGTGCCGCGCATTCTCGAAGCGGGCGGGCTGCCGGTCGCTTCACACTGGAAGGTGTATCTGCCGGTGATGGGGCTGTCGTTCGTGATGATGGTGCCGGCGATCATCGCCGCCGAGAAGCGCGGCAAGATGAAGATCGTGCTGCTGTCGGCGATCGCTCTTATCCTGATCGGCCAGTTGTTATTGGGCGTTGCTCCGCATACGATTCTGAGTGTGGCGGCGATCCTGTTCGTGTACTTTCTCGGCTTCAATATTCTCGAGGCCTCGCAGCCTTCGTTGGTGTCGAAGCTCGCGCCCGGTACCCGCAAGGGAGCCGCGGCTGGCGTGTACAACACCACGCAGTCGATCGGTCTTGCGCTCGGCGGAATGGTCGGCGGCTGGCTGCTGAAGGTGAACGGCCAGAGCGCGGTTTTCTTCGCCTGCTCCGGGCTGGTATTTTGCTGGCTTATAATCGCCGCAAAGATGAAACAGCCGCCGCGCAAGGCATAACACAGCGTACTCGGGGCACCTCCCGAATCAACCAGAACTCACCCGGCGGCGGGCAGAGGCGCTCTTCTGGTCTCGGGCCTGCCGGCCGCGAGACGCGAACCGCGTAGTGCCGCGCCGCCTGCAACAGGAATCAACAGGAGAAATTCATGGCATCCGTGAACAAGGTCATTCTGGTCGGCAACCTCGGCGCCGATCCGGAAGTCCGCTATCTTCCGAGCGGCGACGCAGTGGCGAACATCCGCCTTGCGACGACGGACCGCTACAAGGACAAGGCGTCGGGCGAGATGAAGGAAGCCACCGAGTGGCACCGCGTCGCGTTCTTCGGCCGCCTCGCGGAAATCGTGGCGGAATATCTGAAGAAGGGCTCGTCGGTGTACCTCGAAGGGCGCATCCGCACGCGCAAGTGGCAGGCGCAGGACGGCACCGATCGTTACTCGACCGAGATCGTCGCGGAGCAGATGCAGATGCTCGGCGGCCGCGGCGGCGCGTCGATGGGTGGCGGCGATGAAGGCGGTTATAGCCGTGGCGAGCCGTCGGAGCGTAGCGGCGGCGGTGGTGGTCGCGCGATGTCGTCGGGTGGCGGTTCGCGTGGCGGTAGCGGCGGTGGCGGTGGCGGTGCGAGCCGTCCGAGCGCGCCGGCCGGCGGCGGCTTCGACGAGATGGATGACGATATTCCATTTTAAAACACACTAAGACACTTTTTTGTTGGTAAAAGCCCGTTTTCGCTGATGAGAACGGGTTTTTTCATTACCAACATCTTTTTTCAAGCCTTTCTTGGAAAGAACTTAACTAATACTTGCCAGAAGTGTTGGTCTCATCCGGCTAAAAGGGACGTTTGGCGACGGTCTGCCTGTGCCTGACAACGGTTGGGGCGAGCGCCAACAACTGACTACAGAGCGGAAATACTTGTTCGCGGGGGTTGACTAGTAAACTTCCAATTGGGCAAGCCGGCGACGCCGGCGCGTCAGACGTCGAGTGTGTGCAACTCTGGTACCGCCCGTAGGGCGGCTGTCCACACCCTTGTGGTGTGGGCAGCAGAGTTGTGCACATGGGGAAGTTGCACTGCAACCCGCGAAAGGATGGTTTTCAGATGAAGCCGCGCTTTTTCGGAATTACCGGTTTATCGTAACTTTCGTTCGAGCTCAGCCACGAACTGGCCAGCCGGAATGCCCAAAGCCTCACACCAGCTACATAGTTCGATAACGTCCAGCCGGCGCTCTCCGCGTTCGCACTTGCTGATGAATGTCTGCGTTGCCTCAAGGCGCACTGCGACGTCTTCTTGCGTAAGGCCCGCGTCTTCTCTAGCTCCTCAAAGCGGCTTAACGAACAAAGCGTAATGACCGAGTAGATGGCGAGCCGGCGAAGCCGGTGCGTCAGACCTTCGAGTGTGCACAACTCTGGCAGAGTTGTGCACACGGGGATTCGCGAACAGAGTGCTAACTAGATTCGAACGAAGTTGGGTGTTCCGACCTGAATCCCTTTTGGCGCATTCCACGCGCGAGTGGCACATGCGCAAGCATCCCAATGGACAATGAATGTGCAGTCCTCTTCCATGGACAAAAACGTCGTGGTGTAGCAGGAAAGAGGTTTATGTCCAAGTGCACTTATGCAATTACCAGATGGGTGTGCGGACCCTCGGCCTTGACCGCTAGCTGGCGTCGAAAACAGTCACAACTTGAATCGCGAGCCACGAAAGGGCAAAGCGAGTAGGGAAATGACGGACATCGGTGCGAGAGCGCAAGAATCGCCCGAAGTAAACATTGCGCTTTCCGCCGGTCAGCCTTCCCCTGGCTGCGGGCGGACCTTGTTCTTTCTACCCAGCTTCACCGGAACGGGGACGTCCTCCCGTTCAGCCAGCAGCTCGAACTCGTCCACGCCGAGAGCCTGAGCCAATGACACGAGCGTATCGAGCGTGACGCTGCGTCGCCCAAGCTCAAGCTGGCCGATGTGTGTGCGATGAATGCCAGCGCGGTCCGCAAGACTCTCTTGGGACAGACCTCGTTGCCCGCGGAAGAATCGCAGATTCCTCGCAAGGCGCTCACGAAATGAAGCTTGGCGCGACGTGATGTTTTCTGCCATATGGGGCAGGAGCATTACCCATCGCAGGTCCGAAATCTACAGCGTATAAAGTGGCACTTTATAAAGTGCCACTCTTTACAGTTCATATTCATACATCTACACTTCGGGCAATCCTCAGTTTGCGGGCGGCTCTCTTCTGTCGTTCGCGGCTGAGATGTTCATTCCGTATGCCGCGCCAGCGTCGAATATCGATGTCGCGCGTCGGCAGCAAACTTCACTTTCACAATCGCTGACCGCGAGGGACTTGCTCGTCCTGTCGCAGGTAGACGACGGAGGATTCTTAGTGACTGCTCCTCGAGCACAGCGTCGCACACGGTCGGTTGAGAACTCGCCAGCGGTGCGCCGACAGGTCAAATTGGTTGAACCGGTGGACACCGAACTTCACCCCCAGCCCCGCTTGTGGATGCTGAACGCCTGGCAAAACGACCTGTTCTCGCGGTTCCCACTCTTCTTTCGGGCGGTGCATCACCCCGACTCATACCCTGCGAACATCTCGCACTTTGGCATTCAGTGCGGAGTCGGCTGGTATCCAATCATCGAGGCACTCGCGCGCGACGTTGAGTTTGAGCTACGAACACTATGGCGCGAGCAACTCCAATTTCCGGAGAAGCTCGCTGCGCTGGATAGCGCGCTGGTATCCGGCCGAGCCACCTACCCGCTACTTCCCATCTGCACGGATATTGAGCAAGTCCTCGGCAAGTTCGTAATTGCCCTGCTGCCTGGGAAAATGTGTCCGACAGATGTCTGGGGACGCATTCGCAAGTATGTGGAAATCGCCGAAGCGAGTGCGCTGTGCATCTGCGAAAGCTGCGGGAAACGGGGGACTTTTCGCGAAAGCTATTGGCGTAGAGTTTATTGCGACGACTGCATCGCGCCAGAGGTCCGCCGGGCGCAAGTGGCCGCGCCCACATGAACGGGTCAAGCATGCAGACCAACATCCTCCCGCCCTCCAGCGTCCCAGACGACTTTCCGCGCGACGACTCACCCAGTGTCGTCGCCGGGGCGCAGCCGAAGGTCTGCGTCGTTCTGTCCGCGGGCAAATACGTTGCCGGACAAACCGACGTCGAGCGCCAAGAGCGCTGGACCATTTGCGAGGACCTAGCTCACCAACTCCTCCCGAAAGCGGAAAAGGATGGTGAAACTCATCCCGAACACAGCAACGATGTCACGCTCGAGCGGATGTGCGCCGCGGTCGCTCGAAAGGGTTGGGTGTCCCACTCGGAGCTGACTTGGCTCATCTCTCGCATTCAAGCCCTGTTGAACTGGTAACCCTCTCTGGGACTCGGCTACCTATTTCGTCGCCCAATCCAGCACCATGCCTTTAACGACATCCACACCCAACTCGCCGCTCACCCCGCTCGCCGTAGACCTCCGCACACTCGGCCATTTGGTTCGCAGTTGCAGACTGCGATGCGAACTCAACCTGCTAGACGCCGCTGACTATCTCTACGTCGATGTCGCCGAATTGAGCGGCATCGAAGATGGATTGTCCGTTCGAACTGAGGTCCTGTTTAAGGTGTTCGCCGGTTTCGGACTTGAGATGCTCGTTATGAAGCGGGACGACGCTAGCGACGCACTCGCGGCAGTCGGCCATACCGTCAATTGGAATGAAGTGATGGAGCGGCGTTTTCCTAGGCGAGAGCAGCCGAAGCCTGTGCCATTAATCATGGACAACACGACGCCGACGCTTTTCGTCGACTTCGACGGTACGCTTCACATCGGCAATGCGTACATTGGCGGGGACGATAAGATTACCCTCGACTCCGGGCGCCCGCTGCTTGAATTCGCGCCCCTGCTCATCGAACTGCTTGAGCCATATCCCGATGTTGAGATTGTGCTCACGACGTCATGGGCTCGTCGCTTGCCAGAGGAACACGTCATCGCCTACCTACCGCCCGAACTGCGGACTCGCGTCGTCGGCACGACCCGCGATATCAAGCCACGGCGCAGCTACGTGCTGGACGGCACCGAGCGCACAGACGTCATCCGCAGCTATGCATATGGCAAGCGCCTGAAGCACTGGCTCGCCATCGACGACGCGGTGTTCGGTGCTGAGCGGTTCGGCCGTGAACCCGGAGAACTCGTAGAGCACTTTCTTTTACTCGACTCGCGCAGTGGAATCAACAACGGCCATGCGCTCTCGCGCATCGCAAAGTGGCTGACCGAAGTACACGCCGCGCGAGACGGCTGACCGAACGGCACAATTGCCTGCTTCCTTGCAGATATACGCTCCCCCGAGCACTGCCGACGCTGACCTGTGAGCGACCACATGAAATACTACCGGCGTTTTGGCGAATGACTCTGCCGCTTTGCTTCATCTCAAGAGAACATCGACCGCGTAGCGAAGTGGCTCGGCTGGACCGTTGCCGTCGTCGTTACCTTTTTTCTCGCAACTGTGCTCTTCGTCACATTGGTGCACAGATGGTAGAGCGCAAATCTAGGCGGCAAAAAGTGGCCGCGTCGGCGTGGGAGGGTCGCCGAAATCCGAGAAACCAAGAATGGAGGTTGCCGCCGATGACAACAGCATACGAGCGCACCAAGGCAGTCATCGAAACGCGTGAGCTGTTGCAAGTGCTCGCCACCGGCACCGCCTCGCCCGGCGCCATTCGGCAAGCTGCACTGCAACTCCTCCGGCACTATCCGCTAGACGTTGACCTAGAGGTATCGGCTGCGGCTCTTCCTGGAATATGGGCGCCCCCAAAATGATAGCCATCAGCGATGCAGAATGCAGGCTACATAAATGATGCGCACCGTGAACGAAATCTTGACCTTCACTCTTGAAAATCCGGCGCTGTTGTACGTACCGGCATGCGGGTTCGTACTCGCCTTGGTTGTGTTGCGCATCAAGAAGCGACATTTGAACGAAGGGGGCTTGTTCAGACGCTCGCCTGCTTTGCCGCGCGACCATCGCATTTCAATTACAGTGGAAAAGGATGAGATGCCTTCAGAAAACCACATCGAGCTTGAGATTGCTCTTCGAAAAATTCACGAACTGGCTATGGCAGACGGTGACTTGGGCTATGCGTACTGGTACAAAGTCGGTCAGCTTCTACAGAGAGCAGCTGGCATGCAAGCGGAAATAGATTCGCTAAGTAGAGAGTTGGAACGGTGTCGCGCAATGCGCGCCAAGACCGAATGAGGCGAAGGCGACACCATGGCAACCAGCGCGCAGGCCTGCGAATCGGCCAGCGTCCCCGCCGGCTGGCGAATTGAGTTGGATTTTGCTCGAACCAAGACCACTCCTTCGAGCAGTCGATGCCATTCGAGTCTACTACTGTTGCTGCCGACGCCAGCTTGACCCGCTTGCCGAAGTTCGGCTGGACCGCCAGTGACAACCGCGAATCGTTGCTGCTGAAACCTTTTCCAATTGGCAGGCATGGTCAGTCCGCCGTCGGCATGTGGGTCGATACTGTGTCGGCGTCGCCTCTCGCTCATCGCTTCGTCAGTACGGCCGCGGTCAATCCGCGTGGCTATCTTGGCTAGGTCCGCTCGTGCTGCATGCGCGACGGCAGAACGCCAACCTCGTTACCGGCGTTACCCGGCTACCGTGACATTCGCACGGACGGTCGTCATCCTCTTGCGGCCGCAAAGCGACCTGCCTGCACGCCTTCTGAAGTGCAGGCGACACCGAACCCTGACGACGCTCTATTAGTAGATAATCAGAGATGATGCCTTGTCCTGTCGCGGCGGCCTCAGGGTTACCCATACAGCCTCCCAATTGATATGGAGACGAAGATGTTAAGGCATGTTGACCTTCTCCGGACGTTTACCCGACCGAGCGAGCAGTCGGAGGAGGATGACGATTGGACAACGTACCTTGACGCCAAGCATGGCAAGCTGACTTGGTCTGACCTGCACGAAAAGCGCGTTGTGGTCGTCGTAGGCGAAGCCGGCATCGGAAAGACGACCGAATTCAAAGACGAAACGGAGCGCCTGAGAACACAGGGCAAGGTTGCCTTCTTCGTCGAACTCAGTCAATTGGCAGTGAGCGACTCGTGGGAGCTAGCACTTGGCCAGTCTGATTCTGCGTTTGAAGCGTGGCAGCAGTCGACCGAGGTCGGCTACTTTTTTCTGGACGCCGTCGACGAAGCGCGCCTGACCAGCCACGTCGCACTAAAGAAAGCGCTTCGGCTAGTTCACGCAAACTTGCGGCTGTACTTCTCCCGTGTGCGCGTCGCCGTTTCCAGCAGGTGGACGGACTGGTCAATTGACGACGTGCAGACGGCAGTCAAAGAATTACTGGTCGAACCTATCGACCGGGCTTGCCGCAAGCCTGGGCTCGAAGCCTCTGAAGTGCCTCAAGGCCATGCAGTGCCTCTTTCCTTCGACGAGCCGCGCACGTACGAACCCTCACAAACATTTGTCGCATCGCTCGCGCCGCTGTCAATTCAGGAGGCGCAGAAACTGGCTCGCGCATGGGGTGTTCCGGACGAAAAAAAATTCTGGTCCGCTATCAGCAATGGCGACTATGAACATCTGGCAACCCGTCCGCTAGACCTGAACTGGATGGTAGAGGTATGGAAGGGAAAACGTAGCCTTGGCACTTATCGGGAACTTATCGAAGGCAGTGTTGCAAACCGGTTGCAAGAAACAAACCCCAGTTACCATGCGTCGGGGGCAGTCCTTTCGCCTGCACAACTTCGCGAGGGGGCCGAACTCTTGGCGGCTGCAACAGAGCTGTCCGGTCGCGCCTACATCTCGTGCGAAACATCAGCACTCGTCCGCGAGAGCGAGGTTGCGCCTCATGAGGTGCTGGCTGAATGGCGCGACGTGGAGGTCACGCGATTGCTCGCGTCCGCATTGTTCGATGAAGCGACGTTTGCTCGTGTGAAGTTCCATCACCGGACCACTCGGGCATATCTCGCTGCCTGCTGGGTAGATGGAGAGCTCCAGGCGGGAGTGCCACTGCATCGCATTCTGGAGTTATTCGTTGCCAAGCCTTTTGGCGAACCTGTATTGATTCCATCGCGGCGTTGGGCGCTTTGCTGGCTGGCAGCAATCAATGCGAAGGCCCGTGAGTGGGTCGTCGGACACTTTCCGGAGATGCTTCTTTTTGATGGCGACCCGGAATCGTGGGATACATTGTCAGCGGATGCCGCTTTTGCAAGCTATGTGCAGCGACGCAATGAGGGATATCGGCCCGACTGGTATAACGACGCCGCAGAGTTTATGCGGGTCGGCAAACGACTTTCGCGCGGCCTCGTCACAAGCTACCTGTCCGACGCGGAATTGCCAACCACCGTAAAAGTCTCGCTCTTGCCCATCGTCGTGCATGCGCGCCTGACGGAATGCGCGACTGCAGTTTTCAATCTTTTCTCAGACTCCAATGCTTCTTCGCGCGAGCAATTGCTGGCACTGGATGCGCTCGCGGCCATAGCAACGCCTGAGCAGCGCATGGCCATCAAGACTAAGCTGTTGTCAGCTTTGTTTCCTTCGAACGCGCTTATCGCGGCGGCGCTTACAGCCGCAGGCGCCGAGTCGCTCACCGCCACAGAGCTAACCCAGACTTTTACGATGACTGGCTCCGAGGATGAGTACGGCCACGGACCGATGGCGTCGGCCATTAGCCAAGACCTGCTTCCAACTCCTACTGTACAGTCTGCGAATGCACTTCTGGAAGCGGTCGTCGCAAGCTTGCCTGTGCAGAACGACGCTACCGAATTTAACAAGTATCACGGCCCCAAACCGCCCCGCGCATGGATACTGGATGTTCTCCCCGCATGCCTCGAACGACTGCTGTCAGTTCTCGACATCGCGACCGAAAAATACCCTGCAGCTTGTCTGGAAGCTGCTGTTTGCATTGAGGTGTTGCGCAACACCTGGTACTCCGACCATGACTTAAAAGGCATTCACGACCAGATTGCTGGCCATCCAAGCCTGCGCTGGCAGCTCGCTACGACCTTCATGCAATCGTCGCGAATCTCGCATCTGAACACTCGAATGTGCTGGTCTAGCTGCCTTGTCAATTTCAACGCCGCAGACCTCCCTAGATTGACTTTGCTTGCAAACGACGAGCACTTGCCGCCTGCGGAGCGAGAGTTCTGGTTCGAGATTGCGAAGGACGTGGCGATGGGCCATCTCGCACGCCATGCGAGAAAAGTTGGGCTCGCCGCTCTCGCAGTAGGCCCCGACCGTGCAGCGCGCGAGAAGCGGATTGCCGCAGACCTGGCAGCAAGGGCAGCCGCCCAGAGGCAGCAACGTCAATGGAAAGCAGAGCATCGAAAACGCGAACGCGAGAGGCTCGCCCAACAAGATACGTATAAAGAGCAAGTCAACACCGAAATTGTTCACGTTCGTGATGCAAGCCACATGGGAACGTTGTGCTGGCTCGTTCAGTATTCTTATGACCACGCTGGTCGCAACGACATCTTCCGTGTTGATTACGGAGTGATTGCTCGCGACCTGGGCGCAGACGTTGCCGAGGCGTTCGCCACTGGTTTAATGAGTGTGTGGCGCAGCTTCGAACCGCCCAGCCCCGCTGATTACGCGAATGGCACTGTCCCTTGGGAAGTGATTCTGGCACTGGCCGGTTTCTATACTGCCCTGAAGGAGGGACAGGATATCGAAGCGTTCAGTCAGGGCGATGCCGTCCGGGCCGCTCGTCTTGCTGTCTGGGAACTCAAGCGGCCACCTGACTGGTTTGACCATTTGGTAGCTGGCAATGGGCCTGCAGTGGAAGAAGCTTTGCATTCGTGGATTGCAAGCGAAGCCCATCAGGAACAAACGACGAGCCATACGCGGCGAACGCTCGACCTCGCCCTTCATTGCCGCGGTTCCGTTCGCGCCAGGCTGCTGCAGCCGCTGGTTCCGGCCGTGTTGAGCCGGCAAATCGCGTCGCCAGCGACCATCAAGGAACTGTTTGACGCGCTTCGCGAAGACGGCCTCGTCCTGCCGGACACGGTCGAAGAGTTCTGCAGAGTGCTACTGGTCGAATCCAGGAAGCTCGATGGACTGCTCGGCGACCCACATTGGCTACGGGTCTGGCTCGAGCAAAACCCTCATCGCGCCTGGACGTGGTTCGAGGACAATCTTGCTACTGACGACGCAACCGCCAAGACGCAGGTGAAGCGGTTCGTTGAAGCGCTGTCTGATTTCAAATGGATTCGGATGCCTGCGGACGATTCCACAGCCGACGTGCTGATGCGACTTCACGCACTGGTCTCAAAACACCGCTCCGCGGCGGATGCTGCTTCGGAGAGCGCGAAGGATGATTGGTTTGCCCCTTCCATGACCCGGACGCTAGAGACGATACCCGGAATTCTTGTCCGCACTCCGGGAGTTGCCGCACATCAGGCGCTATTGAAGCTCGTTTCAACCGAAACGGAACCAGTAGCAAAGACATGGCTTAAGGGGCGCGTGCAAGAACACGCGGCTCTCGAAGTGTCCCTTGCGTCTCGCTTTGATGCCGACGATTTGTATTCGCTTGGGACACCGTTGCACCGCGAACCTCGAAGCGAGCGCGAACTTTTTGAACAAGTGCTTTCCCGGTTGGAGGAGGTGCGGATTGGCGTAGAACAGGGGCCATTCAGCGACAGAGGCCTGTTCTACGTTCGCATGCGGGAGAAGTTGCTGCAGCTTTGGCTTGCCGCTCGTTTTCGCGAGACGCCGAATCGACGGTTTAGCGTTCATCGCGAAGAAGAGGTCGATGATGACAAGGCGACCGACATACAATTGAGTGCGCGTAGCTGGAACGTCTGCATTGAGATTAAGCCTGTTGACCATCGACGAGGCTATTCTGCTGCGTCGTTGACCAGCACAATCCGCGACCAGCTGGTTGGGCAGTACCTGAAAGGGTTCAACAGCAGTCACGGAATTCTGGTGCTCTTCCGACTCGACAATAAAGGTTGGAACATTCCAGGAGTTGGCAAGGGACAATCATTTCAAGCGTTGGTTGAGTACCTGCAGGGACAGGCGCGACTCATCAAGGAAGAGCAACCGCACGTTCAGGAATTGATTGTATTCGCCATCGATTGCATACCTCCTAGTCCTGCTGTCGAGGGTGGCATTCCGGCTTCAAGGCGTGCGACAAAGAAGGCCTCGACAAATCCGGCGACTGCCATCAAGCCGGCTATCGGCGATACGAAGGGGGCCGCCGTAAAAAGTGCGGCGAGACCGTCGTCGTCGAAGAAGTCTGCCGCAGCGAAGAAGGGGCTTGGCCGGAATGCGCTGGATACCGAGGACGTTGCTGCGGAAACCGAGGTCACATTGGCGCCGACTGTACCGGGTGCGACGTAACGCGGTCGTGACGGGAAATCTTAATCACTTGGTAGGTTGCTGCCGACGCCAGCTTGACCGGGATGCCGACGTTCGGCTGGACCTCCTGAGCGAGTCGCAAGCCGTAGGCGCTGGAGACCTGTTTCCAATTGCCGGCCATGGTCAACCCGACATCGACATGTGGGTCAGGCTGACGTCGGCGTCAACATTCCGAACCCATATATCGGCACTTATAGTTAGACCGTGGTTGCCTTAGGGGTAAGCTTTCGATTCAGGACAGGCATCTTTGACGGGGGACAGCAAGATGAATACCGCTTCAGATTTGACTTGTGACCCGCATGGGCAAACGCCAGAGTCATTGCGGGCGCTGGCCGAGCATCTCGAACTCTCGCTGGATAAGGGGAAGTGCGTCGTCATGATGCGCGACGGTTCAGACGTCTGTTCTGTCTACATCGGCGACCCAGCCGGCGAGGAGAACGATTTGACTCGTCATGGGACCATTTCGGCGGCGGTGGCCGACGAGATACTTGAGTTGACTCAGCCCGGTACAAACCAGATAACAGTCGGCGACCAGTCGTACCGATTTTTTCGAAGCTTCACGCACATCGCCGATGTTGGAGCAGTGATATTCGCCCCGGCATAGGCTGCCGCGGACTGACGTCAACCAGGTGCTAGCCGTGGTTATCGACCCAGGCACGCGCCCAGTCCAACCCCGCAAGCTGCGCTTCTTCCTCGGTATCAAAAACGCCGAGCACTCCAGAGGCTTCAACCATCTTTGTGTCGCGGGTGATGGTCCCGCTGCCTGCGTATCGCTCAGGCGAAAGGATGTCTTCCTGCTGGAGTATGGCGTGACCGAAGATGCGGTATCCCTTGTAGCTTCCCGATTCCATCAGCGCACGACCTCAACATGCGAGTCGTGGGCATCAACGCGCAGCTCGTTCCCCTCGGGTGTTATCAGACGGGGGATTCCCGATACGTCAGGAGTAACGCGTCGCGTACCCGCGCTTCATCAGACTGAGTGACGCCTGATGCGAAGCGCGGGTGCAGTTCACTGTCCGGTTTTCGCCGGACTCATGGCGTCATCGGGCGACATCGGGCGCATATCGGTTTCGTGCGCGTCCATTTTTTGCGTTGCGTGTCCCGGCATCGCATCCAGCGGACTCGTGACGGGGTCCCCGTGGTACGTCATTCCTGCCGTTGCTGCACCGTGAGCGCCGCCGCTGCCATTGCCACCGTTGCCGTTTCCGCCAGCCTGCGCAAGCGTAGCGGCACATACGCAGAGTGACGCGACAGCGACACGCGCGACCAGAGTCTTCATCGTCAACTTTTCCATGGTGTTTCTCCCGTGATATCGGCTCATGCGTTAGCCGCGCCGAAGTCTCAAATACCGCTAAACATTGAGTGCTTGCGTAGCGGCGAGCGCATGCAGCGACTCCCATCTGAACGGGGCAAACATGCCCTGCGTCCAGATGCGAGGTATGTGTGTAAGTCGTGGTTCGACACCAAAAATGACAGGGCCGCACTAAATTCAGACCCGTGACGTTGCGCGCCTGCCCTTTACTTCGGCATCAGAACCTTCGACCACCATGATGACGCCGTTGCTCTGCGTCACGTCGTAAGTTGATATGTCGGCGGTATGGCCGCCGGCATCCATGACTACGATGTTGTGCGGACCATTCTCGGTGAACGTCAGCGGCTCCCCATTGACCGTTTTCAGTTCCGCCTTGCCACCACCTGCCTTGATAGCCGCGTCGAGCTTACGGAAGTCGTAGCGACCGGGAATGACGTGGTAGGTCAGGATGCTTGTCAGCATCGCCTTGTTTTCAGGCTTGACGAGCGTGTCGACTGTGCCAGCTGGCAATGCAGCAAACGCATCGTTTGTTGGTGCGAACACCGTGAATGGCCCTGCGCTCTTCAAGGTATCGACGAGACCAGCTGCTTTGACCGCTGCGACGAGCGTGGTGTGGTCAGCCGAGTTGACCGCGTTGTCCACGATGTCCTTGCTCGGATACATGGCTTGACCGCCGACCATGACTGTGTCGCTGGCGGCGAAGGCACCTGAAACAGCTGCCGACAATGTGACAGCTACGAACATAGTCTTGTAATTCATCATGTACTCCCCCTGAGTTACCACGCGTGGTTGCGCGGTCTTGAGCTCATATACGGGGATTACTCGCGCCTGGATTCAAAAACGGACTGCATCGCGACGATGTAGGCTGATGCGGCCCTGTTGAACGACGAGCTGCGGGATTGTGCTCTCCGACAATCCGAAATGCACCACATGCCAGCATCGGCCACAGAAGTGTTACGGCGCATACCGCTGAGCTTCCCCTGCTGCAACCGTCGTGTTCGAGGCAGGAGGGGGCTGTCGCATGTCACAGTCGAAGTGCAACCTTCACAGGCGGTGACCTGAGTCATCGCAGTCAAGTCCCCGTGCATTGACGCGTGTGCTTTCAATGGCAAGACCCAACTGTGCGTCGGGTGTTTTCAAGTGCTGGATGAAATTCGCGGGTGGAAGAAGATGGCCGACCACCGGCGCCATCAGGTGATTAACGAGCGCACGAGGCGACAGGCCAAAGTGCAGCGGGAGCCCTTGGGGTTGCCGGCGGAGCCTTCGTTTGCGGCCATTTGAATCGAAGCCGCAGGGGCGGCCGCCACCATTTCGCGAATAACACGGGGCCGCGATATCAAGCGTTGCACCTGTCTTGGACAAATTTGCGCGCCACTGGGTCTGTCCGAAGTTGGTCGGCATACCAAGCGAATTCAGTGGCGAAGGGCGATTGTTCGACAAGTGTCGCCATCTCATCCGCGTCCCAGACATAGAGGAAGAACGTTTTAAGCTGAAGCTCTCTATACGGACGTGCCCTATCCAAAAAGTGCTCTAGCCCGCTTGCCACTTGGAGACAAAACGCTCGGAATGCATTGATTGCATCGATATCACGGGAGTCGCGTCCGACGTGAGACAGGCCATAGAGAAGGGGGAATAGGTTGTCACTTTCAATAACGCTACCAGACATAATCGATTCTTCTGCCCGCTTGCGCCAAGAAGCAACGCAAGTTGACAAGATTTGTGCGTCATCGATGTACATGGGGGCATTTTCAATCCTGTACCCGTCAACAAGTCGAATCTCCCCGTGGCGCGTGCCGGCAGTCACGAGAAAATCCAATCCGTACGTAAGAGGAACGCTGTTGACGAATTCGACGGCGATAGAGAATATCTGAGCCCCGCCCCGTTGAATGCAATTCGCGGCCAGGGTGGCGACGGCGCGACTAAATTCGCGCGTAGATGATGTGTGAAGTCCTTCCTCTGTGCACGACCGAATGAGCTCTCGGACGACTCCTGTGCAGTCGACGGATTTGGCAGTGTCGATATAGGCAGTCATGTGATTGACCATCTCAGTCGCTCTTGCATAATCCAGGTCGTTTAGCATGTCTCCAAGCTGGCTTGGCTCAGCTAGCATTTCGTGGATATCTGCGACTTCCTGGACGCCGGTCACTGAGGTCAAAGTGAAGAATCGAATGAGCCGAGACAGTTCAGATATACGGAGATGGCTACGGAGCGGCGAATTCGAACCGGTGCCGTTCGTAATTGGGAAGAGGAACTTGAGCGCAGCCGTCGCAACCGCCTTGTCAGCATTGTCTGGCGGCAAGTGCGCCTGCCACGCTGTTCGCCTCTCTTCTTTCGTGTTCGAAAAATACATTGACCAATCAGTGGAGCTGGCCTCTTCCTCCACTGACCAGAAGAACCCCGTGAACTGCTCGGGGTTCTGGACTACCGCGTCGCGGATTCCTGGAAATCGTTGGAAGAGCGCTTCGGCCACGATGACGTCTGACGCGTTGACTTCGTGGGTTGTGCTGGTCAGGCTAAGCGTGAGGCGATTCATGAGCCTCACGATATCCCGCGGATACCGACAGAGGCTGCACGTCAGCGTGGTGGCCCGCCCCAGCAGCTCGGATTCGAAGGGCTCGAGTTCGCGATGGATACGCTTCAGCAGGCTGGCAAGCTCGCCGGAAATGTGAGACTGCAACTGCCACGGAAATGCAGGTGAGATGGGATACGCAACCTGCACGATTTTTTCGATGTAGGCGTTGCCCCCTGCGACCGGGCCACCGCCAAGACTTTCGCTAACTACGTTTCGGTCGTACGCGAGTAAATAAGCGACGCGTGGGAAGTCCGCGACTGCCTTGATTGTGCGGAACACTGCCTTGATTTCATCAGGCGTCAAGCGGTCAAGGTCGTCTACAATGACGACAATGCTGCGGTCAAGCTTGGCGAGCGCTTTGATAACCTCTCTTTTTCGTTCACTTAGCCCAGCTTTGACGGATACGAGCTTCTCAGCTTCTTCGACTATCTTCTTCGCGTTATCCGCATTCTCACCGGCCTTGTTCGCCAATTTACCTGCTTCGTGAAGCGCGGTACCGACAGTATCCGCAGCAACTCCCACGAGACTTACCCCGGGAACGTATTTGAGATATTTCAGGTGGCGTAGTAGCCCAGCGTATCCCAGTATTTTTCCTGCTGCGTCCAGCGATTTCTTCGCGCGCTTCTTGCCTGCGTTCATCCCGATGCCGGAAGCGAGCTCGGTCAAAAGGGCTTCAACCAGCGCGTCCGCACCTGCGAGCATCCATGGGTTGAACTCGACGACGATTGGTGCTCCGTCAGCAGCCGTCTTGAGCGATTCGATGATATAACGCACCACGGTTGTTTTACCTGAACCCCACGGCCCTTCAACACCTATGACAACGCCGGGACTCTTCGGCGGTAGCACCAGTAGGCGACCAAGTTGCTCCGCAAAAGGCTTCCGACTGTAGAGGTCATTTGTAACTTGCGGCTGGTCATGCTGGAACATGGCGGGTTCGGCGGTAGGCATTTGCGCAACTTCCACGGAGAGGTTTTTGTGTGAAGAACCGTGATGCTAACGTCATTTCATCGCCCCATGTACAGACACGAAGTTGAACAGGGCTGGAAGGTTGGTAACCTGCGGAAGGAGAAAAAGACGAGAACGTGGATTCGGAATTCCGCACGACCAGCGCATGGCATCCTGGTCGCCTTACTTTGGTCGCAGTGGTCGACACCGGCCGAACCAGATTCACTGTTCTTTGCCGCCGTACGGACCAGTCACAGCCGGAGGAGCTGCCACTGGCCTTGACCGCTGTATCATCCCCGTTGAGTCTACTGACTGCGTTTAAGCGTGACGAATCGACTCAACCTCGACCTACGGGCGCGAGCCGAACTGCTTGCCAATCTTGTTTCGTCGCACCTGCTCGCGAAACAATTGACGGGTCACTGGCTTTCGCCCGACCACGTCGTGGAGTCCACGACCTTGTGGTTAAACACAAATGGCGGGGGCGCTGATGTCATGCAGCGGGTCATGCTGTCGAGTCGCGCCCTGGAACTGGCCCGACAGTTGGAGGTGGCACCGCTATCCGCTTTTTCGCGACAGACGTTTACCATGCTGTTTTGTGAGAACTTGAGGTTGGACTTCCGGTCGGAAACAGCGCGGACCATCTACCAGCACTGCTTGACCTACCTTGTTGGTACGCGGTGGTCTTAACGGGTCGGGATGCCTGCCGATGAGCGTCTACCTGATTTGTCTTTGCGCGATATTGCCGGGCTAGCAGCTGGCGAGTAAGGAAGCCGCATTGGGCGCCCTGGCTCGATTGCAAAGTCTGCCGCCTTCGCCAGGCGGTCGAGCACAATGGCGAACTCCGGATGGTGCGAGTAGAGCCAAGGTGTAACCACCTCGTTCCGCGTCCAGCCCCGAACATAACTGGCGGCAAGCGCCAGATGAAACAGGTCATCGTCGTAATGCGAGCGCAGCTCTGCCGCTTCGAGTTGCATCTGAATGAGCTTCCGTTCCATCCTGGCCAGTCGGGCTGCGCAATCGGGGTGAGACTGTCGCCCCCGCGCATCATCGACCCATCTCACTTGATGGCGTCGCTGCCAGTAGGGGCTGAGCGAAATCTCCGCAGAGATTGTCGACTGCAACCATAGTCCGCGCAGTGGCAACCTGACGCGCCGGAGCCATCCTTGCGAGCGCTGCGACGGTCCGCTTCGGAAGCGTTTGCCCGACGAACAGCTCGAACGCCTCCGCACAAATTTCTGGCGGTCGTTCGCACCCGGCTTGAGCCGCGTTTGAACGACGTATGAATCTCGCAGGTCGGCTTTGCGTCATTAGCGCCGCTCCACGAGCCGTTGATGAAGGAGCTTCGGTATCGAGGTGAACCCCTCGGCGCGTAACAGCGCCACGAAGGCAGGGTCCGACAGCAGCTCCAGCAGGGCCTTTGTCGCCAGAGCCATCTCACCGCGCGTCGCCTGCATATGTCTGATTGCATTTCGCTGGCGCGCACGCTCTAGCTTGAGAACGTCTTTGGCCTTTTCCTCTGGTGTCGCTTTTCTACCGGCACGACAACGTTCAGGTTGGGGCCCTGCAGGTTTTGATTCGTCATTCTGCCGGTGCAGGTTTCGCTCAATTCCAGAGGGACTGATGCCTGGTCGGCGCGGGCGCATCAAGGGACGCTCCTGCAGGAAGTCATGCTTACCAAGGTTTCCAAGGGACCGCTCTCAGCGATGTCAAGCAATGGCATCAGATTTGAATGCTGATAGGCCTTGAAATGTGCCAGGCCGTGCCGGTGGATTACCGTGTATGCCCCGGGAACGAGGCTTCCACGCGGGAAAATGTGAAAATCAAGCAGCTCCGAACTCGCTCGCTCTATGCGGCCATATATAAGGAAATCGATGGGGAAACAGTCTGGCCAACGTGCGACCCAGTAAGGCACTTGACCGCCGATAAGCCAAGGGCTGCGAACGACAAGCTTCAATCTCAACGAGCCATCGATACATATCGCATCCGTGTGCTTTTCGTACCGCACCTCGTGGCCCAGACTTTGCAAAAACATCGATGGTTACATCAGCGACCCGCTTTTCCATGCGGCGCTCGACAGAGCGGTTTTCCGAGCGAGCGGGGTCCAGATTCGGTGCGTAGCCTATTGCCCTGTATGCGTCATTCAGGCTTCCAAACTCATGCATTACCTGCTCGACGGACGGCGCGCTACGGTAATGCCTTAGCGTCGCCTGACTGAGCTTGCCGGCTCGTTTGATGACTTTGTGCAGACCGTCGGTAACCTCGTCCCTCGTGGGTCTACGCCGGGCTCTCTCCATTTTCTGCTGAACGGCGGTGAAGATGCGCTTGTCGACGACCGGCTCAAACGCTCCCGGGACACGAATCCAATCCTTCTCTGGAACGCGCTCCCACGGACCGGCCAGTTTGGAGGTGGTGCGACTGTAGACATTCGTGCCGATGTACATTTCGTTGCGGAGGATGTTCAGAATGTTTCGGCCCTGCCAAGGACGCCCGAGGCCATTGCAAATTCCGAAATCATTCAGGCGCCGTGCTATTGCGGCTGCGGTGACTGGTTGCGTCGCGTACCACTCGTAGATTTTCCGAACCACCGCCGCTTCGCTACCGGCCGCCGGGGCGATGATGACGCGGTCAGTCTGAATATTTTTGTACTCGTACCTGTCAAGGGAGTGCCGGACGTTGCTGTCTGCGTCGAGAAGGATGCGGCGTAATCCGTAGCCGGGTGGGCCACCCGTATGAAAACCACGTTCGACGTTGAGGCAGTGCCCCAGGAAAACCTTGCCGGACATCTCACGACTGAACTCTGCGGCCATCGCCCGCTTCAACGCCTTTAGCACTGACGTCGCCGGACTTCCGTCGTTCTCAAAAGGTTCGGCAACATATACAACATCGACCCCGGCACGCCGGCAGGCATATTCATAGAATGCAGCTTCGTCAACGTCCTGAAATCTTCCCCAGCGGCTAACGTCATACACAAGCACAGTGGTGAACCTGCGTTTCGGACTATCAACGTCTAGTAGTAGTTGAATAAGTGCCGGACGCTCCCGCAAGGTCAAGCCACTTATGCCAGCGTCTTCGTACACACTGACGATACGGATGTGATGGGCAAGTGCATAGGCTGCGATAGCCTGTCTCTGGAAAACGGGAGAGTATTCCTGATGGTCCGTCGACATCCGTATGTACTGCGCGGCACGGACAGGCACAGGTGGACTTGCTCGTCGACTCCGTGCGGAAGGCATTTGACATGTCCGGTTGCAGCACAGGTGAGTGATAGTGTTTCTGCCGAGGAAGTCAAGGAGAGTCGTGTCACAGCGTTGCAAGCTGGAGTCCGCAAGGTAGCGGTCGAGGCCGCAGCATGTCGTTCGGCCGGGCTTAAGTCGCGGGCAAGTCAGGGAATGGCAAGTTGGCTTTTCACCGTTCTGCGAATTCCCTGCGACCACTGTTCGGTGCAAGTCGAGCCGTCATTGGTACGCTCCCCAATCTCAACTGACGCATCCTTCGCTGGGTAGCGCAGTTGCCTTCGTGTCATGATGACCACTTGGGAAATAGCCAAGCACTTACTCGCCGCTCATCCCATATTATCGAGGGTTGTAAGAAAAACTGACTAACAGGCGCATGCGAGGCAGGACGAGGTCGGTAATAATGTTGCACGGAGGTAAACAATGGATGAAGTAGACGACTGCGATATCGGGGCCTGGCTTGCATCGCGACCCACGCTGACGGAAGAGCGAAACCATCCCAATCATTGGTTCAACCGTGGAGCGGACTTGCACGCATCTGCCGGGGCATTGTGGTACGCGATGCAGCATGACGAACAGAAAAAAATCGCGCGGGAACTGGGCTTCGGGCGTGGGTATAGCCTGGGTGTAGCTTGTTGGCCGGTATATCACATGATGTGTGGCCTGGCACTTGAAGTCATCATGAAGGCCGTGTTGGTGCAGCGGAGTAGTCATGTTGAGAAGACCCACAGTCTGGTCAAACTTGTCGAACTACTGCGGCTTACCAAAAGCGCCGATGAGTTGTCGATGCTCAGATACTATGAGCAAGCCGTAGTATGGGCTGGAAGATATCCAGTGCCAACGCGCTGTACGGACGAGAAGCTGAAAGAGTACTGGTCGCTTGCCGGTGACGTTCTCACCTCACCTGTGAAAATGTCCTCGGACTCTACCATCGAGATTCGCACAGGCAATGGTGCCTCGGATTGGGAGAGATTCTCAGCGATGTGGTCGGAGATAGCCTCACTTTTTAAGCACACTTGACGGGTAATGTATTCGTATCCATGCCCTTTCTGACGGCAGCTTCAACTCGCGAGGTCGGCGTTGTCTTTGTTCCTACGCCATTCTCGCCGCGGTCGGCACTTCAGAAAACCACCGGTCGACGAATCATCCCTCGCTCCGAAGTGAATTTTGGTCGACTACCAATTGGATTAACTGGGGAATTACTCTATGCCATGGGACACAGAGCGACACGTGTACGAAGCATTGACACGCTGGAACTACTTCCCTAATCAGAAGGCCCCTGTGGGTGAGCTTCCGCCGTCTATTTCGACGCGAAGGTTTACGCCTGAGATAGCAGAGCTTGTTGCCTCGGTGGAGGAAGCACAACCGCGAAGGCGGAGCGGCTACGACCACGCTGAGTACTCCATGACACGGCACGACAACATCCCGCGCCGGCTCGCGCTGGTCCACCCACGCCCATATGCGCGGCTGGCGAAAGCAATGTTTTCTCACTGGAACGAAATTGGTCCCTTGGTTGACAGCGAAAACAGTGCGATAAAGCCGGATACGCACTTCGATGGGCGCATTTTCATCATGAACTACGAGGACGCTCAGACGAAGGCATCTATGGCGATGTCCGCTGGTTTTTCGAAGCGGTTCCGGGTAGAGACAGACGTAGCAAGTTGCTTCAATAGTATCTACTCGCATTCCATTCCGTGGGCTGTCGTGGGCGTTGAGCAGGCGAAAGCTCAAGCTCGAGGCATGGCGGACAGGCACTGGTCGGATGAAATTGACGCGCTACAACGAGCGGCCCGGCGTAACGAGACGAACGGTGTTGCAATCGGGCCAGCAACCTCTAGCATTATTGTGGAACTGGTGCTCGGGCGCGTCGACGCGAATTTGCGAGCCAAGGGCTTCAGGTTTCGGCGATACATTGATGATTACATCGCCTTTTGCGCGACGCACGAGAACGCGCAACTTTTTCTTCGCGAACTCAGTGAGGAACTCGCTGCATTCAAGCTGCATTTAAACCTGCAGAAGACGAATGTCGCTGAACTGCCCGAACCCGTCAGCGACACTTGGGTGATTGCGCTCGGAACCGCGCTTGGGGCGCGCATCACCCGCAATTCGGATGGCGTCGACATTGTCCATATTAGCGATGCCATTCAGTATCTAGACTTTGCTACTAGGCTCAACAAAGACACTCGAGACGGCAGCGTGCTGAAGTACGCAGTAGGGTCTCTACTTCCTTACCTCCGAGATGGTGCGGTCTTTGGAATCATGGAGTATCTCCTCAGTCTGTGTTGGCACTATCCAGTCCTGTTACCGTATCTTGAGGTCGTGGCCGGACGCGAGCGCCATCTTCTTGAACCATACGGCGCTGAGCTCAATGCAATTGTTATCGAAAATGCGCGAAATCGGCGCTCAGATGGTATGGCGTGGCCGCTGCACCTGATGCGAGTGTTGGAACTCGAGGTCTCTCAGGATGCGGTGACCTCTGTACTTGAATCCGGCGATTGCGTTGCGCTGACGTTGTTGTACAAGACTCGTCAGGTTGACGGAAGAATTATTGACTTTGGCCGACGAATCGCGCAACAGGAGCCGTACGAGCGTGACCAGCAATGGCTGCTTTTGTATCAGATGTACATCGGCGGTTCGATTGACGAGCTCGCCGACCGGGCTACATTCGACATCCTCAGGGCGCATAACGTCGATTTTGTCCCTGATGGAACTGAACGAACAGAAGCAGAACTTTACTGTGGTTACTTGGACAACCCCTTCCGGGAGCCAGAGGAAAGGGTGCTTGATTTCGCCGAGTGGATGACCGCTCGTAACAATGCAGGCACCCAGCTGTAGGCTCGATTGGGTTTCTTGCTGCAACTTGATTGAGAAGACCGCATGGACAGCTCCAATTTGAAGTAATTGTGGAGCCCAATTGAGAAAAGTCGCGAAGGTCGGAGGCAGTTGGTCATGCGCATCTGTTGCCCGAGGCCGCCTACCCTTAGCTAAAGCCGGCGATGCTTCTATGAATAGCTCAGACTAAACAGTTTCTCGAGTTGATTGGGTACAGTAGCGAGCTCCTCCAAGGAAATCTCTCCGATGGTGACCGCAGTCCCATTACTGGGGGCGCGCGCACCAGCTCTTGCGCTGATTCCCGCGAGCAACCCGCAGGCGCTTGGTTGTATAAAAACGCCGTCAGACACGCACGAAGACACCGGCCGCCACCAGCAGCTCAACCGTCTGCTCGAGCGGCAGGCTCAAAGCCACCGACACGCCGTGCGCGTATTCAGCCTCGCTGAGGCGAGCGCTCGCCGGTTTCTGAATTCTCTTCAGGCGTCGAATCGCCCTGTCCGGAAGTTGCACACCGGTCTGCTTAGCCGCATGTCGGATTTCCGTTTCGCGCACAATATTGCACGTCCAGAACAACCCGCGCGTCGCTGACACGGCCGGACTTCGCGCATGGGTGGGTTCGAGTTGTCCTTCCGCGAGGAGCACGTCATTCAGAATCTCAAATTCCTGTCGAACCTTCCGACGAAGATAACCGTGCGTTTCGAGCAAGGACAGGAAGTCCCATACCGCGACCCGGAGCGAGGTCGACGCAGACGGCAAGACCGCATAGCGCTGAGCTAGCCATTCGGCCACCCGGTCGACGGTCAACTCGGGCATTGTGCGTAAGACCCGCTGGCCCTGGATGAACTTCCGGAAGACGTCGGCTTGCCAAATTCGAGCATGCGCCTTTACGGAGGAGGCGCCGCGCACCGGGCTGCCGAACGCCGGTGGCCAGTCCCGTTCGGCGAGACCGAGCTTCCAGGCCAGGTACATCCGCTTGTCCGCGTCCGGAGCTTCCCGAAACCGCTCGTTTGCCTGCTCAATCTTTTGCCGGGCGGCGGCCTGTCGCGCCAGGGCCGCTGCGCGCTCACGCCGCGCCTGCGCTCGTTCCTGCGCCAGTTCTGCCGCAAGCTCGACTTCCTCTTCCTTGAGCCGTGCTTCTTCTTCCAGGAACCGAGCGTCGAGCAGGGCCTGTGCCTCGGCCCACCCTGGATAGAAAAGCCATCGCTTGCCGTCGACCGTGTCGACGATACGGTGGGTGAGTGCGTCGATGGTGATGTCGCGTGCGACGTCGGACAGGTTAATTTCGAGGGCTGGCATCGCGAGACGGTCGAGCCGAGCGAGCTTGTTGGTATCGGGCTCGTGCGTCACGACGACTTCGATAATGAGCAACTGGTCGCCGTAGTCGGCCACGAAATCCGGCCTGATGCCATCCATCCATTTCTCAGGTTCGCCCGCCGCATCCCAGCGAATGGTGTGCTCGTCGCACACCGTGATGTTCTCCTCGAGCGAACTATCATCTACACAGACCACTGCCGGCACGCGCAGGTGCCAATGCTCAAGCAGAATCTGTTTTGCCAGCAGGTGGAGGGCCGTTTCGAAACCGCATGCGCAGTCCGAGCCGGGCCAGTGCGAAAAATACCAGGTCCGCACTTCCCCTTGCTTCAGAATCACCGGGCTTTGGCAGGCAGCGCAAAGAAACGGACCTGCAGCGTGCCTGGGCAGGTCGCTCGCGGCAACGAGGCGCCCGTGCATGTCCAGGGCAAACGGGATAGTCAAACCGGCTTTCATCGAGCAGGGGCGCATGACAGAAGCGGCTACTATAGCAACACGCCCCAACCTATATGACGTCACAGCGCTCGAAGGCGGTGGTCGTCCGTATCTTGAGGTGCATCACCTGATACGACTCGCGGATGGGGGAGACGACACTGTGTTGAACGCCATTGCCGTATGTCCGAACTGCCATAGGGAACGGCACTTCGGCTTCAAGTATAGCGAAAGGATGCAATATTGCCCGAGGACTCAAGAGCGGACTGACGTCGACGCACCTCCCGCCTCCTGCCCCTCAATTCGTAGAGCTTGCAAAACTATGCCCGACAACAAAAAACATCACTTTGTCCCGAAGTTCTACCTCAAGCGCTTCAGTTCTGATGGCAAAAGCATCAATGCATATGTGTTGAAGTCATCCAAAAAAGTCTTGTCGGCAAACCTGGCGAATCAATGCTACCGCGACTATTTCTATGGGAAGGAGCCTGACTTCGAGCATGCGCTGGGTCTGCTGGAAAGTGAGGCTGCTGGGCTATTGAAGACCATTGGCGAGACGAACTCTCTGTCAGAAAAATACAACGACCGCATCTCCCTGATGTTCTTCATCTTGCTGCAATCTGCTCGCACGGAGTTGATAGCCGAAGAACTCAATGACATGACCGATAAGTTCTTCAAGCACGTTTTTGCGGACAGGGCGAAGGCCGACGGGATAGACATCAACGACTATCAAATGGTCATGCAGGAGCCAGCCAGGCTCACCCTGCAAATGGCCGCAGAGAACTATCCGATGCTGTTGGACCTTGATTTCCGACTTCTGTTGAACTCAACGAAAGAAGGATTTATCACCAGCGACAACCCGGTTGTGTTCTACAACCAGTTCATGTCATTCAGAAAGAACGTGCCAAGTGCAGGCTACGCGTCGAGGGGGTTGCAAACTTTCTTCCCGCTAGACGACAAACGCATGCTCTGTCTCTTTGATGGCGGCGTCTATCGGGCTCCGGGTAATATGGGAGACACGCTGCCTATCACGGACGTAAGGGATGTTTACGAGCTGAACACGGTTCAAGCTTGTTCGGCGTCGGGCGTTCTGTACTTCCACGACAGAGACCAAGACATCGACGCGCTGTGCAAGAAGGCGCGTCCATTCTTTCGGACCGGTCTAAGCAATCTTGATGCTTACCCTCAAGAGGCGCCCCCCGGCGGCAAGCTTGAACTCCTCATGACGTCTCGCCCGGAGATATCGACGAATATGGTGCTTTCATTCCTATCGGTGAGACGTTCTGCTCGGCAGTAGCGTGAGGAATTTCGTCGTATCCGCTTGCAGCCTGCAGTGGTAGTGCGTAATGAGCAACTCCTGCGTGACCATAGAGAATTCTTGGAAGCAGTGAAAGAAGGCGCATACCATCACATGCAATTCCCGGAGTTCATGCGCACAAGATACGGCCGATATTCGACCCCAGCCGTGGCGATTGCATCATCCGCGTGGCATAGTGCGAGCAATACAACGGGAGAGATAAAAGTGGCAACTCTGGAATCTTTGCAAGCAAAAATCAAAAAGCTGGAACAGCAGGCGCAGGCGCTCGTTGCGAAAAAAGCATCGGGCGTCATCGAGAAAATTCGTGACCTCATGGAAAAGCACGGTCTGACGACTGCTGATATCGATGCGCACGCTGGCGGCAAGCAGCGCGCGAAACACGCGGCGGCAAAGACCGCCGCGAAGCCCGCTACGTCTGATGCCAAATACCGGGACCCGAAAAGCGGCGCAACGTGGTCCGGGCACGGGCGCGCGCCACAGTGGATTGCGGCTGCTAAGAACCGCGACAAATACATGGTCGATGTGGGTACGGCCGCAGTGAAGCCGCTGCCTGCCAAGGAGGTGAAGTCGGCGGGAGCTTATGTTCGCGGTCCGCAGCTGGCGAAGTATCAGGACCCCAAATCAGGCGCGACATGGAGCGGCCGCGGTCGCGCGCCGGCTTGGCTTGCTAACGTCAAAGACCGCAGCAAATTCTTGATTGCAGCGGAAGCTGAAGCAACTGTTGCGACGGCTGCAGGTGCTGTGAGCAAGGCGAAGGCTGCGGTGAAGAAGGCCTCGAAGGCAGTTGGTGCGACTGCAGGCAAAGGGCAGCGGAAAGGACTGCAACCGGCTAAGTATCGCGACCCAAAGGCGGGCGCGACATGGAGCGGACGCGGCCCGGCGCCGGCTTGGCTTGCTGGTGCCAAGGACCGCAGTAAGTTTTTGATTGATGGCAACAGCACTGCGGCCGATGCGAAACCGGCGGTCACGAAGGCAGTTGCGAAGAAGGCCCCGGCGGCGAAAAAAACTGCTGCCAAGAAGACCGTCGGCGCGAAGGTGCCGGCTAACAAGACCCTGGCGAGAAACGCGCCGCGCAAGAGCGTGGGCGTGCCCGCGCCGGTGGCTACGGTCGAGTCTGATGCCGAGTTGACGACCTGAACGTAGTTGTCGGGTGCCCGGTGGACCAGCGATTTTGTGGTTCCACCGGGTACACCAAGCTGACGACGTTTTATTGCGCCTGTACTGCTTGATGTTGGGCAGCTTCCCGATGTGACGCGCCGTCATTGGAAACTAATGTGCGGTCATCGTATTAGAGGTAACCAGTAGCACCGGGCGCATGTGAGCGTTGACTACCTTGTTCGAGGCAGCGCCATAAAACGTGAAGCGCGGGGAAACAAAATGAGCAGAAGCGGTGTCCAACTGGTCATGACTTCGCGGCAGTTGGACGACGCTGGAATCGAGATATGACACAAGAAATTGTAGCCTCGCCGGAGGCAATCGCACTTACGCGCATCGCAACGGCTGCGCGGGACGTACAAGCAGCGTCAGCCGCGCTGGAAAAGTATTTCGGCGCCGCGGAACAAGCAGAGCCCTCGACGCTTGAACTTGCGCGCTTTGCTGCTTCAATGCAGGAACTGCGAGACGCGCGAGAGGAATTTGACCGGCTTCTATCGCAAAGTCGCCGGAACTAATTCATGCCGTCCGAGACGTCCTTGTCCACGACTTTCGTTCGCCACCTGAAGGGGATGCAAAACAAAAGAAGGCCGCCAAATAGGCAGGCTACGAGTGCGACGCCCGAGTTAGTCACATCAATCAAACCACTACGGGAATCTTGACGGGCCGCGTTGGCAAGTTCGGAGCGCCTTTAAGAATCAACTCTGGTTTCTCCGTTATCTTGGCAATACCAGAAGCCTTCCCTTGCTTTAGAGCCTTCTTCAGATATGGCTCCATCGCTTTGGCCACTGCCTTGACTGCGGGAACGGCTACTGAATTGCCAAACTGGCGGTACAACTGCGTGTCTGATACCGGCAAAACAAAGTGGTCCTCGAAACCCATAAGTCGAGCACACTCACGGGGGGTAAGACGACGCGGATTTAAACCGTGGCCGCGATGGACCAGAATCTCGGACCCGTCCTTGTAATAACGAGCCGACAACGTCCGGGTCGTATCGTTAGGCGTCACCACAGAGTAACCGAATCCATTTCCCGCCTTTTCGTGCTTGTCACGATATCCTTTCAGATAGCTCCAAAGCTTGTCAGTAAGGACGTATTTCGAGTCAACAGTTGATTCCGGTTCCAAGATGGAGCCGAGCTTAACGGAACCCGGCTCCGGCCAGATGGACTCGTCGGGCCATTCAAAGCCGACGTCCTCGCGAAAGCCGACGATGTAAATCCTTTCGCGATGCTGAGGTGTCCAGCGCTTACCGTCAATAACCTTCCAGTCGATGTGGTATCCGAGTTCCTGTTCGAGCACGTGCTGGATGACTCGAAACGTGTGCCCTCGATTGTGAGAAACGAGGTTTTTCACGTTTTCCAGCATGAAGGCCTTGGGCCGCCTCTCCTTCAGAATTTCGGCTATGCGGAAAAACAGGGTGCCTTGGGCATCACAAGCGAACCCGTGGGTCCGGCCCATCGCGTTCTTTTTCGATACGCCGGCTAGCGAGAACGGCTGACACGGAAATCCGCCCACGAGAACGTCATGGTCGGGAATAGCATCCAAGGGAACAGACCAGATATCCCCAGCAATGTCCTCTTCGTTTTCGTCGTGGTTCACTGCATACGTGATACGGGCATATTTGTCCCACTCGCTGGTGAAGACGCATTTGCCTCCAATGTGCTCGAATCCTTTTCTGATGCCGCCAATGCCC
Source organism: Paraburkholderia lebeckiae (assembly GCF_014201005.1). Taxonomy (NCBI): domain Bacteria; kingdom Pseudomonadati; phylum Pseudomonadota; class Betaproteobacteria; order Burkholderiales; family Burkholderiaceae; genus Paraburkholderia; species Paraburkholderia lebeckiae. The sequence goes on along the minus strand of NZ_JACHDK010000001.1, from coordinate 206,060 downwards.
GCGAAGAGGTCAATGAAGGTAAATTTCGGTGCAGCCATGGGTAGCTTTCAGTAGTTGTTCGTCATTTGTAGGTTGAATGGATTGCTTCCCTTCGATTCCTGGCGGTCATTGGACAAAAATAACGGCCTCCCTCAGCGCTCCTGTAAACCGAGTTTCCAAATACATGCCTCGAACATGGACGCGGACCTCGTGCCGGCTCATAAGCAAAAAGCAAAGGTTATCGGAACCGACATCAGAAACGCCGAGACAATCGTCAAACCGAATTCCGTCGAGCCGCCTGAAGGGGCAAACACTTAACTCGGCGTGGCGGCTGCCCCAACCGCGACCAACCGCGAAAAAGGACACTCGGGTTCGCGAAGTCTGCAACATTGCACCACTTTACCAGGTCCTGCCTTCGTTCGCCAGGAATGCAAATGTGGTCTTCACCGGTCCTTCAGTCTGGCAGTTCTGCGGGCATTGACCAATGAGCCCAACTCCTCCACGAGCATGGGAGGGTCCGTCCGGTGGACCATAGAGTGGCAGTTTCCGCACAGAGGGATTAGGTCCTTTATGGGGTCAACGATATATGCTGACCCCAATTTTGACACCGGCGTGCGATGGTGTACCTCGATATAGCCATCCCCTAAATCGCCATAAATATCAAGGAAGTCGAATCCGCAGGATTGACATCGAAGACCATAGTGTTCGATGCAGGCGGCCCGATTTACTGGGCTGCGCTCATAGCGGTTCACCTCGACTCGTAGCTTGGCTCCCTCAGGCAACCCTTTGGTTGAACTATCTGGGACATTCTGACACTCCTCGCCGGTGCCAGTCAGGGCAAGAACCAAGGCGAAGCATGTCGAAGCGACGTGAAAGGCCGTTGTTTGTGTGTCGTCTACTGTCTTTCCAGATGGGAAGCGGCGAGAGACGTCAATCTCAACTCGAGCCCAACGGTCTCGCAGCTCAATGCAATTTGAGCCGTCGTTGCCGTTGATGGCCACGTAAACCTGTGTGCCTGAGGCGACTGCAGACTCCTTGGCACGGACAAACGCTTGTTTCTGAGCATCGCTAGCCTCAGACATGACCCGCAGGAGGGCTCCCGCGAAGTTGTCGGCCTTAAACGAAGCCTCAAACTGTCGGTGTGTTCGGGAAAGCAAGATGGCAAAGCCGTTTCCCTGCTCCAACTCCGAGGGCCGCAACGCGTTGAAGTCCCCGCCATCGACAGTCTCGGAGTGCGAATAGATAGCGACCTGGAACCTACTCTCGAGCTTGCGGCGCAACGCTTCAATATCGAGCCCTTCGGACATCAGCTATCCCCATTGTCAACCGGGTCTGGCAGGTCAGCCACCAGCTTCTTCAGGTTGCGCGACACCTCAATTCGGAACTCCTCGAAAGCATCTTGATTTTCGGGATTGATGTTGTTGAGTTCCGCTTGCGCAAGCGCCCAAAGGAGGTAATCCAAGGCCTGGATGACCGTGCTATTGGATTTGTTGGGTAGATACGCTTTCGTGTAGAACGGATGCCCCGTATTGAGTGCCACCGCCGCCTTGCTGTTCTTGCCAATGGTCGGTTCCCATAGCACGCCGTGCTCAAGGGTCCCACTGGTAACGACGTGGGCGCTGCCGGCATCCTCCGAATTCAAAAGTCGGACTGTCGTCGTGGTCACGCCCGAATTGTTGTTGACCGTAACCTTGCCTGTCGTCTCGTCGACTTTGGAGACTGCGGCAGTCTTTAGGGCGGAACCCTTCTGCTCGATGACATTGCTAGCCGATGAGTGCAGCAGGACGGCTGCACCTTTGGCGAGCCCGGCCGCTCCCTTACGATAGCGTGTTTCAGCCTCTCGTCGGGGCCCCGAGAGAAATCTGTCGCGCAGCCATTCATAGAGCCCCGAATTCAGCTCGATACGGGATTTCTTGATGTCCACCTGAAATGCATTGTCCAGAGTATGGTCGAACGATAGCTCAACGCGGAGCAAAGAATAGTGCGGCTCCTGCTTAAACATGCTCATCCAGTCAGGCCCATGGATAAGCCGGTTTTCCCGGTAGATGTAGAGCCCTTGACGTTCGTTGGAAATGCGTGCCGCAAGACGATTCGCGTCAGAAGAAAACTCCTCTTTTCGAGGCAGCACGAAGGCGCGCACGACGAATGAAGTCTGCGTTCCGTCCTGCAGCCGGACATCCATCTTCTTCTCGGCGACAGGCTCCTTTGTCTCGACTATGCAAAACGGGTCCCATGCAACAACAGATTCACCGTTCAGCTTGATATCAACATTGCGCTCGCGACTGTCATTGCCGTCGAGGAACCGCTGAAAGACGACCCCGATATGGTCCCGGAGGCCTGACGCCAGCTTGTCGACGGTTTTCCGGATAGGCTGCCCGTCGGGAGCGTTTATTCGGTCGACGTTTTCCCATAGCACGAGCGTTCCGGGCCCACCAGCGGCAACCTCATCAAGCACTTGCGCGTGGGCAGCATCGGCGGCGGCAATCTCGAGGTCCCAACTATTCCGTTTTGCCATCTCATCGAGGTCCCACGTTGCGCGCAACAATGGGGATGCGCCAGCCTCACGAGAGGCAACCGAAAGACGTCGGCAGAACGCCGTGGAAGCCGTTTTCAGGCCCATTCCAAACTTGCCAAGGCTCTTGGCGCTGGCCCTCTTACTGGAGCCGTACTTCATCGCGTTGACGAGACCTTCCTCAGTCATCCCATGTCCGTTATCAACGACTGAGATGATGACGCTGTCCGCGAAATCGACCTCCAATCGAACATGAATCTTGTCAGCCCCAGCTGCGATGGAATTGTCGAGGATGTCAGCAACGGCAGCATTGAAGTCATACCCCGTGTCTCGTAGGCCCTCGCTGATGCGGGCCACGTCGGGGGGGACGCTGATATGTTTTTCGGTCATGGGACTGCTCAATTTTCAGTTAACTCGAGTGGATGACCGTCCATCCTCCACCCAAAACGAGCGTATCCCCGTCTATTTCCAGACTGGATGACGTGTTCGAGCGAATGATGTCGACCTCGAAAGAAGCGTTTTCGTCGCGTGAGAAGACCAGTGCGTCGTCAACCTTGGCGTCAATGGCACGCATGAATCCCGTCATACCGGTCAGGCGGTATTCGTTACGCGTCCCATCACCGAAGAGCTTGTTGTTGTAATAGATGAAGTTGAACTCCCAACGCTCCCGACTCTGTCGCTCGAAAACTACAAGTTTCATTCTCGGATTCTTAACGGTCTTGTCGAGGGATGGAAAGAACGAAAGGATGCGCTCTTCCTTTGGAACCAAAATACCTGCTTGGTGACCGCCCGTGGTCCCGACGTCGTTGGCGCTCAATCTCTTCCGAACTTCTGTTGTCACTTGTTTAGCTCCAGTCTCAGGCAAGCGGTGATATCTGCAGCGCCCGCGCGATGGTCATTGGGTCAACATTTCCGTCGTGACCGGTTACAGCTTCATCGGCAAGGTCTTGCTTGAAAGCTGCAGCTCCTCTAATCACTTCTTCGACAGTTTGCACATAGAACAGGTGGTGAACGGTCACAGGCTTCAATTGCTTTCTTCGATACGCGCGTGCCGACGCTTGGGCCGTGAGTGCGGGGTTCCACTCCGGGTTGTAATGAATCACGTGGTTTGCGGTCGTTATGTTAAGGCCGGAACCTGCCGCCTTTGGATTCAAAAAGAGTACGCCGTAACCGTTGTGCGCGAAAAACCGGTCGACGACCTCCTGTCGTCCGGCGCTGTCGACCCGGCCATCAATAAAGTCAAAAAAGCCCTTCGGGAATCGCCTCGGAAAATCGGACATGAAGAGGTCCGCGACAGCCTGGTAGGTTGAAAAAACGAGCGCTTTTTCCCCCGAGCTAAAGATTTCATCGACAAGTTCAATCGTCCGTTCGTATTTCGGCATCTCGACTGAAGGGTCGGTGTGCCAGTTCCCTACCAACGATGGGTGGGCGCACAGCATACGAAGGCGCGTGGTCGCGACGAGACCGCCGGCAGCGCCGAACTGCTCTAAAGTGGCCTTGCGCAGAGCTTCATATGTCTGAGCAAGGGGCAAGGACATCGTTAATGCCTGAGGCACCTCAATCCGCTCGGGCAGGTCTTGCGCTACGTCCTGCACCTTTCGGCGCAACAGCATCGGGGCAACGATAGGCGCCAATCGCGCGGCGTCCTCCAGTTCGTTCCCGAACTGGGAGGTAAATGCGGTCCGTGCTCCGAGTAGGCCCGGCATGACGAAATCTGACAAGGACCATAGGTCATCAATGCAGTTCTCCAACGGCGTACCAGTTATCGCTATCGAAACCCGGCGAGGTATCCGCTTAACCGTAGCTGACCGCTCGGCGTCGGGGTTCTTGATTGCCTGTGCCTCGTCGAGTGCGACGACGTTCCAATGAAGCTGATTGAGTATTTCCTCGTCGCGAATGGTCGTGTCATAGGAAACAAGAACGACGTCCGCATCTCGTAGCCGGCCGGCTGAGCCAGCCCGGTCTGCGCCGGCATGGAGTAAGACAGACAGCGTCGGTGCAAAGAGCGCCAGTTCCCTGCGCCAGTTCTCTAGCAATGTTGCCGGAGCAACCACAAGGGACGGGCCGCGCCCGGCGTTCTTTTCAATCTGGAGCATCGCAATGACCTGCGCCGTCTTGCCCAGTCCCATCTCGTCCCCGAGGATGCAGCCGACGCCCTGTTCCGCCACAACGGACAAAAAAGCGACCCCTGATGACTGGTATGCGTAAAGCGTCCCAGAAAATCCGGCGATTTGTCCTTGGGCGTTGCCAACGACCGGTGCAGAGGCGTTGAACGCCACTTCATCGAACACAGCAAACGGTAGGTCCTTCTGAGCGCGCAAGGTAACAAGGTCACCAATGGTGATGCTCCCCTGCGTCTCGATGCCTGCGGTCTTCAGCCAATTGTGAGCTATGCGTACGAGGTCTTCTCTTATGGGATACCACCGTCCGTCATGAATCAACTGGTCGCCAACTCTGTTTGCGCGAACAAAACCGGTACCCGTGGCCAGACCAAGCGAAAGCTGGAGGTTTCGTCCATCAAGTCCCGAGAGAAAAACGGCCGGCCGGGCCGGCTCGCGGGAGAATGTTAATCCCGCGATGTCTTCCACTGGACTACGAACAGTCTCGTCCCCGCAAATGCGTAACCGCCCGAACACCGCCCGGAAGATATCGATTGCCGGGAGGAGCAGGCGCTCCCCGGATGCTTTTTTGAGAAAAATTTGGGAGCCTTCGGCCACCCATGTAGCGCTGGTCATGACGGCGATTTTTCGGTCGTATTGTGGTCGTTCAAATACCAATATTGACGCCAATGTTTACCACTAGCCAACAGTGGCACTCATTTGGCCCGTCGATACCCCACAGTTGTCCCCACGAACCGGCATAAAAGCATCCAATGCGCATGCTTACCGCCACGCGCAACCCTGGGAGCGTGATTCGTAATAGTACGAGAATATTCGCCGAGTTTGCACGCAGAATCGCCTGCGAGGGCTTCCATGTGGGAGTATCTGCCTGGAGGGTGTCGCTGCTCGAAGGCTAGATGTTATTTCCCTTTGTGGAGGTCCAAATCACGGAGTTCCTCGAGCGTGCGAACAACCGCCTCTACCTGTTCGCCATCGAAGTCATCCCGGTCCGCTTCTTCATGCGTGCCTTTGTTCAGGTAAGTCCAGATAAGGCTGGTCCCTGGGATGCCGAGGATGCGCTCCAGTGCTCCAACAATTATTTCCTTGTTGGCGTGATTGAACGAGCCGGCATCGCGCAGCTTCTTCCGCAGCGCCTCGCACAGGTTTCTAAGCGCCGGCTCCGCGCCGACACCAGCGAGTGGAACACTAAGCGTACCTAGGTCATGTGTTCCCAGCCACCGCCAGACCTTCTCGGTTAGCATCTCGAGCGCCTGCCGTGATGCAGACAATGCTTCCCGGTCGTTCAATACGTCCCGAGCAGCTCGCGCTTTCGCAACGTAGTTCGCAGTTGGGACATTGCCGCTCACGCGCGGATGATGGTCTCCAGTATGGTGGCGGAAGAGATAAACCTGAGAGTCGCGCTCTCGGGGCAGATGTTGCTGGATGTCCTTGATGAATTCGTTGCTGTGGCAGGTGACGACGATTTGAGTGTCCGCAAACGTTTCGCTCTCAAATATGGCTTCCCGGATACCGCCGCGGTGGTCGTGGTCAATCGCATTGATTGCATCGTCGAAAACAATCGTCGGTGAGTCGATGCTCTTCGCCTTTGCCAAAAGAATCGCGAGGCCAAGACAGCGGATATGACCTTCACTCAGAACATGCAATGCATCTACACGTCTGTCTTGGTCGCCGCGGAAGGTGACTTCAATTTTTCCATCGTCCGTCAAGGGCAAATGCAGTGCCGCAAGCTTGTCGGCGTCCAGGTCGTTGCGATTGAACTCGTTGTATAGATTAAGCGCCGTCTCGTTGAGGCCCGCCATCAATTGGCCCGGGAGGCGGTCCCGATACGACCGCAGCTCCTCGAGAAATCGGTCATACGTACCCTTCAGAGGCGTGTCGCGAGCGATAGCGAGTCGCTCCAGTTCGGCGTCTGCTATCAGTTGGGCGTTTGCAACGTCAAAAGCGTCAATACGCTTGTTGGCCGCAGCGACGTTATCCTTAAGTGTTTGCCGTTTTTGGTCTTGTGCTTGAACTTTGAGGCGAAAATCCTCAAGACGTTTGCGCTCGTCGACCTCGGGTTGCCGATTCTGTTGCGCTTGCTGCGAAGCGGCATCTTGTGCCTCCATACGCTCGACAATTGCAAACAGTTCCTGCTGCACGTCAGGGTTGGCTGGTTGCGCAGGCTCTTTGGGATAGATGCCTGCCCACCATGCGCCGTCAGGGGCCGGCGGCAACGTAGCAAGAAACTGCGTGAGCACTGCTGGCTTCTCAGTCAGAGAAGCGAGAAACCCGGATACCAGACTGAGCATCTCTCGAAGTTCCCGGGATGATTGGTCCACTTCGCGCTGTGCGGCACGTTGCTTATCCTGAAGGGTGCCAAGCTCCTCGAGCTGCTTAAGTCCTGCCGATGCTTTCTCGTACGGGTTGGTCGCGACCTGCACCGGCCCGGCAAGTGGCGTATCGCATGCAGGGCACCGGTCTCCCACAGACTCTTTCAGTGCAACGACCGCGTCATACAGACTCTTGAACGATACTTGCTCGCTGCGGGCACGCAGGGCGGCAGTATGTTCGTCAACTGTGCTCTGACACTCGTTCGCCTTGTCAAATGCTGCAACGAGTCCCAGACGGGTCACACCGATGATGCTTGGCGGCATGCGTTCCAGAATGGCATTGAGGGCGTGGAGTCGGCCAGGTACTGCCTCGGAGCCAATGAGCTGCTTAAGCATTTCATAGGTCGTGCCTGCGGCGTGTTCGAGCCCCAACTTGGCTTCCTCGGCATCAAGCCCGCGAAGTGACTCCGCTTCGCCTTTGACGGTTTGTTGGTCAGTGGCCAGCGTGGCACGCTGCGCGGCCAACGCTTTTTGCTTGTTATCAGTCAGGACGAGCTGGCCGTCGATGTTTTCATTGAAGTTGCCGACAAAGTCGCTGAACTGGTCCATGCCAAACAGCGTGGCTATCAATTCTGCTCGTTGTGCTGGCGGACGTGCAGCAATCCGAGAGAAGGAGTCAATTCGGTTCTTCTCGACGAAGCAGAAGCGATACGTGTCAGGGTTCGCGGCGACATTGATTTCACCGCCCCGGTGGTCCGTTGCTGTCAGGACGGGCTCAACGAAGCGCCCGGCGTGCAAATTCGCGAGGTACGTGCGCGCGACGATTCGCTTGGCGCCTGCTTCCTCGACCTCGCCTAGCAGCGCGTATTCCAATCCTTCGCACAAGCTAGTCTTACCGCTTCCATTCGGGCCATAGAAGAGGACCACCTGCTTGGTCAGGTCGAAGGTCTCAGGGTTTCTGAATCCACGGAACGGACCAAGAGTGAAGTTGCGCAGCCGCTTCCATGCCCACACGCCAGCGACGGCTTGAGCCGCCGGCGCTGGCACGGCGTCCGCGGTTTCCGGCATTGAGTCGCGTATTAGCCGCGCAAGAGTAATTGAGCGCTGACTGCGTTGTCTTGTGGTCGCCGCAAGCTCGTCGAAATTCTGCAAGCAGAGCATCGCCAGACGGCGCACGTCGGCAGGCATTGCGCTATCCGGCTCGTAGAGCCGGCGGACGAAGTGTTCAAAATCTTGTTTGGCAGTAGCCATTACTGCTCCTCTCAGTGTTGTTGTAATGTTCGCCGCAACTTCACGAAACCAACGCTTTCAGAACCAGCGGCTTTCGGCTTATTTGGTCGTCGGTTCGTCCGTCGCAGACCGCGCAGTACTTCGAGCGAATGCCAAGGCGCCGTCAATATCGAGATGCGTCGATGCGAACGCGGCGTGCTTCACGGACATCGGTAGCGCCCAGTCCCATTTTTCCCGGTCAAGATTATCTATCTCGGCTACGGTCTTGATGGCTGTTGCCTGGTCTAACTGACCAATCTGATGTAGAGCCTCCGTCATGCGCTCTGCGCTGCCGTTCGACACGCCGATGACTGCGCCATTGTTAAACGCGTCGAGTTTGTTGGCACGTAGCAGCAGGACCAGAGCGTCGTTGAGATAATCACCTTGCCACGTGGCAATAAAGGTACCCGAGCCCTCTCGGAAAATGACGGTCCGTTCCAGTGACGCTTCGGCATAGTATCGACGCGCCTCTCGCAGCATTCCTTGGCCCGCGGCGTCCAGAAACAATACGGGTTCCGCGCCCGCCAGAAGACGCCGCATTTCGCGCCGCACCTCGTCATGAACCATCGCGCCGTTGCCATCAAATTGCGGTGGAGCGCCACCTTTGTCTGGTGTTACGTAAATGGTCTTTCCTTCTTGGTCGACTTCTTCGACACGCCAGCGCCGTCCGCCAAATATCAAGCCCTGACCCTTGGTCAGCGGGTGCGCCACTGGGACGCTTCCAAGCTGGCGTCCACCCGCAATCACCCGAAATTCTTCATCGCTGGCGAAAGCGGAATAGAACTCGTAGTGGTTGACCAGTTTTTCACCGAGCCCGCCGTGAAGGAGCAGCCCGTTTGACGATTGGACAAGAAGGTCCAGCTTGCCCAGATTCTGCAAGACCTCCGTGAATGAGGACTTATCTATTGCCTCGAACGTACCACTGGCTATCAGGCTGGCCCAAAGCTCTGCGGCCGTACACCCACCACGCTCTGCGATGCTGGACAGAATTTGCTGGATTAGAGTCGACGCATGCATTCCGCCAACCCTAGGCGGCTCGAACCATCCTCGCATCAACAGACTTACCATCGCGACTGACTGGACCAGACTTTCCCGTATCCGGTCGGAAAAATCGGAATCCGCCTTCAACTCCGATTCGACGCAGTACCCGCGCAAGATTGCCGGTTCGCCCTTGCGCCGGCCTGAGCGCCCGAGACGCTGACGGAGGCTCGCTACCGATGGCGGTGCGCCAATCTGCGCAATGCTCTTTACTGCACCGATGTCGATACCGAGTTCCAGCGTAGTAGTGCAGATGGCGCTCGCCGGCCTGGTACCGTCCTTGAGTGCTTGCTCCGTGTCCTCGCGGAGCTCCTTCGACAGGCTTCCATGGTGAGGCCAGAATTCGTTCGGATATCCGTCTCGTTCGCAAGCGCGGCGCAAAAGGTCGGCATAGGTTTCGACGAGCCGCCGGCTGTTGGGGAATATGAGATTGTTTGAGCCACGCAGCGACTTGTACAGCTGGTTCGCGACGTCGACGGTACTTCCGGGGACGGCATCCTCCAGCACCGGATTTTCTAAATCGGGTTCCAGTTCGATTCTGGGCGGTCGGAGGACAAAGCCTTTTATCAGGACCTTCAGTTCCTGACCGCCGCTCTTCGATTCGATGACCTCGACGGCGGTGTCGTGGCCAGGCCGAAGGAATTGCGCTGCAAGCTGCATGTCGCCGAGCGTGGCGGAAAGCCCAACGCGAGGAACCCGCCGTCCGCATGTGCGCTCGACCCGGTGCATCAGTGACTGGAGCTGCTTTCCGCGCTCAGACCCAATGAACGCATGCAATTCATCGACAACGATGTAGCGCAGCGCGCCGAATGTTGCCTGCAAGGACGAACCACGATTGACAAACATCGCTTCGAGAGACTCGGGCGTTATAAGCAGAACGCCCTTTGGATTCTTAAAGAATCGCTGCTTGCGGCTCGCTGACACGTCTCCGTGCCAACCAATCACGGGAATCTCAAGTTCTTCGCAAAGGTCATTCAATCGCGACCATTGGTCGTTGATAAGGGCCTTCAACGGGCTGATATAGAGCACCGACCCGGTACACGACTCGTCGCGCAGCAAATTCGACAGAATGGGAAGGAACGCAGCTTCCGTTTTCCCAGCCGCTGTCGCTGCGGCGATGATGACGTCACGGTCTGCATTGATGAGCGCGGGAACGGCGCGCTCCTGCGCGTCGCGTAGCTCGGTCCACCCCTCCCTCCAGACCCAATGTCGAATCTTTTCGTGGAGCAGGTCGAAGCTTCGGGAGTCAGCCGAGGCGGAAACTGGCGAGTTCATCGTCACCCTCGGTCGCAACGTCAGCCACGCCTCCCGTATCCTTCTCGACTTCGAGCGTCCCAATCAACTGCCGCCAGTCAGCCGACGGATTCTGTTCCAGAACCGCTAACAGGTTAATGAACGCCGTTATCGTCGTGCGCGGTGTTCTGAAATAGGTGTCTCCGAGCCGCATGGCGCAATGCGCCATGAAGGCCGGAATCGCTTCCTGCGGCAAAATCGCCTTGGTTGCGTCGCCGAACGCGTGGACGATGCGAATCTTATCCAGGAGGACATAAAAGTCCTCAGGCGTAAGGCTGGCCAGCCGTATCACCGGACCGGTGTAGTCGACAAAACCATTCGTGGCGAACGTGTTTTCGGCAAGCCGCGACTGAAGGGCGGTGTAGCTATAGAGCCCTCGCTTCGTATCGAGCAGAAACTCGGGGGTACCCCCAAGAACGAACCCCAATCCTTCTGCAGACCCCTGGAGCGAATCGTTGAGAATCCGCAGAATCTGTTCGTAGTTCGAGTTCCGCGCCTGGACGTTCGCGAGTTTGTACAAGTTCACCAGCTCGTCGAGGCACACCATCATCCCGCCGTACCCGGCGAGTTTGACAAACCGAGCCATGAGCTTGAGTTGGTCGTACACCGATGCGTCATCGATGATGGTGCGAACCCCGAGTGCCGCCCGGGCATCGGTCTTGGTGGAGAACTCGCCGCGCAACCAGCGAATCGCGTCGCCCTTGAGCTGCTCGTTTCCTTCGTCGAATCCGCGGCAGTATGCTGCGATAACGTCCGCGAAGTCGTATCCATTGACCATCTCGGTCAAGTGATTGAGCTGCAAGCGAATCACCTCCTCGCTCGTTCGCCCCGAGGCCTTAGCCTCGGTTTTGGCCTGCCCAATGAACTTCTCTACAATACCCGCGAGCGCACCGCCGTCAGGCTTCGTGCGAGTCGACATGTTCTTCGCCAGTTCGGCGTACAGTGAACGTGCCTGACCACCGGAGGCATGCAATCTTCTGTCAGGGTTCAGGTCCGCATGGACCGTGACCAGCTTCTTCTCGAGTGCGATGGCTCTGACGAGATTCAGAAAGAAGGTCTTCCCAGCGCCATATTCGCCCACCACCACCCGGAAGCTCGAGCCACCGTCCGCGACACGTCCAATGTCCTGAATCAAAGCGTCGAGCTCTTTTGCGCGACCGACCTGGATTAGATGTTATCCGATTCGTGGGACAACGCCAGCGCGAAGGGACTGAAGAACCGCATCGCGGTCCTTCGGGCGAATTGTTGTCATGAGGCTAACCTTTGTGCAAATTCCTGATTGATTTCGACTGGGTCGTCGCCGTCAGTCAGCGGCTCGTCCCAGTGGTCGAGCGAGGCTTCATTTACCTGTTCAATTGCGCCGTCGAGCATCAGTTCGAGGTCCGATGCCGCGTCAGAGAGCTCCGAGCGAGTCCATGAAGAACGTGACAGCAAAAGGCGCAAGAATGTCGAGTGCGCCGCGTCCAGGCCTAGCAGGCTCGCAGACCCCGTCTGCGGCTCGACGGTTTCCTGAACCGGTTCCGCAACCGGGACCTCTCCTGCAAACACATCAGCCAATAAGGCGGAGACTTCCGCTGTTTCCTTCTGGAGCGCTTCGATTCTCGCGGTATCTAGCGTAAAAGCCGGTTGCGCCGACCCGCTCGGCGCCTTCTCAGGACCGGTCGAAGGCCGCAGCGCGCTAGAAGAACCGACAACAGTGTTGCCATGCAGGTCTCCGTAGAGCCGTTGAGGGTCGAGACCAAGCATTTGATAGAGTTTTTCCAGCATTTTTACTTCGGCCGGTGACACGAAGCCATCTGCATTTGCTGTCTGCACGAGCAGAGTCGCGACTGAAACCTTCGCCTCTGCAGAAAGCGGTTCAAGCCGCTTCTTCAGGTTCATGGGGGTAGGCGGCTGAGCAATCTGCACCGCGGCGCGAGCTTTAAGCCTATCCTGTTGTCGGGGCGTCAATTGCGGCCACGACTCAATCTGGCGATGAATCAATGCAACTTCCTGCTCAGACGCGTTGCCGTCAGCCATCGCAATCGATGCCGCCATGTCCACCATTAGCGCGAACGTTAAGTAACTGTCGTCAACGAAATTGGTTGAGGTGTTTGGAGGCGTCGCATACAACCCGACATACTCGGCGCTCTTCGGCGTCCGCCCCGAAATTCGCGCATCCGGTTCAATAGCTACGCCGGCCTCTCCCAACACGCGGGCGAGAGCGGTCAGCTTGTCGCGCGTAATGCTCCCAGACGCCTTGAATTTTTCGAGCAAGCTTCCAAAAGTCATCACGACTGTCCCGACGACGACAGTTGAAGCAAGTGACTCAAGCTCCAGACGAGCACTCTCCGGCCACAATTCGACCGGCAACGTAAGCGCACTTTCCAGCGAGCCTTTCGCATCCGGATTCCGGCCCAGAAATCTGCTGTATGCATCGAGCGAGTCGGAGCACTCGTTGACCAGTTGCTGGAGCTTGTTCCTCGGTCCCGTCACGGCAGCAATATCAGGCAGCGACGTAATGTAATCGGGGTACTCGATGCCCTGCAGTGCAGGGAAGGCGGTTTGCGCGGACACCTTCAGCTTTGTCTTGTTCGCCGTCAGCTTCATGCCATCGCGGAATTGCTCCCGGTATTTCCGCCGGAACAGTTGGCGAAATTCGTCCTCGCAGCGTGTCACTGGGGTTCGCTTATATACGCCGCCGTCGCCAAGCGCCCACGCAAGTGCCCAATCCGAAGGCACCGGCTTCTTATCGACCGCAGCCTGACCAAACGCAACGCGTATGCTCAGCGGTACCTCGAACGCACTGCTGATTGTCCCCGGCAACTGGTCGTACTGACGCTGAGGGTGAGTTAGATGGACGAAAATGAACTCAAGCAGGCCATCGATGTGTACGGTCCGCAAAACGTTCGAATAAACCGATTTCAGACGCTTCAGTTCACTTGCGATGGTTTCAAGTTCGGCTTTTTGCACCTTTCCTTGAATCCCGTCGAAAAGGACGCGCCTCTCGAGACCATAAAAGTAAAAAAAGGCAAAGCTTCGATGCAATCGCGTGTCAGAGCGGTCGGAAGCCAGCCACTGAAGGTATGCGCCACGTTGCTCGGCCGAAAAGGACTGATAGCTGAGCCAGTAGTCTTCCGACCCGGCAGAGAGGTCGCTGGCTGTCTTAGCGACATTTGCCTTCGGATTCAGGACGCACGCGTCCAAGCTGGTAGCCTCGACGCGCTTGGGGACACCCAGATAGAACATGCCCCCTGTAATCGCTACGCCGCTAATCTCCACCTTTTCGCCGGGGCCGACCCATCGAACGCCCGCTGTGGTTTCAAGCGCGGGCCGCGCAATTCGATAGGACGAAGAGGGTGAATCTGCTGACAGGGTGACTGTCAGGAATTCGTCGTCGGACTGGGCGCGACGGCCGATATTGGTGGGCGGCATCGAGGAGCTTGAGCTAGGGCCGTGTGGTGCGGCAGAAGTCGGATAGTTGGTGGTAGTAGCAGGTCCTTGTTCCTTCTTCTTGCCGAAGATAGCCACAAGCACACAGCCGAGCACAAAGACGAGGAACACGGTCCACCCGCCCTTCGGGGCAAATATGATGGCCATGACAATAGCCACAACCAGCGTGCCCGCGCCGGAACCCGATTTTTTCGCCTTCCGGCCCATGGTCTCAATCTCTCGCGTCTTATGATTATGCGGGTTGACTCATTCGGTCATCGCCGTCATTTTCGGCAAGTATATTACGGGCGAACGAAAGTGACCTCGGAACGGAGGCGGTTCAGATTACCGCTTTCCTCGCCCTTCCGTGACTAAGCCGACGCCGCGCAGATACCCGAAATCGCTTCCGAACGCCCAAACTGACGTTACTCCCATGAACACAAGTCTGCGCGCAGCGGACGGCGCTTGAATTGGCGAAACGAGGGGCGTTCTGCAGGCAGTTCGTTGGATTGGGACCGGACGCTTACTCGCTCCTTGGTGCATCCCCACAAATGCCATCGCTACAGTGGCAACCGAAACACAAACCGCCGCCAACAGCGGATTCAGCCGAAAGTTTGCGCTCACTCACAATACTCAACTACGCACCAACGTTCCCGACTTCATCCTTGCCGACGCCGCAGCGTTATTCGACCGACTCGTCGCGCGGCCCATCCACATCATCCCAGCGGCGCCCTACCGTGGGGTCCAGCCAGTCTGCCGCGCGGCGAATCCACCCCGCGTCGACGACCCCGTCGTTTGAAGACAGTTTTTCGGTCTGGAACTTGTCAGCAAGGCTCCTCAATCGATTTGCCCGCTCAAGTTGGGTTACCCACTCCTCGACATGCTTGAGACGCTTTAGCGCCTGCGTTCGTAATTCGGCCTGGCGCCGCTCCTCCGCTGCCTTGGCTTCGGCGATGACTTGACGCCTCGCATCAATTTCGGCTTTCACGCGCCGGCGTATCGAGAGCTCACGAAGTCGGCCGATGAACGCCACGATTTTGGTTTCAACGAACGCGCTCCGACCGTCGCCAATCTTCGCCAGCTCATAGTTGCTATCGGGCTCGGTCACCGCGATATCGAACTCGCCCGTTGGATGATATTCGTACTGCTGGGTGTAGAAGTTGAATCCAACTTCGTCGTTCTTCTGTCGATGTTCGCGCGTCAGAGGTATAGGCTCCCGCCGGCTGCGCTCGCGGACATTGAACGACAGGTTGAGGCCGAGTATGGCAACGAATACGGGGCTGTCACCCTTAGCGCCGCCGGAAAGCGCGTAGCCGGCAGCTAACAGTGATTCGAGCACGAGATTGAGTAGCAGCACCGCACGGAAGCTGTTTGTCTGTGACGCGACAACACACACGAGCCCTTGCATCGCGGACCTTGCCCTCGAGCCTCTTCGCGACTCGCTTGGCTAGAGGCAGACAATCCTCCAAGGAGGTTCGCAGGGGGAGGCTTGGTATCGCAGGACGATGCGGTAAGTCCTCTTCAAGACTTTCACGATATCGGGCATCGAACTCGTCGTCTAACGGTGCAACATACCTAGAACGGCGATGAGTCGTTGGTCCTTTCGTCGCGCCAAGGGGCGGCCTCTTCACGGCTCGGCCCGCCGCCAATTTCGCCCAGTAGCCGACTGGTGGAAGCGGCACTTCAAGGTCCAGACATATTTTCCTAAGCCCGACGTCGGAAATCGCATAGCGTTTCGCAACCTTCATAACCGGCTCCGCCCACACTTCCTCGTAGAGGTCCTCGCGCCGAAAGTCAGTGTATTCCCAGCCCATCTTCGTACCCCCGCAGAGAGAAGTCGAACCAAAACAATGGCCTGCGCGAGCGATGAAATGCCGCGCGGACGGGCTATCCCTGTTACATCACTCTCCGGCCCACCAGTCGGACAGGGCGGCACTCTTGTCGAGCGGGCCTGCTCCGCCAAGTCAGTGGCATGACCGTATAGCGTTATTCGAACAAAACGCAATCGTTTATCAGGCAGCCCCTCTGCCCGAGCCGCCGCTTGATGCGCTTGGTATCACTGGTTTCGTTGACTTTGCAACTCCTAAACTCGAATGAAGCCGCACGGTGAGACTTGTCGTTCGTGGTACTTACAGCCAACGTGGTAGGCAAATAGGAGGCGAGCTTCATTCATCCGCTCGATTGCAGTTAACTTAAGTGAAACGTAAATTAATAAATCTGCCAACGACTTGCCCTTCAACTTGTTAACAGTTCATTTGGATAGCTAGGTACAGGAGAATAAGCGTCTGCAAGGTCGGCGCGTTCGTCGCCCAGAAATGCGGGTACTTGAAGAGAGGCAATCTATTTGCTAGATTGCAGTCTGGCGCAACGCCAACCTGAGTTACTTCGCACTTGACGCTGCCATGGATTTTCGGACCATGGCCACCTCGCTATTTATGAGAGGGTACGTCGAGGCGAGGGTGCGATGCGGCAAGCAAGAAAACGGACGGCTGTGAGTCAACCGAGCTGGGATACACCCAGTTCACGTCCCCTACGGTCGGGCATGAAAAATGGGGGTCGGTTCACCCATCATCCCCTTCAGCCAGGCGCGTGGAAATGCCCCTGCGAACCGCTTCCGGCTTATCTTATCTGCCGTCTCTTCAATTCCGGACTGTTTGAGCAACTGGGCGAGCTCCCAGGTGGCTCATGCACTGCCGCCACAACTAATCACCAATCAGTTCGTTCGCCGGGTCTTCCCACCGACCGCAGGACCAGTTCCTCTGGAGGAACTCGGAGTTCAACCCTGGTCTTTCAGACCGCCAGCGCTTCCGTCGTTCCAAAGAGGAAGGTCGGCTTCCTCTCGCGAAAGGAAGTTGTGTCTATCGCTGCGTTAACTCGGGGTGCTTGATGATGGTCGATTATGTCGCCAAGCGGATTCGTTTTCAGAACGGGGAGCGCCATTCGGTCCTCCAAGTTCGCCGTGGTCTTCCTGTTCACGAGGTCACCCTGTATCTGGGCAAATACAGAAGAAAGGGCCGAGCCGCAAACACCATCCACTTCGTTTGTTTGACCTTGGCTCTGCTGTATCGCGAGCTCGATAGAGCCAAGGTGGACCTGTCCGGCCGCTTAATCACGGGGCAATTTCTCACTATTCCCGAACTGAACCGACTCGCGTCTGCCGCGCAATTCCGAATGGACGACCTGGACGACGATGGGGCGCACAAGGGCAAGCCCCAAGTCATAAATCTGTCGGTAGTGCGTTTTCGCAGAGGTAAGCGTGTGACGGAACGCAAGGCGGTCGATGTCGCTACCCAAGCGTCTCGACTTCGATACATGGCCGACTATCTGGGGTTTCTCTCGGACTATGTTGGGAGCATGCTTCCCAAATCCGAGCGAAACACGCTTAGGGTGGAGAAGGAGCAAGCTCTTGCGATATTCCGCGCGAACATTCCGGCGGTGTCAAAAAGAGCAAAGTTGAATGCCCGCGTCGGCCTCAGTGAGGATGAGACGAGCCGACTTCTCGCCGTTGTACATCCTGATTCGCCGAATAACCCCTGGAAACGAGGATTCGTCCGCCTTCGTAACTGGCTAATCGTTGTACTCCTACTTGCAACCGGAATGCGGCGCGGAGAACTCTTGGGGTTGCAGATTGGAGACTTGCACTCGAGTCAGCCTAAGCTGCGCATCATTCGGCGTGCGGACGCTGCAGAAGACCTTCGCCGCAACCAACCTAACACGAAGACAAATGACCGGGAGATTGAGCTCAGCCCAATCATCATGAAGAGGTTATGGAGTTTCGTCAATACGGAACGTCGTGTAATTAAGGCTGCACGTAAGGTCCCGCAAATTTTCGTTTCTGATGAGGGCGATGCGCTCTCGCAGTCGAGCATCGACAAGCTATTCACACAATTGCGCCAGGCATGTCCTGATTTGTCAGTGCGGCCGATGAGCCATGTCATGCGTCACACTTGGAACGACCGATTCTCAGAGCAAGCCGAGGCGTTCGGGCTTAGCGACGCTGTCGAGGAAAAGGCGCGTAACTTGCAACAAGGCTGGAGCGATAACTCCGCGATGGCGGCCACCTACGCTCGTCGGTATACCGCCCTTAAAGGGCAGCAGGTTGCGTTGAAGCTGCAGGAGCGACTCGATGAGCAATTTAAACAAGACAAGTAAAGCGCCGTCAACCGGTCCCATGCAAATAAGCCTACCGGAAATCGCATACACGCGGCGAGGCATCGCATTTCGGCCGAGCGACGACGTATGGGAGTGGGTTGATGGGCCGTTCAGGCTTTACATCGACTTCCGCCGGGTTGCTGGCTCTGTTGTGTCCTTTCGAGAACCACTTAAGAAAACTCTTTTGATTTTCGCTAGAGGAAGCTCTGCTGGCCACCTTTCTAACTTATTTCAAGCGTTTATGCACTTCCTCACGAATAGAGACCAGTCAGTCTCGTTATCGTCCATCACTGTTGCCGAGGTATCGAATTACGCAACGCGCCTCACAGAGCACGAGAAATGGCGTCTGGGTCTTTTCAACGTACTGCTCCAGAAGTGGGGGACGCTTTGTCTGTATGGTGTAGAGTCAGATTGCATCAAGTATCTTCGTGAGCGGCGCAAGCCCGGAAACGTCAAAGGAAGGGCCGTCCTTACCCGAGACCCTTTCAATGGACCCTTCAGCGAAGCGGAGTACACGGCTCTGTATAAAGCCGTTGACGTCGCGTATGGCACGGGGGAAGTATCTCAATGGGTCGCCGTCCTGACGCGATTACTGTTTGCCTGCGGAGGCCGTATCTCTCAATATGCGTGCCTGAAAGTGATGGACTTGGCGATTCGCAATGGGTCTTTCGTTCTTTGCCTCCCTCAAGTCAAGACGCGAGCGGCCCACTCGCGCATGTCTCTCAAAGAGTTCGACTTAAGTGCTCAGACGGGGCGCCTTGCCAAAAGCTACATCGATAGCCTCATAGCGATGGGATACGGTGACGATGCGGCATTGTTTCCTGCGGACGTGGTTATGCTTCGTGGACCTAGGGTGGTCCGACGTGCCAACGATGACCTGTTTCATGGTCACTGTACTAGCGCAGCACTCTCGGATGCATTCAGTTCTGTCCTGAACGCGATTGCCCCACCCACAGAGCGCCTTCAGTACGCGCCCATTCCTGTGGCTCCTAAGCGGTTTCGATATACCTTCGGCGTGCGTCTCGCTGAAGAGGGTGCGAGCAAGGCAACCATTGCGGACCGGCTGGGGCATGTCGACCTTCAACAGGTAGGGGTCTACGTCCAGGCATCTCCCAATATTGTTGAGAATATAGATAAGGCGATAGGTAAACAACTGGCTCCTCTGGCCCGTGCCTTCAAAGGTCAGTTGGTGGAAGACGAAAAGCACTCAACGCATAAGGGAGCGCTGGGCAGCCGCATTATTGACTTTCGAGTATCAAAGACACCGCTTGGCAGCTGTGCAGGCAAGGGAGGCGGTTGCGCGTTCAACAAGCCGGTCGCTTGCTACACCTGCTTCAAGTTTGAGCCGTGGCTTGATGCCCCCCATGAAAAGGTACTCCTGCGTCTGCAGGTGGAACGCGAAAAATGGGTGAGCGACGAGCGGGTCGCAGCAATCAATGACGACTCCATTCTCGCAGTTCGGGAAGTCATCGCCGAATGTGCCTACGTGTGGAAGCAACGCGGGCAGGAGGTAACCTTGTGAACGCGGCCGTTCTTCACTTCACTCCTCGTGTGGAACTGGAGCCTTTAGCCAACCTTGAGACTTTCGTAGAGTTGTGCAAGCAGTCCGAGGTGCTAGGTGCTCGCAAGCAATTCGGATTGAACATCTGGGAAGTGGGACATCGGAAGGGCCATAACAGTGTCCTCAGAGTAGTGTTCAATACCTTGGAGGCCGCAAGCCTCCGCGTTCCTGAGCCGTTTATGCCACAGCCGTTGCTCGACTTCGCTAAGGCAGCACTCATTTATTTGCATGACAAGCGCCCATCAGTCTCACTTGGCATTCGCATTGCGGCGTTTCGATGCATCGAGGCGTCCTTGAGGGAGTGGAGCCGGGGATGTAGGCCAACAGCGATTGATGCGAATGTGTTGGATACCGCCGTTGAGTTGGCCAAGAAGCGGTTCTCCACTTCGGTTGCACGCAATGTCGCCGCGCAGATTGAGCTAATTTCAGAACTGGCGAGTGCGAAGGGCTTTATCTCGCTTGGGCAACCATGGATTCATGGGATGAAGGGCCCGCAGCGGCTTGGGTCTAGAATTTCGGCGGAAGCTCTTGCAGCGCGACAAGAGAAACTGCCTTCAGCAACTGCGCTGCGCGCGCTAGCCAGCATTTTCCACGAGGCTACCGAACCGCAGGATGTGTTTGTCTCCAGCTATTTGGCGTTATTGATGTGCGCGCCGGAGCGCATAAATGAGGTGCTCCGGCTGCGGCGCAACTGTCTCGTTGAGGGAGACGGCGAGTTTCGCGGAAAGTTGGGGCTGCGCTGGGCGGGGTCAAAGGGATTTCCGGACTCGACGAAATGGCTTCCTTCTGAAATGGTACCGGTCGCGAGGGAAGCCCTCACGAATCTTCTCCGGGTGTCCACGCCCGCTCAGCAGATTGCTGCGTGGTACACGGCTAATCCAACGACCATCTATCTGCATCAAGCCGCATCGCACCTCCGCGGTAAGGATGTACTAACACTGGCTGAATTGGCGCTGGTCTTGTGGGGCGATGAGACTGCGACCACGTCCGCTGGTTATTGGGCTCGGAATACCCACAAGCTCTCCAAGGTGAGGCTGGGTGGGAAGAGGATTGGCTACCGTTTTGATGACGTTGAACGTATGGTCGTCGCGATGTTGCCAGTAACGTTCCCCTACGTTCCAGGAGACCTCGAACTCAAATGCGAAGACTCGGTAGGTGTTGCCAGAACCAAAGAGTTGCATTCTAGTAAGGCAGCCTACCTGTGCATGTTCAGTTGCGTTGATTACGGCGTCATCACGAACCAGCTCGGAGTCAGGGATGACTTGACGTCCATCTTTGAGCGCTTCGGTTACGTCGAAGACGACGGCTCGCCTATACGGCTCAAGAGCCACAGTCTGAGGCACTACCTGAATATGCTCGCGCAAATGGGGGGGCTCACCAGCACAGAGATTGCAATCTTTTCTGGACGCAAGGACGTTAGGCAGAATAGAGCGTATGACCACATGAGTTCGGACGAAGTGCAGGCGCCCATTAGCGAGGCCCTGAAGGCAGGATTTACTTCAAATCTGGTCCCCGGTGGCGGCCGGAACCTCGTGTTACGCAGTGAGTTTAAGGGGATGGCCATCGTCGCTGCCCACACAACTGAGTATGGCTGGTGCGCCCATAACTTCGCCAGCGAACCGTGCCAGATGTATCGCGACTGCATCAACTGTGAGGAGCAGGAGTGCGTGAAGGGCGAAGAGCACAAGGAGGCCAACCTGCATCAGTTGAAAACCGAGACCGAATATCTTCTGGAGCAGGCTCGCGAGGCCCTGAGCGACGAAGAGTACGGCGCCGACAACTGGGTAAAGCATCAGACGAAAACGCTCGAACGAGTCAATGCCCTGCTGTCCATCTTGGAGGACCCGTCGGTGGTTCCTGGAGCCCGAGTCCGGCTCGACCTGGCCAACGCTCCACTCGTCACCGCGGACGGCGTCCAACCCATCGAGGCGGTTAAGGGCACTGGGCGAAAGTCGCTGCGATGAAGAAGACTCGCGCCCCCGACCTGACCGACCAGCGCATCAAGGTCGTAATCGACATCCTTGATAGCTGGAAGGGGAAACTCACGTGGGACATGTTGCTAGACGCGGTGGAGAAGGCCACGGGCTTCAGGTATTCGCGTTTCACGTTCGCGGAGTACCCTGAGATTGCCAACGCGTTCTCACTCAAGAAGGATACGCTACGCGGAACGCGGAAGACTGAACGCAGCACGCCTCGGGATGAGCGGGTCACGGCCGCGCTGGAGCAAGTAGAACGCTATAAGGCCAAGGTCGAGCGCCTAGAGAACGAGAACGAGCTTCTCCTTGAACAGTTTGTCACGTGGGCGACCAATGCCGAACGCAAGGGAGTCACGATGGCTGTGCTTAATGCCCCGTTGCCGAAGCCAGAACGGGACCGAACCAAAGCGGTGAAGTGATGGCGAGCGGACAGGAACTGGCTGAAGAGAATGTTCGCAAGTTTGCGACCTGGGTTGCTTCGAAGACGGATGAGGATTTCCGTAGCATGTTGGTGCGCGGTGTCCTATCCCGAACGCAGATTGCTGAGGAATGTGGCTTCGCCAAGTCAGCCCTTGCACAGAATCCTCGAATACGAGACGCGCTTAAGACTCTGGAGGCGTCGCTGCGTGAACGAGGCGTGCTTCCGTATGTTATGCCGGATGACGAGGCGGAGGCCGCCATTGCCACTCGCGTACGGCAAGCTGAACCCGCGCGCCAGGCTCAGGACGCGGAGCGCCTTTCGCGCGTGGAGCAAGAGAACGCGAGTCTGAAGGCGGAGAACGCAGAGCTGAAGCGGCTGTTGGCTCGCTTCACGGTACTGCAAGAGGCGTTGGCCCAAACCGGGAGACTGCCTCGATGACAGAAGTTGTGACCATCACGCTTCGAGTAACGGGGGTGCGCTCGCAGAATCCTCGCGGTTTCGGCGGCGCCATCTTCACTGGAGTTCCTATCGACGCGACCGGGTCGGTCTTGGACGCCTGTTCGTATGTGGTCGTCAAGGCCACCCGCGCAGCGCTGGGTGCGACGAGGGTTGAGCAGGGCCAGTGGTGGAGTGTTCGTGGGCCAGTTGCCGAGCGACGTTCCGTTGTTCAGGGCTTCGAGCTGCTCGAGCAGCAGGTCGAGGCAGAGGTGGCGCACCTTGCCATGCCTTCGGGCGAGCACATAGTCAGACTTATCGCCGACAACCCGGCGTTTGAGGGGCTAGGTTCAGTAAAGGCCCGCCGCCTTTGGGAACGGTTCGGTGAACGCTTGTACGCTGTCTTGGATACGGGAGACGTGGCGGCGCTTAGCGCCGTGTTGACGGAAGAAGCGGCGCAGAGACTGGCCGATGCTTGGGCCAAGCATGGTCAGTCTCGAACACTTCAATGGTTGCAGGTGTACGGATTCGACCAACGCGTCCGGCACAACGTTTTGCGGTACTTCGGCGACGACGCGCAAGCTCGCATCCAGGAGGACCCTTATCGCCTCCTTTCCTTCACCGGCAAGTGGACCGACGTCGACCGACTGGCAAAGACGCAATTTAGTGTCGAAGCCAATGACCCACGACGGTTGCGCGGCGCGGTCGAGGAGGCGTGTTACCGCATGTTCGCCAATGGACACACGGTCATGCCCATGACTGACCTCGAGGGTGAGTTGGCTCTGCTTTTAGGGGGGCCATCTGTTGGCGTTCGCTGGAAACACCTGCTCGCCGCCGCCATGTCCGAAGGGCTGAGCAATGGTAACGTTGTGCAGACCGCGCATGGCCTGCATCCCCTCGGCGCTCTGGTCATGGAGCTCCAAGTAGCTAGAGCGATTCAGGAGCGCCTTACGAGTGAGGGTCAACAGCTGCTTGAGCCTACCGCCGTCGAAGGAATTATCGGGGCCGTTCAATCAGAGAGTGGCATTAAGCTCAGTGCGGAGCAGCAAGACGCTATCCGGTTGGCGGCCGCCCACGCATTCGTTTGCGTGACCGGTAGTGCCGGCGCCGGGAAGACGACGGTCCTCAAGTCGCTGTACCGCATCTATGATGACGTGGGAGTACAAGTGCTGCAAGTTGCCCTCGCAGGACGAGCAGCCAAGCGAATGCAGGAGGCAACTGGCCGTCCGGCGACGACCATCGCCAGCTTCCTCAAGTCCATGAACGATGCATACTCTGCGGGACCGACGGTGCTCGTTATCGACGAAGCGAGCATGGTCGACATCGTTTCCATGAGTCGAATCTGTGAGGCGCTGCCTTCCCACGTACGGTTGATGCTTGTCGGCGACCCGCACCAACTGATTCCTGTCGGACCCGGTTTGGTTTTACATTGTATATTGCAGCTCCCGGAAGTCCCGCTGGCTGAGCTGAAGACCGTAAAGCGGTATGGCAGCGAGATTTCTGCGGTGGCGTCGGCCGTTCGAGCTGGACGGTGGCCTGCCGTGACAGCCGACAAGACAGCCCCCGTAGCCTCCATTCCGAGCGAGGAGCGGAAAGTCGCCGAGCTGGTTGTTGAATTGTACGCAATGGATACCGCATGCACGCAGGTATTGGCGCCCCTGCGAAATGGGCCGGCGGGAACCAAAGTCCTGAATCTGCTATGTCAAGAGCGTTTTACAAAGGGACTGCCGGCTGTCACTAGCTGGAACGACGAGTTTGAGCGACCTGAGCACTGTGGCTTCAACCTCGGTGATGTCGTGCTTTGCACGCGCAATTTATGGGAGAAGGGATTGCAGAACGGCTCGCTCGGAAGAGTCGTTCGGGTGGAAACCACGCCTGACGAATCTCCTGGTGAGCTAAAGCCGGCCCTCGCATGGGTCGAATGGGACGACGGCGTTCTCCGCGCTTTGACAAAGGACATGCTCGACGATATCGAGTTGGGTTACGCAGTCACCGTGCACAAGGCCCAAGGTTCTCAGTGGCCCCGGGTCATCGTTCCGATTACCGGCTCAAGGCTGTTAGACCGAACGTTGCTGTACACGGCCATCACCCGCGCGCAGGCGCAGGTTATCCTGGTGGGTGATTTGGAAGCTGCACGCCGGGCTGTGCACGCGCCTCCGAGAGCTCACAATCGCAAGGTGGCTCTGGGCCTAGCCTTGGCGCAATACCTGAAGCTGGGCGGAGAAAGCGTCCTCGAGCCGGCCTGGCCGTACGACGACCTCAAACGAGTTAAGGGCGGGCGTCAGCCCCGCGAAGCGGAACCTTGACCGCCGATGGTTCTCGTCGGTCGGGCCGACGGCCCCCAACGGCTTGAGCCTGCGAATGCTTCCAACCATGCAATACCAAAGCACTCTGCACGAAGATTGCCCCAAGGTGGTCCTCGACCGGCTACCCACAAATCGAGGTCGAAGAGCTGTTTCGACCGGCATTTCTGAGTGTTTTACTGAATTACCCACAATCACGTGAGACGCTCACTGTCTACAAGACCGCACTCACTCACATCCAGCGCACTAACAACACTTTTTAGTCGGCATAAGGCTTTTGATCGTTCCGGCTCGATGCCGAGCCGGCCACCATCCCGCTGATCGACACAAAAACAGAGGCCCGCTTTCCGCCAGGAAAGCGGGCCTTTCTGCCTTCCGTTTGCCGGCTTTTTTTACGTGACACGCGCCGACGGAGCATTCCGTCAGAAACTCACCGCCTCAAATGCTCCAACGTATCCCGCAACGGCAGGCTCGAAATCACGATCGGCCCGGTGAACGGCGTGTCGAGATCGACGATCACATAAACCGCCGAAGCAATCGACACCGCCCCCAGCGATATCGTCACCAGCGCCAGCGCATTGCGCGGCGCGATCAACCCGAAGCTCAGAAAGATCACGCCTAGCCAGAACGTCAACGTCTTGAAGAACGGCTGCGAAATCGAGCTGTGCGCTTCCTCGATGATTTTCCAGCGCGCGTCGATGACGCGCCGGTACTGCGTCAACGCGTCATCGAGCGCACGTTGCTGCAAGGCATCCGTGCGCAGTTGTCGCAATTGCCGCCCCACCGTGGTCAGCATATCGCCCAAACGCACGTTTTCGAGTTGCTGCGGATTGTCCGGCGGCCCAAGATCGTGCGGATAGTCGCCGCTGGGCGCGGGCTCGTGCGGCCACGTCGAAGCGATCGCCGCCGCCGTGTACTGGCGCAACAGGCGCCGCGATTCGTCGGCCGCGCTGCCGAGCTCGCGCAGTGTGGCGTCGAATTCGATCAGCTCTGCCGCATAGCTGCGCATATCGTTCGACGCGGTATCGAAGCTCGCTTTCGCCGATGCCGTCATCAAACCCAGCACCAGCGCGGCGAACGTCACCAGCATGCCGATCACGAGCTGCACGAGCTGTACGGTCTCGTGTGCCTTGTGCTCTTCCGGCAGCAGCGGCCGCACTCCGACGCCGAGGCCGGTGGCGATCAGTAGCAGCGCGAACACGAGTACGGCCGAACCGATTTCCGACATGGGCGCGCTCCGGGCAGGAAGGGGCTTCGACAGAAGAGCTTCAGCAAACGGGCTTCGAGACTTTATTGATGTAACGCAAGCCGGGCGAGCGATCAACCATAAAGTTTTCGGCCGATACGCCGTTGTCCCGAATGTGCTGTGTGCTTAATTTTCAGATAAGTTGCGGACCGGGCCGAACGGCGTGGGCGCAGCCTGCGTGGCCGTGCAGCTATCGTCAACGATACGGAACACTCGGCCGGGCAGCCCAAGGAGACCAGTCCGATGTTGAAAAAGCTGTCGATTCGCACCAGCCTCACCCTGATGATCGTGTTCTTCGGCATCGTGCTGCTGCTCGGCGCGGCTGCGGGATTGTTGTCGCTGCGCTCGTCGAACGCGTCGCTGCAACAGATGTACACGGTCGACACGCCCGCCGTCGCCGACCTCGAAGGCAGCGCCGGCCAACTGCTGCGCCTGCGGCTCGCGCTCGCCACGTACGCGTCGCTCGTCGCGCTGAACGATCAGGACGGCGCGAGCGCCGTGCTCAAGCGCTTCGATCAGTACCGCAAAGCCTCTGACGAGCGGCTTGCCCACTATTTGAGCCATGCGGGCACGGATGCCGATGAGCAGCGTCTGATCGCCGACATGCAGCAGAAGCGCGACGCGTTCCTGCACGACGGCGTCGACCCGACGCTCGCCGCGCTGAAGTCGAGCGATACCAACGCCTTCCAGCTATTGCAGGCGCATAAATTGCCGTCGCTGTACAGCGCGTACGAGAAGGCCATGCTCGCGCTCGAGCAGTTGCAGCTCGATCACGGCGCACAGCGCTACAAGGATGCGCAGGACCTGTTCTATGCGATCAGCACGGCGGTGGCGATCGGCATTGCGCTGTCGCTGGTCGGCAGCTTGCTCGCCCGCTTCGTGCTCGTGCGTGCAATCGTCGCGCCGGTCGATGCGACGATCGCGCAGTTCCAGCGCATCGCCAACGGCGACCTGAGCGGCCGCATCGAGGTGCTCAGCGACAACGAAATGGGCCGTCTCGCGGCCGCGCTGCGCAAGATGCAGGAGTCGCTGATCGCGACCGTCAACGCGGTTCGTCAAGGTACCGAATCGATCGATACCGGCGTCAGCGAGATCGCGGCCGGCAACGCCGATCTGTCGCAACGCACCGAGGAGCAGGCGGCGGCGCTCGAGGAAACGGCCGCGAGCATCGAAGAGCTGACCACGACAGTCAAGCAGACGGCCGACAACGCGAAAGAGGCGAGTTCGCTCGCGCAGGGCGCCTCGACGCTGGCCGCGCAGGGCGGCGAGCTGACCGAGCAGGTGGTCGGCACGATGCACGGCATCGTCGACGATTCGCGGCGGATTGCCGATATCGTTGGCGTAATCGAGGGGATCGCATTCCAGACCAACATCCTCGCGCTGAACGCCGCAGTCGAGGCGGCGCGAGCGGGCGAGCAGGGACGCGGCTTCGCGGTCGTCGCGAGCGAAGTGCGCTCGCTCGCGCAGCGCAGCGCGGCGGCGGCCAAGGAGATCAAGGGCTTGATCGACGCGTCGACCACCCGCGTGGAGCAGGGCTCGCAGCTCGTCGAGCGCTCGGGCACGACGATGAACGACATCGTCGGCGCGATCGCGCGCGTCAGTTCCATCATGAACGAGATCGCGGCGGCGGCGCTCGAACAGAGCACCGGCATCGATCAGGTCAATCGCGCGGTCGGTCAGATGGACGAGGTCACGCAGCAGAACGCGGCGCTCGTCGAGCAGGCGGCCGCGGCGGCGAGTTCGCTGGAAGATCAGGCGCGGCGCCTGTCGACGGCGGTGGCGGTGTTCCGGACCGGCAGCGAATCGCGCAGCCGTGCTCCGGCGCCCGGCGCGAAGCTGGCCGGTGTTGCCGGCGAGCGGAGACTGGACAGCGAGTTGGTCGCGGCGTGACGCGAGGCGTTGCGGGGCGTCAACCCGCGACCTCTCACCGTCCCACTACTGCATGGCCGCGTAATACCTCGCCACGGCATCGATTTCCTCGGGCGTCATCTGCCGCGCGACATTGCGCATCTGCTCGTTGATGTCGTTGCGCCGCGCGCCCGAAGCGAACGCCTGCAACTGCGCGGCCAGATAGGCCGCCGACTGTCCGCCGAGCCACGGCGCCGCACCCTTGCGATCGAGTTGGCCATGACACGCGGCGCACGGTGCGATATTGCGTTGCGGGTCGCCCTGCATCACGAGCCTGGTTGCGGTCGCATCGGGTCCTTCGCCGGCGCGGGTCTTCTCGGCCGCCGCGGGGAGCGGGAGCGACGCGTAGTACACCGCCAGATCGTGCAGATCCTGGTCGCTGCGTCCCGCGATGATTGCCTGCATGACCGCGCTTTGCCGCTGGCCGCTCTGGAAGTCGCGCAATTCCTTGTAGGTCACGTCGGCGTACTGCCCGGCGAGCGCCGGCGCGGTGACCTGCACGGTGCCGAGTACGCCGTGGCACATCGAGCAGTGCTGCGTCGCGATCGTCGCGCCGCGGCTTATCGATCGCAATGCATCATGTAAATGTGATTAGCTGATGTCGATCGATAAATTTTGCTGTGAATTTTATTTGTGCGTCATGCGAAGAGCCGCACGAGCGCATCACGTGCATTGCTGACCAACTCGCTTTCGCCCGGACGCCGCGGCAGCAGATGAAACTCGATGGCGGGCAGCGGTGGCAAGCCGAAGTTCGCGGCACACGCCACCACGCCGCCGCCGAGCGACGACTCGTTCAGACAGGAAATCCCGAGCCCTGCCTTCAATGCGAGTTGCAGGCCCGCGACGCCCGACGCCGAATGCGACACCACGTACGGTACCTTGTGTTCGTCGAGCAGCTTGACGACGAAGCGCTGCAACTGACACGTCGACGGCAGCAGCACCAGTTGATACGGCGCGGTGGGGCGGGTGGCGGCATCGGCGCAACTGGCCCATAGCAGCCTTTCGCGCCGCACGACGATGCTCGCGGCACCGGCACCCGCGCCGCGTGCACGCAGCTGGCCTGTGACGAGCCGCGCCGACAAACCGATGTCGAACGACGCGTGATCGTCCGCGCCGCTGTCGATCACTGCGCTCGGCAGCACCGTCACGTGCAGCTTCAGCCGCGGATGCTGTTCCGAAAACGTCTTGAGGATGCGCGCGATATCGTGCGGCCGGTAGTAATCGGTGATCGCGATGCGCAGCTCGCCGTCGAGCGAGCGGCCTTGCAGGTCGTCGAAGGCCGCTTCGCTCATCGCGATGATGCGGCGCGCATGCTCGAGCAGGCGCTCGCCCGCGGACGTCGGACTCACACCCTGCCGGCCGCGCACGAGGAGCGGCTGGCCGGCGCGCTCCTCGAGCTTCTTCAGCTGCTCGCTTACCGACGACTGCGACAGGAACACGCGCTCCGCGCCTGCCGACACCCCGCCCGATTCGGCGACGGCGACGAAGGTCCGCAACTGCGCAAGATCGAAACCACGCTGGCTCATGATTCGGTTTTTCCGATGGTGGAGATCTAAATTTCCGGCTTTGCCGATGGAATGTCCAGCCGTAGCATACCCCCGAATGACACGCGGAGGGTGTGATGGAAAACGGATCGATGACAGCGTCGGGCGGCACCGGCGAGCGCGGCGCGCGGCATCGCTGGAAGGTGCTGGGCGTTGGTTTTGCCGCGAATGCGAGCTTTTCGGCGGCATTTTCGGGGATTCCGACGACGGCGGTGTTCCTGCGCTCGGACTACCACCTGGGCAACCACGGGCTCGGCCTCGTGCTCGGCATGCTCGGCCTGGGCATTGCGGTCAGCGAGTTGCCGTGGGGGCTGTTGACCGACCGCTGGGGCGATCGCCGGGTGCTGCTGCTCGGCTTGCTGTCGACCGCTGTCGCGCTCGCCGGTCTCGCGCTGTTCGTGTCGCCGGGCGGCGCGCATGTGCCCGGCATCGTCCCGCTCGCGCTCGGGCTGCTGTTGGTCGGACTGCTGGGCGGCAGCGTCAACGGATCGAGCGGCCGAGCGGTGATGGCGTGGTTTCGCGAAGGCGAGCGCGGCCTCGCGATGAGCATCCGCCAAACCGCCGTGCCGGCGGGCGGTGGACTCGGCGCAGTGGTCCTGCCGGTGCTCGCCTCGCACTTTGGTTTTGCGAGCGCCTATGCGGTGCTGGCGTTGGCGTGCGCGATCACAGCATGGTTCGCGTGGCGCTGGCTGCACGAGCCCGCACACGCGGACGATACGCTGGCGCCCAAAGGAGCGCGCGCCGCTGCGACGGCCCGTGCCGCGGCGGCGGACGGTCGGGGGTTGGACTCCTCGAACGTCAGCGCACCGCCGCCGATGATCTCCCCATTGCGCGACATCGCGATCTGGCGGGTCGCGCTCGGCGCGGGCGCGCTGTGCATGCCGCAGATTGCCGTGATCACATTCGGCACGGTGTTCCTGCACGACTTCGGGCGTGCCGGCGTGTTCGCGATCAGCGCGACGATGGCCGCGGTGCAGACTGGCGCCGCGATCGCGCGGGTCTGGAGCGGCGCGTGGACCGACCGGCGCGGCAACCGCCGCGCGTATATGCGGGCATGCAGTCTGTTGACCGCCGTGCTGTTCGTGCTGCTCGCGCTCGCGACCGGGCTCATCGGCCTGCGTCGCGCCGGGGCGGTCGCGCCGTTCGCGCTGATGATCGTACTCGGCGGAGTTAGCGCGTCGGCGTGGCACGGCGTCGCGTTCACCGAACTCGCGACGCTCGCCGGTACTCGCCGCGCGGGCACCGCGCTCGCGATGGGCAACACCTGCGTGTTCCTCACGCTGTTCGTGACGCCGCTCGCGATTCCGGCGCTGCTGTCTATCGGAGCATGGCCGCTGGTGTGGACGGTGGCGAGCGCTTGCGCGTTGCTCGCATTGCCGGTGTTTCCGCGCGCCGCGTCGACGCGTGCGATGCGCGCGACGCGTGCTTGCGATGCAGCGTGAGACATGGGGGCGAACAGCGCCCGCTTTGCGTGACCGAATTGATTCTGATTCGATTCGAATCACGGTGCGCATATTGCTTGGTAGAACTATAAATTATCCCGATTGTTGAGCTGGATTAGGAACGCTCCGATTGTCGTGAATTTGCGAGGGTGATCAGATGGCTTTTCCGGCACGTCGCTTGAGTGCCACGACGCAGGTCGACGCCTGCCGCCTGCACAGCCACTGCCGCGCGCATTTCGACCATTCTTATAACGAGCGAGACTAATCGTGACAAATCTTCGAATCATTCTGGCGGACGATCACCCGTTCGTCCTGCTTGGCCTGAAATCGACACTGGAGGCGCACGAAGGTCTGTCTGTCGTCGGTCAGGCGCAGATGCCCACTGCGTTGATCGCATTGCTGCAACACACACCGTGCGACGTGCTCGTCGTCGATCTTTCCATGCCGGAACCCGCCGGGGAGATCGGCGACGGACGCGGCCTGATCCGGCGCATTCGTGGCGAGTGGCCGTCATTGCGCGTCGTCGTCGTGACTGGGCAGACGAATGCCGCGATGTTGCGTGTCATCGTCGCCGATGCCGCGGTCAGTGTGATCGGCAAAGCCGAGTCGCTCGAGGAACTGCCGCAAGCCGTCTGCGACAGTGCGCGCGGCGCGCGCTACCTGGGCCGCTCGGTAGTCGAAACGCTCGCGCGTTTGCAGCCGGACAACGGTCGGTTCGTGTCGGCCCTGCTGCTGTCGAAGCGGCAGACCGACATTCTGCGCAGGCTCGTGAACGGCGAGTCCATCGTGCAGATCGCGGCGGCGCTCGGCTGCCATCGCCGCACGGTGAGCCGGCACAAGCGCGAAGCGATGGCGCGGCTTGGCGTCAACGACGACCCCGCGCTTTTTTCCTGTGTGCGCGCCTGCGGCACGGTCCTCCTCGAATCGGAAGACTAAGCATCAGGCATACGGTCGTTCGTTCCATTTCAGAGCGCTCTGATGTTTGTCGCAAAAGAATTGCTCGACCATTGCGTGAGCGCCGGTCACTCATAACAAGGTGTCGTGAAATGAAAGTATCGAGGAGCGCCAGAAGATGAACCTCATGGCTGCATCAGGAACGCCTGTTCGAACGATCATTGCGGATGATCATCCGCTGGTTCTGCTGGCTATAGAAAATCTGATTGGCAACTATCCGAACCTGAAGGTGGTTGGCCGTGCGGCGGATGTCGCCGAACTGTTCATCGAAGTCGATCGCAGTCCTTGCGATATCGTGCTGATGGATCTTTACATGCCAGGAGGGCACAACGACAACCGGTTCGACGTCGTCAGGCAGTTGAAGGCGCGCTATCCCAACGTGGCGCTCGTCATTCTGACAATGGAGACGGAGGCGGCGACGCTGCGCAAAGTGATGTCGCTCGGCGTGGATGGGCTGCTGAGCAAACGTGATCGTATCGATCTGATCCACGTGGCGGTGGTCATGGCGCTGGCGCGCGAATGTTTTGTCGGTCCGGCGGTGCGCGCCATGCTGGCCGATGTCACGCTGACGCAACGTCTCGACTTCGTGCGCGCCACCCTGTCTCGCCGAGAGTTCGAGGTTTTTACGCAGTACGCGTCAGGACTCGGCGTCACGGAAATCGCCGCGCGGCTGGGACGTAGCGTGAAGACGATCAGCGCGCAGAAGTGCACGGCCATGCGCAAGCTGTCGCTCAATAGCGACGCCGAACTGTTTCGCTTCGCAGTCGAGTATGGCGTAGTGCCAGAAGGGCTTGGTCAAAGCCGTTAAGCGGGCGGCAACATTCTGCGCAGGCGCGCGGCGAATATATCGGCATAACCGGGGGACACATTTTGTGCGGTATGCCCGATCGACACCATAAAAAAAGTCACGGAAAAGAATGACAAACAAGATTCACGTCGTCGTGGCAGACGATCACGACTCCATTCGCGCGGGCGTCCGATCTCTGCTGCGCGACAAGCCGAATATCGAAATTGTCGGCGAAGCTGCCGACACCCGTGGTCTCGCGAAGCTGCTCGATGCCTGCGCATGCGACGTCGTCGTGTCGGACATCGGCATGCCGGGACTCGACGGAGACACCAGCGCGGTGCCGCTATTGCGCCGGCTGCTACGGCGCACGCCGCATCCCCACGTGGTCGTGCTGACCATGATTGGGCGCGCGCACGTGTTGGCCGGCTTGCGCAATATCGGCGTGACTGGAATCGTCGACAAGCGCGACGCCGTGCACGCATTGATCGACGCAATCGAAGCCGTTGCCGCCGGGGGCACCCATCTATCGGAACAGGTTCGGGCCGCACTCGCGACCGCGGAGCCTGCGCCGCCCCGGCGCGGCGGTGTGATGAGCGCACGCGAGTGGGAGGTGTTTCAACTCTATGTGCGAGGCCTCGCGGTGCACGAGATCGCCACACGTCTGCGACGTAGCGACAAAACCATCAGCACGCAAAAACGCAGCGCGATGCGCAAGCTCGGACTGGAAACAGAAGCCGACCTGATCAACTACGCCACTCAGGTTGGGCTGATATGAGGCGCAGCAACGGTCACGAATTCTTGTTCTCGATGGATTGAGGTAGCCCTTATCAGACTTATCTGATTGCCGAGGCGTGGGGGCACCCAATAATCTTGGCGCGCCTGTCATTGCGCGCCTTGCGCCGCAACTGCCAAGCGGCTGGTTCGTGATCCGATTTCCAATGGATCAGGGGAATCCGGTGCAGACCTCTTCGCGCGATCGTTTGGCGTCTGTGCCTCATACTTGATGGACGGGATAGAGATGGTTGCGCTAGGCAAGCGATTGTGCAGCGAGGGTGTGGGTACGGCATGGCTCGTGTTCGTCGGCTGCGGCAGTACGGTGCTGGACACCACAGGCGTGCTGCAGGCCACTGGCGTGTTGCAAATGTCGTTGGCGTTCGGTCTTGCGCTTGCTATCGGCAGCTATGTCTTCGGCAAGATTTCCGGCGCGCATTTCAATCCTGCCGTCACCATCGGCCTGACAATCGCGCAGCGCTTTCCCGTGCGTGATGTCTTGCCCTATATCGCTGCGCAAATCTGGGGCGCAATAGTCGCCGCGGCGCTTCTCGCCTACCTCGCCAGCGGCCGGCCAGGTTTCGAACTCTCCGCGAGTGAATTCGCGGCGAACGGCTTCGGCGCTCATTCGCCCGCCGACTATCCATTGCATGCGGCGCTCGTCGTGGAATTCGTGCTGTCGTTCGTGTTTGTCGGAGTATGCCTGCTGGTCGTCGTTCGAAAAGAGGTGGCAACGATTGCGCCGTTCATCACCGGCGCATGTCTGATGCTCGTCTACCTGGTGTCCATTCCGATCACCAATGGAGCGGTCAATCCCGCACGCTCGACCGCGCAGGCGCTGTTCGTCGGCAACTGGGCGCTGGATCAGTTGTGGCTGTTCTGGGCCGCGCCGTTGGCCGGAGCAATCGCGGCTGGCGTGCTGTTTTCGTTTTTGGCCGGCGGAGCCGATTCGTCCTCGGTGTCGCTGGTGGACGGGCAGGGTGACGTTTCGTGAGCGAGGGACGGTACTCACCACTTCCGGTCGATGCGGTGCTGACATTGGGGCTGCGGCGTTTGTCGCGGTGTCTGTGGCCGCGCTCGCCGCGCTACTCAATGACGCGTTGGCTCGCGTTTTTTCTGCTGGCGGTTACGGATGCGGTCTGCATGGCCGGGCCTACCGGCGCTGCGTCACAGTCACCCGTAATTTCCGCAGTGGGAGCGGGTTCTTCCGCGTCGTCGCCCATTGCATTTCCTGCCAGATTGACGGTCGGCATTCTCGAAGGAGGCTGGGCGCCGTTCGACATTCCGCTGGGCGGCCGGCTCGTCGGCGTCAGCGGCGAACTGTTGCGCGCGCTCGTGGGGCCGAACGTCGTCATCGAGACGAAGAGCTTTCCCGACATGGCCAAGCTGGTCGCCGCGGCTTGCGCCGGCGAGGTCGACCTGCTGACGAGCATAGCGCGCACACCGCAGCGCGAGCGCTGCCTCAGCTTTACGGCTCCTTACTTCCACTCGTTCGCCTCGGCCGTCGTGCGTCGCGACGACACCCGGCATGTGAACCCCACTGACCTCGCTGGCGCGCGTATCGCGATCGAGCGCGGTTTTGCGCGTGAGCGTTTGTTGCGCGCAGGTTTTCCTCGCGCGAGTATCGTCTCGTTCGCGAGCACGCACGAAGCGCTGAACGCGCTACTGCATGGCGATGCAGACGTCTACTTCGGCTTCACGCCGGTCGTGCAATACGAACTGGCGACCGACGCGTATCGCAATCTGCGCGTAGCGTTCGAGCAAGGCGGCAAAGCGCTCGATCTGCGCTTTGCCGTATCGCCTCGCCAGCCTGCTTTGCGCGATCAGCTGAACCGCGCGCTCGTGTCGATGAATCCCGCCGAGACTGCCGCGATACGCGCGCGCTGGCTGTCGGGCAACTTCAACGCGGCGCCCGCGCCGCATGCACCACGCTTCACGTTGACACCGGAAGAGAAGAACTGGCTGCGTTCGCTGCCGCCGTTGCAGGTCGGCTTCGACAACGACTGGGCGCCGTTCAGCTATGTTGATTCCGCAGGTCGCCCCGTCGGTCTGACCGCCGATTACCTCGCGTACCTGAGCAGCACGCTCGGTGTCGTGTTCAACCGCGCGCGCATGGCCGACTGGGCCGCCGCCGTCGAAGCGTTCCAGCGTGGCGACCTCGCGATGCTGTCCTCCACATCGAGTCGCGGCGCGCTTCTGGTAGGCGCCGACCATAGCCGTGTGTACGAGAGCGATCCGCTGGTGATCGTCGGGCGGAGCGGCGCGCCGCCCCCATGCTCGTTCGACGACATCACGTCGTGCCGCGTTGTGATGTCGCCGCACGTGGCCGGCTCGGTGCCGCTCGCGTTGGAAGCGGTGCCGGTCGATCACATCGTCGTCGCGGCGAGCCTGGGCGATGCGCTGCGCATGGTCGCGAGCGGCGAGGCCGACGTGCTGGTCGGCAACGCGGCCGCGATCAACGTGCAACTGCGGCAGCACTACGTCGGCGCGCTCAGGGTGCTCGACTCGCTCGGCGAATCCGACTCGTTGTATTTTGCTGTGCGCGAGGATCTGAGCCCGCTCGTCAAGCTGATCGATCGTGCGTTGCAGGCGATGCCGGCAGCCGAAAAGCAGCGCATCCGGCGCAAGTGGGTGAGTCCCGCCGCGCCGGACAACGCCGTATGGAGCGTGACCGCGGTGCGGCTGCTGCCGGTGCTGATCGGCATCGGCGTCGTGCTGCTGGTCACGTTGCGCGCGTACGTGCTGCTGCAACGCGAAGTCCGGCTACGCAAGCAGACCGAGCGCGAACTCGCACTGCAATTGAACTTCCAGGAAACGATGATGAAGACGGTGCCGTATCCGCTCATCGCGAAAGGCCTGGACGGACGGTACATCGCGATCAACGAGGCCTATGAGAAAGCGTGCGGGCTGGAGCGGAAGGACGTGCTCGGGCGCACGACGACCGAGGTCGGCACATGGGGCGACGCAAACAGCCGCGTGCTCGACGACATCACGGGCGAGATCCTGCGCGGCGGCGGCATCGCGAAAGTCGAACTCCAGTTCGAGGACGGCGCTGGCGAGACGCGGCATGGGATTTTCTGGACGAGCGTCTGCGAGGCCAGCGATGGGCAGCCGGCGTACGTGCTTGGCACGATGGTCGACATCACCGACATCCGGCGCGCTGAAATGCGTGCGCGCGAAACCGAACGGCGCCTGTTCGACGTCACGCGCTCGTTGCCCGCCGTCGTGTTCCAGTTGCGGCGCTCGCCGTGCGGCGCGTATTCCTTCCCGTACATCGGCGGCGACACGCGGCATCTGCTCGGCGAGGGTGATTGGCATGGGGGGGCACGAGTCGATTTCCAACGAGTGTCGGAGCTGGATCGGCCACGCGTTGTCGCCGGGCTCGAGCGTTCCGCGAGGCGTGCCTCCCCAGTGCATATGGAGTTCCGCCTGGAAAACGCCGGTCAACTAAAGTGGGTGCGAGCCGAGCTGGTGCCGCGGCGAGAAGCCGATGGCAGCGTCGTTTGGAGCGGCTATTGGGTCGATGCGAGCGTCGAGCGCGCGCGTTCGGAGGAACTCGCGCGGGCACGCGATGTGGCCGAGGCGGCCTCGCGCGCGAAGGACAACTTCTTCGCGATGATGAGCCACGAAATCCGCACCCCGATGAACGGTGTACTCGGTCTCGTCGAAGTGCTCGAGCGCACGCCGCTCAGTACCGATCAGAGCGAAATGCTCGGCATGATCCATGAGTCGGCGGGCGCGTTGCTGCAGATTCTCGATGATTTGCTCGATTATTCGAAGATCGAGGCGGGGCGGCTCACGCTCGAAGCCGAGCCGATCGATCTGCGCGAGCTCGTCGATAACGCGGTCGGCCTGCTCGCGGGGCGCGCCCACGAAAAAGGGCTGAAAGTGCGCGTCGACATCGCGACCGACGCCGCAGCGACGCTCCGTGGCGACAGCGTGCGTCTGCGCCAGATTC
This sequence comes from Paraburkholderia lebeckiae, assembly GCF_014201005.1. Lineage (NCBI taxonomy): Bacteria > Pseudomonadati > Pseudomonadota > Betaproteobacteria > Burkholderiales > Burkholderiaceae > Paraburkholderia > Paraburkholderia lebeckiae. Next base: position 168,671 of record NZ_JACHDK010000001.1, on the reverse strand, counting down.
TGTTCAATCTGCTCGGCAATGCGATCAAGTTCACACCGAAGGGCGAGGTGGGTGTGAGCGTTGCGATCGTCGAAGATCGCGCGGATTCGCAGACGTTGGAGCTGACCGTTGAGGACACCGGCATCGGCATCGCGCCGGACGTGCAGGCGGGCCTGTTCGAGCCGTTCGTGCAGGCCGAGTCGTCCACCACGCGGCGCTTCGGCGGCACGGGCCTTGGGCTGACGATCTGCCGCAAGCTGATCGACCTGATGAAGGGCACGCTCGCGCTGCGCAGCGAACCCGGCCACGGCACGAGGATGATTGTGCGGCTGACGATGCCGATCGTCGAACAGCGTTATTCGATCAACGGTCTGCGCGGCAAAAGCGCCGTCGTGATTACGCGAGATCCGCGCATCGGCCGAGCCCTCGTACACTTCGGCGAGGCGCTCGGGCTCGAAATGCGCAGCCTCTCGGCCGCTGCGGCGACGCAGGGCAAAAGCGACGTCCTGAGCCGCGCGGATCTGCTGTTCGTCGGCGAGGACGTCACGTTGCCCGTACAGGTCGGCGCAAATGCGCGTGTCGTCACGCTGACCGAAAAACCGAAGCCGACGGGTTACCGCATCCTCGACGACAAGGTGCGCGTGAGCGTCAATCCGATTTCGTGGCGCGGCCTCGGCGCCGCATGCGCGGCCGCGATGACGGGCCTGTCGTCGATGTCCCCGATGGCACCGCGAGCGCCAGGCGTGTCGCTCTCGACCGATGGCGTCGCGCCGCCGCCTGATCGTGAACGCGCGATCGCGAGCGGGCGACTGATTCTTGTCGCGGAAGATCACCCAGTCAATCAGGAGTTGATCCGCCATCAGCTCGCCCTGCTGGGGTTCGCGTGCGACGTCGCGAACGACGGCGCCGAAGCGCTTCTCGCGCTGGAGCGCACGAGCTATGGCTGCCTGATCACGGACTGTCACATGCCGAACCTGTCCGGTTACGAACTGACTCGCCGTATCCGCGAAGCGGAGGCACTGCGCGGCGGCGCGCAGCGTCTGCCGATACTCGGCATCACGGCCAACACCGCGCCCGACGACCTGAGTTTGTGTCGCGAAGCCGGCATGGACGACAGTCTGATCAAGCCGACTCGGCTCGCCACGTTGCGCGACTACCTGAGCCGCTGGTTTGGCACCGACACCGTTCGGCACCCCGCGCCGGCAGAAACATGCGGTCGCGAATCGTCTGCGCTGGCCGGCGAGCGGCAGATCACTCGGCGCGTCGGTGTCGAACCGTACGTGCCCATCGAACTGGCACATATGGCGCAGTTATGGGGAAGCGGGTCGACGGTCAAGGCGTTGCTCGGTTCATTCGTCTCGTCGATGCGCGAAGACTTCAACGCGCTTGCGACGTTACTCGAACGCGAAGACATGGGGCGGGTGCCCGAGTGGCTGCATCGGGTGATGGGGGCGGCCAGCGTGCTGCAGTATCAGCCACTCGTACACGCGCTCGAAGCCTATCGTCGCGACATTGTCGCGAAGTCGGCCGAGCAGTTGCGTAACGAGGGGCATGCGCTAATCCGCCAATGCGAGGCGATGCTCGATGGGATCGAACAGCAGGCCGCATTGCTCGCCTAGCGGGCGGCGGGCGGTGACCTCGCGCGAATACGCGGCCGATTCAAACGGCCGCGACCAAAATCGGGACGAAAAAAAACGCGGCCGAAGCCGCGTTAAAGGTTTGGAGACATCCTTCGATGAAGGAGTCACTTCTCGCAAATCGAAGCATACCAGGAATAGCGTCATTTATTTATTACAAATCGAGCAATTAACTTTTCGATTAAATCGATTAAAACGATTTCGCGCTACGTTTTCGCCTGTATTTTAGGCATATCTGACGAATGCCTTTGCGCATTGCGCAGTTTGCTCATCGGGCCTTCTGTTTTAATCACAGTCCGGTTCGAATTAAGGCGGCCCGCGCAAGCCACCATCCCAACCTCACCGGCTCCAAATGATTTGCACTAGTATGTGGAAGCTCCGCACGGCCGACACGGGTGCCGCGGCGGCGCGTCAATGTCCGGAGAAGACCATGATTTCGCTGCGAAAATTGAACCTGGCCGTGGTGGTGTGGGCGCTTGCGTCGGGCGCTGCGTTCGCGGATACGGTTGCGCTGAAGGCGAATCTCCAGCCGTCGAGCGAAGTGCCGCCGCGCGTGAGTCACGGGCACGGCATGCTGAATGCGACCTTCGACACGTCCACCCAATCGCTGCAGTGGACTGTTACTTACGAAGGCTTGAGCGGTCCGGTCACCGCCGCGCATTTCCACGGTCCCGCGCCGGTTGGCCAGAATGCGAAGGTCCAGGTGCCGATCGAGAAGAATGGCCTCGCGAGTCCGATCAAAGGCACGGCGAAGCTGACCGAGCAGCAGGTCACGGATCTGATGGCGGGGCAGTGGTACTTCAATGTTCATACCGCGCAGAATCCGACGGGCGAAATTCGCGGGCAGGTGTTGCCGGCGAACTAGGCGTGGGCCTCGCGTGGGCCGAGCGCGCGTGCCGCGGCCAAAAGCAGCTTCACACCGTTAGAACCCGCCAACCGACGGCGCCCCGGCCACCGCCCGTACCATGACGGGACTTCAACGAAGGAGCATGTCCCGATGAGTTGGCAAAGCGCACTCGCTTGCTGGTATTTGCGCAGGCAGTTCCGGCCCGAAACCCTCAAACCGTCCATCAACGTCGAACGGGCGCGCGCGCTGACCGCGAAGCGGGTATGGTCGCCACGCGTGCCGCGCGGCTGGCATCTTCGCGAAACGTATGGCGCGGGCGACGCGCCGCTCGTCGGCGAATGGCTGGAACGCGTGGACGGCGGCACGGCCGGCGGCGCGGAGCCGACGGTCCTGTATTGCCACGGCGGAGGCTACTACTTCTGCTCGCCGCGCACGCATCGGTCGCTAACGTTCGCTCTCGCTACCCGCGCCGATGCGCGGCTCTTCTCCCTCGACTACCGCCTCGCGCCCGAGCATCGCTTTCCGGCCGCGCTCGACGACGCCACCGCCGCCTATCGACAACTGCTCGCGATGGGCATCGCACCGAGCTCGATCGTGGTCGCCGGCGACTCGGCCGGCGGCGGCCTCGCGCTCGCCACGCTAGTCGCGCTGCGCGACGCCGGCGCACCGATGCCCGCTGGCGGCCTGCTGTTCTCGCCGTGGACCGATCTGGCGACGACCGGCGCGAGCCTGCGCACCAACGACAGCGTCGATCCGATGTTCTGTGGCGCCTCGATCGGGCGCGCGGCCAAGGTCTATCTCGGCGACGCGCCGGCCACGCATCCGTACGCGTCGCCGGTCTACGCGGACCTGCGCGGTCTGCCGCCGCTGTTCTTGCAGGCGGGCAGCACCGAGGTGCTGCTCGACGACGCGCGCCGCGTCGCCGACAACGCACGCGCGGCAGGAGTCGATTGCGAATGCGAGGTGTGGAAAAACCTGCCGCACGTGTGGCCGATGTTCGCGCCGTTCATGCCGGAGGCGAACCGCGCGCTCGATCGCGCGGCCGCGTTCGTACGACGCGCGACGAGCCGCGCCGCGAACAGGGCTCAGGCGTCGAGCGTGACGTCGAGCGTCCGATAGACGGCTTCGATCGTTTGGTGGCCGTATTGCCGCTCGAGCCGCCGCACGGTGAAGTGCCCGTGCGCGACCTGCTGGAAGTGATCGATAAACACGGTGTTGACCATCGCGCCGAGCACCGCGCCGATCGCGGGAATCGATTTGGCAGCGATCTGTTCGCTGACCTGCACCGAAAAGCGCGCGGCGATCGCGTTGAGCAGCCGCAGCAGCGCCGCCGAGCCGTGGGTCGTAAAGCCCTTGCTGGCCACCTCGGACGACGCCTTCGACACCGCCTGCGCTAGCGCGCCGCGCATGAAGAAGTAGCCGAGGTCGGCGTCATCGTCCTCGCTCGATGTACCGCCCATGCCGAGCACGGTCAGGCATTGCAGCTGCGTGTCGACTGAGCTTAGGTCCTCGCCCTCGCTGCGCGCGATGTCGCAGATCGAGCGGAACATCAGCGTAGTCGTGACCGGCAGCTCGACCGGCAGCGCGACCAATCCAAACGCGCCGCCGGCCGCGCCGGTGGTCGCGACCGCGAACTTGTGCAGCAGGTTGTTCGGCTTGTCGGGCGCGAGAAGCTTGGCGTCGTCGCGCCGGCCGAGCGTGCGTAGCGCGATCGACAGACATTTGCGCAACGCGGCCTGCGTCGCATCGGACACTTTTTGGTTGGCGAACGCCGGAATGCGCGACAGCAGCTTCTCGATCGGCGCGCCGACGACACTCGCGAGCTTCATCGTGAGCGCGGGGCTTTCGAGCTGGTGTTTCGCGCGCCGCAGCGCGGCGAGATCCTGCTCCGATAAGGATGGTGCTGCGAGCGAACTCGGCTGCATGGGCCTCCCTGGCATGTCATGTCGTGGATACTTCAAGGTCAGTCTACCGCGTTGCAAGTCGCGTCCGTCCCGGTTGGAGCGGTCGCACCGTGGTATGATTCCCAATCTTTTGACACGTCAACTTTTGCTCCATCAAAAATGGCTGTCCATACCGCCGCCCACCATTCGAGTGGGCAAGTCTTACCGTTCCGCGAATCCCTGCTGGCCATGCTCGGCATCTCATTTGTCACGATGCTGGTCGCACTCGACCAGACCGTGGTCGGCACCGCGCTGCCCACCATCGTGTCCGAACTCCGAGGCTTCGAGTTGTACGCATGGGTCGCAACCTCGTATCTGCTGACCTCGGTGATCACCGTGCCGATTTTCGGGCGGCTCGGCGATTATTACGGGCGCAAGCCATTCGTGATTGCATCGATCGTCGTGTTTACCGGCGCCTCGGTGCTGTGCGGCGCGGCCAACAACATGCTGTTTCTCGTGCTCGCGCGCGGATTGCAGGGCATTGGCGGCGGCATGCTCGTCGGCACCGCGTTCGCATGCATTCCCGATCTGTTCCCCGATTCCGTCGTGCGGCTGCGCTGGCAGGTGCTGATGAGCTCGGCGTTCGGCATCGCCAATGCGGTCGGACCGTCGCTCGGCGGTTTTCTCACGCAGTACTACGGCTGGCGGTCGGTGTTCTATGTGAATTTGCCGGTCGGGCTGCTGTCGCTGTTTTTCGTCTGGCGTTTCCTGCCGCATCTGCGACACGTCGAACATACCGGCAAAATGCGGCTCGACTGGCCCGGCGCGCTGCTGATCGCGATCGCGCTTGGCTCACTGCAGCTGTCCGTCGAATTGCTGCCGAAGCACGGCATCACGCTGAGCGCGTTCGCGCTGCTCGGGCTCGCCGTCGCGTCGGCCATCTCGCTGTGGAAATGGGAAAAGCGCTGCCCGACCGCGATCCTGCCCGTCGACATGTTCCGCAACCGCAGTCTGGCCGCGCTGTTCACGCTGGCCGTGCTCGGCGGCTTCACGATGTTCTCGCTGCTGTTCTACGCACCGCTGCTGTTCCAGGGCGGCTTCGGCATGTCGCCGAAAGAGGCGGGCCTCGTGATCACGCCGCTCGTCGTGTTCATCACGATCGGCAGTATCGCGAACGGGCGTGTCGTGTCGCGGGTGAAGAATCCGAACCTGATGCTGTACATCGGTTTTGCGATGGTTGCGTTGTCATGCCTTGGCATCGTCGTCGCGACCCGTTCGATGCCGCAATGGGTGCTGATGTCGTTCATGGTCGTCGGCGGCCTCGGGCTCGGCTTCGTGATGCCGAACCTGACGATCTTCGCGCAGCAGACCGCGGGCCGCGAACACCTCGGCATCGCGACCGCGCTGCTGCAGTCGCTGCGGATGATCGGTGGCATGATCGGCACGGCGCTGACCGGCACGCTCGTGACCCACATGTACAAGAGCGGTGTGCGCGGTGCGCTCGAAGGCGCGGGTGCGTCGCACTGGTTCGCCGATCTGGGCGATCCGCAGATCCTGATCAATCGCGATGCACAGACCACGCTCGTCAATCAGTTGACGCACGCGGGCCACAACGGCGCGATGCTGCTCGAAAGCGCGCGCGAGTCGCTGGTCGGGGCGATTCATCTGGGTCTCGCGATGGCCGCGGTGATCGCCGTCGTGTCGGTGTGGCAAACCCGCCGCGTTCCGCGGATCAAGCTGCAGCGCAAGCTCGAGCCGGTGATTCACGCAGACTGATTTTTGGACTTGGTGTTGGACGGGCAGATTATGGAAGAACAGGACCGCGTTGCAGTCATGCAGCAATTTGGTCGCACGTATCGGGCGTTCATGTCGGCATTCGAGGCCCAGGTGGGGCACCCGTTGCCACGCTGGCGCATTCTGCTCGCGCTGCGCGAGCAGGCCGGCGAGTCGTCGCAGAAGCGGCTCGTCGAGCGGTTGCGCGTCGATCCTGGCGCGCTCACGCGACAGCTGAAGGCGCTCGAAGGGTTGGGCTGGATCGCGCGCAGCATGGATACGCGCGATAACCGCGTGACCAACGTGCGCCTGACCGAAGCGGGCAACGCCGCGACCGAAGCGAGCCTGCCGCGTCGCAATGCGTTCTTGCACGACACGATGGCCGGGTTGCCGGATGAGGCGCTCGCGGCGTTGTCGGGCGCGCTGAAAATGTTGGAGACGCGCATCGGCGAGGTGACGGCCAACGCCAGCGCCGCGACCGTGGCCGCCGCACCGCAGGAGATCGCTGGCGACGAGGCGGCGCAACGCGTGTGATCGCTGCTTCGCGTGTGGCGATAAAAAAGGCTGCGAGCCCAAGGGCGCACAGCCTTTTTCTTTAGCGGAACAGATCGCGCTTCAGTCACCGCGGCGTGGTCCGATCAGAAGAACGTCTCGATCACTTCCTTCACGCGATACTGCGGATCGACGACCAGCACCTGCTTCCACTTGTCGAACGTCAGGCACGGATGCGAGATGTCGAACGCGATCATGTCGCCCACTTTCAGATCGGCGCCGGCGGGAATCCGCAGATACGCGTGCTGGTCCATCAGACCGAAGATTTCCCAGCCTTCGCTCGCGGCGATGTCGCGCGGCGCTTGCTGGCCCGGGCGATAGTGGCGCGCCGGCTCCGGCATGCCTGTGTCGAACGCGGAGTCGCGTTTGCCGAGGCCGATGATCGCGCGATCCGGCTCGGGAATCGACTGCACGTACGCCCACAATTGCAGCGCCGGCAGCAAGCCTTCGCCCATTTTCTTCGCGACAGGATTGCGCTTGAAGATGTCGGTCTGCGCCTTGCGATAAATGCCGACGTCGTGCGTCAGATAGCAGCCCGGGCGCAGCACGACCTCGACCTTGCCGGATTGCGTCGCCTGCGCGAACTCTTCGGCGACCACGTCGTACCACGCCGATCCTGCGCCCGATAGCACCGCGGGCGAGCGCGCGAAACGCCCTTGCTCGACGAGCTCGCGCGTGACCGCGACCGCGCCTCGCAGGAACGCACGCACTTCGGGTTCTTCCTTCAGCACGCCTTCGTACAGTTCGACCCCCGCGAGCTTCAGCACGTCCGGATAGCGCGCGATCGCGTCCAGCACCGCGTTGCGCTGCGCTTCGTCGCGCACCCCGGTGCGTCCGCCCGGCACGCCGAGTTCGAGCAGCACCTGCAGCGGCTTCTTCACCGAGGTGAAGAATTCGCCGAGTTGCTCGACGCCTTCAGCCGAATCGACGAGGCAGAAGAATTCGAATTCCGGATCGCTGAGCAATTCGGCGATCATCATCATGTTGTGACGGCCGACCAGCTGATTCGCCATCAGGATGCGCGAGACGCCGCCGTGGTACGCCGCGCGCACCTGATGAGCGGTGGCGAGCGTGATGCCCCACGCACCGGTTTCGAGCTGTCGGCGAAACAGTTGCGGCGCCATCGTGGTCTTGCCGTGCGGCGCGAGCTTGACCCCGTATTCGGCAACGAACGCCTGCATCCACTTCAGGTTGTGCTCGACGCGATCCTCGTACAGTACGGCAGCCGGCAGGCTGACGTCCTCGGCGAGCAGGTTCCACTCGAGGCGCGCGGCGTCCTTCAGCTGGACGCTCGTGCCCGGAACCATGCCCAAGCCCTTGCTATAAGGATCAATCGTCGCGCCCTGATAGTTTGTAACTTTCATGTCTCCGTGCTCCATCGTCCGGGTAAATTGAGTCAGATTTGACTTTACCATGTTATCGAAAGTACGATGTCTGAACGAATGTTATTTAGTACCATGGGTTTCGAAGGCCGCCGGAGGGCCGCGAAAGCCGTGCCGCGAACCCCACCGCCTGCCATGAACCGTAGCGCCGAACCGCTCGCTTTCGACATCGTCGCGCGCATTGCCGAGTGCGCGCCGGAGTTGCGCTCGGCCGAACGCAAGGTCGCCGCGCTGATCCTCGACGATCTGACCGGCGCGTCGCGCGCGAGCATCGGCGCGCTGGCACAGCAGGCCGAGGTCAGCATCGCGACCGTCACGCGCTTCGCGAAGGCGGTCGGCTGCCGCGACGTGCGCGAACTCAAGCTGCGGCTCGCGCAGGCGGCCGCGGTCGGTCAGCGGTTTCTCGAGCGCGACACCGCAAGCGACGCACCCGAGCCGATCGCCACGCGCGTCTTCGACGAGCTGCAAACGGCGCTCGCGCACAATCATCAACTGCTGCGGCAGGCGCCGCTCGCCGAAGCGGCGGCCGCGCTGCGTAATGCGCGCATGATCTACGTGTTCGGCATGGGCGGCGGCTCGACCGCGCTCGCTGACGAAATGCGTTTCAGGCTCGTGCGCCTCGGCCGCCCGGTCGCAACCTATCAGGACGGGCTGTTGCAGCGCATGGTGGCGAGCACGGTGTCGCGCGAGTGCGTCGTGATCGCGCTGTCCACCACGGGGCGCGTGCCCGAGATGGTCGAGAACTGCAAGATCGCGCGCAGCTACGGTGCGACGGTGGTCGCGCTGACTGCGCCCGCGTCGCCGCTGGCGAAGCTCGCCAACTGGCTGATCCCGATCGTAGCGTTCGAAACCGATTTCATCTACAAGCCGTCGTCGTCCCGTTACGCGATGATGATGGCGCTCGATGTGCTTGTCACCGAACTTGCCGTCAGTCAGGGCGACGAGAGCCGCGAATTGCTGCGCCGCATGAAGCACGCGCTCGACGCGCACCGCGGCGGCGGCGATCGACAACCGTTAGGAGATTGATCCATGCATTCGCATCCCGAAGCCGCCGACACGCTGATCGTCGGCGCGCAACTGTACGACGGCACGGGCGCGCCGCCCGTCGAGCGCGACGTGGCGATCCGCGACGGGCGCATCGCCGCGATCGGCAATCTGTCGAACTGGCTCGCCGAAGAGGTGATCGAGGCCGAGGGGCGCGCGCTCGCGCCGGGCTTCATCGACGTACACACGCACGACGACACGCATGTGATCCGCTCGCCGCAGATGCTGCCCAAGATCACCCAGGGCGTGACGACGGTGATCGTCGGCAATTGCGGGATCAGCGCGTCGCCAGTATCGCTGAAGGGCGATCCGCCCGATCCGATGAACCTGCTCGGCGAGCGCGACGCGTTCCAGTACCCGACCTTCGCCGACTATGTGAACGCGGTGAACGCCGCGCGGCCGGCGGTGAACGTCGGCGCGCTGATCGGCCACACGGCGTTGCGCAATAACCAGATGGACCGGCTCGATCGCGCGGCGACTGCCGAGGAAATCGAGCGCATGTGCGCGCAGCTCGAGGAAGCGCTCGCGCACGGCGCGCTCGGTCTTAGCTCGGGACTCGCATACGGTTCGGCGTTCGCCGCGCCGACCGAGGAAGTGATGGCGCTCGCCGAGCCGCTCGCGGCCGCGGGCGCGCTGTACACGACCCATATGCGCACCGAGTTCGACGCGATTCTCGACGCGATGGACGAGGCCTACCGCGTCGGTCGTCATGCGCGTGTGCCGGTCGTGATCTCGCATCTGAAGTGCGCGGGGCCGTCGAACTGGGGGCGCAGCGTCGAAGTGCTGAAGTCGCTCGAAGGCGCGCGCGGCGGGCAGCCGGTCGGTTGCGACTGCTATCCGTACAACCGCAGCTCGTCGACGCTCGATCTGAAGCAGGTGACAGGCGACATCGACATCACGATCACGTGGTCCGAGCCGCATCCGGAAATGGCGGGCAAGCTGATCAAGGAAGTCGCGGCCGAATGGGGCGTCTCGCAGCAGGAGGCGGGCAAGCGCCTGCAGCCGGCCGGCGCGGTCTATCACAACATGTCCGAAGACGACGTGCGGCGCATCCTGTCGCATCCGGCGACGATGGTCGGTTCCGACGGCCTGCCCAACGATCCGCTGCCGCATCCGCGACTGTGGGGCGCGTTTCCGCGCGTGCTCGGTCACTATGCGCGCGATGCCGCTTTGCTGCCGCTCGAGGAAGCGGTGCGCAAGATGACGAGCCTGTCCGCGCGCCGCTTCGGACTCGCGCAACGCGGCGAAGTGCATATCGGTTATCACGCCGACCTCGTGCTGTTCGATCCGGCGAAAGTGCATGACGTGGCGACGTTCGACAAGCCCCAGCAGCCCGCTGCCGGCATCGACGCGGTGTGGGTCAACGGCGTGCTGTCGTATCGCGATGGCGCGGTGACGGGCGAGCGGGCTGGCCGGTTCGTCACGCGCGGCGCGCCGTCGAAGGGCGATGCGCAGGGCGCGTTCTGATTTTTTATCGATTGATGACGGCACGCGCGGCGAGGGCGCCGCGCGTGCCCGACTTTTTAAGGAGTGTGACGATGAAGCGATATGGCGTGGAAGGCGGAAAGGGAACGGGCGGTCAGGTGATGCCGTTCGCGCGCGCGGTCGAGGCGGACGGCTGGCTGTTCGTGTCGGGCCAGACGCCGATGGAAAACGGCGAAGTGATCAACGGCGGCATCGTCGAGCAATCGCACAAGGCGATCCAGAACGTGTTCGCGATCCTGAAGGAAGCGGGCTATGGCGCCGAGCACGTCGTGCGTTGCGGCGTGTGGCTCGACGATCCGCGCGACTTCGCGTCGTTCAACAAGGTGTTTCGCGAGTATTTTGGCGAGAATCCGCCGGCGCGCGCGTGCGTGGTGTCGTCGATGGTGATCGACTGCAAGGTCGAGGTGGATTGCGTCGCTTATAAGAAGCCGGCGGCCTGATCGCTTTGATGGCTTTCATGTGACGAGGGCGCCGCAGGTCGTGATGGCCTGCGGCGCCCTCGTCGCGTTTACCGCTGTTTTTTGTGTTGGCGTTACTGCCGCGCGAGCCGCATGTTGTCCGGCATCGGCAGGTTGTAGTTGGTGCGGAACGGGTTGATGTCGAGCCCGCCGCGACGCGTGTAGCGCGCGTAGACGGCGAGCTTCAGCGGTTTGCACATCTTCATGATGTCGACGAAGATTCGCTCGACGCATTGCTCATGAAACCCGGTGTGATTGCGGTACGAGATGATGTATCGCAAGAGGCCCGCGTGATCGATCTGCGGGCCCGTGTAGTGGATCTGCACGCTGCCCCAGTCCGGCTGACCGGTCACCGGGCAGTTCGACTTCAGCAGGTTCGAGAACAGCGTTTCCTCGACCGGCGCTTCGTCGTGCGCCGCGCTCAAAAGTGACGCGTCCGGCTGATAGACGCTCGTCTCGAGTTCCAGCCGGTCGAGCGACAGGCCGTCGAATTCTTCCATTTTCAGCTTGCCGAATTCGTGCGGTGTGCTCAGATGTACCGACACGGTCGCGCCGCACGACGCGGACACGTCGCGCCTGATCGTGTCGCGTACGCTCTCGGCCGAGGCGAACGCGGTCTGCGCGAACGAGCCCAGATACAGCTTGAACGATTTCGACTCGACGATGTTCGGCGAGTCGGCCGGCACGAAGAACGTCGCGACCGCGATCTGCGGCTTGCCGCGCGCGTTCAGCCACGACAGCTCGTAGGCGTTCCAGATGTCGGTGCCGAAAAACGGCAGTCGCGCGGTAATGCCGATCGCCTCGCGCGCATTGCTGCGCGCAATCGGAAACAGCAGCGTCGGATCGTATTGTTCGGTGTAAGTCGAGGACTTGCCGAGCGGGGATTGTTCGGGTGTCATGATGCGTTCACGATGCCACTGAGCACGTGCCCTGTCGCCGTTACGACGCGGGCCGATTCGCAGTGGCCGATCTGATCGTCGAAGAAAAAGTCGGGCTCGAACTCGCGCAGAAATGCGCTTTTGTCGAGGCCGCCGAGGAACATCGCTTCGTCGATTTCGATGTTCCATGCCATCAGGGTGCGGATCGCTCGCTCATGCGCGGGCGCCGAACGCGCCGTCACCAGCGCCGTGCGAATGCGCATCGGCGCGGCCGCGTCCGCGAGTTTTTGCAACCGGTGCAGTGCTTCGAGCAGCGGCTTGAGCGGACCGTCCGCGAGCGGCAGATGCTTATTGTCGATCTCGTGACCGACGAACGCGCGCAGGCCGTCTTGCTGGAAGATGCGTTCCGCTTCGTCGGAAAACAAGACCGCGTCGCCGTCGAACGCAATGCGGATTTCGTCCGGGTACTTGCTCGCCATTTTCGCCGATTCCGGCAACACGCGTGCGGCTGGGAAGCCAGCGGCGAGCGCATCGCGCACGTCCTGCTGATTCGCCGACAAAAACAGCGAAGCGTTCAGCGGCTTCAGATAACCGAACGGCGCTCGGCCGCGCGTGAACACGCCGCGCTCGATCGCGAGCCCGTGTTCGCGGCAGGAATGAAAAGCACGCAGACCGCTGATCGGATCGCTGCGCGACAGGATCACCACTTCGACGCGATGACCGCCGGCGTTCAGCGCAAGCAGCTTGCGGATCAGCGGAAACGCGACGCCCGGTTTCGCGGGCACGTTCAGACGCTCGCGCTGCAACGCTTCGTAAGCCTTCAGGTCGCCGGCCTCGTAGACACGGTTCTCTTCCTCGAAGTCGAACAGCGCGCGCGACGAGATTGCGACCACCAGTTTGTCGACGAGCGAAAGCGCCATCGTTGCGTTCCGGTCCGAGGAGATCAGGCGAGGAATAGACGATAGACCGGGTTTTTCGTCTCTTCCCAGCACGGATAACCGAGCGTTTCGATGAAGCGCTCGAACGCCGCATGGTCGCTCCCGGGCACCTGAATGCCGACCAGAATCGAGCTGTAGTCCGCGCCCTGGTTGCGGTAGTGGAACAGGCTGATGTTCCAGTTCGGCGCCATCGACGACAGGAATCTCATCAGCGCGCCCGGACGCTCGGGAAACTCGAAGCGAAACAGTCGTTCGTCGCGCGCGAGCGGCGAGCGGCCGCCGACCATGTAGCGGATGTGCTGCTTCGACAGTTCGTCGAAGGTCAGGTCGACGGTGGCAAAACCGTGCGCTTCGAAGGCGCCGGCGATCTGCGCCGATTCGCTGCGATTGCGGATCTGCACGCCGACGAAAATATGCGCCGAGTTCGCGTCGGCGATCCGGTAGTTGAACTCGGTGACGCTGCGCGTGCCGACCAGTTCGCAGAAGCGCCTGAAGCTGCCGCGCTCTTCGGGGATCGTCACCGCGAAAACCGCTTCGCGCGCTTCGCCCACTTCCGCGCGTTCGGCGACGAAGCGCATGCGGTCGAAGTTCATGTTCGCGCCCGACGTGATCGCGATCAGCGTCTGGTTCTCGATGCCTTCCCGTTCGGCATACTGCTTGGCGCCGGCCACCGCGAGCGAGCCCGCCGGTTCGAGCACGCTGCGCGTGTCCTGGAACACGTCCTTGATCGCGGCGCACAGCGCATCGGTGTTCACCAGCAGCACTTCGTCGAGATATTCGCGGCACAGACGGAAGGTTTCTTCGCCGACGAGCTTCACCGCGGTGCCGTCGGAGAACAGGCCCACTTCGTTCAGCGTCACGCGCTCGCCCGCCTTCAACGACGCGGCCATCGCGCACGAATCGTCGGTCTGCACGCCGATCACCTTGATCTCGGGGCGCACCGATTTCACGTATGCGGCGACACCGGCCGCGAGACCGCCGCCGCCGATCGGCACGAAGATCGCGTGAATCGGCCCTTGGTGCTGGCTGAGGATTTCCATCGCGACGGTGCCCTGGCCGGCGATCACGTAGGGGTCATCAAACGGATGCACGAAAGTCAGACCGCGCTCTTGCTGCAGCTTGACCGCGTGACCATAGGCGTCGCTATACGACTCACCGAACTGCACGATCTCGACGGTCGGCCCGCCGTGCGTGCGGATCGCGTCGACCTTGAGCTGCGGCGTCGTCACCGGCACGACGATGATCGCCTTCACACCCATGCGGGCCGCCGACAACGCCACGCCCTGCGCATGATTGCCCGCCGACGCGGTGATCACGCCGCGACTGAGCGCCTCGGCCGGAATATGCGCCATCTTGTTGTATGCGCCGCGCAGCTTGAACGAGAACACCGGCTGGTTGTCCTCGCGCTTCAGATAGACCGGGTTGCGCAGCCGCGCCGACAGGTTCGGCGCGCGTTCGAGTTCGGTCTCGCGCGCCACGTCGTAGACGCGCGCGGTCAGGGTCTTTTTCAGGTAGTCGTGGGAAGCCATGCGGGTGGCGCGGTGCGCTGTGTAAATCGGGAAGACGTCAATGATAGCGCCAACGGTGCCCGCTCTGGCCGTTCCGCGCGCTCGGCGCACGGGTGCCGTGCACTTGACCGGGCCGTATCAGAATCGCGCGATCGAAGCTCGCCCAACCGTCCGGCCGGTCAATGGACGGTATGCGAAAACGCCGCCGGATTCATCGCCAAAACCTCCGAACCCCCGCCGCCGCCCGATTCCCACCGTCAACGCGTGGCGGAATGATGCGGTAGAATTTCGTTTTGGAATAAGGATCGGAAGATGCACTGGCAGCCTCGGATCGCCCATTTAATGCCCGTCCCGCGCGAATCCTGCCCCGCGGCGGAACGGCATGTCCGCCACGCGCGATCGTGTAGCTGTCTCTGAGTGCCGCGAAGCGACCGCCGTGAGTTGGCCGCCGGTCGTGCTCGCTCCCTTTGAAGCCCTAGAAGATTTCAAGCATTGCGCCCCACGCGCATTGTCCGCCGACGCCTCGTGACGAGTGCGCCAGGCTGACCTACCGAGTCGTCCAACCATGAACGCACCTCAAGTTTTCGATCCGCACGGCGCCGCCGGCGCGGTGGCCGCCGATCCCGAAGCGCGTCTGCGCGAAATTCCTTACAACTACACGTCGTTCTCCGACCGCGAAATCGTCATCCGGCTGCTCGGCAACGAAGCCTGGGACGCGCTCGCCGAATTGCGCGCCGAACGCCGTACCGGCCGCTCGGCGCGCATGCTGTACGAAGTGCTCGGCGACATCTGGGTCGTGCGCCGCAATCCGTATCTTCAAGATGACCTGCTCGACAATCCGAAGCGCCGCGCGCTGCTGATCGAGGCGCTCAATCACCGTCTCGCCGAAATCGAAAAGCGCCGCCGCGCCGATCTGCGCGAACACGGCGACGAAGCCGGCGTCGATCGCGCCGCGCGCGTCGAAAAGCTGGTGCAGGCCGCGCGCCGCGCGATCGACCAATTCGCCAGCGAATTCCAGCAGACCTACGACCTGCGCCGCCGTTCCACGCGCGTGCTCGGCAAGGTCACGCAGAAAGACAACATCAAGTTCGACGGCCTGTCGCGCGTCTCGCACGTGACCGACGCGACCGACTGGCGCGTCGAATACCCGTTCGTCGTGCTGACGCCGGACTCCGAGGCCGAAATCGCCGGCATGATCAAGGCCTGCTTCGAACTCGGCCTGACCGTGATTCCGCGCGGCGGCGGCACCGGCTACACGGGCGGCGCGGTGCCGCTCACGCCGTTCTCGGCCGTCATCAACACCGAAAAGCTCGAACAGCTCGGCCCGGTTGAAATGACCGAATTGCCGGGCGTCGATCGCAAGGTGGCGACGATTTTCTCGGGCGCGGGCGTCGTCACGCGCCGCGTGACCGAAGCGGCCGAGCAGGCCGGCTTCGTGTTCGCGGTCGACCCGACCTCGCTCGACGCGTCCTGCGTCGGCGGCAACGTCGCGATGAACGCGGGCGGCAAGAAGGCGGTGCTGTGGGGCACGGCGCTCGATAACCTCGCGTGGTGGCGCATGGTCGACCCGGAAGGGAACTGGCTCGAAGTCACGCGTCTCGAGCACAACATGGGCAAGATCCACGACATCGAAGTCGCGCGTTTCGAGCTCAAATGGTTCGACGGCAACTACGCGCCGGGCGAGAAGCTGCTGCGCACCGAAGCGCTGGACATCAGGGGCCGTGTGTTCCGCAAGGAAGGCCTCGGCAAGGACGTCACCGACAAATTCCTCGCCGGTCTGCCGGGCGTGCAGAAGGAAGGCTGCGACGGCCTCATCACGTCCGCGCGCTGGGTGCTGCACAAGATGCCCGCGCATACGCGCACCGTCTGTCTCGAGTTCTTCGGCCAGGCGCGCGAGGCGATTCCGAGCATCGTCGAAATCAAGGACTATCTGTTCGAGACCTCGCGCCAGGGCGGCGCGATTCTTGCCGGCCTCGAGCACCTGGACGAGCGCTATCTGCGCGCGGTCGGCTATGCGACCAAGAGCAAACGCAACGCGTTCCCGAAGATGGTACTGATCGGCGATATCGTCGGTAACGACGCGGACGCGGTCGCGCAGGCCACCTCGGAAGTCGTGCGCATGGCCAACGGCAAGAGCGGCGAAGGCTTTGTCGCCGTCAGCGCCGAGGCCCGCAAGCGCTTCTGGCTCGACCGCAGCCGTACGGCCGCGATCGCAAAGCACACCAACGCGTTCAAGATCAACGAAGACGTCGTGATTCCGCTCGACCGCATGGGCGAATACACGGACGGCATCGAGCGCATCAACATCGAGCTGTCGCTGAAGAACAAGCTGCAACTGGTCGACGCGCTCGAAGCGTTCTTCAAGGGCGGCAAGCTGCCGCTCGGCAAGAGCGACGACGCGAACGAAATTCCGAGCGCCGAGCTGCTCGAGGATCGCGTGCAGCAGGCGCTCGACCTGCTCGCGCGTGTGCGCACGCGCTGGGAATTCGTGCGCGGCAAGCTCGATCTGTCGCTGCGCGAGGCGCAGCACTACCTGGTCGGGCTCGGCTACGAGTCGCTCGCCGAAAAATTCGCTGATCGCGTCGACGCGCAACCTGACGCAACCGTATTCCACCTCGCGCAGGACCGCACGATTCGCGTGTCGTGGAAGCAGGAAATCCGCGCCGAATTGCGGCAGATTTTCAACGGCGGCGAGTTCGAGCCGATTCTCGACGAAGCCCAGGCGATCCACAAGCAGGTGCTGCGCGGCCGTGTGTTCGTCGCGCTGCACATGCACGCTGGCGATGGCAACGTCCACACGAACCTGCCGGTCAACTCCGATAACTACGAGATGCTGCAGGACGCGCACACGGCGGTTGCGCGCATCATGAAGCTCGCGCGTTCGCTCGACGGTGTGATCTCCGGCGAGCACGGCATCGGCATCACGAAGCTCGAATTCCTGACCGACGACGAGATCGGCGAATTCCGCAAGTACAAGCAGCGCGTCGATCCGCATGGCCGCTTCAACGCAGGCAAGCTGCTCGAAGGCGCGGACCTGCGCAACGCGTACACGCCGAGCTTCGGCCTGATGGGCTACGAATCGCTGATCATGCAGCAGTCCGATATCGGCGCGATTTCCGAGTCGATCAAGGACTGTCTGCGCTGCGGCAAGTGCAAGCCCGTCTGCGCGACGCACGTGCCGCGCGCGAACCTGCTGTACAGCCCGCGCAACAAGATTCTCGCCACGTCCTTGCTGGTCGAGGCGTTCCTGTACGAAGAGCAGACGCGCCGCGGCGTGTCGATCAAGCACTGGGACGAGTTCAACGACGTCGCCGATCACTGCACTGTCTGCCACAAGTGCGTGACGCCGTGCCCGGTGAAGATCGACTTCGGCGACGTGACGATGAACATGCGCAACCTGTTGCGCAAGATGGGCAAGAAGAAGTTCAACCCGGGCAACGCCGCGGGCATGTTTTTCCTGAACGCGACTAACCCGCAGACCATCAGCCTCGCGCGCACCGCGATGATGGGCGTCGGCTACAAGGCGCAGCGCCTCGGCAATGAAGTGCTGAAGAAGTTCGCGAAGAAGCAGACCGCGCATCCGCCCGCCACGGTCGGCAAGCCGGTGATCACACAGCAGGTGATCCACTTCATGAACAAGAAGATGCCAGGCAACCTGCCGAAGAAGACCGCGCGCGCCTTGCTCGATATCGAGGACAACAAGATCGTCCCGATCATCCGCAATCCGAAGACGACCACCGCCGACACCGAAGCGGTGTTCTACTTCCCGGGCTGCGGCTCCGAGCGACTGTTCTCGCAGGTTGGTCTCGCGACCCAGGCAATGCTATGGGAGGCGGGCGTGCAGACCGTGCTGCCGCCGGGCTACCTGTGCTGTGGCTATCCGCAGCGAGGCTCGGGCCAGTACGACAAAGCCGAGCAGATCGTCACCGACAACCGCGTGCTGTTCCACCGCGTCGCCAATACGCTGAACTACCTCGACATCAAGACGGTGGTGGTGTCGTGCGGCACGTGCTACGACCAGCTCGCCGGTTACGAATTCGAAAAGATCTTCCCGGGCTGCCGGATCATCGACATTCACGAGTATCTGCTGGAAAAAGGCATCAAGCTCGATGGCGTGAACGGCGTGCGCTACATGTACCACGACCCATGCCATTCGCCGATCAAGACGATGGACCCGGTCAAGCTCGTCAATCAGCTGATGGGTTCGGAGCAGGACGGCTACAAGATCGAGAAGAACGACCGCTGCTGCGGCGAATCGGGCACGCTCGCGGTCACGCGTCCCGACATCTCGACCCAGGTGCGCTTCCGCAAGGAAGAAGAAATCCGCAAGGGCGCGGCGAAGCTGCGCGGCATCCCTCTCGTCGCCGAAGCGGGCGCGAACGCGATCAATCCGGCCAATGCATCGGCCGGCGCCGCGGGCGCGCCGAACGGTTCGGTGCTGAAGGCCGGCGACGGTCCGCAGCCCAATCACGGAAACGCGGGTTCGACCGACGTCAAGATCCTTACGAGCTGCCCGTCGTGCCTGCAAGGGCTGTCGCGCTACAACGAAGACGCGGGTACCGAGGCGGACTACATCGTGGTCGAGATGGCACGTCACGTGCTTGGCGAAAACTGGATGGCGGACTACGTTCAACGGGCGAACAATGGCGGAATCGAGCGCGTGCTGGTTTAATGGCACGACCAACGATTTTTGCCGAGGACGACGATGGACTGCGTTTTTTGCCGTGAAGACGGCGGCGATGTGCTGTGGCAGGGCGACGCGCTGCGAGTCGTCCTCGCCGACGAACACGACTACCCGGGGTTTTGCCGGGTCATCTGGAACGCTCACGTTGCCGAGTTTTCGGATCTTTCTGCCGACGAGCGCGATCACGTGATGAAGGCCGTGTACGCGGTCGAGCGTGCGCAGCGACGCGTGATGCAGCCCGCGAAGGTCAATCTCGCGAGTCTCGGCAACCAGGTGCCGCACGTGCACTGGCACGTGATTCCGCGTTTCTCGAACGACGCGCATTTCCCCCTGCCGATCTGGGCGCCGCGCCAGCGCACGGTGTCCGAAGCGATGTTGTCGTCGCGCCGCGCGCAAGCCACGCTGCTGCGCGAAGCCGTGCGGCAGGAAATCGAACAGGCGCTGGGCTGAGCGTCGCTGAATCCGTCGCCGCGCATCGCCGGACTGCCGTCGGCGTGCGAGGCGGCCGATCCGACGTTATCACCCGCCGTTTATCTGATGAGGCCAACATGAGCGGATTGACTCCCGAGACGCCGGTGCCGACAGGCGTGATCTTGCATTCGAAGTCGCGCGTGCTCGAACTGCAGTACGCGAACGGCGAAGCGTATCGGCTACCGTTCGAACTGCTGCGCGTATATTCGCCGTCGGCGGAAGTGATGGGCCACGGGCCCGGCCAGGAAACGCTGCAGACCGGCAAGCGCGACGTGACGATCACGATGATCGAAGGCGTCGGCAACTACGCGCTGCAGCCGACCTTCTCCGATGGACACGCCACCGGCATCTATTCGTGGGACCTGCTGTACGACATGGCCGTGCGTCAGGATGAACTCTGGCGCGCGTATCTCGCCAAGCTGGCAGCGGCCGGCATCGACCGCGACACGCCGATGGTGCCCGCCGCCGCTGCGCACGGGCACTGTCACTGATACGATTCGCCCCCGAACGCCGCTCGAGCGGCGCAACATTCAAGAACACGCGAAAGGACGAGCGCGATGAGCAAAACCCACTTCGGCTTTCAATCGGTCGACGAACAGGACAAGGCGCAGAAGGTGGCGGGGGTGTTCCACTCGGTGGCCGCCAACTACGACCTGATGAACGACCTGATGTCGGGCGGATTGCACCGGGCGTGGAAGGTGTTCACGATCGCCCAGGCGAACGTGCGGCCGGGCTACAAGGTGCTCGACATCGCGGGCGGCACGGGCGACCTGTCGAAAGCATTCGCGAAACAGGCGGGCGAAACGGGCCAGGTCTGGCATACCGACATCAATGAATCGATGCTGCGCGTGGGCCGCGACCGGCTGATCGACAAGGGCATCATCACGCCGGCGCTGCTGTGCGATGCCGAGAAAATCCCGTTTCCGGACAACTACTTCGACGTCGTGACGGTCGCGTTCGGCTTGCGCAACATGACCCATAAGGACATCGCGCTCGCCGAGATGCGTCGTGTGCTGAAACCGGCCGGGCGGCTGCTCGTGCTCGAGTTCTCGAAGATATGGGATCCGCTGAAGAAGGTCTACGATCTGTATTCGTTCAAGGTGTTGCCGTGGCTCGGCGAGCGCTTCGCCAAGGACGCGGAAAGCTACCAGTACCTGGCGGAATCGATCCGCATGCATCCGGACCAGGAAACTTTGAAAACTATGATGGAACAAGCTGGTCTCGACGGCGTCAAATATTACAATTTGTCAGCTGGCGTGGTAGCTTTGCATGTGGGGACCAAATACTAGAGTCCCTAACCCATCGATTTTTAAAGGAAAGTGCGAAATGTCCGATTTGAATTTGTTATCTACTCGTAAGGTTAAGGGGTCGCTGGCGAGAAGAATCGGACTGATCGCGATGGTCGGTCTGCTGATGGCCGGCACTCTTGCCTCTCTCGACGCCGAAGCACGCCGCATGGGCGGAGGCCGCAGCTTCGGCCGTCAATCGAATAGTCTGCAGCAGCAGCGCCAGACGCCGCCGCCGTCCCAGCCGGCGCAGAACAATCAGGCCACGCAGCAGAGCGCGCAGGCGGCGCCTGCGACTAAGCCCACGCCGCCCGCCGCGCCGAACCGCAATCGCTGGCTCGGGCCCATCGCCGGTCTCGCGGCCGGTCTCGGCATCGCCGCATTGCTGTCGCATTTCGGGCTCGGCGAGGCGTTCGCCGGCATGTTCGCGAACGTGATCGTGATCGCGTTGATCGCGATTGTGGTGATCTGGCTCATCCGCCGCTTCACCGGCCGTAAGCGCGATGCGGCGCAGCCTGCCTACGCGGGCACGGCGCCGTCGCTGAACACGAAAGGCACCGACTATATTCAGGAGCCGCGTTACACGGCGCCGCCCACCGGCTCGTATCTCGAACCGCAGGGCAATCCGTTGACCACGCCATCGCTCGGCGCGACGCCGTCGGTGCCGGCCGGCTTCGATTCGGAAGCGTTTCTGCGTAACGCGAGGGTGTACTTCGTGCGCCTGCAGGCCGCGTGGGACGTCGGCAACGTCGAGGACATCCGCGAATTCACGACGCCGGAAATGTTCGCCGAAGTGCGCGTCGATCTCGCGTCGCGCGGCACGCAGCCGAACCAGACCGACGTCGTGCAGTTGAACGCCGAGCTGCTCGGCGTCGAGGAGCGCGCGAACGAATACTTCGCGAGCGTGCGCTTCTCCGGTTTGATCCGCGAGGAACCGGGCGCGGCGGCCGAGCCGTTCGTCGAAGTCTGGAATCTGACGAAGGCGAACCGCACTGGCGAAGGCTGGCTGCTTGCCGGCATCCAGCAGGTCGAGCAACACTGACATGCCGAAGCATCGAGTCGCGTTTGCCTCGAAAAGAGCCGGCCACGGCATAGCGATTCCTGACTTCGCGCATGGCTTAGGCCGTTCGGCATAGCAGGCCGCGAAGCGAACGGACGTTACAATGGGAGCCCGCGCAAGCACCTCGCTCGCGCGGGTTTTTTCTTGCCACCTTCGATGACCCTCGCCGCCAAGCCCTTCGCTGCTGCTGTCAATCATCTGCTCGTCCGCGAATCGTGGGCCCGCGAGCGCCTCGCCCCGTACGCGGGCAAGACCGCTCGCCTGTCATGTCCGCCGGTTGTGCTCGCGCTGCTCGTGCAGCCCGACGGCTATCTCGGTTCGCTCGACGAAGCCGATGCGCATCAGTTCGACGTAACGATCTCGGTGCCGTCCGACGCACTGCCGGCCTTCCTGCAAGGTGGCCAGGCCGCGGTGATGAAGCACGTGAAGATCGAGGGCGACGCCGAGTTCGCGACCGTGATTGCGAAGCTCGCCGAGCATCTGCGCTGGGAGCCGGAGGAAGATCTCGCGAAGCTGATCGGTGATGGACCCGCGTGGCGCATCACGTCGCTAGTCCGCTCAGTCGGCGAGCATGTGCAGCGCACCGGTCGCAATCTGCTCGACACCGCCGCCGAGTACCTGCTCGACGAAAATCCGCAGCTGGTGCGCCGCACCGCGCTCGCTGACTTCAACGTCGAGCTGGCGCGCGCGCGCGATTCGCTCGCACGCGTCGAAAAGCGCATCGAGCGCATCGAACAGAAGGTCGAAGCCCGCGGCGCGCAAACGCCGGGCGGCGCCGCCACGTCGCGCGGCACGCGCTAGTCACCGGGCCCAGCCATGCGTTTTCTGCGTTTTCTCAAGATATTTTTCACGGTCATCCGCTTCGGCCTCGACGAAATGATGTTGAGCCGCATCAACGACCGGCGCGTGCGTCTGCTGCTGCGCATCACGACGCTTGGCCGCAAGTTCGATGCGCCGCCGGGCGTGCGTCTGCGGCTCGCGCTCGAAAGCCTCGGGCCGATCTTCGTGAAGTTCGGCCAGGTGCTGTCGACCCGTCGCGATCTGCTGCCGGTCGATATCGCCAACGAACTTGCCAAGCTGCAAGACCAGGTGCCGCCGTTCGATTCGGCGGTCGCGATCGCGCTCGTCGAAAAGTCGCTCGGCGCGCCGGTCGACGTACTGTTCGACGATTTCGAGCGGGTGCCGGTCGCGAGCGCGTCGATCGCGCAGGTCCACTTCGCGAAGGTGAAGGCTGGCCAGCATGCGGGCAAGGCGGTCGCGGTGAAGGTGCTGCGCCCGAACATGCTGCCGGTGATCGATTCCGACCTCGCGCTGTTGCGCGACATCGCCGTGTGGGCCGAGCGTCTGTGGGCCGACGGCAAACGCCTGAAGCCGCGCGAGGTGGTCGCCGAATTCGACAAATACCTGCACGACGAGCTCGACCTGATGCGCGAGGCCGCCAACGGCAGCCAGTTGCGGCGCAACTTCCAGGGGCTCGACCTGCTGCTCGTGCCCGAGATGTACTGGGAGTTCTGCACGCCCACGGTGCTGGTGATGGAGCGCATGGTCGGCGTGCCGATCAGCCAGGTCGATACGTTGCGCGCGGCGGGCGTCGACATTCCGAAGCTCGCGCGCGAGGGCGTCGAAATTTTCTTCACGCAGGTGTTCCGCGACGGCTTTTTCCACGCCGACATGCACCCCGGCAACATTCAGGTGAGCCTCGATCCCGCGCACTTCGGCCGCTATATCGCGCTCGACTTCGGCATCATCGGCGCGCTGTCGGACTTCGACAAAAACTACCTCGCGCAGAACTTCCTCGCGTTCTTCAAGCGCGACTACCATCGCGTCGCGACGTTGCATCTGGAGTCGGGCTGGGTGCCGCCGACCACCCGTGTCGAGGAGCTCGAAAGCGCGATCCGCGCGGTCTGCGAACCGTATTTCGATCGCGCGCTGAAGGACATTTCTCTCGGCCAGGTGCTGCTGCGTCTGTTCTCGACGTCGCGGCGCTTTAATGTCGAGATCCAGCCGCAGCTCGTGTTGCTGCAAAAGACGATGCTGAACGTGGAAGGCCTCGGCCGTTCGCTCGATCCCGAACTGGATCTGTGGAAGACCGCGAAGCCCTATCTCGAGCGCTGGATGAACGAGCAGATCGGCTTGCGTGGCTGGTACGAGCGTCTGAAGATCGAGGCGCCGCAGTGGAGCAAGACGCTGCCGCAGTTGCCGCGCCTCGTTCATAACATGCTGGCCGAGCGCCATCATCCGGTGGGCGGCGCGAACGACGACGTGATCCGCCAGATCCTGCTCGAGCAAAAGCGCACCAACCGTCTGCTGCAAGGCCTGCTGCTGTTCGGCGTGGCGGTCGGCGTCGGCGCGATGCTGGCGCGTGCGTTCCTGGTACTGGCTTATGGAGGATAGATTCCGATGAGCGATCCGATCCAACCCTCCGCGCCCGATTTCGCGACCCGCGATCCCAACTCGCCCGAATTCTGGGACGAACGCTTCGAGCGTCATTTCACGCCGTGGGATCAGGCGGGCGTGCCGTCCGCGTTTCGCGCGTTCGCCGAACGGCACCGCGACATTGCCGTGCTGATTCCAGGCTGCGGCAGCGCGCACGAAGCGGTATGGCTCGCGCGCCGGGGCAGCCCGGTACGCGCGATCGACTTCTCGGCAGCCGCCGTGGCGGCGGCACGCGAGCAGCTAGGCGCGCATGCATCGCTGGTCGAACAGGCGGATTTCTTCACCTATGCGCCACCGTTCGCACCGGCATGGATCTATGAGCGCGCATTCTTCTGCGCGCTGCCGCCGGAGCGCCGCGCCGACTATGCGCAGCGCATGGGCGAATTGCTGCCGGCCGGCGGGTTGCTGGCGGGCATCTTTTTCATCGGCGCGACGCCGAAAGGGCCGCCGTTCGGCATCGAACGCGGCGAGCTCGATGCGCTGCTCACGCCATACTTCGAGCTGGTCGAAGACGAAGCGGTCGACGACTCGATCGCCGTATTCGCCGGACGCGAGCGCTGGCTCGCCTGGCGGCGTCGCGGCTAACGCCACGCGCGCCGCTCTTGAGAGGTCCGGGGGGCGTCCCCATCTGGCGCGGTGGCGGGCGCGTAGTGCGTCCGCTTCCCGAAATCCGGGGAACGGACATCGTTTGCGGCTATAATTCAAGGCTTTGCAAGCGTTTACAAGATTTCAGCAGGCATTTGGAGTAAGAAAGGATCATGCCGATCTACGCTTATCGTTGCGGGTCATGCGGTTTCGGGAAGGACGTGCTCCAGAAGATGAGCGACCCCCAGTTGACGCAGTGTCCCGAGTGCGGAAAAGACACCTTTAGCAAACAACTCACGGCCGCCGGCTTCCAGTTGAAAGGCGCCGGCTGGTACGTGACCGATTTCCGCGGCAGCACGAGCGCACCGGCGGCGTCGGAAGCGAAGTCCGAGCCGGCCGCAGCCGCTGCCCCGGCTGCATCGGCTGCCGCGCCCGCGGCCCCCGCCGCAGCGCCCGCCGCCACGAGCCCGAGCGGTTCCGGCAGCGCCTAGTGGGACTGCCGCCCCGCGCGGGCGGCGTATCTACCGCGCATGGGCTTCGGCCCGCGCAGCTTTCTGGCGGTACACATGACGACGAAGAAATTCACACTCAAATCGGTGTTTCTGACCGGCCTGCTGGTGCTGGTGCCCCTGGCCATCACACTGTGGGTGCTCGGTCTGATCATCGGCACGATGGACCAGACGCTGTTGCTGCTGCCTACCTCGTGGCAACCGGAACGCACGATCGGCTATCGCTTGCCGGGCCTCGGCGCGGTGCTCACGCTCGCGTTCATCTTCGTCGTCGGGCTGTTGACGCAGAACTTCATTGGGCAGAAGCTCGTGAAGTGGTGGGAACTGCTGGTCGCGCACATTCCGGTGGTCGGCCCGCTCTACACCAGCGTGAAGCAGGTGTCCGACACGCTGCTGTCGAGCAGTGGCAATGCATTCCGCAAGGCGCTGCTGATCGAGTACCCGCGCCGCGGGTCCTATACGATCGCGTTTCTGACCGGCATCCCGGGCGGCGACGTGGCCAACCATCTGAAGGAAGATTACGTCAGCGTATACGTGCCGACCACGCCGAACCCGACGTCCGGCTTCTTCCTGATGGTGCCGAAAAGCGAAGTGATCGAGCTCGACATGACGGTCGACGCTGCGCTCAAGTACATTGTCTCGATGGGCGTCGTGGCGCCGTCCGCGCCGCCGCCGGCGCCGGTGCGCCGCGCCACCGTCGAGCCTCCGCTTTAATGCCGGCGCGCAACGCTACATGCAGGATCGTCCGCGGCGCGCCGTTCAACCAATGCAAAACGAAAGACAAACATCATGTCGATGAGATCTGAATACTGCGGTCTGGTGACCGAAGAACTGCTGGGCCAATCCGTCTCGCTGTGCGGCTGGGTAAGCCGCCGCCGCGACCATGGCGGCGTCATCTTCATCGACTTGCGCGATCGCGAAGGGCTCGTTCAGGTCGTCTGCGACCCGGATCGCGCGGACATGTTCAAGGTCGCCGAAGGCGTGCGCAACGAGTTCTGCGTGCAGGTCAAGGGTGTCGTGCGTGGCCGTCCGGAAGGCACGACCAATGCCTCGCTGAAGAGCGGCAAGATCGAAGTGCTGTGCCACGAGCTGATCGTGCTGAACGCGTCGGTCACGCCGCCGTTCCAGCTCGACGATGACAACCTGTCGGAAACCACGCGCCTCACGCATCGTGTGCTCGACCTGCGCCGTCCGCAGATGCAGCACAACCTGCGTCTGCGCTACCGTGTCGCGATCGAAGTGCGCAAGTACCTCGACGAGCAGGGCTTCATCGACATCGAAACGCCGATGCTGACGAAGAGCACGCCGGAAGGCGCGCGCGACTACCTCGTGCCGTCGCGCACGAACCCGGGCCAGTTCTTCGCGCTGCCGCAGTCGCCGCAGCTGTTCAAGCAGTTGCTGATGGTCGCGAACTTCGACCGTTACTATCAGATCACCAAGTGCTTCCGCGACGAAGACCTGCGCGCCGACCGTCAGCCGGAATTCACGCAGATCGACTGCGAGACCTCGTTCCTGTCGGAACAGGAAATCCGCGATCTGTTCGAGGCGATGATCCGTCACGTGTTCAAGACGACGATCGGTGTCGGGCTCGACGAGAAATTCCCGGTCATGGAATACGCGGAAGCGATGCGCCGTTTCGGTTCGGACAAGCCGGACCTGCGCGTGAAGCTCGAATTCACCGAGCTGACCGACGCGATGCGCGACGTCGACTTCAAGGTGTTCAGCACCCCGGCCAACACGAAGGACGGGCGCGTCGCGGCACTGCGCGTGCCGAAGGGTGGCGAGCTGTCGCGTGGCGACATCGACAGCTATACGGAATTCGTGCGCATCTACGGCGCGAAGGGCCTCGCATGGATCAAGGTCAATGAAGCGGCGAAGGGCCGCGACGGTCTGCAAAGCCCGATCGTGAAGAACCTGCACGACGAAGCGCTGAAGGCGATCATCGAGCGCACTGGCGCACAAGACGGCGACATCATTTTCTTCGCGGCGGATCGCGCGAAGGTCGTCAATGACAGCCTCGGCGCGCTGCGTCTGAAGATCGGTCATTCCGAATTCGGCAAGGCCAACGGTCTCGTCGAGTCCGGCTGGAAGCCGCTGTGGGTCGTCGACTTTCCGATGTTCGAATACGACGAGGAAGACAACCGCTACGTCGCCGCGCATCACCCGTTCACGAGCCCGAAGGACGAGCACCTCGAGTACCTCGAAACGGACCCCGCGCGCTGCCTCGCGAAGGCCTACGACATGGTGCTGAACGGCTGGGAAATCGGCGGCGGCTCGGTGCGTATCTACCGTGAGGAAGTGCAGAGCAAGGTGTTCCGTGCGCTGAAGATCAACGCGGAAGAAGCGCAGGCGAAGTTCGGCTTCCTGCTCGACGCGCTGCAATACGGCGCGCCGCCGCACGGCGGTATCGCGTTCGGGCTGGACCGCATCGTCACGATGATGGCCGGCGCCGACTCGATCCGCGACGTGATCGCGTTCCCGAAGACGCAACGCGCGCAGGATCTGCTCACGCAGGCGCCGAGCGAAGTCGACGAGCGTCAGCTGCGCGAGCTGCACATCCGTCTGCGTACGCCGGAACCGAAGGCGTAAAACCGCGGCCGCCGCGCGCGGCCAGCCAGCGGTTCTGCGTGTACCGGCCAGCGGGCCGGCGGCCGCAAAAAAACCACACGAGCGAAACGAAAAGGCGCTGAGGTGATCTCCACCTCAGCGCCTTTTTCATTTTTTGCGTTACAGTGAAGCCACTGCTTTCCAGACCCTTTCGACCGTCATCCGACATGTACCGCGCGTCTCGCCGCGCCCAGTTTGAGCCATGCCGAAACCGCCGAAAATTCCGCAGTCCGTCCTCGTCATCATTCATACGCCTGCGCTCGACGTGCTGCTGCTCGAGCGCGCCGATCATGCGGCGTTCTGGCAGTCTGTGACGGGTTCGAAAGACCGGCTCGACGAACCGCTCGCCGACACCGCGGTGCGCGAAGTTGGCGAGGAGACCGGCATCATGATCGGCGGCGCACTAGTGCCGCGCAGCGGGTTGTTCGACTGGCAGTACTCGATCGACTACGAGATCTACCCGGAATTTCGTTACCGCTACGAAGCGGGCGTGCTCTACAACACCGAGCACTGGTTCAGCCTGCAGGTCCCCGAGTGCATCGACGTGACGCTCGCGCCGCGCGAACACACCGCGTATATGTGGCTGCCATATGAAGAGGCCGCATCGCGCTGCTTTTCGTCGTCGAATGCCGATGCGATCCTGCAGTTGCCGCGGCGGCTCGCCGCGCGCCTGGTCGACCCGCAATCCGGCCCGCTGGCCGGGGAGCGTGGCCAGTGAGCGCAGGCGGCTCGGGCCGTTTCGCGCGTCTGCGCCACACGTTGCTCGGCCGTCGTTACTGGCAGCGCTACCGCTTCACCAGTAACAACGAAGTCGAGCTGCTGCGCTCCGGCGACGATTTCTTCGATGCGCTGATCGAGCGCATCGACGCGGCCGAGCACAACGTCGCGCTCGAAACCTACATCTTCTGCGACGACGAAGCCGGCCACGCGGTCAGCGAGGCGCTGCTTCGCGCTGCCGCGCGCGGCGTCAGAGTGCGCGTGATCACCGATGGCGTCGGCACCGCGCGCCTGAAGATGTTCGAGCAATGGCCGGCTGGCGGCATCGAGCATCGCATCTACAACCCGCATCTGTTCGGCCGCTTCGGCTTTTCGCGCACGCACCGCAAGCTCGCGGTGATCGACGATCAGATCGCGTATTGCGGCGGCATCAATATCGTCGACGATTACGAGAACAACGGCGAGAAGCTGCCGTACCGGCGCTGGGACTTCGCGGTCGAGCTGCGCGGGCCGGTGGTCGCCGACGTGCGCGATGCGATCGAGGTGCAGTGGCGGCGGATTCGCGTCGGTCATCGGCCGCTCGATTCGATGAAGCCCGACTTGTCGCCGCAGGGCGCCAACTCGCTTGGCAGTCTGCGCAGACGCCGGCGACGCCGCAACGAGCAACTGTGGGCCGGCGGTGAGCCGTGCGTCGCATTCGTCGCGCGCGATAACCTGATCAACCGCCGCGCGATCGAAAAAGCTTATCTGGCCGCGATCGGCCAGGCGCGCCATGAAATCCTGCTCGCGAATCCGTACTTCATGCCGGGGCGCAAACTGCGTCGCGCGCTGGTGTTCGCGGCGCGGCGCGGCGTGGTCGTGAAGCTGATCATCGGGCGCAAGGAGTTCAAGGCGCTCGATTACGCCGTGCCGTTCCTGTACCACGCGCTGCTGCGCGCAGGCGTGCAGATCGCCGAATACGAGAAGACGCTGCTGCACGGCAAGGTCGCGGTGGTCGATTCGAACTGGGGCACGGTCGGTTCGTCGAATCTCGATGCGCTCAGCCTGATGCTGAACAACGAAGCGAACGTCGTGCTCGTGAACGATCCGTCGATCCCCAAACTGCGCGACGCGATTCTCGACGCGTTCACGGACGCGCGCCCAATCGATGAAGCGCACTACGAATCGCGACCGGCGCGCGTGCGCGCGCTGAGCTGGATCGCGTACACGAGCTACCGCATCGCGATGAAGCTGCTGACGGTGGGCGGCTACGACTAATGCCGCTCGCACGAGAGCCCGCGTTTGCCGCATCATGTCGGCCATCAATCGGCGCCAGCGAACCGGGCAAAGAAATAGAACACGCGCGCGCCAATCGGCAACCATCGATTCAAGGCAAACGCCTCTAAAAATCTGATTGATCTGATGGTCGAAAGCCGCAAAATTAGAAGCCGGTTAGAAACCGGTTTCTAATAAAGTCCTTGTTTCGCGGACGGCAAGCACTCAATAATAGTACGGCCGTTCGATTTTCAATTCGGTCACATTAGAACGGTAAAACAGCTATGCGAAAAGGCGAACAAACCCGAGCCGCGATTCTTGACGCAGCACTCGATCTGGCAGGCCGAGACGGACTGGAAGGTCTGACGATTGGTCTGCTGGCCGAGCGCATGCAGATGAGCAAGAGCGGTGTGTTCGCGCATTTCGGGTCGCGCGAGGATCTGCAGATCGAGGTCGTGCGCGAATACCACCGCCGTTTCGAAGACGAGGTGTTTTTCCCGAGCCTGCGCGAGCCGCGTGGTCTGCCGCGCTTGCGCGCGATGATTTCCCGCTGGATCGAGAAACGCATTCAGGAAGTCACGACCGGATGCATCTACATCAGCGGCGCCGTCGAATACGACGACCGCGCGGACAGCCAGGTGCGCGAGCAGTTGGTGTCGAGCGTGACGACGTGGCGTGCGGCGCTCACGCGCGCGATCTCGCAAGCGATGGAAGAAGGGCATCTGCGCGCCGATACCGACCCGCAGCTGATGCTGTTCGAACTGTATAGCGTCACGCTCGGCCTGCATCACGACGCGCGCTTTCTGCATCTGCCGGATGCGGTGCGTCTCACGTGGGCCGCGCTGGAAAAACTGATTGATTCGTATCAAAGCGAAAGCCGTTAGCGGCGTCGCCGGAATCTACCGGAAACGCGCGGCGCAGAAGGTCCGACCACGGACCCGGCCAACGGCCTGGCTTTTTGTCAAACTAGGGAGAGAGAGAGTCATGGGACAGTACGCCGCGCCGCTGCGCGACATGCAATTCGTGTTGCACGAACTGCTCAACGTCGAGGCCGAACTTCGGCAAATGCCGAAGTACGCCGAACTCGACGCCGACACGATCAACGCGGTGCTCGAGGAAGCCGGCAAGTTCTGCTCCGAAGTGCTGTTCCCGCTCAACCACAGCGGCGACCAGGAAGGCTGCACGTATGCCGGCGACGGCGTCGTGACCACGCCGAAGGGCTTCAAGGAAGCCTACAAACAATACGTCGAAGCCGGTTGGCCGGCGCTTGGCTGCGATCCGGAATATGGCGGCCAGGGGCTGCCCGCGTTCGTCAACAACGCGCTCTATGAAATGCTGAACTCGGCGAATCAGGCGTGGACGATGTATCCGGGCCTGTCGCACGGCGCGTACGAATGCCTGCACGCGCACGGCACGCCGGAACTGCAGCAGCGCTATCTGCCGAAGCTCGTCGCAGGCGTCTGGACCGGCACGATGTGTCTAACCGAGCCGCATTGCGGCACCGACCTCGGCATTCTGCGCACGAAGGCCGAACCGAATGGCGACGGCTCGTACTCGATCAGCGGCACGAAGATTTTCATTTCGAGCGGCGAGCATGACATGGCAGAGAACATCGTTCACCTCGTGCTCGCGCGTCTGCCGGATGCGCCGAAGGGCACCAAGGGGATTTCGCTGTTCATCGTGCCGAAGTTCGTGCCGAACGAAGCGGGCGAGCCCGGCGAGCGCAACGGCGTGAAGTGCGGCTCGATCGAGCACAAGATGGGCATCCACGGCAACGCGACCTGCGTGATCAATCTCGACAACGCGAAGGGCTGGATGGTCGGCGAGCCGAACAAAGGTCTGAACGCGATGTTCGTGATGATGAACGCCGCGCGTCTCGGCGTCGGCATGCAGAGCCTCGGTCTCACGGAAGTCGCATATCAGAACTCGCTCACGTACGCGAAAGAGCGGCTGCAGATGCGTTCGCTGACCGGCCCGAAGGCGCCGGAAAAGGCCGCCGATCCGATCATCGTGCATCCGGACGTGCGCCGCATGCTGCTCACGCAGAAGGCCTACGCCGAAGCCGGCCGCGCGTTCTCGTACTGGTCGGCGCTGCAGATCGACAAGGAGCTGTCGCACGCCGACGAAGCGGAGCGCAAGGAAGCCGCCGACCTCGTCGCGCTGCTCACGCCGATTCTGAAGGCGTTCCTGTCGGACAACGCGTTCGAAGGCACCAATCACGCGATGCAGATCTATGGCGGCCACGGCTTCATCGCCGAATGGGGCATGGAGCAGTACGTGCGCGACGCGCGCATCAACATGATCTATGAAGGCACCAACGGCATCCAGTCGCTCGACCTGCTCGGCCGCAAGGTGCTCGGCGACATGGGCGCGAAGATGAAGAAGTTCGGCAAGCTCGTCGCCGAATTCGTCGAAGCCGAAGGCATCAAGCCGGAGATGCAGGAGTTCGTGAACCCGCTCGCGGACATCGGCGAAAAGGTGCAGAAACTGACGATGGAAATCGGCATGAAGGCGATGCAGAACCCGGACGAAGTCGGCGCCGCGGCGGTGCCGTATCTGCGCACGGTCGGCCATCTGGTGTTCTCGTACTTCTGGGCGCGCATGGCTCGTATCGCGCTCGACAAACAGGCGTCGGGCGATCCGTTCTACAAGGCGAAGCTCGCGACCGCGCGTTTCTACTTCGCGAAGCTGCTGCCCGAAACGGCGATGACTATCCGCCAGGCGCGCGCCGGTTCGAAGCCGATGATGGACGTCGAAGAAGCGTTGTTCTGACGCTCGCACATCGAGCGAGGCCACACACATCGCGCGAAGCATGGCTGACGCTTCGCGCCATCGCACAACTCTCCGGAGAAACGACGTGAGCAATCTGATCATTCGCAAGGTAGCCGTGCTCGGCGCCGGCGTGATGGGCGCGCAGATCGCCGCGCACCTGATCAACGCCAAGGTGCCCGTGCTGCTGTTCGACCTGCCCGCGAGGGAAGGCCCGAAGAACGGGATCGCGCTGAAGGCGATCGAGAATCTGAAAAAGCTGTCGCCGGCGCCGTTCGGCGTGAAGGACGACGCGCAATACATCCAGCCCGCGAACTACGACGACGACATTGACAAGCTCGCAGAGTGCGACGTCGTGATCGAAGCGATCGCCGAACGCATGGACTGGAAGCACGACCTGTACAGGAAGGTCGCGCCGCACATCGGCCCGAACGCGATTTTCGCGACCAACACGTCGGGGCTGTCGATCACCGCACTGTCCGAAGGTTTCGCGGACGACCTGAAGGCGCGCTTTTGCGGCGTGCACTTCTTCAATCCGCCGCGCTACATGCATCTGGTCGAACTGATCCCGACCGCGACGACGCGCCCGGAAATTCTCGATCAGCTCGAAACCTTCCTGACCAGCGTGGTCGGCAAGGGCGTCGTGCGCGCGAAGGATACGCCGAACTTCATCGCGAACCGCGTCGGCGTCTTCTCGATCCTTGCGGTGATTGCCGAAGCCGCGAAGTTCGGCCTGCGTTTCGACGAAGTGGACGACCTGACCGGCGCGCGCCTCGGCCGCGCGAAGTCGGCGACGTTCCGCACCGCCGACGTGGTCGGTCTCGACACGATGGCGCACGTGATCAAGACGATGCAGGACACGCTGCCGGACGATCCGTTTCTGCCGGTCTACGAAACACCGGCCGTTCTCGCCGAACTGGTGAAGAAGGGCGCGCTCGGTCAGAAGACCGGCGCCGGCTTCTACAGGAAGGAAGGCAAGGCGATCAAGGTGCTCGATCCGAACACGGGTGCGTATATCGACGGCGGCGGGAAGGCCGACGAACTCGTCGGCCGCATCCTGAAGCGTCCGGCTGCCGAGCGGCTGAAGCTGTTGCGCGAAACGCAGCACCCGCAGGCGCAGTTCCTGTGGTCGATCTTCCGTGACGTCTATCACTACATCGCCGTCCATCTGGAATCGATCGCCGACAACGCGCGCGACGTCGATCTCGCGATCCGCTGGGGCTTCGGCTGGAACGAAGGTCCGTTCGAAGGCTGGCAGACGGCCGGCTGGAAGCAGGTCGCCGAATGGGTGCAGGAAGACATCGCGGCGGGCAAGGCGCTCGCCAACGTGCCGCTGCCGTCGTGGGTGCTCGAAGGGGCGGTTGACGAGAAGGGCGGCGTGCACACGGCTGAAGGCTCATGGTCGCCGGCTACGCAGACCTTCGTGCCGCGCTCGTCGCTCGACGTGTACAGCAAGCAGGTGTTCCGCGCGCCGCTCGTCGGCGAAACCGGCGCCGATCCGAAGACCTACGGCAAGACGCTGTTCGAGACCGATGCGGTGCGCGCATGGGTCGACGATCGCGCGGGCGAGGACGACGTGCTGATCGTATCGTTCAAGAGCAAGATGAACACGATCGGACCGGCGGTGATCGAAGGGCTCACGCAGGCGATCGAACTGGCCGAGAAGGACTACAAGGGCCTCGTCGTATGGCAGCCCACATCGCTGAAGCTCGGCACGCCGGGCGGTCCGTTCTCGGCGGGCGCGAACCTCGAAGAAGCGATGCCCGCGTTCATGATGGGCGGCGCGAAGGGCATCGAGCCGTTCGTGAAGAAATTCCAGCAGGGCATGCTGCGCGTCAAGTACGCGAACGTGCCGGTGATTTCGGCAATCTCGGGCATCGCGCTCGGCGGCGGCTGCGAGCTCGCACTGCACAGCGCGAAGCGCGTCGCGCACATCGAGAGCTATCTGGGTCTCGTCGAAGTCGGCGTGGGTCTGGTGCCGGCGGGCGGCGGCCTGAAGGAAGCGGCGCTGCGCGCGGCCGAAGCGGCAAGCCAGGTCGGCGCCACGAACGATCTGCTGAAGTTTCTGCAGAAGTCGTTCGAGAACGCGGCGATGGCGAAGGTGTCGACCTCCGCGCTCGACGCCCGCGCGATGGGCTACCTGAAGCCTTCCGACACGATCGTCTTCAACGTGTTCGAACTGCTCGACGTCGCGAAGAAGGAAGCGCGCGCCCTCGCCGCGGCGGGCTACCGTGCGCCGCTGCGCGCGACGCAAGTGCCGGTCGCGGGCCGCTCGGCGATTTCGACGATCAAGGCGTCGCTCGTCAACATGCGCGACGGCCGCTTCATCAGCGAGCACGATTTCCTGATCGCGAGCCGCATCGCGGAAGCGGTGTGCGGCGGCGACGTCGAAGCGGGCAGCCTCGTCGACGAAGAATGGCTGCTGAAACTCGAGCGTCGCGCGTTCGTCGAGCTGCTCGGCACGCAGAAGACGCAGGAACGGATCATGGGCATGCTGCAGACCGGCAAGCCGGTGCGCAACTGAGCGGCTTGCCGACAAAGGAGATTCCCAAATGGCAAAGCAATTGCAAGACGCATACATCGTCGCCGCGAGCCGTACGCCGATCGGCAAGGCTCCGCGCGGCATGTTCAGGAACACGCGTCCGGATGAGCTGCTGGTTCACGCGATCAGGTCGGCCGTCGCTCAGGTGCCCGGCCTCGACACCGGCGTGATCGAAGACGCGATCGTCGGTTGCGCGATTCCGGAAGCGGAGCAGGGCCTGAACGTCGCACGGATCGGCGCGCTGCTGGCAGGTCTGCCGAACACGGTCGGCGGCGTCACGGTGAACCGCTTCTGCGCGTCGGGTCTGACCGCGCTCGCGATGGCCGCGGACCGCATCCGCGTCGGCGAGGCCGATGCGATGATCGCGGGCGGCTGCGAATCGATGAGCATGGTGCCGATGATGGGCAACAAGCCGTCGCTGTCGCCGCATATCTTCGATCGCAACGAAGACGTCGGCATCGCGTACGGCATGGGCCTGACCGCGGAGAAGGTCGCCGAGCGCTGGAAGATCAGCCGCGAAGCGCAGGACGCGTTCTCGGTCGAATCGCACCGCCGCGCGATGGCCGCGCAGCAAGCCGGCGAATTCAACGACGAAATCGCCGCGTACACGATCGTCGATCGCGTGCCCGATCTCGCGACCGGCGAGATCAACGTGAAAACACGCGAGGTGTCGCTCGACGAAGGTCCGCGCGCGGACACGTCGATGGAAGGCCTGACGAAGCTGCGCGCGGTGTTCGCGAACAAAGGCTCGGTCACGGCCGGCAACAGCTCGCAGACGTCGGACGGCGCGGGCGCGTTGATCGTCGTGTCGGAAAAAATCCTCAAGCAGTTCAACCTGACGCCGCTCGCGCGCTTCGTCAGCTTCGCGGTGCGCGGCGTGCCGCCGGAAATCATGGGCATCGGCCCGAAGGAAGCGATTCCGGCCGCGCTGAAAGCCGCCGGCCTGAAGCAGGACGACCTCGACTGGATCGAGCTGAACGAGGCGTTTGCCGCGCAGTCGCTCGCGGTGATCCAGGACCTCGGCCTCGATACGTCGAAGATCAACCCGCTCGGCGGCGCTATCGCACTGGGCCATCCGCTCGGCGCGACCGGGGCGATTCGTGCGGCGACCGTGGTGCACGGCCTGCGCCGCCGCAACTACAAGTACGGCATGGTGACGATGTGCGTCGGTACCGGCATGGGCGCGGCGGGCATTGTCGAGCGTCTGTGAGCCGCTGATCGAACGGGGATCCCTCTGTGATCCACCAAGGACCGCGCAACGGTTCGCAGGCCGCCCGGCTTGCGAACCGTTTTTACATTCAGCAGGAGCACAAGGAGATGAACGGGATGACGACGGATATTCTGGTCGAGCGCGCCGACGCGGTGCTGACCATCAGCTTCAACCGGCCCGCCAGGAAAAACGCGATCACGGCCGCGATGTATCAGACGATGGCCGACGCGCTCATAGAAGCGCAGGGCGACGCGTCGGTGCGCGCGATCCTGATTCGCGGCAGCGCGGGCATGTTCAGCGCGGGCAACGATCTCGAGGACTTCATGAAGTCGCCGCCGGTTGGCGAAACCTCGCCGGTGTTCCAGTTCCTGCGCGCGCTATGTTCTGCGGAAAAACCGGTGGTGGCGGCGGTCGCGGGGCCGGCGGTCGGCATCGGCACGACGCTGCTGCTGCATTGCGATCTGGTCTACGCGGCCGACACCGCGAGCTTTTCGCTGCCGTTCACGCAGCTCGGGCTGTGCCCGGAAGCAGCGTCGAGCCTGTTGCTGCAGCGCGTGGCCGGCTATCAGGCGGGGGCGGAAAAACTGCTGCTCGGTGAGGCGTTCGACGCGGCCGAAGCGCACCGCATGGGCTTCGTGAATCGCGTGCTGCCGGCGGGCGAAGTCGACGCGTTCGCGGCGTCGCAGGCCGCGAAGCTGGCGGCGCTGCCGGCGTCGTCGTTGCGCGTGACGAAGAGCCTGATGAAGCGCGCGAGCCAGCAGGAACTGCAGACGCAGATGACCGAGGAAGCCGTGCACTTCGGCAAGATGCTGCTCGCGCCCGAAGCGCGCGAGG
Source organism: Paraburkholderia lebeckiae (assembly GCF_014201005.1). Classification (NCBI taxonomy): domain Bacteria; kingdom Pseudomonadati; phylum Pseudomonadota; class Betaproteobacteria; order Burkholderiales; family Burkholderiaceae; genus Paraburkholderia; species Paraburkholderia lebeckiae. Next base: position 131,343 of record NZ_JACHDK010000001.1, on the reverse strand, counting down.
CGTTCAAGGCGTTCTTCGAGAAGCGCAAGCCGGATTTCCGGCTGTTCGACTGAGGGGTGTGCGACGCAGGCGCGCTTCGTGTGGGTTAGCCGTGAACCGTCGCTGCGCCGCGTCACTCGCTCAAGCTTGCTGCTGCCACGTGTCGTAATCGACGTAGCTGCCTTCGCGGCAAAAGCTCACGAGCCGCACGCCCGCCTCACGCGCGATTGCAATCGCGAGCGACGACGGCGCCGAGATTGTCGCGACCATCGGCACGTCGACGCGCGCGGCCTTGCGCACCAGCTCGTAGCTCGCGCGGCTCGACAGAAACACGAAACCGTCACGCGTATCGGCGCGATCGAGCACGAGCTGGCCGATCAGCTTGTCGAGCGCGTTGTGGCGGCCGACGTCCTCGAACGCATGGTGGATCGAGCCTTGCGCATCGCACCACGCGGCCGCGTGCAGGCCGCCCGTCAAACGAGTGAGCGCCTGGTGCTCGGGCAGCGCGCGCGCGGCGCGTGCGATCGCATCGGGCGCGAGCCGCTGCAAGAAGCCAGTGTCGGGTACACGCTGCGGTTTCAGATCCAGCAGATCGATGCTTTCGATGCCGCACACGCCGCAGCCGGTGCGCCCGGCGAGCGCGCGGCGCTTTTCCTTCAAACCGGCGAACGCCTGCTGCACGACCTGCAATTGCACCTCGGCATGCGGCAGCTCGCCGTCCTCGTGCAGTTCGACCTCGATGTCCTGAATGTCGCTGCCGCGCTCGACGATCCCCTCCGAAATCGCGAAGCCGACCGCGAACGCTTCGAGATCGCGCGGCGTGCACATCATCACCGCGTGCGAGATGCCGTTGAACACGAGCGCGACCGGCCACTCCTGGCCGACGTGATCGGTGGCGGTTTCAACCGCCGTGCCGCGATGGCGGCGCACTTCGAGTTGCACTACGCCGGGTTGTTCGTCGCTGTCGAGGGCGTGGGGCTGGGCCTTCGCCCGCTCGTTTGCGCGATCGTTTTCCTTTCCGTTCAAGCTGCTTTACTCCTGTATCATGCCGCGCGTCAAAGGGTGCGCCGGCCTCGCCGTATGCTTCGCGGCGGCCGCCGCGCGGGGCGCCGTCGCGCGAATAAGTTCTAAAATACCTCAAGCGACGCCCGCACGCTGTCCGCCACCGACAAGGAGCACTGACATGGGACTCAACGAAGCACCGCTTCTGTTCGACTTCGAAGTCGCGTCTTCGGAGAATTTCACTTATATCCCAATGTCGGTGCGCTTCAATCTCGACCGTTTCGGGCTGCGCATCACGCTCGCGCAGTGGCAGCAACTGCCGCTCGAAGATCGCAAGCTGCTCGCGCGTTTCCCGGTCGAAGAAGACACGCAGATCGAACCGAATTTCGATCACGCGCTGTTCGAGATGCTGCGCACGCACGCGAACGTCGAACCGGAGTGGTTTACGCCGGAGGAGTCGCCGGCCTGGCGTCAAACCGACAGCGTGCCCGACGGTGTCGCGCATCAGGCGGGGCTGGCCGGTCTCGCCGCGCCGAGCGTCGCGCGCTGGGCCGAGCTCGATCCTTTCAAACGCTATGTGCTCGCGAAGCTGTCGCGCAAGCCCGAGGCGAGCCACGATTTCGCCGCGGCAATGAAGGAATTTGGAGCGGCCGGCTAGGTGCGGCCGGCTAGGCGCGGCCGGCCAGCCGCTCCCAGCCAGGCGCCCCCACCAACTCGCAGCCTTCCCCAAATCATCAGATTTTTTTCACGCCGACCCTCAACCCGCTTCCGATCGCTGCCGATAACCAAAGGTTGGCGCGCAAAAGACTTGCATCGATGCGGCCCGACGCACCGGCAGCGAGCGCGCTCTCCCGCCCTCGGAACGATTGACGTTCGGAACCCATGAATCCTTTTCTATCGAAGCGACTGCTGATCAATATTGCGGTCGTGGTCGTCGCGGTCGGTGCAAATGCGTTCGTCGCGTACACGCAGATTCGCGGGCAGCGCGACGCCGATGCGCGCCTCGCGCGCTCGACCAGCGTGCGCCAGAACCTCGATGCGTATCACGCCGCGCTCGATAACGCGCTCGCCGCTCTGCACCGCCTGAAAGAATCAGGCAAGCCGGTGCCGCCCGACGCGGCCACTTCGATGACGAACACACTCGCGAGCCGCGAGCAATCACTGCGCGACGAGCTCGCGAGCGAGCCGTACATGTCGGGGGCGCTCGCCAGCCTGAGCGCGGCGCGGCACGCGTTGCAGCACGATCTCGAGGACACGCTGCGCAACCGTGCGAGTGACCTGCCCGGAGCGGCAAACGCGGCGTCGGGCGTGGCGCACGCGGCATCGACCGAAGCACCAGGGGCGGCCCCACTCGACGCGCCATTCGAGGCATCCCTCGACCCTGCGCCGTCGAACTCGCGTCTTGCCCCCGCGCTAGAGCGTGTCGAAGCCGCGCTCGCCACGTTGCGCAGCGAGGAAAACCGCTCGTTGCAGAGCTGGCTCGCGGCATCGGCGAGCGACAGCGAGCGCGCGATGTTCGTGCTGCTCGTGACGATGCTCACCGGCAGCGTGCTGCTGTTCCTCACGTTCGGCGTGCGCGAGAACAGCGCGCGCGAAAAACTGCGCAGCGCCCGCGCGCTGGTGCGCAACGACGAGCGTTTTCGCAGCCTGTTCGACGATCACACCGTGCCGATGTACATCTTCGATCGCGACACGCTGTGCTTTCTCGCCGTCAACGCGGCCGCGATCCAGCAATACGGCTACACGGAAGACGAGTTTCTGGGCATGACGATCCGCGCGATCCGCCCGAACTCGGAAATCGGCCGACTGGAGACGCATCTGCAGCGTAGCGCCGACCTCCGCCAGAGCCACACGATGGCGGGCATCTGGCGGCATCGGCGCAAGGACGGCTCGATCCTCAGCGTCAACGTGTCCTATCACGCACTGAACTTCATGGGCCGCGACGCCTCGTTCGTGCTGGCGGACGACGTGACCGACCAGATCAACGCCGAAGCCGAAGCGCAGCGCTCGAATCAGATGCTCGAAGCGGTGATCGACAACATTCCGCAGCGCATCTTCTGGAAGGACCTGAACTCGCGCTATCTCGGCTGCAACATGGCATTCGCGCGCGACGCAGGGCTCGCGTATCCCGAACAGGTGGTCGGCAAGAGTGACGCCGACCTGGCGTGGCGCGCATTCGCCGACCTGTTGACCGAGCACGATCGCGAAGTCGTGAATACCGGCGTGCCCAAGATGAACTTCGAGGTCGACTTCGTGATCGACGGCGTGCATCGCACGACGGTCACGAGCAAGCTGCCGTTCACCGACGGCGACGGTCAGGTGATCGGCGTGCTCGGCTCGTACACCGACATCACCGAGCGCAAGCGCGCCGATCTCGCGCTGCGTCTGCAAAGCCGGGCGCTCGACGCGAGCGTCAACGCGATCCTGATCACCGCGCCGTCGCCGTCGGGCAATCTGATCGAATACGTGAATCCGGCGTTCATGCGCATCACCGGCTACGATCCCGCCGAGGTGATCGGCCACGACTGCCGCGTGCTGCAACGCGACGACCGTGACCAGGAAGGCGTCGCGTTGATCCGCGAGGCGCTCGCGGCGAATCGCGAGGTCAGCGCCGTGGTGCGCAACTATCGCAAGGACGGCGCGCTGTTCTGGAATCAGCTGTTCATTGCGCCGGTACCGAACGCGGAAGGCGTGATCACGCATCATATCGGCGTGATCAACGACGTGACCGAGCTAATCCGCTATCAGGAGCAGCTCGAATACCAGGCCAACTACGACGGCCTTACGCGGCTGCCGAACCGCAACCTGCTGCGCGACCGACTCGAACATGCGCTCGTCGTCGCGCAGCGGCATCATTCGGGCGTCGCGGTCGTGTTCCTCGATCTCGACGGCTTCAAGAACGTCAACGACAGCCTCGGCCATAGCGTCGGCGACCGGCTGCTCGGTGTAGTCGCCGAACGGCTCGCGCGCTGCTCGCGCACCAGCGACACGGTTGCGCGCCACGGCGGCGACGAGTTCGTGATCGTGATGACCGACACCGTCGACGAGCAATCGCTGATCACGTGGATGGAGCGCGTGCGCGCGTCGATCGCCGAGCCGGTGTGGCTCGACGGCACCGAGCTGTACGTCGGCTGCAGCATGGGCGCGAGCCTGTTCCCGCAGGACGGCGAGGATGCCGAAACGCTGATGAAGAAGGCCGACGTCGCGATGTATCGCGCGAAGGACATGGGGCGCAACACGTTCCAGTTCTATCAGCCGGAGATGAACGCGAGCGCGGGCGCGCGCCTGAATCTCGAACGACGCCTGCGCCGCGCGCTGCGCGACAACGAGTTCCTGCTGCACTATCAGCCGCAGGTCGATATCGGCAGCGGACAGATCGTCGGCATCGAGGCGCTGGTGCGCTGGCACGATCCCGAGGTCGGGCTCGTGCCGCCGTCGTCGTTCATTCCGCTCGCCGAGGAAAGCGGGCTGATCGGGCCGCTGTCGGAGTGGGTGCTGCGCGAAGCGTGTCGGCAGAACAAGGCGTGGCAGGATCAGGGCTTGCCGCCGGCGCGCGTGTCGGTGAATCTGTCGGCGCGGGTGTTCCAGCAGCGTAACATCGCGAAGCTCGTGATGCAGGTGCTCGACGAGACCGGACTCGAACCGAAGTACCTCGAACTCGAGCTGACCGAAAGCACGATCATGCGCAACGCGGAAGAAGCGGTGTCGATGCTCAACGAACTGCACGCGCTCGGCATCGGTCTCGCGATCGACGACTTTGGCACCGGCTATTCGAGCCTCAGCTATCTGAAGCGCTTCCCGGTGGACCGCTTGAAGATCGACCGCTCGTTCGTGTCGGATATCGGCGTATCGGGCGACGATGAGACGATCACGTCGGCGATCATCGCGCTCGCCCATTCGCTGAAGTTGCAGGTGATCGCCGAGGGCGTGGAAACGTCCGCGCAACTCGACTTCCTGAAGGAACGCGCGTGCGACGAAATGCAGGGCTTCTATTTCGCGAAGCCGCTATCGACGGAAGGGATTGCCGAACTGCTGCACGGCGGGCTGGTGGCGGAGCTGGAGCCGGTGTGAGGGGAGCGCGACGCGGCGACGGGTGTCGCCGCGCGTCGCGTGCAACGCCGGTCACTCCGCCGGCGTGTCCTTGAACACCGGCAGGCTTTCCGCGAACGCGGAAAACTTCTCGAGCCGCGGATGATCGGCCTCGCTGACCGCCTCCGGCAGCATCATGTGCGTGAACTGCCAGGCTACGGCGACGGCCACGTCCGCCGCGCTGAACTGCTGCTGCGCGTCGGGCAGCGGCCCTTCGCCCAACTCGCGTTCGAGTTCGGCATAGGCGGCGAGCAGTTGCGCGCGCACGCGCTCGACCCACGGTTCATGCTGCTTCTCCTGAGGCCGCAGATTGCGCTCGTAGACGATCTGCACGCTCTTTTCGCACGCGGCGAGCGCGAGACCCGTCAGACGCGCGGCGCGCAACGCCGCGTCGGGTTGCGTCGGGAACAGCGGGGTGGGGCCGGCGAGCGTTGCCAGATACTGCAGGATCACCGTCGAGTCCATCAGGATCGCGCCGTTGTCGGCGACGAGCGTCGGCGCCTTGACGACCGGATTGATCTTCGCGAACTGGTCGTAGGTGCGGAATACCGAAATCGACTGATGTTCGAAGTCGAGCGCCAGCAGCTTCATGCAGATGGCGACGCGCCGCACGTAGGGCGAGTCGAGCATTCCGATCAGTTTCATCTCGTTTCCATTAGAAGAGCGACTATGGGGCGCCCCGGGGCCTCGTGCGCTGATCGGCTGGAACGGCTAGCGGGTGGCGCGGCGCGTGACGCGTGGAATCGCTAGCTTAAGCATCATCGGCGGCTCAGTCCAGCGCGGGCAGCGCGCGCGGCCGGCGGTCGCTGTCGGTGGCGACGTAGGTGAGGATCGCTTCAGTGACCTTGACGACGTCCTGCGAGAGGCTCATCCGCTGCGCGTAGACCTCGACCGACACCGTCACCGACGTATTGCCGGTCTTCACGATATCCGCGTAAAAGCTCAGCAGATCGCCGACGAACACCGGTTGCTTGAACAGGAAAGAATTGACCGCGATCGTCGCGACCCGCCCATTCGCGCGACGGCTTGCCGGAATCGAGCCGGCGATGTCGACCTGCGCCATGATCCAGCCGCCGAACACGTCGCCATGAATGTTCGCGTCCGATGGCTGCGGCATTACGCGCAGCGCGCACGGCTTGGACGGAAGTTGAAGAAGATCGGTCATCGGGACATCCTTGGGAAACGTATTCGAGTGTATTGACGCGCATTGACGCAATGGCTGGGCCAGTTCGACAGTAGGCCATGCAAAGCGCCGCCAGTCGGCTTCTGCGACAATAGAAAGATCAGGAATTGTACGGGAAAGCACCCAGCGAAGCGCGCGAGCCGCGCGCCGCTGCGAACTCCGGCAGCTCCACACTCTCCCCACGATTTATGCGCCGCGCTCCTCCGTCCGAACCCTCGCCGATTTCTACCGCACCCCGCAACGACTGGCAAACGATCCTGTCGCTGCTGCCGTACCTTGCCACCTACAAATGGCGAGTCGGCTTCGCGCTCAGCTGCCTGATCGGCGCGAAGGTCGCGAACCTCGGTGTGCCGGTCGTGATGAAGCGCATCGTCGACAGTCTCGCGTCGGTCCGGCATCTGACGGCGCTCGGCCGCGCGCAGGACGCGCCCGGCATCGTGCTGCTCGGCGGCGTCGGCTTGCTGGTGGTCGCGTATGCGGTGGTGCGGCTATCGACGTCGCTCTTCACCGAGTTGCGCGAAATGCTGTTTTCGAAAGTGACCGAAAGCGCGGTGCGCCAACTCGCGCTGAAGGTGTTCCGCCATCTGCACGGGCTGTCGCTGCGCTTTCATCTGGAGCGGCAGACGGGCGGCATGTCGCGCGATATCGAACGCGGCACGCGCGGCATCACGCAGCTGATTTCCTATTCGCTGTACAGCATCCTGCCGACGCTCGTCGAAGTCGGTCTCGTGCTCGGCTTTTTCGTCGTCAAATACGAGGCCTATTACGCGATCGTCACGTTCGTCGCGCTCGCGGTGTACATCGCGTTCACGGTGAAGGTCACCGAGTGGCGCACGCACTTTCGCCGCACGATGAACGAGCTCGATTCGAAGGCGAATTCGCGCGCGATCGACTCGCTGCTCAACTACGAGACCGTCAAGTACTTCGGCAACGAGGAGTGGGAAGCGAGCCGCTACGACGAAAACCTGAAGCGCTATCGCGCGGCGGCGATCAAGTCGCAGCGTTCGCTGTCGGCGCTGAACTTCGGGCAGCAGGCGATCATCGGCACGGGGCTCGTGTTCATCCTGTGGCGCGCGACCCAGGGCGTGATGGCCGGGCGCCTGACGCTCGGCGACCTGGTGCTGATCAATACGTTCATGCTGCAGCTGTATATTCCGCTGAATTTTCTCGGTGTGGTCTATCGCGAGCTGAAGCAGAGCCTGACCGACATGGACCGCATGTTCTCGCTGCTCGGCTCGCCGCAGGAAGTGCCCGACGCGCCCAATGCGGTGGCTTTGCAAGTGAGCGGCGCGCAGGTGCGCTTCGACGACGTGAGCTTTGCGTACGAGCCCGCGCGGCAGATTCTGCACGGCGTGAGCTTCACGATCGCGGCCGGCACGACGACGGCGGTGGTCGGCCACAGCGGCTCGGGCAAGTCGACGCTCGCGCGGCTGCTGTTCCGCTTCTACGATCTCGACCGCGCGACGGGCGGCGCGATCCGCATCGACGGGCAGGATATTCGCGACGTCACGCAGGATTCGCTGCGCGCGTCGATCGGCATCGTGCCGCAAGACACGGTGCTGTTCAACGACTCGATCTACTACAACATCGCGTACGGCCGGCCGTCGGCGACGCGCGACGAAGTGATCGCGGCGGCGCGCGCCGCGCATATTCACGAGTTCATCGAGAGTCTGCCGAAGGGCTACGACACGCCGGTCGGCGAGCGCGGGCTCAAGCTGTCCGGCGGCGAAAAGCAGCGCGTCGCGATCGCGCGGACCATCCTGAAGAATCCGCCGATCCTGTTGTTCGACGAAGCGACGTCCGCGCTCGATTCACGCTCCGAGCGCGCGATCCAGCATGAGCTCGACCTGATCGCGCGCGAACGCACGACGCTGATCATCGCGCACCGGCTGTCGACGGTCGTGCATGCGCAGCAGATCATCGTGATGGACAAAGGGCGCATCGTCGAGCGCGGCACGCACGCGGAGCTGTTGCGCGCGAACGGCCTGTTCGCGCAGATGTGGGCGTTGCAGCAGCGCGCCGCGCAGACCACGGATGCGGTGGAAAGAGCGGAAGCAGTCGGAGCAGGTGAGAGTCCGGCGAAGTAAAGCTCAGCGCGCGCGCAGCAGCCGATCGAGCGCTTCCAGCTGCGCCTGGGTGCCGATGTTCTCCCACAAGCCTTCGTACAGCTCGCCGCTCGCGAGCCCACGCGCGATGGTCCCGCGGTAATACGGGCTCAGCGCGCGCCGCGTGCCACGCGGCAGATCGCGGAACATGCGCGTGTCGTACAGACCGAAACTGCCGAACGTGAGGCGCGGCTGCGCGTCGAGCGACAGCACGCCGTCGACGAGACCAAAGTCGCCGTTCGGGTGAAACGTTGGATTCGGCACCATCACCAGATGCATGCCGGGCTCGGGCAGCGCCTTCAGCGCGCCGGCGTGCGCGTGCAGCGCGGCGTAGTCGTAATCGGTGTACACGTCGCCGGCCACCGCGACGAACACCTGATCCGCGCCCTCGTCGGTCAGTAGCGGCAGCGCCTGCGCGATGCCGCCCGCGGTCTCCAGCGCCTCATGCTCGGGCGAATAGCGCAGCTCGACCTGCCAGCGCGAACCGTCGCCGAGCGCGGCTTCGAGCTGCGCGCCGAGCCACGCATGATTGATCACGATGCTACGGATGCCGGCCCGCGCGAGCCGTTCGATCTGCCATACGATCAGCGGCTTGCCGCCCACTTCGAGCAGGGGCTTCGGGCACGCGTCGGTCAACGGACGCATGCGCTCGCCGCGGCCCGCGGCGAAAATCATCGCTTTCTTTACGGACATCGTCATCGGTCAGAAGGTGTAGCCGATTTCCCGCGCGCGGCCGTCGAGGTCGTCGAGCAGTTTCGCGAACCCGCGCAGCGGCGCGTAACGCTCCGCCACCTTGCGTGCATAGCCGATGAAACGCGGCAGGTCGTTCATGTAATGCGCCTTGCCGTCGCGGTAGTTGATGCGGCAGAACAGGCCGAGCACCTTGATGTGCCGCTGCAGCCCCATCCATTCGAGCTGGCGGTAGAACTCGCCGAAATCGGCATCGACCGGCAGGCCGGCTTTTTTGGCGCGCTCCCAGTAGTACGCGAAGCAGTCGAGCTCGAACTCCTCGTCCCAGCTGAGGAACGCGTCGCGCAGCAGCGACACGACGTCGTATGTGATCGGTCCGTACACCGCGTCCTGGAAGTCGAGCACGCCGGGGTTCACCGGGTTGGGCGTCGAGGCGATCATCAGATTGCGCGGCATGAAATCGCGCAGCATGAAGCTTTGCGGCTGCGCGCGCGCGCTCGCGATCAGCAGCGCAAACGTGCGATCGAGCAGCGCGCGCGTGGCGGCATCGACCTCGCGGCCAAGGTGCCGGCCGATGAACCACTCGGGCATCAGCTCCATCTCGCGGTGCAGAAACGCTTCGTCGAACGGCGGCAGCACGTCTTCGCGCGAGCTGAGCTGCCAGCGGATCAGCGCGTCGAGCGCGTCGCGCATCAGCGCGCGAGCCGCGCGCGTGTCGCCCGCGGCCTGCGCGTCGGTCAGCGCGCCCAGATACGACGCGGTGCCGAGATCGGTGACGAGCATGAAGCCCGCGTCGAAGTCGACCTCGAGCACGCGCGGCACGTGCACGCCGGCGGCCTCGAGCAATTGCGCGATCTGCGCGAATTCGCGGCATTTTTCGGGCGGCGGCGCATCGACGGCGATCAGCGTGGCCGCGCCATTGCCTTGCGCCGCCTTACCCGCGAGCCGGAAATAACGACGGAAACTGGCGTCGGACGAGGCCGGAACGAGGGTGTCGGGCTCGAGCGCATGGCGCGCCGCGTGGCCTTGCAGCCAGGCCTTGAGCAGGGAGAGACGGGTGTCGGTGAAATCTTGGGTGGAAGGCAGCGTCATGAAAAGCGGCGGCAAATTCTTGGGGACAACGTCTTGCCATATAATACCCCACGACTTTTTTGACGCGACTCACACGCCAGCTTTCGCGTGCTCCGTTTTACCGCCCGCCTTATTACTCGGCAAATTGGGAATCCAGACGTGCAGCCGACTCTAACGGTCGCGGTGTGCAGGCGGTGGATCGTGACGACGAAAGCTTGCGCACGGGTCGACTCGCCAAACGATACATGCCGCCCAGACAGCTTTCCGATTCCACTCCTTCCTGTGCAGTAGTGCCGCGCAAAAGGCGGCTCGTCGCGGCGCTGATCGCCGTTCCGGGCCTGATGCCCGCGCTTGCGCACGCCCAGCTGGTGGGGGAAGCTGCGCAACCGCAGGCGGTCTACCCGCCGTGGGGCATGCAGCTTGCGCCGCAGCTCGAGGATCATCCGTTGCAGACGGGCCAGCGGCCGGCCACCTTCGTGCTCGGCGACCACGCGAGCGGCACGATCGACCAGGATCTGGCCGCCAAGGGCTCGGCGGAAGTGCGGCACAACACGTCCGTGATCAAGGCCGACGCGCTGCACTACGATCAGGACACGGACATGGCCGATGCGTACGGCAATGTCCACGTGATCAATACCGGCAATACCTTCATCGGACCCGAAGCACATCTGCGCGTCGATTCGACCGAAGGCTTCATGACCGCACCGAAGTACCACTTCACGCTGACTGGCGGCTCGGGCAGCGCGCAGCGCGTCGACCTGCTCGACGCGGAGCGCTCCGTGTTCACGAAGGGCACCTACACGGCGTGCGCGTGCACGGACAATCCGGCCTGGTACATCAAGGGCAGCGAGTTCGATTTCGACACCGGCGCGGACGAAGGCGTCGCCTATAACAGCGTGCTGTTCTTCCAGGGCGTGCCGGTGTTCGCGTCGCCGTGGCTGTCGTTCCCGCTGTCGGGCGATCGGCGCAGCGGCCTGTTGCCGCCCACGTTCTCGCTGAGCTCGACGAACGGTTTCGAGCTGTCGGTGCCGTATTACTTCAACATCGCGCCGAATCGCGATCTGACGGTCACGCCGCGTCTGATCTCGAAGCGCGGTGTGCAGTTGCAGAGCACGTTCCGCTATCTGTCGCCAACGTATTCCGGGTCGATCACCGGTGAATTTCTGCCCGACGATCGTCTGACGAAGACCAACCGCTACGCGCTGTACATTCAGCACAACCAGAATTTCGGTAACGGCTTCGGCGGCTACATCTATTACAACAGGGTTTCGGACAACACCTATCCGGAAGACCTCGCGTCGTCGGTCAACCAGTTCATGAACGGCACCCAGCTCCTGTATCAGCAGGAAGCCGGGTTGACCTACAACAACGGACCGTGGTCCGTGCTCGCGCGGGAGCAGCACTGGCAGACGCTGGAGCCGTCGGTCGCGCCGTACGGCCGCGAGCCGCAGTTGAACGTCAAGTACGCGAAGTACAACATCGGCGGCTTCGACTTCGGCGCCGAAGCCGACTACACGAACTTCCGCATCACCACCGGGGATCTGACCGAAGGCCAGCGGGTGCTGTTCAATCCGTACCTGTCGTATTCGGTGGTGGGGCCGGGCTACTTCGTCACGCCGAAGGTGCAGTGGCACTTTGCGTCGTACAACCTGAACAACATCGGCACCGATCTGGCGAACGTGCCGGGGGCGCAGAAGAATTTCACCGAGTCGATTCCGACCTTCACGTTCGACACGGGACTGACGTTCGAGCGCTCGGTGCGCATTTTCGGCGCGGACTATATCCAGACGCTGGAGCCGCGCCTGTACTACGTGTACACGCCGTACCGCAACCAGAACAACGCGCCGCTGTTCGATACCGCCGAATCCGACTTCGGTCTCGCGGAGATCTTCACGCCGAATACGTTCGTCGGTAACGACCGGATCGCCGACGCGAACCGCCTGACCGCCGGTCTCACCACGCGCTTCATCAACGCGTCCACCGGCGACGAACGCGCGCGCTTCGTGATCGCGCAGCAGTACTACTTCCGGGATCAGCGCGTCACGCTGACGCCGACCCAGACCAGTACCCAGGCCACGCACTCGGACCTGATCGCGGGCGCGTCGATCAAGCTGGGCGCCGGTTTCGCTTCGGAAACGGCGTTCCAATATAATGCGGACAATAACCAACTCACGAAGACGAGTGTCGGCTTCGGATTCAGTCCGGAGAGCGGCAAGGTCATCAACGTCGCGTACCGCTACACGCGCGCCAACACCACGCTCGACAACCAGCCGATCAATCAGGTGCTGATTTCGGGCCAATGGCCGCTGTCGCACCGGATGTACGGTGTCGGCCGGTTCAACTACGACATCGGTGGCCACCGTATCGTCGACGGCCTGGTCGGCCTGCAATACGACGCGGACTGCTGGACGCTCGGCGCCGGCATCCAGCGCTACGCGAACGGCCTGAACTCGTCGGGACAGAATCAGTCGAGCACACGGTTTCTGGCGCAGTTGACGTTCAAGGGCTTGTCGAGCGTCGACAACGGGCTGATGACCGCGTTCCGCAGCAGTGTGGCCGGCTACACGCCGTTGCCGCCACCGCCACCGCCGGAGTCGCGGTTCACCAACTACGAATGACGGTCGCCCGGTCATTCACGGCTTGCGAAAAGACGGGCGAAGCGCCCGACATCATTGGAGTATCTGTGGCAATCATGAAACAGCTTCGCTTGGCAATACTCGCGGCGGGTCTCGTCGCCGCGGCGTCCTTCGTTCCAGTCGCGTCGGTACAGGCGCAGGCATTGGGCGGCAATAGCGGCCAGACGGTGGACACCATCGCCGCAGTGGTCAACAACGGTGTCATCACGCAGCGCGAGCTCGACGAGCGGGTCGGTCTGATCGCGCACCGGCTGAACCAGCAGAACGCTCCGGTGCCGCCGACGGACCAGTTGCGCCAGCAGGTGCTCACGCAGATGGTGCTCGAGCGCATCCAGCTGCAGAAGGCCAAGGAAGACGGCATCACCATCGACGACGCGGCCGTGCAGCGCACGCTCGAGCGTCTCGCGCAGGCGAACAACATGTCGCTCGCCATGTACCGCGCGCGCATCGAGGCGCAAGGCGTGCCCTGGACCACCTTCTCGAGCGACGCGCGCACGGAGCTGACGCTGTCGCGTCTGCGCGAGAAGGAAGTGGACAGCAAGATCACGGTGACGGACGCCGAGGTCGCGAACTATATCGCCAGCCAGCGCGGCCCGGGCGCCGGCCAGACGAACGACCTGCACGTCCAGCACATTTTCGTGAAGGCGCCGCTGAACGCGTCCGAGACCGACATCGAGGCGGCGCAGAAGAAGGCCGAGGGTTTGCTCGCCGAAGCGAAGGGCGGCGCGAATTTCGAAAAGCTCGCGAAAGCCAATTCGCAGGCGCCGGACGCGTCGAAGAACGGCGGCGATCTCGGCTTCCTCGCGCCCTCGAAGCTGCCGCCCGAGTTCGTGAAGGCCGCGTCGGCACTGCGTCCGGGTGAGATCAATCCGGATCTGATCCGCACCAACGACGGCTTCGAGATCGTGCGTCTGGTCGAGCGCCGTGCCGGCCAGGGCACCAGCGCGGACGCGCCGAAGCTCGTGCAGACGCACGTGCGCCATATTCTGCTGCGCGTCGGCGACGGTCAGTCCGAACCGCAGGCACGCCAGAAGCTGCTCGACATCCGCAACCAGATCGCCGCCGGCGGCGACTTCGCGAAGTTCGCGCGCACCTACTCGCAGGACGGCTCGGCGTCGCAAGGCGGTGACCTCGGCTGGGTCAGCCCGGGCGAGACGGTGCCCGAATTCGAGCGCGCAATGAATTCGCTGCAGGACGGTCAGATCAGCGACCCGGTGCGCAGCGAATACGGCTACCACCTGATTCAGGTGCTCGGCCGCCGCGATGCGGAAGGCTCGATTGCGCAGCAGATGGATCTCGCGCGTCAGGCCATCGGCCAGCGCAAGGCGGAACAGGCGTATGCCGACTGGCTGCGCGAGCTGCGCGATACCGCGTACGTAGAAGTGAAGCCGACCACGGCGAACGTGCAATAACAGAGCCAATGCGATGACGAGCGCTGCCCAGCCCACCCACCGCCCGCTGCAGATCGCGATCACGACCGGCGAGCCCGCCGGCGTCGGTCCCGAGCTGACCACGCAGGCGCTGGCCGGCGCGGCGGCGCATTGGCCTCAGGCGCAGTTCACCGTGCTCGGTGATGCGCAACTGCTCGCTGAGCGGGCGCGCGCGGTCGGCGTCGATTGGGCCGCGCTGCTCGCGCAGGGCCCGCGCGTGCGGCCCGAACATCACTCGCTTGGCGCACCAGCGCAGGCAGGCAAGCTCGACGCCGCGAACGGCCACTATGTGCTCGATCTGCTCGATGCGGCGATCGACGGCGCGGTGGCCGGCAGGTTCGACGCGATCGTCACCGCGCCGCTGCAAAAAAGCACGATCAACGACGCGGGTGTGCCGTTCACCGGCCACACCGAATATCTGGCCGAGCGCACCCATACGCCGCGCGTCGTGATGATGCTCGCGGGCACCGGCAAGCGGCCGCTGCGCGTCGCGCTTGCGACCACGCATCTGCCGTTGAAGGACGTGTCGGCGGCTTTGACGATCGAAAGCCTCGTTGCAACGCTGCGCATCATCGATCACGACCTGCGTTACCACTTCGGTTTGCCCGCGCCGCGCATCCTCGTGACGGGGCTCAATCCGCACGCTGGCGAAAACGGCTATCTGGGCCGCGAGGAAATCGACGTGATCACGCCGGCGTTGCGGCAGGTGAACGGCGAGGGCGTCGACGCGCGCGGTCCGTATCCGGCCGACACGCTGTTCCAGCCACGTTATCTCGACGAAGCCGACTGCGTGCTCGCGATGTTCCACGACCAGGGCCTGCCGGTGCTGAAATTCGCGACGTTCGGCGAAGGGATCAACGTGACGCTCGGCCTGCCGATCATCCGCACCTCGGTCGATCACGGCACCGCGCTCGATCTGGCCGGCACCGGCCGCGCCGACGCGGGTAGCCTGATGGCCGCCATCGACACGGCGGTGTCGATGGCGCAGCATCGTCGCGCGGGCTGACGGGCGGTTGATGTGAGCGGATGCGGCGCGCGTGACGCGCCGCGCGGCGACGTGTTTCCACCGGTACGTCTTTCATTCTCAAGCAGTTTTCTTTCTAGCGTTTCTCCGATGTCCACCAGCAGACAGCAAGGCCGGCACCAGGGCCATCTCGCGCGCAAGCGTTTCGGTCAGAACTTTCTGGTCGACATGGGCGTGATCGATTCGATCGTCGACGTGATCCGGCCGCAGCGCGGCGAGCGCATGGTCGAAATCGGTCCGGGCCTCGGCGCGCTGACCGAGCCGCTGATCGAGCGGCTCGCGACGCCCGAGACGCCGCTGCACGCGGTCGAACTCGACCGCGATCTGATCGGCCGTCTGAAAACGAAGTTCGGCAACCTGCTCGAACTGCACGCAGGCGACGCGCTCGAGTTCGACTTCGGCTCGCTTGCGGCACCGGGCGACAAGGCGTCGCTGCGCATCGTCGGCAATCTGCCGTACAACATTTCGAGCCCGCTGCTGTTTCATCTGGCGGCGTTCGCGGAGCGCGTGATCGATCAGCACTTCATGCTGCAGAACGAGGTGGTCGAGCGGATGGTGGCGGAGCCGGGCACGAAGGCGTTCAGTCGCCTGTCGGTGATGCTGCAGTACCGCTATGTGATCGACAAGCAGCTCGACGTGCCGCCCGAGTCATTCCAGCCGCCGCCGAAGGTCGATTCGGCGATCGTGCGGATGATTCCGTACGAGCGGCACGAACTGCCGGTGGTCGACGAAAGCGTGCTCGGCGGGGTGGTCACTGCGGCGTTCTCGCAGCGTCGCAAGATGTTGCGCAACACGCTTGCCGCGCTGCGCGACACCGTCGATTTCGACGCGCTCGGCTTCGATCTGCAACGCCGCGCGGAGGACGTGCCGGTAGCCGAATACGTGAGAGTGGCGCAAGCGGTGGCGGCGCGCTCGGCCGCTGCGCCGGAATAGACTCGACGCTCGACGGCGGCAGGGCGCCGCCGTCGAGCCCGCTTACCGTTTCGCCGGTGCGTTGACGAGCGCGATGCCGCTCAGCACCAGCAGCGCGGCGATCAGAAAGCGCGCGCTGAACGACTCGCCGAGCAGCAGCACGCCGAAGGTGACACCGAACAGCGGCGTCAGAAACGAAAACACCGACAGCCTCGACGCGATGTAACGCGTCAACAGCCAGAACCACAACAGATAGCTGACGAACGCGACGATCACGGCTTGATACGCGAGGCTCGCGAGCGCGAGCGGCGTCACGCTTTCCACGCGCACCTCGCCGAGCCCCAGCGCCAGCGCGAGCAGCACCACCGCCGACACAGTCAGCTGATAGAACAGCGTCTTGCTCGCGCTCGTCCGCGCGAGCCGCGAGCCGCGCACGACCACCGTGGTCGCGGCCCACGCGATGCCGCCGAGCACGCCGAGCGCATCGCCGGCCGCGCCCGCGAGCGTCGAGCCGTGGGCCGCGCTTGCAGCCGTGCCCGCGTCCGTGTGCAGGAAGCCGTCCGCGAACGCGAGCGCCATCCCCGCGAACGCGACGACGATGCCGAGCCACTGGATGCGCCGCATGCGTTCGCCATCGACGAACCAGTGCAGGCCGAGTGCCGTGAAACACGGCGCCGTGTACAGAAAGACCGCCATGCGCGACGCGCTCGTCAGCGTCAGGCCGAGAAAGATGCAGACGAACTCGGCCGCGAACAGCACGCCCGCGAGCAGGCCCGCGCCGAGCGTGCCGTCATCGCGAAAGAGCGGCGTGCCGCGCGAGCGTGCCCATGCCCACACGAGCAGCGCCGCGATCGTCGAGCGCAGCCCCGCCTGAAAGACCGGCGGCACCGCCGCATTGGTGGTCTTGATCGCGACTTGCTGCAGCCCCCAGATTGCGCACAGGCCGATCATCAACAGGATCGCGAAGCTATCCGGGGCGCGGCGCGCGGGCAGGGCGGTGGTCGTGCTCATGGCGGTGCGGTGAAGAGGTGGAGAGTGCGCGCCGAGCCGTGGCGATTTCGGTGGGCGCGCTCGGATGCCGGTCGTTGATGCGTCTGAGTTGCCTGATTTTCTTGCGGGCAACGTCGCGCGTCAGTAGTCGGCGTTTTTTGATGGCGTCGGCACGAGGCAAGATTGCCGGGCGAATTCGCCCGGCGTCAATTCGCCGGGTGCAACGTGAAGCCGGGCTGTGTTTTCATCGTTCTGGCTGACAGCGCGACTCGTGCCCGCCACCGGACGTCAGTCGACTCGGCCCTTCTTCTGTATCAGCTCGATCTTGTACCCGTCCGGATCGGCGACGAAGGCGATGACGGTCGTGCCGTGTTTCATGGGCCCCGCTTCGCGTGTAACGACACCGCCGCGTTTCTTCACTTCCTCGCATGCCGCATAGGCGTCGTCGACTTCGAGGGCGATGTGACCGTAGCCGGTTCCGAGGTCGTACTTGCTCGTGTCCCAGTTGTACGTCAGTTCGATCGCCGCGCCTTCGGATTCGTCCTCGTAACCGACGAATGCGAGGGTGAACTTCCCGTCCGGGTAGTCGTTCTTTCGAAGCAGGCGCATTCCTAGAACTTCGGTGTAGAACCGGATCGATGCGTCCAGATCACCGACCCGAAGCATGGTATGCAAAATTCGCATGAGGACTCCTTTGATAGTTTGTCGATAAATGCGTCGACCTGCGGCAATTGTAAATGATTGCCGTATAGCTTGAGCCCGACGCCGCGCCGGCCGCCCGGCCCACCGCGGACTCGATGCGCCTCGTGGAATTCGATCGGACCTATTTGAACAAAAAAGTATAGGCAATAAGGGTTTGTGTGCGGTTGCCGGTTTGATATTAGCGTCCAACACTCAGCATCAATCCGGTTTGTCAGATAGTAGTCTGATATATCGGACAATCGATGCGTGACCCGGCGATTCGTTGAGCGCGCAGACAGGCGCTAAAGCCGATTCGTCCGCTCCGGACCACTCTTCTCCGCTTAGGACCCTGCCATGAAGCTTGCCAAACGAGGCGCCCAAGCCGCCTTCCTGTTCGCTGTTGCTGGATTGCTCGCAATTTCTGCCTGCACCAAGGTTGCCACGCCAGGGCAGAGCGCAGCGGCATCTCCCTCGACGCTTCAGGCCGTGCTGCAGCGAGGCACGCTGCGCGTCGGCGACTGCCTGACGTTCGCGCCGTTCGGGTTCTATAACAAGGACGGCCAACCAGACGGCTATGACGTGGACCTCGCGAAGGAACTCGCGAAGCAGATGGGCGTGAAGCTCGAGGTCGTGAATACGACGAGCGCGAACCGGATTCCGAATCTGCAGACCAGCAAAGTGGATGTCGTGTTCTGCAACTTCACGCGTAATCTGGAGCGCGCGAAAGTAATCGAATTCACGACCCCCTACGTGGTTGCCAGCGAAGCACTGCTGGTCAGAAAAAATAGTGGCGTTCAGTCGATCAAGGACATGGGCGGTCGCACGATTGCGACGGTCAAGGGCTCGACCAATGGCGACGAAGTGCGCTCGCTGAATATCCCGATCAAGATCCAGGAATACGACAGCTCGCAGGCCGCGATTCTTGCCGTCAAGCAGGGGCAGGCCGACGCGATGATCGAGGACAACAACTTTCTCGCGTATCAGGCCAAGCTCGATCCTGAACTTGCCGTCACGAACGAAGCGCTGGTCCCGCTCGAATATAACGCGTTCGGTGTCAAGGCCGGCGATCAGGAATGGCTCAACTACCTGAATCTGTTCCTCTTCAACGTCAATGCGTCGAAGCTCAACGCGCAGCTCTACAACAAGTGGTTCGGCACCGATCCGCGCTACCCGCTCAATCCGCAGTTTTGAGGAGCGGGAGATGCCGATATCCAATGAAACCCGAACGATGCGGAGGGTGAGATGAGTTACGAGTGGCTCACTCTGTGGGGCTACGTGCCCGAGTTTTTGAGCGCGAGCTGGCTAACGTTGCAAGTCACCGTGCTGGCATTCGTACTGGCGCTAGTCCTCGGCTTGTTGACCGCGCTTGCCAGCGTTTCTCCGCTCGCGCCATTTCGGTTGATTGCTCGCGGCTACGTTGAAATCATCCGCAACACGCCTGTTCTCCTGCAGATTTTCATCGTTTTCTTCGGTCTGCCGTCGGCGGGTATTTCGCTCGACGCATACTGGGCGGGCGTCATTGCGCTCGGCGTCAACGTCGGTGCTTACCTATCGGAAGTGTTCCGCGCCGGCATACAGTCGGTGCCGCGCGGACAACTCGAGGCCGCCGGCATTCTCGGTCTCGAACGCGCGCAGATCTTCGTCGAGGTCGTGCTACCGCAGGCGACGCGCGCGGTCTATCCGGCCATCGTCAACTACCTGATCCAGTTGCTGCTCGGTACGTCGCTGCTGTCCGCCATTGCGTTGCCGGAGTTGACCGGCACTGCGACCGTGATCAACTCGCGGACGCTTCTCTACCTTCAGACGTTCAGCGTGACGCTCGTCGCGTATCTCGTGCTCAGTAACGTACTGTCCTGGCTTGCGGGCCAGCTCGGAGCGCGGATCTTTCATCCTCCCCTCGTCATGCCGGCGCGCACCGGTTTCGGAACCGGCTTCATGCGCCGGACGAAACGGGCCTGATTCCCGGATTGGAGTTGGATCATGTCAGTCGAATTGCTGAAAACCAGTTTCTCCATCCTGCTGCAGGGTCTGGTGACGACGCTGTTGCTTTCCATTGCGTCCATCGCGGGCAGCACGCTGATCGGTCTTTTCGCCGCGGTCTTGCGGTCGTTCGGACCGTGGGGCACAGCCCGCCTTGCCAGACTCTATACGGAGCTGTTTCGCGGCACGCCGGTACTCATCACGCTGATGTTCATCTATTTCGGCGTGTCGTACTTCGGTTACGCGATCGACGTCTTCGCAGCCGGCGTCATCGGCTTGAGCATCTATCAGGGCGCCTACATCGCCGAAATCTTCCGCGCAGGGATCGAGGCGGTACCCAAAGGTCAATGGGAGGTATCTCAGATCCTCGGCCTCACGCGGGCTCAGTCGTTCTCGTTCGTCGTGCTGCCTCAGACGGGAAAGATCGTGTTGCCGCCTCTCGTCGGTCAGTATCTGTCGCTCATCAAGGATACGTCGATCGTCAGCATGATCGGAATGTCCGAGTTGATGCATGGTGGCCAGGCCATCGTCGACCGGGTCGGAAAGCCCGTGGAAATCTACGGACTCGTCGCACTCATTTACTTCGCCGTGTGCTTCCCGCTCTCGCAATGGGTGCGCCACCATGACCGCAGGAGATTGTCGTGAGTAACCAAAGCCAAATCAGACCCATCATTTCACTGACGGGCGTCAGCAAAGCATTCGGTTCGACTCGGGTGTTGAACGAAATCAATCTCGAGGTTCGCTCTGGCGAGGTGCTGGTGCTCATCGGCGCGTCCGGCTCGGGTAAGAGCACCGTCTTGCGAATCATGGCGGGATTGGAGACCACCGATTCCGGCGAGGTCTGGGTCAACGATGTGCCCATGCATGATCCGCGCCGAGCGCGAGAGATTCGTGGCCATGTCGGCATGGTCTTCCAGCAGTTCAATCTGTTTCCTCACAAGACCGCGCTCGGCAATGTCACGCTCGCGCTTATCAAGGCACGCCGCATGAGTCCGGACGACGCGCGCAAGCGCGCCATGGAGACACTCGACCGTGTCGGGCTCGCGGACCGCGCGGAACACTATCCAAGCCAGTTGTCGGGCGGTCAGCAGCAACGCGTGGCGATTGCGCGAGCGCTCGCGGTCGAGCCCGGCATCATGTTCTTCGACGAGGCGACGTCCGCGCTGGATCCGGAGCTGGTCGGCGAGGTCACCGAGGTGATGCGTGGGCTCGCGCGCGACGGCATGACGATGGTCGTCGTCACGCATGAAATGGGCTTTGCCCGCAAGACCGCCGACCGCGTCGTCTTCATGGACAAGGGCGTCATCGCGGAGCAGGGCGATCCGGAACAGATCTTCGTCAATCCCGCGAACGAACGTACGCGGCAATTTCTGCACAGAGTCCTCGACCATTGACCTGTCGCGGCCTGAAAGTCGCTTTCGCGGGTCAGCCGCACGATAAACTCACGTCGCTTGAAAGACAACCGGTCGGATGAACGCTTTACGGAGTGAACGCATGGCTGTAACAGAATCGTCTCGGGCGAGAGGCGTGGATCGCGTCATCGCGATGTTCCGGCAATTGCACGTCGCCCAACGCCCGCTGACCATGCGCGAATTAATCGAGGCGACCGGTGCGCCGCGTTCGAGCATTTACGAGCTGGTCGCGATTCTCGCGGAAGTGGGCTGGCTCGAGACGGCCGCGGATGGGAGCGTGTTCTTCGGGCGCGAGATGCACTACTACGGGTCCGACTATGCAACGCACAACGATCTGATTAGCCGCGCGCATCAATCCATTCTGGCATTGGTACGGAAGTACGACGAGACCACGCAGCTGTGCATGCTGGAAGGCAACAAGTACACGGTCGTGTTATCCGAGAACAGTGCCCGGCCATTCAACATCAGTTCGGACATCGGCGTGAGAGTGCCGATTCCGTGGACCGCCACGGGACGTCTGCTGCTAGGTCACCTGAATGCCGACGAGATTCGCGCGCTCATTCCAGCCGAAGATTTCATCCTCGACAATGGGGTGAATATCGAATTCGACGAATTCCTGAACGACGTGCGGGCCGCAAAAGAACGAGGCTACTGCTGCACCGAAGGACTCTCGAATGCGTTCAGGCTTTGTATGGCAGCGCCGATTCGCGACCGTGCGGGACTGCCTATTGCGGCGCTGTGTTTCATGACCGGCCGCGACACGAGCCCGGACAGGCGCGGCGTGATGCTGGCCGATCTGTTGCAGTCCGCGAAAGCGCTCTCGCATAGATAGCGCTCGGCCTCAAAGCGTCGGCAACAGCTCCGGCGGATGCGACTTCAGTGTCTGTCGCGCCTCGCGGAATTCCGGAAAAATCGATTCGACCGTCTGCCAGAAGCGCGGACTGTGATTCATCTCGCGCAGATGCGACAGCTCGTGCGCGACGACGTAGTCGATGATCGACAGCGGAAAGTGGATGAGCCGCCAGTTCAGGCGGATTTTGCCGTCGCTCGAACAACTGCCCCAGCGCGTCGCCGCCGAAGACAACGCATACGCGCGATAGTTGACGCCGAGCTTCTGCTCGTAGATCGCCAGACGCTCGCCGAACAGCCGCTTCGCCTCTCCTTGCAGCCAGCCCTGCACGCGATCCTTGATCTGCTGCGGGTCGGCTTGCAACGGCAGCGGCAATCGCAGCGACCCATATTCGGCGCTGAACGCGAGCACGCCTTGCGGCGCGCCGAGCGTCACGCGCACCGGCTGACCGAGGTAGGGCACTTCGGTGCCGTCTTTCCAGTCGATCTTCGGCAATGCACGCTGCTCGACGCGCGTTTGCCATTCGATCAGCTTCGTAAAAATCCAGCGTTGTTTTTCGGTGATCGCGGTTTCGATATCGGCGAGCGTGACCCAGCGCGGCGCGGTGATCGTGAGGCCGGTGCTGTCGATCGCAAAGCCGATCGAGCGGCGCGCGGAACGCTTGAGCGCGTAATGCAGCGTGCGTGAGCCGATGGTGAGACGACGTAGCTTGCTGCCGTCCGGCGCGAGCGGTGCGGCGGGCGGCAGGGCCGGCGCTGAGCCCAATGAACCCGGCGCGGAAGGTGAAGGAGACGACGACGTCGACCCCGGCTCGGCGAAGAGCGGGAGATCGAGCTGCCGGTTTTCGAGCGCCGCGGCGGGCTGCGGCGTGGGAGACTTCTGCATCGGCTTCGCTTCGCGCAATACGCCTTCGGACTTCGAGGGCGTGGCGCGTCAGATGGGAGCGGCGGCGGAATCGTTAGCCGCCGCGCTGTAGGCAGTCGGATCGATGCGGCGCATCTCGGCTTCGATCCACTGCTCGACGCGCGTGTTCACTTCGTCGGGCGTGAGCCCCGTCGTGTCGATCGGCTTGCCAATCGACACCGTGACTATACCCGGATATTTGAGAAACGAGTTGCGCGGCCACACGCGGCCCGCGTTGTGCGCGATCGGCACGACGGGGGCACCGGTCGCGATCGCGAAGCGCGCGCCGCCGGTCTTGTACTTGCCCTTCTTGCCGGTCGGCGTGCGCGTGCCTTCCGGAAACATGATGACCCATGCGCCTTCGGCCATGCGGGCCTTGCCCTGGTTCGTGACCGAAACGAACGCGTATTTGCCTTCCTTGCGGTTGATGTGAACCATCTTCAGCATGCCGAGCGCCCAGCCGAAGAACGGCACATACAAGAGCTCGCGCTTGAACACGTAGCAAAGCGGGCGCGGCATGATCGCCGGAAACGCGAGCGTTTCCCACGCCGACTGATGCTTCGACAGCAGCACGGCCGGCCCCTTGGGCAGGTTCTCGAAACCTTCGATACGGTAGCGGATGCCGTTCAGGTAGCGCACCGTCCACAGCGTCAGACGACACCAGCCGGCCGCCATCCAGTAGCGGTTTTCCGCGGGCAGGAACGGAAACGCGATGAAGCATGCGGTCGCGTACGGCACCGTGACCACAATGAAATAAATCAGCAGCAGCAGGGAACGGATAAAGCGCATCGGCGTGGTCGGTGAGGGTTGGGAGCGCGCGGTGCGCGTTTACTCCTGAGCGTCGGCGAGAAAGTCGAGCGCGAACGCGCGCAGGTCGTCGTGCACGATCGTGCCTTCGGGCAAGCCGCCCGCGGCGAGGGTCTTGCGGCCCTTGCCGGTGAGCACCAGATGCACCGGGTGACCGAGCGCCGCGCCCGCCTGCAGATCGCGCAGAGAATCGCCGACTGTCGGCGTATGCGCCGGATCGATTTCGAATCGCTCGGTGATCATCTTCAGCATGCCGGGCTTCGGCTTGCGGCAATCGCAGTGATCTTCCGCCGTGTGCGGGCAGAAGAACACCGCTTCGATGCGCGCGCCGACCGCTGCCGCCATCCGGTGCATCTTCAGATGCATCGCGTTCAACGCATCCATGTCGAACAGACCGCGGCCGATGCCCGACTGGTTCGTCGCGATCACGACGCGATAGCCCGCCTGGTTCAGGCGTGCGATCGCTTCCAGCGAGCCGGGCAGCGCGACCCATTCGTCCGGCGACTTGATGAACGCGTCGGAGTCGACGTTGATCACACCGTCGCGGTCGAGGATCACCACTTTCTTGATCGGCATGGCGCGGTGCTCAGGCGGCGAGTCGGGAAATATCGGCGACGCAGTTCATCTGCTGATGCAGCGCGCCGAGCAGAGCCAGACGGTTCGCGCGCAACGCGGGGTCTTCGGCGTTGACCATCACGTCGTTGAAGAACGTGTCCACCGGTTCGCGCAGCGCGGCCAGCGCCGTCAGCGCGCCGGTGTAGTCGCGCACGGCCAGTTGCGATTGCACGCGCGGCGTGACCTGTTCGAGCTGCGCGTTGAGCGCCTTCTCCGCTGCCTCGGTGAGCAAGCCGGGCTGCACGCCGCCATTCGTCACGCCTTCCGACTTCTTCAGGATATTCGAGATACGCTTGTTGGCCGCCGCGAGCGACGCCGCTTCGGCGAGCGACGCGAATTCGCGCACCGCGTCGAGGCGCGCGACGAGGTCGTCGAGCCGCGTCGGGTTCAGCGCGAGCACCGCGTCGATTTCGCCGGCCGCGTAGCCGCGTTCGCGCAGCAGGCCGCGCAGGCGGTCCATGCTGAATTCGTAGATCGCGTCGGTCGAATCGGCAACGTTCGGCACGCCGGCGAATTGCGCATAAGCGATGCGCAGCAGCTCGACGAAGTCGACGTTCAGCTGCTTCTCGACCAGAATGCGCAGCACGCCGAGCGCATGACGGCGCAGCGCGAACGGGTCTTTCTCGCCGGTGGGCTGCAGGCCGATGCCCCAGATGCCGACCAGCGTTTCGAGCTTGTCGGCGAGCGCGACGACGGTGCCGGTCGCGGTGGTGGGCAAGGCGTCGCCCGAGAAGCGCGGCTGGTAGTGTTCCGAGCATGCGAGCGCGACCTCTTCCGGCTCGCCGTCGTGGCGCGCGTAGTACGTGCCCATCGTGCCTTGCAGCTCGGGGAATTCGCCGACCATGTCGGTGATCAGGTCGGCCTTCGCGAGGCGCGCGGCGCGCGTCGCGAGCGCGACGTTGGCGCCGGTCAGTGCGGCGATCGCGCCGGCCAACCCTTCGAGCCGCTCCACCCGTTGCAGCGCCGAGCCGAGCTTGTTGTGATAAACGACGTTCGCGAGCAGTGGCACGCGATCCGCGAGCGGCTTCTTCTTGTCTTGCGTGAAGAAGAACTTCGCATCGGCGAGACGCGGACGCACCACTCGCTCGTTGCCTTCGACGATCTCGACCGGCGTCGCCGTCTCGATGTTCGACACGATCAGGAAGCGCGAGCGCAGCTTGCCGTTCGCATCGGTTAGCGCGAAGTACTTCTGGTTCGTCTGCATCGTCAGGATCAGGCATTCCTGCGGCACTTGCAGGAATTCGTCCTCGAAGCGGCACTCATAGACGACCGGCCATTCGACCAGCGACGTCACTTCGTCGAGCAGCGCTTCGGGCATCACGACCTTGTCGTCACCGGCTTGTGCGAGCAGTTGCGAGCGGATCGATTCCTTGCGCTTCGCGAAGCTCGCGATCACGCGGCCTCTGTGTTCGAGCGTTTCGGCATATGACTGCGCGTGCTGGATCTGCACGAAGCCTTCGGACAGGAAGCGGTGGCCGAGCGTGGTGTCGTCGGCGTCGATGCCGAGCGCGCTGACCGGCACGATTTCCTCGCCGTGCAGCGCGGTCAGACGATGCACCGGGCGCACGAATTTCACGCTCGAACCGTCGGGGCGCTGATACGTCATCGGATTCGGAATCGGCAGCTTCGCGAGTGTTTCGTCGAGCGCGCCCTGCAAGCCGTCGGTGAGCGTCGCGCCCGGCGCCGCGTAGCGCAGGAAGAACGCTTCGGCTTTACCGTCCTGGGCGCGTTCGAGGTCGTTCACCGTGAAGTCGGGGAAGCCGAGCGCGGCGAGTTTCTTAGCGAGCGGCGCGGTGGGCTGGCCGTCTTTATCGAGCGCGACGGAAACCGGCAGCACTTTTTCGCGCACGTGTTTTTCCGGCGCGACCGCGCGCACGTTGTGAATCGTCACCGCGAGACGACGCGGCGTAGCAAAGCGTTCGAACGACGGCTCGCCTTCGATCAGGTCGCGCGCCGCGAGGCGCTGCGCAATACCTTCGGCGAAGGCATCGCCGAGACGGGCGAGCGCCTTCGGCGGCAGTTCTTCGGTCAGCAGCTCGACGAGCAGGGTAGCGTGTTGAGATTGAGTCATTGGTTGAAGTTCTCGTCAGTCCTGGTCGATCTTGCGTTCGACTTTCAGCGGCGGCGCCCACGCGGGCATCGCGGCTTCCTGCTCGTCGGTTGTGAGGCCGGGCACGCCGTGCACCGGATTGCCGAGCATCGGGAAGCCGAGCTTTTCGCGCGAGTCGTAGTAGGCCTGCGCGACCTGACGCGACAGCGCGCGAATCCGGCCGATGTACGCCGCGCGTTCCGTGACCGAAATTGCGCCGCGCGCGTCGAGCAGGTTGAACGTGTGGCCGGCCTTCAGCACGAGCTCATAGGCGGGCAGCGCGATCTGCGCATCGATCATGCGCCTCGCTTCCGCTTCGTAGCTGTTGAAGAACGTGAACAGCAGATCGACGTTCGCGTGCTCGAAGTTGTAGGTGGACTGCTCGACCTCGTTCTGGTGATACACGTCGCCGTAGGTCAGGCGGCGCAGCTCGGGGCCGTTTGGGCCTTGTTCTTCCCACTCGGTCCAGACGAGGTCGTAGACGTTCTCGACCTTCTGCAGATACATCGCGAGGCGCTCCAGTCCGTAGGTGATTTCGCCGAGCACCGGCTTGCAGTCGAGACCGCCGACCTGCTGGAAATACGTGAACTGCGTGACTTCCATGCCGTTCAGCCACACTTCCCAGCCGAGACCCCACGCGCCGAGCGTCGGGTTTTCCCAGTCGTCCTCGACGAAACGCACGTCGTTCTGCTTCAGGTCGAAGCCGAGCGCTTCGAGCGAGCCGAGGTACAGGTCGAGAATGTTTTCCGGCGCGGGCTTGAGCACCACCTGATACTGGTAGTAGTGCTGCAGACGGTTCGGGTTCTCGCCGTAGCGGCCATCTTTCGGGCGGCGCGACGGCTGCACGTAGGCGGCGCGCCACGGCTCGGGGCCGATCGCGCGCAGGAACGTATGGACGTGGGACGTGCCCGCGCCGACTTCCATGTCGATCGGCTGGAGCAACGCGCAGCCCTGCTTGTCCCAGTAGGACTGCAAGGTCAGGATGATTTGCTGAAACGTGAGCATGAAGTGCCTTTCGGGCATGGGGCCATTCCGCGTGCGCCTAAGCGCGCGACGGGGCCGTGGAGCGAAGTGCTAAACCCGAGATTTTAACGGAAAGGAAGGGGGGCGGCCCGTTTTGCGGGGTCGGACGGGCCGCGATGCGATTTTTGGGCGACAGGCGACGCGGCAAGGGCCGCGCGCACGTTCAGCTCGCCGCCAGCTCCGCCTTCGGCGAGAACGAATCGCTTTGCGCGATCGGCCAGTACGTCTCGAACAGGGTATAGCGATAGTTGCCGTTGAGTAGATCGTTCGGTTCGAGATATTTGAGCAGATCCGACATCAGCCGCACCTCATGCGAGGACACGCGCCGCACGATGTGATGCGCGCGCAGCTCCGCCGGATGCCGGAGCCCGGCCGCCTGGATGATTTCCTGCAACGCGTGCAGCGTGTTGTGGTGGAAGTTGAACACGCGATCGGCCTTGTCCGGCACCACCAGCGCGCGCTGGCGCACCGGATCCTGGGTCGCGACGCCGGTCGGACAGCGGCCGGTATGGCAGGTCTGCGCCTGGATGCAGCCGACCGCGAACATGAAGCCGCGCGCCGCGTTGACCCAGTCCGCGCCGATCGCGAGCGTCTTCGCGATATCGAACGCGGTGATCATCTTGCCGCTCGCGCCGATGCGGATGCGTTGCCGCAGACCGATGCCGACCAGCGTGTTGTGCACGAGCAGCAGCCCCTCTTGCAACGGCACGCCGACGTGATCGGTGAACTCGAGCGGTGCCGCGCCGGTGCCGCCTTCCGCGCCGTCCACGACGATGAAGTCCGGCAGAATGCCCGTTTCCAGCATCGCCTTGGCGATACCGAAGAATTCCCACGGATGCCCGATGCACAGCTTGAAGCCGGTCGGCTTGCCGCCCGACAGCGTGCGCAGCCGTTCGACGAATTCGAGCAGCTCGCGCGGCGTCGAGAACTCGGAGTGCGTCGCCGGCGAGATGCAGTCGCGGCCCATCGGCACGCCGCGCGTCTCGGCGATTTCGGGCGTGATCTTCGCGGCCGGCAGCACGCCGCCGTGACCGGGCTTCGCGCCTTGCGACAGCTTCACCTCGATCATCTTCACCTGCGGTTCGGCGGCCTGCTTCGCGAACTTCTCGGCGTTGAAGGTGCCGTCGTCGTTGCGGCATCCGAAATAGCCGGACGCGATTTCCCAGATGATGTCGCCGCCATGTTCGCGATGATATTTCGACATCGAACCTTCGCCGGTGTCGTGCGCGAAGTTGCCCTTCTTCGCGCCGAGGTTCAGCGCCATGATCGCATTGGCCGATAGGGAGCCGAAGCTCATCGCCGACACGTTGAAGATCGACATCGAATACGGCCGCGCGCGATCGGGGCCGACGACGATGCGAAAGTCGTGACCGTCGAGCGTGGTCGGCGCGAGCGAGTGGCTGATCCATTCGTGCGCGACCGCCTTCACGTCGATCCGCGTGCCGTACGGGCGACTGTCGACATCGTTCTTCGCGCGCTGGTAGACGATGCTGCGTTGCGCGCGCGAGAACGGCTTCTCGTCGGTATCGTCTTCGACGAAATACTGACGGATCTCCGGGCGGATGAATTCGAAAATGAAACGCAGGTGGCCCCACAGCGGGTAATTGCGCAGGATTGCATGGCGCTGTTGGCTCAGGTCGAACACGCCGAGCGCGACGAGCGCGGCCGGCCCGAGGATCCAGAACCACGACAGGCGATGCGTCGCGGCGAGCGCGGCACATGCCGCGGTGAGCGCGATTGCGCACCACATGGCCAGATAGCGTCGAGAAAACATGGGGACTCCAGTGCAGTGAAGATCATTGCGGCGGGATCGTCCGCACGGGGGCGCGGGCGGTACCGGTCGCGAAGGAAAACTGGCGGTTGCGGGTCACGGTGCGGCGCGGACCGGCGAAGCCCGAAGATAAGGCCTGCGAATGGAAGCCAGGCGTCGCACGCGAAGGTGAAGCGTATGTGAATGCGCCAGGCGGGGGAAACATGGTGAACGGCGCGAACCTGCCGGAGTGGTATGACCCGCCGCGCCCGCCGTTATGCATCGCTCAACGCGCGCCGAGCAGAGCCGCTCTTTGCCGCGGGGTTTGCGGCTCGTCCTGCGCCTGGCCTTGCGGCTGCTTTGGCTTGTGCGCCTGCTTGCGACGCTGCGCGCGGGTTTGCTTCGGCGCCTGATCCTGCGGCAGTTCGGCCGGTTGCCCGGTCATCGCGCGTTCAATGATGCCGCCGCCGAGGCACACGTCGCCGTCATACAGCACCGCCGATTGGCCCGGCGTGACGGCCCATTGCGCGGCGTCGAAGGTCAGTTCGAAGAGGCCTTCGCCCGAACCGCCTGCCGCCGAGGCGTTGAACGTGCACGCCGCGTCGGCCTGCCGGTAGCGCGTCTTCGCGCCGCACGCGAAGCCGTCGGCCGGCGGCTCGCCCGCGACCCAGCTTGTGTTGCCCGCCGACAGCGTATGGCACAGCAGCCACGGATGGTCGTGTCCCTGCGCGACGTACAGCGTATTCGTCGGAATATCCTTGCCGGCGGCGAACCAGGGCTCGCCGCTGCCGTCCTTGCTGCCGCCGAGACCGATGCCCTTGCGCTGGCCGAACGTGTAGAACGCGAGGCCGATGTGCTCGCCGACGATCTTGCCGTCGGTGGTCTTCATCGGGCCGGGCCTGGTCGGCAGATAGCGGTTCAGGAAGTCGCGGAACGGCCGCTCGCCGATGAAGCAGATGCCGGTCGAATCCTTCTTCTTCGCGTTCGGCAGGCCGATCTGCGCGGCGATCTCGCGAACCTTCGTCTTGGGAATCTCGCCGAGCGGGAACAGTGTTTTCGACAACTGCGCCTGGTTCAGCCGATGCAGGAAGTACGACTGGTCCTTCGTATGGTCGAGCGCCTTCAGCAGCTCGAAGCGGCCATCGTTCTCGCGCACGCGCGCATAGTGGCCGGTCGCGATCGTTTCCGCGCCGAGCGACATCGCGTGATCGAGGAAGGCCTTGAACTTGATCTCGGCGTTGCACAGCACGTCCGGGTTCGGCGTGCGGCCGGCCGAATATTCGCGCAGGAATTCGGCGAACACGCGGTCCTTGTACTCGGCCGCGAAGTTGACCGCCTCGACGTCGATGCCGATCAGGTCCGCCACCGACACCACATCGATCCAGTCCTGGCGCGTCGAGCAGTATTCGCTGTCGTCGTCGTCTTCCCAGTTCTTCATGAACAGGCCGACCACGTCGTAGCCCTGTTCCTTCAGCAGCCACGCGGTGACCGACGAATCGACGCCGCCCGACATGCCTACTACGACTTTACGCTTGCTCATAAGGTACTCACTGGGTGCTGCATGACTGCACGGATCTATGGGGCCGCTCGTGACGGCCTTATTGCTTCGGCCCAACCGAATGCGTATGGACGAAGTCGAGCGGGAAACGCCGGCCGGCCAGGTAATCGTCGATACACTGCATCACGAGCGGCGTGCGATGCCGCTCGGGGCACGCGCGCAACTCATCGGCGCTCATCCACAGCGCGCGGACGATGTCGGGATCGAGCGAACTCGCCGCGTCCGGCTCGCCGCCCGCGCCGCAATAGGTGAAGCGCAGGTACGTGGTGCCCGCGCGTTCCGGCCGCTCGAAGTGGGTCATGTACATGCCGACGAGCGCCTGGGGCACGAACGGATGCGCGGTTTCCTCGAAGGTTTCGCGGACCACCGCTTCCAGCAGCGTTTCGCCCGCCTCGAGGTGGCCGGCGGGCTGGTTCAGGCGCAGGCCGGCGGGAGTGTGTTCCTCGACTAGCAGGAAGCGCCCGTCGCGCTCGACGATCGCCGCGACGGTCACATGCGGCAGCCAGGTTTCCGGTTTCATGGGTGCGCATTTTACCGGTTATGCGCGCCGACTGCCGGGCGGCGGGCGGGGCGCTGGGCCGGGCTACGGCCGGTGACCGCTGGCAGCCGGTTCGCAGCGTGTTCGAGGTGGGATCGCGACCGATCCGTACCAGTTTGGCGGTCTGCCGCGCATTCGCGTCGACCCCGATATTTGTGATGTGGCGGTTTCCGGTTAAAGTGGGGCCTGCGTTAGCCGTTGCATGTGCAAGCCGGCGAGCCTCGTCGGCAGATCTGTCGTCAAACAGGAAGTCGAGGAGGAACAACGATGCACATCGGAGTGCCAGCCGAGACGCGCGCGCATGAAACCCGCGTTGCCGCGACGCCCGAGACGGTCAAGAAATACGTGGCGCAAGGCCACCGGGTCACGCTCCAGAGCGGCGCCGGCGCCGGCGCGGGCTTTCCCGATGACGCCTATACGGCCGTGGGCGCGGAAATCGTCGATGCCGCCACTGCATTCGGCGCAGATCTCGTCCTCAAAGTCCAATCTCCCACCGATTCCGAACTGCCGCTACTCAAGCGCGGCGCGACGCTCGTCGGCATGCTCGATCCGTTCAACGCCGACAACGCGGGCAAGCTCGCCGCGGCCGGCGTCACCGCGTTCGCGCTCGAAGCCGCGCCGCGCACCACGCGGGCGCAAAGCCTCGACGTGCTGTCGTCGCAGGCGAACATCGCCGGCTACAAGGCGGTGCTGCTCGCGGCGACGCTATATCCACGCTTCATGCCGATGCTGATGACCGCGGCCGGCACCGTGAAGGCCGCGCGCGTGTTGATTCTCGGCGCGGGCGTGGCTGGCCTGCAGGCGATCGCCACCGCGAAGCGCCTCGGCGCCGTGCTGGAAGCGTCCGACGTGCGCCCGGCGGTCAAGGAGCAGATCGAGTCGCTCGGCGCGAAGTTCCTCGACGTGCCCTACGAGACCGACGAGGAGCGCGAGGCCGCGCAAGGCGTGGGCGGCTATGCACGGCCGATGCCGCCGTCGTGGCTCGCGCGCCAGTCGGCGCTCGTGCACGAGCGCGCGAGGCAGGCCGACGTGGTGATCTCGACCGCATTGATTCCAGGCCGCCCCGCGCCGACGCTGCTGTCGGTCGAAACCGTGCAGGCGATGAAACCGGGCTCGGTGCTCGTCGACCTCGCGGCCGGCCGCGGCGCGGAAGTCGACGGCCGGCGCGGCGGCAATTGTCCGCTGACCGAGGCGGACCAGGTGGTGGTGCGCTATGGCGTGCAGATCGTCGGCTATACGAATCTCGCCGCGATGGTGCCCGCCGACGCGTCGTCGCTGTACGCGCGCAACGTGCTCGACTTCCTGAAGCTGATTATCGACAAGGAATGCACGCTGAACATCGATCTCGCGGACGACATCGTCGCGGCCACGCTGCTGGCTCGCGATGGCCAGGTCACGCGCAACGCATAGGGGGAAGCCGAAGATGGAAGTCATCAATCACACGGTGATCAATCTGATCATCTTCGTGCTGGCGATCTACGTCGGCTATCACGTGGTCTGGAACGTCACGCCAGCGTTGCATACGCCGCTGATGGCGGTGACCAATGCGATCTCGGCGATCGTGATCGTCGGCGCCATGCTCGCGGCGGGTCTCACGGTCGGCAGCGCCGGGAAGTTCTTCGGCACGATCGCGGTGGCGCTCGCGGCCGTCAACGTGTTCGGCGGATTTCTCGTCACACGGCGAATGCTGGAGATGTTCAAGAAGAAGGAACCCAGGAAACTACCGGCTGGCGGCGGCAAGGAGGGTACGTAAATGAGCCTGAACGTCGTCACGCTGCTGTATCTGGTCGCGTCGGTCTGCTTCATTCAGGCGCTCAAGGGGCTGTCGAATCCGAAGACCGCGCGCGTCGGCAATACCTTCGGCATGGTCGGCATGGCGATCGCGATTCTGACGACCATCGCGCTGATCTCGCGGCAGGCCGAAGCACTTGGCTCCAATCTCGGTCTCGGTCTCGGCCTGCTGCTGTTCGGGCTCGTGATCGGCGGCGCGATCGGAGCGTTCGTCGCCGCGCGCGTCGAGATGACCAGGATGCCTGAACTGGTCGCGGCGATGCACTCGCTGATCGGTCTCGCGGCCGTGTGCATAGCGTATGGGGTGGTGTCGGAGCCGGCCGCGTTCGGCCTCGTCGATCCGGACGTGCCGATCGAGGGCTTCCTGCCGTACGGCAATCGCATCGAACTGTTCATCGGCACTTTCGTCGGCGCGATTACTTTTAGCGGCTCGGTGATCGCGTTCGGCAAGCTGTCGGGCAAGTACAAGTTCCGGTTGTTTCAGGGTGCGCCGGTCGTCTACGGCGGCCAGCATCTGATCAACCTGATGCTCGCGCTCGCGATGCTCGGCTTCGGCGTCCTCTTCTTCCTCACGCAGTCGTGGCTGCCGTTCATCATCATGACGATCATCGCGTTCGTGCTCGGCGTACTGATCATCATTCCGATCGGCGGTGCGGACATGCCGGTGGTCGTGTCGATGCTGAACTCGTATTCGGGCTGGGCGGCGGCGGGCATCGGCTTTTCGCTGAACAATCCGATGCTGATCATCGCTGGGTCGCTGGTGGGGTCGTCGGGTGCGATCCTGTCGTACATCATGTGCCGCGCGATGAACCGCTCGTTCTTCAACGTGATCCTCGGCGGTTTCGGCAACGAGCCGGGCGCGGCCGCGGGCGGCTCAGCGGAGCAGCGTCCGGTGAAATCGGGTTCGGCCGATGACGCGTCGTTCATGATGGGCAACGCGGAAACGGTCGTGATCGTGCCGGGCTACGGGCTGGCCGTCGCGCGCGCGCAGCACGCGTTGAAGGAGCTGACCGACAAGCTGGTCGAGAAGGGCATCGAGGTGAAGTACGCCATTCACCCGGTGGCCGGCCGCATGCCGGGTCACATGAACGTGCTGCTCGCCGAGGCCGAAGTGCCGTACGACATGGTGTACGAGATGGAGGACATCAACGGCGAGTTCGGCCAGGTCGACGTGGTGCTGGTGCTCGGCGCGAACGACGTGGTGAATCCGGCCGCGAAGAACGATCCGAAGTCGCCGATCGCGGGCATGCCGATCATCGAGGCGTACAAGGCGCGCACCGTGATCGTCAACAAGCGCTCGATGGCGGCGGGCTACGCCGGGCTCGACAACGACCTGTTCTACATGGACAAGACGATGATGGTGTTCGGCGACGCGAAGAAGGTGATCGAGGATATGGTGAAGGCGGTCGACTAGATCGCTAGCGGTGAATCGGCCTCAGGATCGCGGTGGGTCACCGCGATCCTTTTCATCTGTTCGGCTTCGCGTTCAGATGCCGCAGCAGATCCGCGAGCCGCCGTCGGCGGATTTTTCGCGGACGCGAAAATTTCTCTTTCGGAACTCACAACGTAGTGACTTGTCTACATTCCTGACATGTAGTAACGTTACTACGTTAGATGGCGGGAGGGAATATGACGATTACGACCTTATCCAGCAGGGAACTCAATCAGGACGTGACCCGGGCGAAAAAGGCGACCAAGGACGGCCCTGTATTCATCACCGATCGCGGCAGGCCCGCCCATGTTTTGCTGAGCATCGAGGAATACTGGCTTCTCGCCAGACAGCGTCGCAACATCGTGGACGCCTTGGCCATGCCCGAGGTTGCTGACATTGAATTCGATCCGCCGCGCGTGGATATATCTATCCGGCCGGCTGAACTCTGATGTTTGTTATCGATACGAATGTCGTTTCAGAACTCCGTAAGGGGCGCAGGGCGGATGCCAACCTCGTCGCCTGGGCAAAGAGCGTCGATGCTTCGGCGCTCTTTGTCTCTGCAATCACGATCATGGAGCTGGCAACGGGCGTTTTGCTGAAGGAGCGCAGCGACCCGAGCCAAGGCGCGTTGCTGCGCGCATGGCTCGATGAGCACGTCTTAACTGAATTTGCGGATCGCGTGCTGCCTGTCGATACGGGCGTTGCCTTACGCTGCGCGCGCTTGCATGTACCGGATCGGCGCTCGGAGCGTGATGCGCTTATCGCCGCTACGGCGATCGTTCATGGTATGACCGTGGTGACGCGAAATGTCGCTGATTTCGTAGCAACGGGCGTCTCCCTTGTGAACCCTTGGCAGGCCGCGTGATTTTTCGCGGACGCGAAAAATTTCGCGTCGGGTCAATGCCGGTAACTGGACTTACCGGAATGCGTTTTACCTGCGATAACCGCCTGAATCGCCAGGCACCCCGGCCGTAAGCCTGATGCGGCGCGCTTTCATAGGGAGCTTGACCCAATGACCATCAACGCATCTACATGGACAAGACGATGATGGTGTTCGGCGACGCGAAGAAGGTGATCGAGGATATGGTGAAGTCGGTCGAGTAGCTCGTTAGCGGTAAACAGTCCCTGAGATCGCGGTGCGTCGCGCCGCGATCCTTTTCATATTTTCGGCCTCGCGTTTACGTGCCGCAGCAGATCCGCGAGCCGCCTGCCTTCCTGATCCGGATACGTCTCGAGCACTTCGAGATCGCGCATCTTCTCCAGTCCGAAGTTGCGGAAATCAGCACGCAGCTCGCACCATGCGCCGAGCGTCCAGCGCGCGCCCCAGTACGCGAGCGCGAGCGGCCAGACGCGGCGCTCGGTGTCGGCGCCGTTCGCGTCGGTGTATGCGAAGCGCACCACCTGGCGCGCATCGATTGCGCGATGCAGCGTGTCGAGCTGCCTCGAAAAATCCCCCTTGATGTGAAACGACGGCGCGAAGATCGCGAGCCGTTCGAGCGTCGCGCGCTTGTCGGCGGGCATCGCCGATGCGATCTTGGCCAGCGCGCCCCGCGCGCCGCTCGCGAAGCCCGCGCCACCCCATGATTCGAGCATGCGCGCGCCGGCGGCGAGCGCGGCGAGTTCGTCGGCGGTGAAGGTCAGCGGCGGCAGACTTGCCGAGCGCGACAGCCGATAACCGATGCCCGCTTCGCCTTCGATCGGCACCCCTGACAATTGCAGATCGCGCACGTCGCGATAGACCGTGCGCGGCGAGATGTTCAGCCAGTCGGCTAGTTGCTGCGCGGTGGTCAGGCGCCGGCCGCGCAGCAGCTCGGCGATCTGGAACAGGCGGTCGGCGCGGCGCGTCATCGTGGGCGTCGGGTAGAGGAGGAAGGGGACGGTCCCGCGATGATAGCGCCGCATGGCGGCCTTCGGTCGGGGCGCGGCGGCTTCCGGTGCGCGCTTAGCCGTTGGTGCGCGAATGCAGGCCGACGCGATTGCCTTCGGTATCGGTGAAGAACGCGATATAGCCGATGTCCTGCGGCAGCTTGATCACCGGGCCGTCGGTCTTGCCGCCCGCCCGTTCGATGCGCGCAAGCGCCGCGTCGACGGTGGGCAGCGCGTTCAGGTAGACGGTGACGCCGTCGACGCCGGGTGTCATCGACGGATTGTGGACGACCGCGCCGCCGCTCGCGGGCTCCTCGTAGCCGAACACGGCGATCGGCTGGCCGCCGATCTCCTGTCGATTCAACGGGGCGTCGAGCGCGGCTTCGTAAAAGCGCACCGCGCGATCGAAATCGACGGACGGGATTTCGAACCAGGCAACGACTTTGGGCAATGCGGACATGACACTCTCCTTCGGTTGGCAGTAGGCCGTTCAAGCGCCGGATGGCGTGAGAAGGAGTGTGCGGGGGTGCTGCTGACAGCATGGTGGCAGTAGGGTGCGAAGACGCGCCCGCTTCACCCCACCAGCAACTGAAACACGCCGACCACATCGCTCATGCGCGTGGCCTGCTTTTCGAGCGACGCGATGACGACAGGGCGACGACAGCGCGCCGCCCCGCTAGAAACAGCCTCAAGCCGCCGGCGTATCGCCCTGCGGACGCTGCCGCACGCTGCCCGCGATCAGATCGAAGCGGAACAGCCGACATTCGAGCGCGCCGTTGAACAGCGGCGTCTTCGTCGATTCGCGCAGCCGCAGTTGCCCCGGAAGCTTGCGATCCGACGTCAGGATGAACGCATGCCATCCGGCAAAGCGCTGCTTCAACGCATTGCCGAGCAACTGGAAAAACTCGCTGTCCGGCGCTTCTTCCTGAATGCGGCGGAAGCCGTCGTCGTCGCGATTGCCGCGGCCTTCGCGAAGCTCGCCGCGCGCATTGCGGCCGCGCACTTCGATCCGCTCGCCATACGGCGGATTCGCGACGAGGATGCCCGGCGCCGAGCCAGGCGGCGTCATGTCGCGCGCATCGAGCTGCTTGAGCGAAATGGGCGGCAAGCCGGCGCGCTCGAAGTTCGCGCGCGCTTTTTCGAGCATGTCGCCGGAGATGTCGCTGCCGAAAATCTGCAGATCCGCGCCGCGCGAGCCGCGCGCCGCGTCTTTCGCTTCGAGCGCGGCGCCCTTCAGCGCTTGCCAGCTCCGCGCGTCGAACTGTTTGAGCTTCTCGAAGCCGAAGCGCCGCTCGACGCCCGGCGCGATGTTCAACGCGACCTGCGCCGCTTCCGCGAGGAACGTGCCGCTGCCGCACATCGGATCGTAGAGCGGCGTGCCGGCCTGCCAGCCAGTCAGACGCAGAATGCCAGCCGCGAGGTTTTCGCGCAGCGGCGCCGCGCCCTTGTCGAGACGCCAGCCGCGCTTGAACAGCGGATCGCCGGAAGTGTCGAGGTACAGCGTGCAGTCGGTCGCGGTCAGGAACGCGAACACGCGCACGTCGGGCATCGCGGTGTCGATGCTCGGCCGCGCGCCGCTTTTTTCGCGCAGACGATCGCAGATCGCGTCCTTCACGCGCAGCGTCGTGAACTCGAGACTGCGCAGCGGCGACTTGATCGCGGTGACGTCGACGCGCAGCGTATCGTGCGCGGAGAACCACTGTTCCCAGCGCTGCTCGAGCGCGAGCGCGTAGATGTCCTGCTCGCTGCGATAGGGCCGCTGCGCGATTTTCAGCAGCACGCGGCTCGCGAGACGCGAGTGCAGATTGGCAGCCATGCCGGCGGCCCAGCCGCCGCGAAAATGCACGCCGCCCGGTACCTGGGCGCCGTCCGTGAAGGCGGCGCCGTTCAGATGTTTGGCGGCAATTTCGGCGAGTTCGGCCGCGAGCGGAGCTTCGAGCCCGCGCGGGCAAGGAAGGAAGAAATCGAAGGACATTGAGGTTGCCGCAAGGCGTTGGATAAGGCGCTATTGTACGCGGTCGAGATCGGCGGGCCGGCGCGATTGGCGCGCCGGGCCGTCGTCGTCTGTCGTCGCGTCATCTCGCCTCGCGTCCCGCTTTGGCCGGCGACGCCTGCCGGCATCCGGACACCGTTGAGCTCGCCGCGCCAGCCGGGCCTGTCAGGCGCCGGCTCCCGCGGCCGTTCCCGCCGAAGGACAGGGCGGCACGGCCGGCGCCGCGGCCGGTCTGGCCGGAGACGAAGGCCGGCCCGTCGTGTTCGTGGAAGCGACGGCCGTTGCCGCCATCGCGCGCACGCCCATCGCGATCTGTGTCGACACTTCCGCGAGCGCGCGCCGATGTCCATCGACGAGCGCGTCGTACCCGTCGCCAACCGTCTCGCTGACCACGCTGCGACACGTCATCACCGCATTGCTGCGCACGGCCCGCACGCTCCACACCGCATCGATCAACGCATGCGAGCCGGGCCAGGACTCGAAGCGCTGCACGTTCATGGCGATCCGGTAGACGGCCGCGTCGTCGGGGTGCGCGGTGCCGAACGTATCGATGGTGCCGAGCTGCTGCGTCAGATTCGTCGACAGCGCGCGGCGGATTTCATCGCCGGGCAGCGACGCCCAACGTTCCTGTTCGAGCAACTGCACCTGAGTCGGCCCGGTCTGCACGACCAGCTGATTTCTCGCCACCTGCGGCGGCACGTTGACCGGCGCGACTTCGATCAGCCAGGCAGGCGCGGCGCTCGTGCGCGCGACGGCCGGCGCGGCGCCATTCGCGGCGGTGCTTGCGCTATCCGCGCCACCCAGCGTATAGAAACGGCTCGACGGCGACGAGCACGCCGCGATGGCGAGAGCCGCAGCCAGCGCGGTGCCATACGCGACGCCGCGTACGGCAGCGCGCACGAGCGCGCGCGGCGGACGGGGGAGCCGGGCAAACATCATGGTTTATCTCCTGATTTACCGCGCAACAGCGATTCGGGATGACGCTCGAGGTAGTCCGATAGCGCGTTCAGCGACTGCAACGTGCGCGTCAGTTCCTGCAACGCCTGATGAACGTCGGACTGCATCGGCGAATCCTGCTGCAAGGTCGCCTGGGCCGAATTGAAGGTCTGCTTCGCGGCCGTCAGCGTGTCGCGCGCCTGCGGCACGACTTCCTTGTCGAGACGCGAGAACAGCTGGTCGGCGTTCTTCAGCGCGGTGTTCAGATTCGCGCCGATCTGGTCGAACGGCACCTTGTCGAGCTTCTTCGCGATGTCGGCGACCTGCAGTTGCAGTTCGTCGAGCGTGTTCGGAATGGTCGGCAGCTCGAGCGGATCGGTCGTCACGTCGACCTTTGCCGGCGGCGCTTTCGGGAAGATATCGAGGGCCACGTACAGCTGGCTCGTGATCAGGTTGCCGGTGCGCAACTGGCCGCGCAGACCGTGCCTGACGAGTTCCTGCAGCAGGTTCTCGCCGGCGAACGTGCCCGGCTGCGGCGAGCTCTCGCGGAAGCGCTTGCCGAGACGGTCCGGGTACAGGTTCATCGTGACCGGCATCGTGAAGCTCTGCGTCTTCGGATCGTAGTCGATGCCGATATTGGTCACCTGGCCGAGCACGATGCCGCGGAAATCGACCGGCGCGCCGATCGACAGCCCGCGCAGCGACTGGTTGAAGTTCATCACGACGCGCAAGGGCACGCCGTCCGGTTCGCGCATCGCGTCCGCTTCGTCCGAGCCGAGGCGGAACGTCTGGTTGTTCGGCGCCTGCGGGCCCATGTTCTGGCCAGGCGGCGACTGGAAAGACAGACCGCCGACGATCACCGTCGCGAGCGACTGCGTGTTCAGCTTGAAGCCGCTCGAATCGAGCCGCAGATCGACGCCGCTCGCATGCCACCAGCGCGTGTTGGTGCCGACGTACTGGTCGAACGGCGCCGACACGAACACCCGCATCGTCACGCCGGTGCCGTCCCTGTCGAGCGAGAAGCCGACCACCTGGCCAACCTGCACGCGCCGGTAGAAGATCGGCGAGCCGATGTCGATCGAACCGAGCGAATCGCCGTGCAGCGTGTACTGATGGCCCTTCTGGTCGCCGGTGATGGGCGGGGGCGTTTCGAGGCCGACGAAGTTGCTCTCGCTATCGGACGAACGGCCCGCGTCGGCGCCGATGTACGAGCCCGACAGCAGCGTCGTCAGACCCGACACGCCGCTTGCGCCGACGCGCGGACGCACCACCCAGAAGCGCGAGTCCTTGACCGCGAACTTTCCGCCTTCCTTGGTGAGCTGCACCTGCACGAGCACGTGCGACAGATCCGGCGACAGCGTGATCGTCTTCACCGCACCGACATCGACGTCCTTGTACTTGACCTTGGTCTTGCCCGGCTCGAGCCCTTCCGCGCTGATGAAGCTGATCGTGATCACGGGGCCGCGCTCGGTCACCGACCTGATCACGAGCGCGATGCCGATCAGCGCGGCGATCAGCGGAATCACCCAGACGAGCGACGGCAGCCAGCGGCTGCGTGGCTCGATCTCGGGGTCGGGCAGTTGGGGCGGCAGTCTGGGTCCGTTCGAATCGTTGCGCGGCGCGTCATCGGAAGCGGGCGTCGGTCCTTGCGGGCTAGTCATGGTCGAGATCCTGAGGTGTTGGGGTACTGCTTTCCACGGGGTCCCAGATGAGTCGTGGATCGAATTGCATGGAGGCCAGCATCGTCAGTATCACGACCGAGCCGAACGCGATCGCGCCCGGCCCGGCCGTGATCTCGGCCAGCGATTTGAAACGCACGAGCGCCACGGTGAGCGTGACGACGAACACGTCGAGCATCGACCAGCGGCCGATCCGCTCGACCATCCGGTACAGCGTCGTGCGCTGTTGCGGACGCCAGCGCGAGCGGCGCTGCGCGGTGACGGTGAGCAGAACGAGCACCGAGAGCTTCAGCATCGGCACCAGGATGCTGGCGATGAACACGATCATCGCGAGCGGCCAGTCGCCGGAGGTCCAGAAATAGACGACGCCGCTCATGATGGTGTCGTCCTCGGAGCCGAGCAGCGACGACGTGTGCATCACCGGCAGCAGGTTCGCCGGAATATACAGCAGCGCCGCGGCGATCAGCAGTGCCCATGTGCGCATCAGGCTGTCGGGGTTGCGCGAGTGCAGATGCGCGCCGCAGCGGCCGCAGTGCTGCGGCGTGACCGAGCGGATGCGCGGTTCGACGCGCCCGCACGAATGGCAGGACAGCAGGCCCGCGCGTTTCGCGGTGACGTATTTCATCGCGGGCTCATCCTTCGCGCGGCGTGGGCGGCAAGCCGGGCGGGGTGCCCTCCGCCGTGCTGTTGGTTGGGCCACCAGCGCTGCCGCTGGTCGAGCCCGCGACGCGCGCGGACGGCGCCGGCGGACCGGCGAGCGAGCCGACCGCGACCGCCGCGCTGTCGGCCGACGTGCGCGGCAACGGCCGATCGCCGCTCGCGTCGATCTCGTCGGCGACATCCCACAGCACGCGCGGGTCGAATGTGACGACGACCGCGAACATCAGCGTCAGCGCGCCGAACGCGAACAGCGCCGCCTCGGGAATCACGCGCGCGAGGCTCACCATCTTCACGATCGTGATCAGCACGCCGAGCATGAACACTTCGATCATGCCCCACGGCCGCACGAACTGGATTGCGCGCAGCACGCGATTGAAGTGCGCGGGCACGTAGCCGGCGCGTAGCGGCACCAGCACGTACAGCAGCGCGACGAGTTCGGTGAACGGAAAGAGGATCGTCGAGCAGAACACCATCACGGCGACGATCTCCATGTCCTCGCCCCACAGCGCGACGAGCGCGCCGAACAGCGTAGTCTGTGACGTGATGCCGTTGGTTTCGAGTTCGACGATCGGAAAGCCCTGCGCGATCACGAACGTGATCAGCGCGGCGAGCGTCAGTGCGCAGATCGCGTCGAGCTTGCGCGAGACGCCGCGATAGAGCGATGCGCCGCAGCGCGGACAACGCGCGGCGACGCGCCCGACAAGCCGTGGCTTGCGGAACAGCGTGTCGCATTCATGGCACGCGATCAGGTTGTCATGTTCCATGCGGCAGATGGGCTAACGAGGTAATGGCGGCGTGCAAGGCCTGCTCATTACGAGGGGTCGGGCGGCGGTGAGCAGCAATAGTACCAAACGCGGTCTCGCGACCGAGGCGAGCCGCGCGCTGGTCCGGGCCTGAGATGGCGTCGCTTCGGGGCTTTCCGTCCCCGAATCGTTCAACGCAAGGGCGGTGGCGCGACGCCTTGGGGCCATTGCGCCGCAAAATTCGGGCCCGTTCCGCCGACGCGCTCCAGCCAGCTTTTCGCGCTTGGGGTAGCATGGCGCCCGTGGCATGCCCGGCGGCCTTTCGCGGCGATGATATCCGCCGCATCGGCCGCGCGCGCAGCGCCGATGCGCGGCGGTGATCGCGGAATAGCTGGCCGCGGCGCGCCGTTAACTTCTAACAGCCTGCGTTGAACTGTCATGACACTCAATCCATCGTTCGGTACCCGGGAGTCGTACACGCGGACCGCCATCGCTTTTCACTGGCTGATCGCTCTGCTGATCGTCTGCGGCTTTGCGCTCGGCTGGGTGATGACCGACATCCCGGGCTTCACGCCCACTAAGCTGCGCTATTTCTCGTGGCACAAATGGATCGGCGTGACCGTGTTCGCGCTCGCGATCGTGCGCGTCCTGTGGCGCGCGACCCACGCCGCGCCGCCGATGCCGCGCCGCATGCCCACCTGGCAGCGTGGCGCCGCGCATGGCACACATCTGTTGCTGTACGTGCTGATGATCGTGATTCCCGTGTCCGGCTATCTGTATAGCTCGGCGGCGAACGTGCCGGTCGTCTACCTCGGGCTGATTCCGCTGCCGCGAATCATCGCGCCCGATCCGCACCTGAAGGAAGTGCTGAAGAACCTGCACATCGCGTTGAATTACACGCTGCTCGTGCTGGTCGCGCTACACACCGCGGCGGCGCTCAAGCATCAATGGCTCGATCGCGACGGCCTGCTGTCTCGCATGCTCCCCTTCCTCAAATAAGGACAACCATGAAGGTTTCGTTTTATCGCTACATGCTGGCCGCGTTCGCGGCGGCGTCGCTG
Source organism: Paraburkholderia lebeckiae (assembly GCF_014201005.1). Lineage (NCBI taxonomy): Bacteria > Pseudomonadati > Pseudomonadota > Betaproteobacteria > Burkholderiales > Burkholderiaceae > Paraburkholderia > Paraburkholderia lebeckiae. Next base: position 87,865 of record NZ_JACHDK010000001.1, on the reverse strand, counting down.
AGCGCCGCGGGCGCGGCGCTCGCGCAGGTCGACGTCGCGAAGAGTTCGGTGACGGCTACCTCGAAGCAGATGAACGTGCCGGTCGAAGGCAAGTTCAATAAGTTCACGGCGCAGGTCAGCTTCGATCCGGCCAAACCGACGGCCGGCAGCGCGCAGCTCAACATCGACGTCGCCAGCTACGATCTCGGCGACGAGAGCTACAACGAGCAGGTGCGCGGCAAGGAATGGTTCGACGCGAAGACCTTTCCGAGCGCGACGTTCGTGTCGAGCGCGATCGCGCCGGCCGGCGGCAACCAGTTCAAGGTGACCGGTAAGCTGACCATCAAGGGCAAGTCGGAGACGGTCGTGGTGCCGGTCACGGTCGGCCAGCAGGGCGCGATGCAGACTTTCGACGGCGCGCTGCCGATCAAGCGCTCGCAATTCGACATCGGCACCGGCGAATGGAAGGACACATCGGTCGTCGCCGACGAGGTCGTGATCAAGTTTCATATCGTCGCCGCGCGCACGTAACGCGCACGGCGATCGCGAGGTCCGCCGCGCCACGTGGGGCGCGGCCGCTTTCCCATCGCAGGTTGCACCGCGATTTTCAACGCAAAACAGGAGCACGAATTGAAAACGTCCATGTTGATCGCTGTTGGCGCGCTGGCTTCGTCGTTGTCGCTCGGCGCCTTCGCCGCCGATACCTATCTGCTTGATCCGATGCATACGTTTCCGAGCTTCGAGGCCGACCACTTCGGCGGTCTGTCGATCTGGCGCGGCAAATTCACGAAGACCACGGGAACGGTGACGCTCGATCGCGCGGCCAAGACCGGCACCATCGACGTCACCGTCGATCCCGCTTCGGTGCAGACCGGCAACCCGAAGCTCGACGATCACCTGAGGGCCGCCGAGTTCTTCGACGTCGAGAAGTATCCGACCGTGACCTACAAGGGCACTGAGATCAAGTTCGACGGCGACAAGCCCGTCGAGGTGATCGGCACGCTGACGATTCGCGGCATCACGAAGCCGGTGAATCTGAAGATCGATTCGTTCAAGTGCATGCAGCACCCGGTCCTCAAGCGCGAAGTATGCGGCGTCGAGGCGAGCACCGAATTCAATCGCGCCGATTACGGCATGGAGTTCGGCGCGAAGTACGGCTTCAGCATGCAGACGCGCCTGCATATCCAGTCGGAAGGTATCAAGCAGCAGTAAGCGCGACGGCAGCTTCGCGGCCGGCGCCGCGCGCGGGCCGCTGTTGCGATTCGATCCGCGCTGCGCCGCAATACGAAAACCGCTTCGATCGTTCACCGACGAAGCGGTTTTTTGTCGCCCGTAGCGAACGCCTCGGCCAAGGTGGCGCGCATCGGCCATTTGTCGCTCGCATCACTTTTATTTTTTCAGTTAAATAGAGCGCAAGCAGTCATGCCGGTGCTGCGCATTGCCGGGATGGCCTGGGCGGACGTTATGCGTTCGTGTCGATAAATATTTCGCGCAGTACAGGAGATCTGGATGAATGCAACGACAGCAGCAAGCGTCGCGGGAAGCCGGCAGAATTCGTGGCGCGCGGTGGCGGCCGCCTCGATCGGCAACGCGCTCGAATGGTTCGACCTCGTGGTGTACGGCTTTTTCGCCGTGACCATCTCCAAGCTGTTTTTTCCGGCCGGCAACGAGACCGTATCGCTGCTGCTCACGCTCGGCACGTTCGGCGTGTCATTCTTCATGCGGCCGCTCGGCGCGATCGTGATCGGCGCGTACTCGGACCGCGTCGGGCGCAAGGCGGCGCTCACGCTTTCCATCCTGCTGATGATGAGCGGCACGCTGATCATCGCGATTTTGCCGACCTACCAGAGCATCGGTCTCGCCGCGCCGCTGATCCTCGTGCTCGCGCGGCTGATCCAAGGCTTCTCGGCCGGCGGCGAATTCGGCAGCGCGACTGCGTTTCTAGCCGAGCACGTGCCGGGCCGGCGCGGCTTCTACGCGAGCTGGCAGATGGCGAGCCAGGGTCTGACGACGCTGCTCGCGGCCGGTTTCGGCGCGTTGCTGACCGGCCAGCTGTCGCCGGAACAGATGGCATCGTGGGGCTGGCGGGTGCCGTTCTTCTTCGGTCTGCTGATCGGGCCCGTTGCGTTCTACATCCGCACCAGGCTCGACGAGACGCCCGAATTCCTCGCCGCCGAAACGACGCAGACGCCGCTGCGCGATACGTTCGCGACGCAGAAGCTGCGGCTCGTGATCGCGATGGGCGTGGTGATCCTCGGGACCGTGTCCGCGTATCTGATGCTGTTCATGCCGACCTATGGCGTGCGGCAACTGGGGCTCGCGCCGTCGGTCGCGTTCTCGGCGATCGCGGTGACGGGTCTGATCCAGATGGTGTTCTCGCCGGTGGCCGGGCATTGGTCGGACCTGCATGGACGCACACGCATCATGCTGGGCGCGGCCGTGCTGCTGTTCGTTCTCGTCTATCCGGCGTTCGCGCTCCTGATCGCGCATCCGAGCTTCGGCACGCTGATCGTGTGGCAGATCGTGTTCGGTTTTCTCGTCAGCGGCTACTTCGGCGCGACGCCGGGACTGCTGTCGGAGATATTCCCGGTGCAGACGCGCACGACCGGCATGTCGCTCGCGTATAACATCGCGGTGACGATCTTCGGCGGCTTCGGGCCGTTCATCATCGCGTGGCTGATCAGCGCGACCGGTTCGAAGGCAGCGCCGAGCTACTACGTGATGTTTGCCGCGCTGCTGAGCATCGCGGCGCTGATCGGCGCGCGGCGCAAGCTGGGGTTCCGCTAGGAATGACGCGGTAACGACGGCGTACGTAAACGCGAAAGGCCGGTTCGACAGAACCGGCCTTTTTTTGTTCGCGCAATCCTCAGCGGTTACGCGCGCATCAAACCTGGGCGCCCGCGTTCGGATCGTCCGGATCGACGCGTTCCTTCTTGTCCTTGATCAGGTCTTCGCGCTTGACGCCGAACCACATGGCAAGAGCCGCGGCGACGAACACCGACGAATAGATACCGAACAGAATACCGACCGTCAGCGCGAGCGCGAAGTAGTGCAGCGTCGGGCCGCCGAACAGGAACATCGAGAGCACCATCATCTGCGTACAGCCGTGCGTGATGACGGTTCGCGACATCGTGCTGGTGATTGCGTGGTTGATCACTTCGATCACGGTCATCTTGCGTTCGCGGCGGAAGGTTTCGCGAATCCGGTCGAAGATAACGACCGACTCGTTGACCGAATAGCCGAGCACCGCGAGCACCGCGGCCAGCACCGACAGCGAGAACTCCCACTGGAAGAACGCGAAGAAGCCGAGAATGATGACGACGTCGTGCAGGTTGGCGATCACGCCGGCGACCGCGTACTTCCATTCGAAGCGGAACGACAGGTAGATCACGATGCCGGCCACCACGCAGGCGAGCGCCAGCAGACCGTCGGTGGCGAGCTCCTTGCCGACCTGCGGACCGACGAACTCGACGCGCTGCAACTGCACTTCCGGCGTGTCGGCTTTCAGCGCGCCCATCACCTGTTCGCTCTGCTGCGCGGACGTGTAGCCCGTCTTCAGCGGCAGACGGATCAGCACGTCGCGCGAGGAGCCGAAGTTCTGCACCTGCGCGTCGGCATAGCCGAGCTTGCCGAGCGTGTTGCGCACCGGGTCGAGCGGCACCGCGCCCGGATACTGCACCTCGATTACGGTGCCGCCGGTGAATTCCACCGACAGATGCAGCCCGCGATGCACGAGGAAGAACACGGCGGCGAGGAAGGTGATCAGCGAGATCGCGTTGAAGATCAACGCGCGCTGCATGAACGGAATGTCTTTACGGAAACGGAAAAATTCCATGGTCTTGTTCTCCGGGACTCAGCGGGATGAACCCGGTTTCTGCCGCGTCGAGTCATTCGACGTCGGTGTGCCCGGCGCATTGCGGCGGCGCACGGACGGCTTCGCGCGACCCTGCGAGCCGGCCGCGGCCGGTGCCTTCGAGCTTGCCTTCGCGCTTGCCTTCGCCGTGGCGATGGCCTGCGCGGTGTCGGTCGCGGCGTCGCTGCTGCCGAGGCTGTTGCCGCCAGCGTAAGCAGCCGATCCTGCGGCCGCCGCTTGCGGACGCCACACCTGGCCGATGGACAGCGACTTCAGCTTCTTCTTGCCGCCGTACCAGAAGTTGACCAGGCCGCGCGAGAAGAACACCGCCGAGAACATCGACGTCAGTATGCCGATACAGTGGACGATCGCGAAGCCGCGCACCGGACCGGAGCCGAAAGCGAGCAGCGCGAGGCCGGCGATCAGCGTGGTCACGTTGGAGTCGAGAATCGTCGCCCACGCATGCGCGTAGCCGTTCTGGATGGCCAGTTGCGGCGGCGCGCCGTGGCGCAGTTCTTCGCGCACGCGCTCGTTGATCAGCACGTTCGCGTCGATCGCCATACCGAGCGCGAGCGCGATAGCGGCGATACCCGGCAGCGTGAGCGTGGCCTGCAGCATCGACAGCACCGCGACCAGCAGCAGCAGGTTCACGGACAGGCCGATCATCGAGATCACGCCGAACAGCATGTAGTACGCGATCATGAACACGGCGATCGCCGCGAAGCCCCACACGACCGAGTGGAAGCCCTTCTTGATATTGTCGGCGCCGAGGCTCGGGCCGATCGTGCGTTCCTCGATGATTTCCATCGGCGCGGCGAGCGAACCGGCGCGCAGCAGCAGCGCGAGGTCGGCGGCCGCTTGCGGGGTCGGCTGGCCGGTGATCTGGAAGCGGTCGCCCAGTTCCGACTGAATGGTCGCGACCGTCAGCACTTCGCCCTTGCCGCGTTCGAACAGCACCATCGCCATCGGTTTGCCGATGTTGTCGCGCGACACTGCGCGCACCGCGCGGCCGCCTGCCGAATCGAGACGGATGTTGACCGACGGACGCTGATGCTCGTCGAAGCCCGCCGATGCGTCGATGATGCGGTCGCCGGTGAAGATCACCTGCTTGCGCAGCAGCACCGGCGCCTGGTTGCCTTGCGTGAAGAGTTCATCGCCCGGCGGCACCGGGTCGTTCGGGTTCGGATGCGTGTTGACCGGGTCGGCGAGGCGCGCTTCGAGCGTCGCCGTGCGGCCGATGATGTCCTTCGCCTTCGCGGTGTCCTGCACGCCCGGCAGCTCGACCACGATGCGGTCCGCGCCCTGTTGCTGGATCACCGGCTCGGCCACGCCGAGTTCGTTCACGCGGTTATGCAGCGTCGTGATGTTCTGCTTGAGCGCGGCGTCCTGCACCGCGCGCTGCACGGCCGGCGTGAAGGTGCCGACGAGCTGCACACCGCCGTCCGCGCCGGTGGTCGGCTGCGACGCCCACTGCAATTCGCTGACGCTGCGGCCGAGCAGCTTGAGCGCCGCGTCCGCCGTGGCCTGGTCGGCCAGATTCACTACCACCGACTGGTTCACGCGATTCACGCCGCCGTCGCGCACGTTGTTGTCGCGCAGGAGCGTGCGCACGTCCGAGGCGTCCGAATCGAGCTTCTTGTTCAGCGCGCCGGCCATGTCGACCTGCAGCAGGAAGTGCACACCGCCGCGCAGGTCGAGACCGAGGTACATCGGCAGTGCGCGCAGCGCGGTCATCCAGGTCGGCGACGCGCTTTGCAGGTTCAGTGCGACGACGTACTGCGGATCGTTCGGGTCGCTATTGAGCGACTTCTGCAGCAGGTCTTTCACGCGCAGCTGCGTGTCCGTGTCCGTCAGGCGCACGCGGATGTTCGCGTTGTTCTGCGAGTTGTCGAACGTGATTGCGGTCGGCTTGATCTGATTGCCCGCGAGCGCGGCTTCGACCGACGCGAGCGTGGTGGCGTCGAGCCTGACCGTGGCCTTGCCGCTCGACACCTGCACCGCCGGCGCTTCACCGTACAGATTGGGCAGCGTGTACACGAGGCCGATGACCAGAGCCACCAGCATCACGGCGTATTTCCAGAGGGGGTAGCGATTCATGAGTGGTCCAACGGGAAGGTTGGCTTGGATGCAATGCGTCCGGCGATGAGCGCGGGCGGTTCAGCGAAGTGCCTGAACCGCCGGCGAGGCCGCACCGGACGCGGGGAGTGCAGGCCTTACAGCGACTTGATCGTGCCCTTCGGGAGAATTGTCGTGACCGACGCCTTTTGCACGGTGATTTCCGTGCCTTCCGAGATTTCGATGCCGACGTAGGCTTCGCCCACCTTCGTCACCTTGCCGACGATGCCGCCGTTCGTCACGACTTCGTCGCCCCTGGCCATCGCTGCGAGCATGTTGCGATGTTCCTTCTGACGCTTCATTTGCGGGCGAATCATGATGAAGTACAGCACGCCGAACATCAGGATCAGCGGCAGGAAGCTCATCAGGTTCGATTCGATACCACCTGCTGCTGCGCCTTGCGCGAAGGCATTGGAAATGAACGACACGTTGGTCTCTCCGTTATCAGTCAAACGATCAAAAAAATCAGCCGGTTATTCTACCACCGGCCACACGCGCACCGGCGCGGCGAATCGGCTTTGGGATCAACCGTTTAAAGGTCCGATTCGGGGCAAATTCAGCCCCGGGGCGAAAGTAAATTGTAAGCTATCGCGCCATCAGGACGACGGTTCGACGCCGCGCGCGCGATCTTCGTGGAAGCGCTTGCGGAACGCGTCGAACAGTTTCGCCTCGATCGCATCGCGCATTTCCTGCATCAGTTCCAGGTAGTAATGCAGGTTGTGGATCGTGTTCAACTGCGCGCCGAGAATTTCGCCGACGCGATGCAGGTGGTGCAGATAGCCGCGCGTGAAGTTGCGACAGGTGTAGCAGCCGCATTGATCGTCGAGCGGGCGCAGCGAGTTCCTGTGCGTCGCGTTGCGGATCTTGATGTCGCCGAAACGCGTGAAGAGCCAGCCGTTGCGCGCGTTGCGCGTGGGCATCACGCAGTCGAACATGTCGACGCCGGCCGCGACGCCGGCCACCAGGTCTTCCGGCGTGCCGACGCCCATCAGGTAGTGCGGCTTGTCGGCCGGCAGCTTCGGGCCGATGTGGTTCAGGACCCGCATCATGTCTTCCTTCGGCTCGCCGACCGACAGACCGCCGATCGCGAGGCCGTGGAAGTTCTTCTCCGCGAGGCCGGCGAGCGACTCGTCGCGCAGATCCTCGAACATGCCGCCCTGCACGATGCCGAACAGTGCATTCGGATTGCCGAGGCGCTGGAACTCGTCGATCGAGCGTTGCGCCCAGCGCATCGACATGCGCATCGATTCGGCGGCTTCCTTGTGCGAGGTCGGGATGTTGTTGGTCGCGTACGGCGTGCATTCGTCGAACTGCATCACGATATCCGAGTTCAGCACCTTCTGGATCTGCATCGACACTTCCGGCGACAGGAACAGCCGGTCGCCGTTGATCGGCGATGCGAATGTGACGCCGTCCTCGGTGATCTTGCGCAGATCGCCGAGCGAGAACACCTGGAAGCCGCCCGAGTCGGTCAGGATCGGCTTCTTCCAGCCCATGAAGCCGTGCAGGCCGCCGTGCGCCTCGATGGTTTCGAGGCCGGGTCGCAGCCACAGGTGAAACGTGTTGCCGAGGATGATCTGCGCGTGCATTTCGTCGAGCTCGCGCGGCTGCACCGCCTTCACGGTGCCGTAGGTGCCGACCGGCATGAAGATCGGCGTCTCCATCACGCCGTGATTGAGCGTGACGCGGCCGCGGCGCGCCTGACCGTCGGTGCCGAGCAGTTCGAATTTGAGGCCGTTCTCGGGGCGCTCGTGGGCAGGTTGTTGCGAGGGATGACCGAGGGTCATGGGGATCACTCCGGTGCTACCGGAAAACAGTCCGGCGCAATCAATGAAAAACCGCCACGAGGGATCGCGGCGGCCAGGAAAACTGCCGATACGCTGAAGCAGTGCTCGAACCGGCTCATGCATCGCGCCGCGTGAGCAGCATCGCGTCACCGTAGCTGAAAAAGCGATAGCGCTCGTCGATCGCATGACGGTACGCGGCGCGAATCGTCTCGACGCCCGCGAACGCCGACACCAGCATCAGCAGCGTCGATTTCGGCAAATGGAAGTTCGTGACCAGCCGGTCGACCACGCGGAACCGGTAGCCTGGCGTGATGAAGATGTCGGTTTCCGCGCTCGCCGCGGCGAGCGGATGGCCGGCCGCTTCGGCGTCGCGCGCGGCGGCTTCGAGCGCGCGCATCGAGGTCGTGCCGACCGCGATCACGCGGTTGCCGCGCGCTTTCGTCGCGGCGATCTTGTCCGCGAGCGATTGCGGCAGGTGATACCACTCGCTGTGCATCTTGTGCTCGGCGATTTTTTCGACCCGCACCGGCTGGAACGTGCCCGCGCCGACGTGCAGCGTCAGCGTTGCGCGTTCGACGCCGTGGGCGTCGAGCCTCGCGAGCAGCGCGTCGTCGAAGTGCAGGCCGGCGGTCGGCGCGGCGACCGCGCCCGGGTTCTGCGCGAATACGGTTTGATAGCGGGTTTCGTCGGTCGCATCGGGGTCGTGCTCGATGTACGGCGGCAGCGGCAGACGGCCGTACTGCTCGATCAGCGTCAGGCAGTCGTCGGGGAAATGCAGCGTGTAGAACTGATCGACGCGCTCGCCGACGGTGACGTCGAACGCATCCGCGAGACGGATCGTCGTGCCTGCCTGCGGGCTCTTGCTCGCCCGGATCTGCGCTAGCGCGCTGCGCTCGCCAGTCAGGCGCTCGACCAGCACTTCGATCTTGCCGCCGCTCGACTTCTGGCCGAAGAAGCGCGCCTTCAGCACTTTGGTATCGTTGAAGACGAGCAGATCGCCCGACGCGAGGCACTCGGGCAGTTCGGTGAAGCGGCGGTCGATCAGGCGCGCGGCGCCATCGGCGGCGCCTGCGGCGTCTACGTCGAGCAGACGGCTTGCGCTGCGCTCGGGCAGCGCGACTTGCGCGATCAGCTCGGGCGGCAGATCGAAATCGAAATCGGAAAGCGTAAACATGCGAACGACTGGAAGCGGGTTGGGACGGATTTGGGACTGAATTGAGCCGAAGCCGGAGCCGGGCGGCTATGATGGCGGGACGCCGAAGCGGCCCGCGCGCTTTGTGCCGCATCCTGCCTACGCTGGACGCGCGAAGGGCGGCACGACTTCTTTTCGACAACAGCCGATATTGTACTTGCGAAGCAGCCCATGCCTTTGTCCGACCGCCGATCGTCCGTTGCCACCCTCGAAGCGGGCGCCGAACCGAGGCGCCGCGGTGCGCGGGCGGAGACGGGGGAGCGGGATGCGGCGGAAGGTGGCGCGCAAGGTGGCATGATGGCCGCCGGCCACGATGCCGGGCGCGACGGCGGCCATGCCGGCGCCGCCGCGGGCGACCCTCCCGATGAATTCGCGGCCGGCTCTGCGAACGGCGACAAACCCGCCGCTAAAACCAAGGCTACGACGAAGGCCGCCGCCAAACCTGCAGCCAAAGCTCCCGTCAAAACCGCCGACAAGCTCGCCAAACTCGGCCTCACACGCGACATCGACCTCGTGCTGCATCTGCCGATGCGCTACGAAGACGAAACCTCGCTGACGCCGATCGCTCACCTGCTGCCCGGCGGCATCGCGCAAACCGAAGGCGTGGTGTTCGACAATGAGATCGCCTATCGCCCGCGCCGGCAGCTGCTCGTGAAGCTGCGCGACGCCGACGGCGACGAGCTCGTGCTGCGCTTTCTGAATTTCTACGGCTCGCAGGTCAAGCAGATGGCGCCCGGCGCGCGCCTACGCGTGCGCGGCGACGTGCGGGGCGGCTTCTTCGGCATGGAGATGGTGCATCCGACCGTGCGCGTCGTCGATGAAGACACGCCGCTGCCGCAGGCGCTGACGCCGGTCTATCCGAGCACCGCGGGCGTCTCGCAGGCGTATCTGCGCAAGGCGATCGACAACGCGCTCGCGCGCACGTCGCTGCCGGAGTTGCTGCCCGCGCCGGTCGCGCGCGCGTTTCTCGACCCGCTCGGGGTGCCGGCGCTGATGGACGCGGTGCGCACGCTGCATCATCCGGGCCCGCAGTCGGACGAAACGGCGCTGATCGATGGCACGCATCCGGCCTGGGTGCGCATCAAGTTCGAGGAACTGCTCGCGCAGCAGATGTCGCTGAAGCGCGCGCACGACGAGCGGCGCACGCGCGCCGCGCCGGCCATGCCGCGCCGCAAGCTCGGCGACGAATCGGCGCTGGTCGCGCGGCTGCTGAAGGCGCTGCCGTTTTCGCTGACGGCCGCGCAGCAGCGCGTCGGCGGCGAGATCGCGCTCGATCTGACGCAGCCGCATCCGATGCAGCGGCTGTTGCAAGGCGACGTCGGCAGCGGCAAGACGATCGTCGCGGCGCTCGCCGCTGCGCAGGCGATCGACGCCGGCTACCAGGCCGCGCTGATGGCGCCGACCGAAATTCTCGCCGAGCAGCACGCGCGCAAATTGCGCGGCTGGCTCGAGCCGCTCGGCGTGAATGTCGCGTGGCTCGCGGGCAGTCTGAAGACCAAGGAGAAGCGCGCCGCGATCGAAGCGGCCGCGCTCGGCACCGCGCAGCTCGTGATCGGCACGCACGCGATCATCCAGGACGCGGTCGAGTTCGCGCGCCTCGGGCTCGTGATAGTCGATGAACAGCATCGCTTCGGCGTCGCGCAACGGCTCGCGTTGCGCGCGAAGGCGCAGGGCGCCGCCGACGGCGCGGCCGACTTCCAGCCGCATCAACTCATGATGTCGGCGACGCCGATTCCGCGCACGCTCGCCATGACCTACTACGCGGACCTCGACGTCTCCACGATCGACGAACTGCCGCCCGGCCGCACCCCGATCCTCACGAAGCTCGTGTCCGACGCGCGCCGCGAAGAGGTGATCGGCCGCGTGCGCGAGGCGGCGTTGACGGGGCGCCAGGTGTACTGGGTGTGTCCGCTGATCGAGGAAAGCGAGACCCTGCAGCTGCAAACCGCGGTCGAGACCTACGAGACGCTGGTGGCCGCGCTGCCCGAGCTGAAGGTCGGGCTGGTGCACGGGCGCCTCGCGCCCGCCGAAAAGGCCACGGTGATGGACGCGTTCTCGCGCAACGAGATCCAGCTGCTGGTCGCGACCACGGTGATCGAAGTCGGCGTCGACGTGCCGAACGCATCGTTGATGGTGATCGAGCATGCGGAGCGCTTCGGTCTCGCGCAGCTGCATCAGTTGCGCGGACGCGTGGGGCGCGGCAGCGCCGCGTCGGTCTGCGTGCTGCTCTACACCGGACCGCTGTCGATGACCGCCCGGGCGCGCCTGCAAACGATGCGCGAAACCACAGACGGCTTCGAGATCGCCCGCCGCGACCTCGAAATCCGCGGGCCCGGCGAGTTCCTCGGCGCGCGGCAGTCAGGCGCCGCGATGCTGCGTTTCGCGGACCTGCAGAACGATCAGCACCTGATCGAGCCGGCGCGTGAAGCCGCCGCGACGCTGCTCGACCAATATCCGGACGTGGTCATTCAGCATCTGGCGCGCTGGCTCGGCGCGCGCGAGCAGTATCTGAAAGCCTGACCACCGTCCCCGCCGCAAGCACAACGGCTAAAAAGTTGGCGAACCGACCCTATAGGTGTATAACTAGAACCTATCGAATCCATCGGACTGATTGATCCCCGAATGACGCTCACCGAATTGAAATACATCGTGGCGGTGGCCCGCGAGCGGCACTTCGGCCGGGCCGCCGAAGCGTGTTTCGTCAGCCAGCCCACGCTGTCCGTCGCCATCAAGAAGCTCGAAGACGAGCTGAACGTGCAGATTTTCGAGCGCGGCACCAGCGAGGTCAGCGTGACGCCGATCGGCGAACAGATCGTCACGCAGGCGCAACGCGTGCTCGAGCAGACGCTCGCGATCAAGGAAATCGCCAAGCAGGGCAAGGACCCGTTGGTCGGTCCGCTGCGCCTCGGCGTCATCTACACGATCGGGCCGTACCTGCTGCCGACGCTCGTCAAGCAGATGATCCAGCGCGTCCCGCAGATGCCGCTGATGCTGCAGGAAAATTTCACGCTGAAGCTGATCGAACTGCTCAAGCAGGGCGAAATCGACGTGGCGATCATGGCGCTGCCGTTTCCCGAAACCGGGCTGATGCTGCGTCCGCTGTACGACGAGCCGTTCGTCGTCGCGCTGCCGTCCGGCCACGCATGGGAAAGCCGCCCGAAGATTGACCCCGACGACCTGAAGCAGGAAACCATGCTGCTGCTCGGCAGCGGCCACTGCTTCCGCGATCACGTGCTGGGCGTATGCCCCGAGCTGATGCGCTTTTCGCAGAACGCCGACGGCATCCAGAAGACCTTCGAGGGCTCGTCGCTCGAAACGATTCGTCATATGGTCGCAAGCGGCGTCGGCATTACCGTGCTGCCGCGCATGTCGGTGCACGAGGTCAAGCCACATGCGGGCGGTATCGACGCGGGCCTGCTCAGCTATGTCGCGTTCGACGAGCCGGTGCCCGATCGCCGCGTCGTGCTGGCGTGGCGCAAGAGCTTCACGCGCATGCCCGCGATCGACGCGATCTGCGAAGCAATCGCCGCGTGCGACCTGCCGGGCGTCAGAAAGCTCGATCTGCCCGCCGCCGTCAACTGACTCGCCATCATCCGCAGCCGCGCCGGATACCGGTGCGGCCTGCCGAAAAAAAGGGCGCAAGCCCTATCGAATAGATTAATTTAATCAAATACGAATATTCGATAGATATTGCTATAGTTTCCTCCACGGATCGCCCGATCCCCTTATTCGATAAGGCTCAGCGCCCAGACTCCGAGTCGGGGCGCGAGACAACTCAGGAGGAAAACACCATGCAAGCGGTTTCACTGCCCATCCACGCTTTTCCCGCGCCACAGGCCACGACGGTCGCCGCGCCGAGTATCCGTTCGGTCGCCGTGTCGTTGCTGGCCGACCGGGTGCTGGCCGCCTGACGTGCCTACCCGTGACGGCGTCCGTCGCGCACGGATGCCGCATGCTTTTCCCCCGATTCGATAGAAACCACGCAGGAGTGCCCATGTCCGAACGTAAGCTCACCAATGCCGCCGGCGCGCCCGTCGCCGATAACCAGAACTCGATGACCGCCGGCCCGCGTGGCCCCGTGGTGCTGCAGGACGTCTGGCTGCTCGAAAAGCTCGCGCACTTCGATCGCGAAGTGATTCCCGAGCGGCGCGTTCACGCGAAGGGTTCGGGCGCGTTCGGCACGCTGACGGTCACGCACGACATTTCGCGCTACACGAAGGCGAAGGTATTCGCGCGGGTCGGCCAGGAAACGCCGCTTTTCATGCGTTTTTCGACGGTGGCCGGCGAGCGTGGCGCGGCCGACGCCGAGCGCGACGTGCGCGGCTTCTCGATCAAGTTCTACACGGAGGAAGGCAACTGGGACGTGGTCGGCAACAACACGCCGGTGTTCTTCATTCGCGATCCGCTCAAGTTTCCGGACTTCATTCATACGCAGAAGCGTGATCCGTACACGAATCTGCGCAGCAACGTCGCCGCGTGGGACTTCTGGTCGAGTCATCCGGAGTCGCTGCATCAGGTGACGATTCTGATGAGCGATCGCGGCATTCCGAAGAACTACCGGCAGATGCACGGCTTCGGCTCGCACACGTACTCGTTCATCAACGCGAACAACGAGCGTTTCTGGGTCAAGTTCCACTTCAAGTCGCTGCAGGGCATCGAAAATTTCAGCGACGCCGAAGCCGCGCAGGTGGTCGCCAATGACCGCGAAAGCGCGCAGCGCGATCTCGTGAGCAGCATCGACGCGGGCAACTTCCCGAAGTGGCGCTTCGCAATTCAGGTGATGCCGGAAGCGGATGCGGCGAACTACCGCTTCAATCCGTTCGACATCACGAAGGTGTGGTCGCAGAAGGACTATCCGTTGATCGACGTCGGCACGCTCGAACTGAATCGCAACGCGGCGAACTATTTCGCGGACGTCGAGCAGGCGGCGTTCACGCCGGCGAACGTGGTGCCGGGCATCGGATTTTCGCCGGACCGTCTGTTGCAGGGGCGGCTGTTCTCGTACGGCGATACGCAGCGTTACCGGCTCGGCATCAATCATCACCAGATCCCGGTGAATGCGCCGCGCGTGCCGAACCCGCATTCGTTTCATCGCGATGGCGCGATGCGCACCGACGGCAATAGCGGCGGCAACCTGAATTACGAGCCGAATCGCTTCGGCGACTTCGTGCAGGACGAGAACGCGTCCGAGCCGCCGCTCGCGGCGGGCGCAGTCGCGCGTTACGAGCATCGCGAGGACGACGACTACTACACGCAGCCGCGCATGTTGTTCGCGCTGTTCGACGACGCGCAACGTGAGCGTCTGTTCGGCAATATCGCGCGACATATCGACGGCGTGCCGCAGCAAATCGTCGCGCGTCAGATCGAGCATTTCCGCCGCGCCGATCCGGCTTACGCGGAAGGTGTGATCGCGGCGCTCGCCGCGTTGCGGGAAGGCAGGAACCGCTAGGCGTCATATACGCGGCGGATGGCAAAGCAGTGGCAAAGTAATCGATGGCGCGGCGCATTGCTGCGGTCCGTGACGAGACGAACCCGGAGTACGATCATGATTCGGATGATGATGGCGAGCATCGGCGGTCCGGCCGCCGCGCCGAGCAAGCAGGCGCAATGGCAGGCGTTGATGTTTCGCAAGGCACTGGGCTTTGCGATCGTCGCGAGCGGCTTTGCGGTAATCGCCGCGCAGGCGTTGCAACACGCGCTGGGAGGCTGAGCGCAGTACCGCCAGAATGGCTGCGCAGCAAGGCTCTCGGGCACGTGTTGCGCAATCCTTGCGGCATTCACGCTACACTGTCGAACGTTTTATTCGTGTTTCCGCAGACCGTCATCTGCCGACCGGTTCGTATCACTCTTCAAAGGAGTCGTCATGGCCAAGAAAGAAGCCGCAACAGCAGTACAGCACGTCAACATCGGGATCAGCGACAAGGATCGCAAGAAGATCGCCGAAGGGCTGTCGCGTCTGCTCGCCGACACCTACACGCTGTACCTCAAGACCCACAACTTCCACTGGAACGTCACGGGTCCGATGTTCAATACGCTGCACCTGATGTTCGAAACACAGTACAACGAACTCGCGCTCGCGGTCGACTCGATCGCCGAACGCATCCGTGCATTGGGCGTGCATGCGCCGGGCAGCTACAAGGATTTCGCCAAGCTGTCGTCGATCCCCGAAGCGGACGGCGTGCCGGCCGCGGAAGACATGATCCGTCAGCTGGTCGAAGGTCAGGAAGCGGTGGTGCGCACCGCGCGCGCGATTTTCCCGTCGACGGAAGCCGCCAACGACGAGCCGACCGCCGACCTGCTCACGCAACGCATGCAGACACACGAAAAGACCGCATGGATGCTGCGCTCGCTGCTCGCCTGATTTGGCGCAGTTGAGCCGTGCTAAAAACGCACAAGCCTCCCTGCACGGGGGGCTTTGTTTTTTGCGCCGCTGCCGCGTAACGCACTGATGCGAGCGCGTGGCACTTCGATACGCGGCCGTGCGAATCCTGGGCCGCCGTGCGCTTCCCGTAAAATGGGCGCACCGTGTTCGCACTTCACCGAATTCGTCCCATGTTCGCCCGATTTCCCCTGTATCTGCGCCTCGTGCGCATGGACAAGCCGATCGGCAGCCTGCTGCTGCTGTGGCCGACGCTCAACGCACTGTGGATCGCGTCCGGCGGTCATCCGTCGTGGCAATTGCTGGTGATCTTCACGCTCGGCACGGTGCTGATGCGCTCGGCCGGCTGCGCGATCAACGACTACGCGGACCGCGATTTCGACCGTCACGTGAAGCGCACCGAGAACCGGCCGATTACGTCCGGCAAGATCAATGCGTGGGAAGCGGTCGTGCTGGCAACCGTGCTGTCGCTGATCGCGTTTCTGCTGATTCAACCGCTCAATGCATTGACCAAGGAGTTGTCGGTGGTCGCGCTGTTCGTCGCCGGCACGTATCCGTTCATGAAGCGCTTCTTCGCGATTCCGCAGGCGTATCTTGGCATCGCGTTCGGCTTCGGTATTCCGATGGCGTTCGCCGCGGTGCAGGATCACGTGCCGCTGCTCGCGTGGGTGATGCTGGTCGCGAATATCTTCTGGGCCGTTGCGTACGACACCGAATACGCGATGGTCGATCGCGACGACGACATCAAGATCGGCATCCGTACGTCGGCGCTGACGTTCGGCCGTTTCGACGTGGCCGCGGTCATGCTGTGCTATGCAGTGACGCTCGGGATTTACGTCGGCATCGGCGTGACGCTCGGGTTTGGTCCGCTGTACTGGCTCGGCTGGGCAGTCGCGGTGGGTTGCGCGATCTATCACTACACGCTGATCCGCCATCGCGAGCGCATGCCGTGCTTTGCCGCGTTCCGTCACAACAACTGGCTCGGCGGCGCATTGTTCGCGGGGATCGCCGCGCATTACGTGGTGGCTTCGCTTTAATTCACGTCAGCGCTTTTCTGGCTTCAGACCGCTGCGTTTCTACACGCCGTAGGCGCCTGCCCTGATTAGAAGAAGGACAGTCGCGCTGCGGCGTGTCTGTTTCCGCTGTTTCCTTTCGACGCCGGTTCGCGTTACTGCTTGCCGAATTCGTCGCCCATCTCGCGCGCCCGCGCGTCCGCGGCCAGTGCGCCGCGCACGATCGCATCCTTGATGCCGCTCGCTTCGAACGAGGCGAGCGCTGCCGCGGTCGTGCCGCCTTTGGATGTCACGCGCTCGCGCAGCACGCTCGGCGGCTCGTCGGAATTGGCCGCGAGTTGCGCGGCGCCCGTGAAGGTCGCGACCGCCAGCGCGCGGCCCTGCGCTTCGTCCATACCGAGCTGGCGCGCGGCTTCCTGCAGCGCTTCGATGAAATAGAACACGTAGGCCGGCCCGCTGCCCGAGATCGCGGTGACCGCGTCGATCTTCGCTTCGTCGTCGAACCAGACGGTTTCGCCGACCGCGCCGAGCACCTGTGACGCGAGCGCGCGGCCCGCTTCGTCGACGCTGCCGCTGGCGACGAGACCCGTGACGCCCCTGCCGATCAGCGCCGGCGTATTCGGCATCACGCGCACGATGCGGTTGTGGCCAGCGAGCCAGCGCGACATGTCGTCGATGCGAATGCCCGCGACGATGCTGACGACGAGTTGCGACGCGCGCAGATGCGGCGCCAGCGTCCCGGCTACGCTCTTCAGGATCTGCGGTTTCACCGCGAGCACGACCGCGTCGTAGTCGGCGAGCGTGACGTCGGCGGCCGCGCCGGTGCGGATACCGAATTGCTGCTCGTTGCGCTGGCGCGCGTCTTCGTTCGGATCGATCGCGTACAGGTCCGCGGGCGCGACGCCCCGCTTGATGAGGCCGCCGATCAACGCGGCGGCCATGTTGCCGCCGCCGATAAACGCAATTTTCATGATGGTCCGGATAGGTTCAGATGAGATGCGGTGAGGGCTTCGCGCAGCCAGGTTCGCGCAAGGCCCGTGGAAAAGCTCAGCGGGAATAATCGCGTGCGCCGAAGATCGCGGTGCCGACGCGCACGATCGTCGCGCCTTCGAGCACGGCTGCTTCGAGATCGGCCGACATGCCCATCGACAGCGTATCGAGCGCGAGCCCCTCGCTACACAAGCGCTCGAACAGCTCGCGCAATTGGCGATGCGGCGCGCGTTGTTCTGCGAGATCGCCGCCAGGTTCGGGAATCGACATCAGGCCGCGCAGCTTCAGCTTCGGCAGCGCGGCGACCTGTTGCGCGATAGCGGCCGCCTCGGCGATGGCGACGCCACTCTTCGACGCTTCACCGCTCACGTTGACTTGCAGGCACACGTTGAGCGGCGGCAGGTTGTCCGGGCGCTGCTCCGACAGCCGCTGCGCGATCTTTAGCCGATCGACCGAATGTACCCAGTCGAAATGCTCGGCGACGGGCCGCGTCTTGTTCGATTGCAGCGGCCCGATGAAATGCCATTCGAGCGACGCGCGCAGATCGGCAAGTGTCTGGATCTTGTCGAGCGCTTCCTGCACGTAGTTCTCGCCGAATGCGCGCTGACCGACCGCATGAGCGGCGCGCACGGCATCGGCGGGAAACGTCTTGGAGACCGCGAGCAGCGTCACGGACTGCGCGTCGCGGTGGGCCGCTTGCGCGGCCCTGGCGATGCGCTCGTGAACGTCGGCGAGATTGTGAGGCAGATCGGACATGGAACGAACCGGTGTTCAGCGAAGACGATGCCCCGATTATACGGACAGCATGTGCTCGACCAATTCGATCCAGTGCGCGACCGGCGTCGACGTACCGCTTTGCAGATGCGCGATGCAACCGACGTTCGCCGACACGATCACCTGCGGCTCCTGCGCCTGCAAACGCTCGAGCTTCTGGTCGCGCAGCGCGTACGACAGGCGCGGCTGCAGCAGCGAGTAGGTGCCGGCCGAGCCGCAGCACAGATGGCTGTCGGCGGGCAGGCGCACTTCGACGCCGAGCGCGCTGAGCAGTTGCTCGACCTTGCCGCGGATCTGCTGGCCATGCTGCAGCGTGCAGGGTGGATGAAACGCGACCGTGTGTACCGAGCGGCGGCGCGTGATGGCGACGAGCTTTTCTTCGAACTCGGGCAGGATCTCGGAGACGTCGCGCGTCAATTCGACGATGCGGCGCGCCTTCTCGGCATAGTTCGGATCGAGGCGCAGCAGGTGCGCGTATTCCTTGACCGTCGCGCCGCAGCCCGACGCGTTCATCACGATCGCTTCAATGCCCTGTTCGACGTAGGGCCACCATGCGTCGATGTTCGTGCGCAGGTCGTCGAGCGCTTCGTCGTGGTAGCCGAGATGCAGGCGGATCGCGCCGCAGCAGCCGGCGTCGGGCGCGATCAGCGTTTCGATGCCGAGCGCATCGAACACGCGCGCGGTCGCGATGTTGACGTTCGGCATCATCGACGGTTGCACGCAGCCCGCCAGCATCAGCACCTTGCGTTCGTGTTTTGCGCTCGGCCATGCGAGCGGGCGTTGGCGCGCGGGCACCTTGTCGCGCAGCTTCTTCGGCAGCAGGCCGCGCACGTGCTGACCCAGACGCATCGCCGGCGTGAAGATCGCGCTGTTCGGCAGCACGCTCGCGAGCAGGCGCCGCATCAGCCGCTGATTGAGCGGACGCTTGACTTTCTCTTCAGTGAGCTTGCGGCCGATTTCGACGAGCCGCCCATATTGCACGCCCGACGGGCAGGTCGACTCGCAATTGCGGCAGGTCAGGCAGCGGTCGAGGTGAACCTGCGTGCTGCGCGTGACCGGCGCGCCTTCGACCATCTGCTTGATCAGGTAGATGCGCCCGCGCGGGCCGTCGAGCTCGTCGCCAAGCAGTTGGTAGGTCGGGCAGGTGGCCGTGCAGAAACCGCAATGCACGCATTTGTGCAGGATGGCGTCCGCTTCGTTGCCATCGGGCGTATTGCGAATGAAGTCCGCGAGGTTGGTTTGCATCGCGTCGCTCAGAAGTCGGAGTAGAGACGGCCGCGGTTGAAGATGCGGGCCGGGTCGAATGCATGTTTGAGGCCGCGATGGATTTTCATCAGCGGCGCGGGCAGCGGTGTGAATACGCCGGCGCTGCGGTCGTAGCCGTGGCCGCCGCGGAAGATGGTCGCGTGGCCGCCGGCCTGTTTCGCGCTGATGCGCACGGTTTGCGCGTCGGTGTCGGTGATCCACCAGCGCTGGCCGCCGCCCCATTCCATCAGTTGCGCGCCGGGCAGCTGCAGCGGCTCGGTGATCGACGGTAGCGCGAGACGCCACAGCGCGGCCTTCGGCGGAATGCCCGCGAAAAACGAATCGGTCTGTTCGCGCAGGCCGGCCCAGAAGCGTTCAGCTTCGACCGCATCGACGACTTCGCCGCCGAGCCCGGTGCGGGCTGCCTTGACCGCGGCTTCCGCGCCGCCAAGGCGCACCGCGAGCGTGCCGTTGCGCCATGCGCTCGCGGTGATCGGCAGCGGCCGGCCGCCCCATTCGTTGAGCTTGCGTACCGCGTCGGTGCCGTTCATGTCGAACTTCAGCGTGGCTTCGACTTGCGGCCGCGGCAGCACTTTGACCGACAGCTCGAGGATCAGCCCGAGCGTGCCGAGCGAGCCCGCGAGCAGCCGCGACACGTCGTAACCCGCGACGTTCTTGACGACCTGGCCGCCGAAGTGCAGCACCTGCCCCTGGCCGTTCATCACGACGGCGCCGAGCACGAAGTCGCGCGCGGCGCCGACGGCCGGCCTGCGCGGCCCCGAAATGCCAGCGGCGATGCAGCCGCCGAAGGTGGCCTGCGGCCCGAAGTGCGGCGGCTCGAACGGCAGCATCTGGTCGTGCTCGGCGAGCGCGGCTTCGATTTCCAGCAGCGGTGTTCCCGCGCGCGCGGTGATCACGAGCTCGGCCGGATCGTACGCAATGATGCCGCGATAAGCGCGCGTGTCGAGGATCTCACCTTCCAGCGTCTGGCCATACCAGTCTTTGGTGCCGCCGCCGCGGATGCGCAGCGCGCGTCCCTCGGCGCTGGCCGACCGCACGCGTTCGGACCATACGGCGACGATGTCGTCCTCTTCCATGGTGTCCTGCTCGTCGTGTTTCGTTTGATTGTACCGGGCGGCGGCTCGCTGGCAAGCCGGAGCGCACCCGCATGACGGGGCGCAGCGTCGGTCTGGAGGGGCGGGCGCAAAGCGCCGCGCAGGCCGCGCGAGCATCAGCGCGGGCGCGGCGAGCGGATGCGCGCTGCAAACGCCAGCCGCTAGAAGCGCGGCAGCTCCGGATGAGGCAGCAGCCCGCCGCGCACGTGCATCTTGCCGTATTCGGCACAGCGCGCCCGCGTCGGGATGCCCTTGTCGGGGTTCAACAGGCCGGGCGCGTCGAATGCCCGCTTGACCGCGTGGAACGTGTCGCGCTCTTCGGGCGAGAACTGCACGCACATCGAATTGATCTTCTCGATGCCGACGCCATGCTCGCCCGTCACCGTGCCGCCCAGCTCGACGCAAGCTTCGAGGATGTCGCAACCGAACAACTCGGCGCGATGCCACTCGTCCTGGTTGTTGCCGTTGAACAGGATCAGCGGGTGCATGTTGCCGTCGCCGGCATGGAACACGTTGATGCAGCGCAACTGGTAGGTCTTCTCCATCTCCTCGATGCGCGCGAGCAGCGGCCCGATACTGCGGCGCGGCACGGTGCCGTCCATGCAGTAGTAGTCCGGCGAAATGCGGCCGGCGGCCGGAAACGCGTTCTTGCGCCCGGACCAGAAGCGCAGGCGCTCGGCTTCCGTGCGTGAAATCTGGATACGGGTCGCGCCGTGCTCGCGCAGCACCGCGGTCATGCGCACGATCTCGGCCGCGACTTCCTCGGGCGTGCCGTCCGATTCGCACAGCAGGATCGCCGCCGCGTCGAGGTCGTAGCCCGCGTTGACGAACTCCTCGACCGCGTGCGTGGCGGGCTTGTCCATCATCTCGAGGCCGGCCGGAATGATGCCCGCCGCGATGATGCCCGCAACGGCGTCGCCGCCTTTGACGACGTCGTCGAAGCTGGCCATGATGACCTGCGCCGTTTGCGGCTTCGGGATCAGCTTGACGGTGACCTCGGTGACGATCGCGAACATGCCCTCGCTGCCGATCAGCACCGCGAGCAGATCGAGCCCCGGCGCGTCAGGCGCGAGCGAGCCGAATTCGACGATCTCGCCTTCCATCGTGACCGCGCGCACGCGCAGCACGTTGTGCACGGTGAGGCCGTACTTCAGACAATGCACGCCGCCCGAATTCTCTGACACGTTGCCACCGATCGTGCAGGCGATCTGCGACGACGGATCCGGCGCATAGTAAAGACCATACGGCGCCGCGGCTTCGGAGATCGCCAGATTGCGCACGCCCGGCTGCACGGTCGCGATGCGCGCGTACGAGTCGACTTCGACGATCTTGCGAAAGCGCGCGAGCGATACCACCACGCCGTGCCGAATCGGCATCGCGCCGCCGGACAGGCCGGTGCCCGCGCCGCGCGGCACGATGGGTACCTCGAGGCGATGGCAGATCTGCACGATGCGCTGCACCTGGGACTCGGTTTCCGGCAACACGACCGCGAGCGGCAGACGCCGGTACGCGGCGAGTCCGTCGCATTCGTACGCGACGGTGTCTTCTTCGCGATACAGCAGACAGTGGGTCGGCAACACGGCCATCAGCGCCTGCACGACTTCGCGCTGACGCCGCGCGAGGACTTCGGCCGACAGTTCAGCGGGTGCGTTCATGTGAGTTGTCTCCTCGTGGCTTGCGCCGGTCCGGCTTGCTGGTTCGAGCCGGCTGTTTCGTGCTGCCTGCTTCGCATCACTTGCGTGTTCAGCTTGGCGCGGTTGCCGCTGGGCGTGTCAGCGGTTTGCCGCGGTCGCCATGCGCAGTGTCGATCAGGCCGCCGCCCAGGTGAAAATCTTGCCCGGGTTCATCAGATTGCGAGGGTCTAGCGCGTGCTTGATGGAGCGCATCGTGTCGACCGCGACGGCGCCGTGCTCCTCGAGCAGAAAGCCCATCTTGTGCAGGCCGATGCCATGCTCGCCGGTGCAGGTGCCGTCCATCCGCAGCGCGCGCTGCACGATGCGATGGTTCAGGCGCTCGGCTTCCTCGAGCTCTTCGGGCTTGTCCGGGTCGATCAGGATCGCGACGTGAAAGTTTCCGTCGCCGACATGGCCGACGATCGGGCAGGGCAGCGGCGACGCCAACAGATCCTGCTCCGTTTCGATCACACACTCCGCGAGACGCGAGATCGGCACACAGACGTCGGTGGTCACCGCGCGCGAGCCGGGCTTCAGTTGCAGCATCGCGAAATAGGCGCTGTGACGCGCGTTCCACAGACGGCTGCGGTCTTCGGGGCGCGTCGCCCATTCGAAGCCTTCACCGGCATTCTGTGCGGCGATTTCCTGCACGAGTTCGGCCTGTTCCTTGACGCCGGCCTCGGTGCCGTGAAATTCGAAGAACAATGTGGGCGCTTCGCGCAGTGTCAGATTCGAATGGCGATTGATCGAGCGGATCGCAAGCGAATCGACGAACTCGACACGCGCGATCGGCACGCCGATCTGGATCGTCTCGATGACCGCGCGCACCGCATCGCCCATCGACGGGAACGTGCACACCGCGGCCGACACCGCCTCCGGCTGCGGATAGAGGCGCAGCGTGATTTCCGTTATCACGCCGAGTGTGCCTTCCGAGCCGACGAACAGGCGCGTGAGGTCGTACCCCGCCGACGATTTGCGCGCGCGCGAGCCGGTCTTGATCACGCGGCCATCGGCGAGCACGACCGTCAGGCCGAGCACGTTCTCGCGCATCGTGCCGTAGCGCACGGCGTTGGTACCCGACGCGCGGGTTGCCGACATCCCGCCGATGCTCGCGTCCGCGCCGGGGTCGATCGGGAAGAACAGGCCGGTGTCGCGCAGCGCTTCGTTCAGTTGCTTGCGCGAGATGCCGGGCTCGACGGTGACGGTCAGGTCTTCGGCGTTGATCGACAACACCCGGTTCATTTCCGACAGATCGATCGACACGCCGCCTTGCACGGCAAGCAGATGTCCTTCGAGCGACGAGCCATTGCCGTACGGAATGATCGGCACGTCGTACTGGCCGCACAGCTTGACGGCGGTTTGCACGTCTTCGGTTGTACGCGCGAACACGACGGCGTCAGGCAGTTGCGGATCGAACGGTGATTCGTCGCGGCCGTGGTGCGCACGCACGGCTTCGGCAACGGAGACTCGATCGCCGAAAGCGGCTTTGAGCTGATTCAGCAATGCGGCGGGAAACGGCCGGCGTAGCGGCGCCGGCGGCACGGGATGGTTCACGCATGTCTCCTGTGTCGACCGGAGTTAGCGCTACAGCGCTTACTCCGGTCCCATGAAAGTTTCTTTAGATAACGGTCTGTTTGCAGCAACTGTTTCATTTTACGCCGTTCGCCCACCAGGCGGCGCTGGGCCGGCTTCCGCTCATATAATGGCGGCGATTTCGCGATGCGTGCAATATGGACAAACCAGCTGGCAGCATCGTCACTAATGCATGGGAGACGTCATGGGCAATCGCCTCAGCAAGATCACCACTCGCACCGGCGACGACGGCACCACCGGTCTCGGCGACGGCCGCCGCGTGCGCAAGGACAGCGCGCGTATCGCCGCGATTGGCGACGTCGACGAACTCAATTCGAATCTCGGCGTGCTGTTGTGCGAGAAGCTGCCCGAGAACGTGCGCGCGGCGCTGGTCGCAATCCAGCACGACCTGTTCGATCTGGGCGGCGAGCTGTGCATTCCCGGTCACACGATGATTACCGAACAGCATCTCGCGCAGCTCGACGGTTGGCTCGCCGACTACAACGCCACGCTGCCGCCGCTGAAGGAATTCATTCTGCCGGGCGGTTCGCGCGCGGCCGCGCTCGCGCATGTGTGCCGTACCGTTTGCCGCCGCGCGGAGCGGGCGATCGTCGCGCTTGGCGAACACGAGGCGCTGAACGCGGCGCCACGTCAGTACGTGAACCGGCTGTCCGATCTGCTGTTCGTGCTGGCGCGCGTGCTCAATCGCGCGGACGGCGGCACCGACGTGCTCTGGCAGCACGATCGCGGCGCGCCTTGAATGGCGACGCACATGTGCGCATGGACCCGCACGGTGCTTCGCACGAGCCGACGCTCAACCGACGGCGAGCGTGACCGGCTTGCCGATGCGGCTCAGCATTTCCACGAGCGTGTCGATCGTGAACTTGTTGGTTTTCTTGTTGACGACGTCGGACACGCGCGGGCGCGACACCATCAGAATTTCGGCCGCCTCGGCCTGCTTCAGATGATGCTGTTCGATCCACGTGGACAGCTCGGTCATCAGCTGTTCCTTGAGCAGCCGCGTGTCGTTGATCTGCTTTTGCGACGCATCGTGAAGGCGCTTCGCTTCCTCGGCGGAAAAACCGAGTTCGAGGAACACGTTCGCGCCGGCTCGCGTTACGTGACGAATGTTGGTGTCGATCGTCATGGCTGGGTGGTCCTGTAATGGGTGATGGCGCGGTAGCGCATTTCGGCAATTTTTCTGTCGCGCGGTCTGAGCCTCTGCGTTTTCTTCTGAAAGCAATGCAGCACGTACAGCGCTTCGGCGTATTTGGTCACGTACATCACGCGAAAAATGCCGTCCTGGTCTCTGATGCGAATTTCGCGCGTTCCCGCGCCGATAGACTCGAACGGTTTCCAGTCGTCAGGGTCGAGTCCTGACTGAATCTTGTGAAGCTGAAACCCTGCGAGACGACGTGCTTCGTCGGGAAAAACGAGCAAATCACGGTAGCTGGAGCCTAACCAGCGAATTTCTTTTTCCTGCTCCATCGCCACCTCGTGTATAAAATCTTATACGCACTCTCCAGCCTGGTCAAGCGTGTAAGCGACCAGGCAACGAGCTATGACGATATCGAGGCGGCAGGCTGACTACCATTCGTCCGAAGGGCCAATAAAAAACCCGGTTCGATATTGAACCGGATTTCTTCCACGGACTGCCGACAAGCCCCCGCAGTGGCCGCGGGGCAGGTGTTCAGTTGCCGCTGCCGCGTGCGACACGGCGCTGCCTGACCGCTTCGGCAAGGCCTTCGAGCACGGCGACGCTCTCATCCCAGCCGATGCACGCATCGGTAATGCTCTGCCCGTACGTGAGCTCGCGGCCTTCTTGTAGATCCTGGCGGCCCGCGACGAGATGCGACTCCACCATCACGCCGACGATCCGCTCGTCACCCGTGGCAATCTGACGGCCGATGTCCGCGCACACAGGAATCTGGTTCTCGTGCTTCTTCGAGCTGTTGGCGTGGCTCGCATCGATCATCAGACGCGCGGCGAGGCCCGCCTTACCGATGTCCGCGCAGGCCGCGTTGACGCTGTCGGCGTCGTAGTTCGGCGTTTTGCCGCCGCGCAGAATCACGTGGCAGTCCTCGTTGCCCGCGGTCGATACGATCGCCGAGTGGCCGCCCTTCGTGACCGACAGGAAATGGTGCGGCTGCGAGGCGGCCTTGATCGCGTCGACGGCGATCTTCACGTTGCCGTCCGTGCCGTTCTTGAAGCCGACCGGGCACGACAGTCCCGAAGCCAGCTCGCGGTGCACCTGCGATTCGGTCGTGCGCGCGCCGATGGCACCCCACGAGATCAGATCCGCGATGTACTGCGGGCTGATCATGTCGAGGTACTCGGTGCCGGCCGGCAGGCCGAGTTCGTTGATGCGCAGAAGCAGCTCGCGCGCGGTGCGCAGCCCTTCGTTGATCTTGAAGCTGTTGTCCATATGCGGGTCGTTGATGAGACCCTTCCAGCCCACCGTCGTACGCGGCTTTTCGAAGTACACGCGCATCACGACTTCGAGTTCGCCGGCCAAGCGCTTGCGCTGCTCGATCAGACGCCCCGCGTATTCGATCGCGGCCTTCGGATCGTGAATCGAGCACGGGCCGATCACGACGATCAGACGATCGTCCATGCCGTGCAGAATGCGATGCATCGCGGTGCGCGAGTCGTAGATCACGTTGGAAACCTTCTCGTCGCAGGCAAATTCGCGGATCAGGTGAGCGGGCGGCGTGAGTTCCTTCAATTCGCGGATGCGGACATCATCGGTATTGTGCGGGGGCATGTTGTTCTCCTGAATCGGTTCGTAGCGTGTTCGCGCGGGCAACGGAGGCGATCAGTCAGCGATCAAACAGCGAGGCCAGAGCGGACGACGATCAAAAAATGGTCAACGACAAAATGTCAGTCAGGTATCGAAAAACGTGAGACGAAAAAAAACCGCCAGGCTAGCTGGCGGTTTTTCGGGAATTCTCGGTGTCCTGCGTGCACTAACACCCCTCTCGATCCGCCAGCGGTCTGAGATACCAAAAAAAGTAAAAATAAAATTTGGCGGACATGGCGAAGTGAATGCGTCGCTGGTCAAAAAGGGTGAGTGACTTTATAACCCGGTACAGGCTCGGCTGACAAGCTGGGGCGTCGAAAAATGCGGAAAACCCGCACGCTTCGCGCCTTGCGTGCGCGAAGCGTGCATCCGCGACGAAATCAGGCGGTGCCGCCGACGGTCATCCGCTCGATGCGCAGCGTCGGTTGACCGACGCCCACCGGCACGCTCTGGCCTTCCTTGCCGCACACGCCCACGCCCGAATCGAGCTTCATGTCGTTGCCGATCATCGTGACGTACTTCAGCGATTCCGGTCCGCTGCCGATCAGCGTCGCGCCCTTGACCGGATACGTGATCTTGCCGTCCTCGATCATGTACGCCTCGGAGGCCGAGAACACGAATTTGCCGTTCGTGATGTCGACCTGACCGCCGCCGAAGTTCACCGCATAGAGGCCGTTCTTCACGGACGCGAGGATTTCTTGCGGGTCCTTGTCGCCGTTCAGCATGTAGGTGTTGGTCATGCGCGGCATCGGCAGCGCCGCGTACGATTCGCGCCGTGCGTTGCCGGTGACCGGCATCTTCATCAGACGCGCGTTCAGCGTGTCCTGGATGTAGCCCTTCAGGATGCCGTCCTCGATCAGCGTCGTGCACTGGGTCGGATTGCCTTCGTCGTCGATATTGAGCGAGCCGCGACGATTCGGCAGCGTGCCGTCGTCGACCACGGTGACGCCCTTCGCGGCGACCTGCTCGCCGATGCGTCCCGCGAATGCCGACGACCCTTTGCGGTTGAAGTCGCCCTCGAGCCCGTGGCCGATCGCCTCGTGCAGCAGCACGCCGGGCCAGCCCGGCCCGAGCACGACGGTCATCGCGCCGGCCGGCGCCGGACGCGCGTCGAGATTGACGAGAGCGGCGTGCACCGCATCGTCGACATAGCGCGACAACACTTCATCGGTGAAATAGCCGTAGTCGAAACGGCCGCCGCCGCCGCCGCTGCCGATTTCGCGGCGGCCGTTCTGCTCGGCGATCACTGTCACCGAGACACGCACGAGCGGCCGGATGTCGGCCGCGAAGCCGCCGTCGCTGCGCGCGACCAGCACCACGTCGTATTCGCCGGCGAGGCCCGCCATCACCTGCTGGATGCGCGGGTCGCGGCCGCGTGCCATCTGCTCGATGCGCTCGAGCAGTTTGACCTTGGCGGTGGCGTCGAGCGAATGCAGCGGGTCGGACGGCAGGTACAGATCGCGCCCGGCGATGCCGGTCAGCGACGACGCCACCTTGATCTTCTGCTTGCCGCCGCCTGCCTTGGCGATCGCGCGTGTGGCGATGGCCGCCTGTCGGATCGCTTCGGGCGACAGGTCGTCCGAGTAGGCGAACGCGGTGCGGTCGCCCGACACGGCGCGCACGCCGACGCCCTGATCGATGCTGAAGCTGCCCGACTTCACGATGCCTTCCTCGAGACTCCACGCTTCGCTGCGGGTGGTCTGGAAGTACAGGTCCGCGTAGTCGACGCGGTGCGTGAAGATTTCGGCGAGCGTGCGCGTGAGCAGCGATTCGTCGAGACCATAGGGCGTGAGGAGGATGTCCTTGGCGGCGGCGAGATTACGGATACCGGGTTCGATGATGTTCATGCGAAGTATGTTCTGCTCGATACGAAGGGGTCGGGGAGCGCCTGCGTCGCTATATGCGTGGCAGGCGCCGCAGTTTCAATGTCGGTTTCAGGTCAGCACGCGATGACGCCATGCCGGCAGGCTCTGCCGCACTTCGTCGATGCGCGCGCGTTCGAGGTTGCCCGCGACCACGCCGGCGCCCTCGTCGCGCACCGCGACGATCTCGCCCCACGGGTCGATCAGCATGCTGTGTCCCCAGGTGCGGCGGCCGTTTTCATGTTTGCCGCCTTGCGCCGCGGCGAGCACGTAGCACTGGTTTTCGATCGCGCGAGTGCGCAGCAGCAGCTCCCAATGCGCGCGGCCGGTCGTGTAGGTAAACGCGGACGGCACCACGATCAGCGCGCAGTCGCCCATGCGCCGGTACAGCTCGGGAAAGCGCAGATCGTAGCAGACCGACAGGCCGACCCGGCCGAATGGCGCCTCGAAGCTTTGCACCGAGGTGCCGGGTCGAATCGTGCGCGCTTCGTCGAACGACTCTTCGCCCTTTGCGAAGTTGAACAGGTGGATCTTGTCGTAGCGCGCGGCCTCGTTGCCGTTCGGGTCGAACACCAGCGTCGTGTTCAGTACGCGCGACGGCTCCGGTGCGTTCAGCGGCAGGGTGCCGCCGATCACCCAGATCTGGTGGCGGCGCGCGGCGTCGGCGAGAAAGCGTTGGATCGGGCCGTCCTGATGCGGCTCGCGCACGGCGAGCTTGTCGGTGTCCTTGAAGCCCATGAAACAGAAATACTCGGGGAGCAGCACGAGTTGCGCGCCGTCGGCGGCGGCTTCGGTGATCAGGCGCTCTGCGTCGGCGAGATTGCGATCGCGATCCGGCGAGCTGACCATCTGCAGCGCGGCGACCCGGAAGGGGCTGGCTACAAGGCCGCTGGACGTTGCGTCGGATGCGGATGAAGTGACGTGTGTTTCGCTCATGAGCGTGTCGAAAGACTCCCGGCGGGCGGCGGTGTGAAGCGCGGGCGCCGCATGCATGGTTCTGGGCTGGCTCGGCCCCATTGGCGCATTGAGTCGATAGAGCGGCACGAGCGGCCGCGTGGTTCGAGACGGCGGCGCCAGGCAAGCCGGAGCTCAGTGCGCTTCCACGGCCGAAGCCGGAGCGTCAATCTTACCCCGTTCGCCCGTCACCCGCTCGACGTGCGGTTTCGACCACGAGCCGGTGATCGCGTAGTCGCGCGCGAATACGTGCGACACCCCATGTGTGAACGCGATATCGGCGATCAGCGCGCCGAGGCCGATCAGCGGATTGATGACCGTCGCGGCGATCACCGCGGAGCCGGCACTGACGGTCGGCACCACGTGCAGATGCAGGTCCTGGGTCTTCTGCGCGATGTCGACCGAGCCCACCATCTCGGCGCGGGCCGGCGCGGTCACCATCCTGAAGTTGTCGGTGCGGGCGATGCCGTCATGAATCTGCGCGGTACCCGTCACGCTCGAAAACGGCAGGCCCTCGCCGATCACATCGCGGAAATTGAGTGTGGCGATGCGCGCGAGGCTCTGTAGGCTCAGCACGCCGAGCAGCGTCGCGACGCCCGGATCGACCTTCAGGATCTGACCGTGGTGTAGATCAAGCGCGAGGTTGCCGTTCAGCGTCGAATAGTCGATCGTGGTCGGGCCGCCCTGCCACACGGCCTTGCCCTGAATCGAGCCGGTGCCGCCCCTGAGCGTCCTCGGCAGACCGAAGCGCTCGAGCATCGCGCCGGCATCCTTGATGTCGAGCTTGAAATCGAACACGGTGCGGCGCGGCATGGCTTCGTCGGCCGAGGTGGGCAGTTCGGTCGAGGTGCGCCAGTTCGCGGTCGCGGTCAGCGTCGCGGTGGGGTTCGTCACGTCGAGCTTGTCGAGCTGCCAGACCGGCACGCCGTTTTCTTCGAAGTTGTGCGCGTCGACCTCGAGCCGGCCGACGTTGCGATCGTGCACGATCAGTTCGTTTACGACCAGATCGATCGACGGCATGTTCAGCGCGGGCGCCGACATCGCCGGACCGAGCAGGTCCTTGTCCGCGACCGACGGAATCACGACGCGCGCGAAGCGCGCCTGCAGTTCGCCCGGCGATTCGCGGGTCGCTCCCGGCAGCCACGACACGTGGCCTGACACCTGATTCGACGCGATGTTCGCCTGCCAGGTGCGGTCCGCGTGCGACGCGCCGACGATCACGTTGTCCCAGTGACGCTTGAGCAGCGTAAGCATGTCGATGTGCAGCGCGAAGCGGTTCGGCAGGAACTGCGTGAGCATGGGATTCGGCACGGCCGTAGGCGCGGCGGCGGGTGTGGCCGCGCTGCTGGCGATATTGCCGCCGTTCGCACCGCCGTTCACGCCATTCGCCCCGTCCGCGCTCACGCCCGCGCGCAGCTGCGCGGCGAGCACGCGCCAGGCGTCGGCGTTGAACTCCTTGATGTCCACCGCGGCGACCACGCCCTCGGACGGCAGGTCGACCGGCCGGTTCACGCCGATCGCGCCGCGCACGACGGTCGGTGACGTACGCGGCTGCGCGTTGGGCCGATAGCGCAGCAGATACGCGGCGGCGACCGGCCCCAACGTCAGGTCGGCGCGTTCGAGGCCGGCTTCGCCCGGCACCGTCGACGGATTGACCGAGAAGTGCAGCGGCATCGGCGTGCCGGCAGTCTTTTTGAACGGCGCTGGAAAATCGAGGCCGAGGCCGCTCAGATCAGAGTTGGCGCTGACCTCGGGCAGGCGGCCCTTCGCGCCGGTGACGCGCAATGCATAAGGCGCGCTGCCGCTCATATGCGTGAGCACCTGTGCGGCCGGGCCATGCAGATGCAGTTCGCGCGCGGCATCGACGGCGATGTGGCCATTGAGCGCGAGCGCGTACGTGCCGTCTTGCCGCAAGCCGCCGTTCGCATGCACGTCACCGCCGAGGAACTGGCCGGAGAGCCGCTCGACCTCGGCCGTGCGTTCGGTGAAGCGCACCCGGCCGTTCAGCTGCGACAGCGACGGCGCATTGCTCACGCTCAGGCGATTGTTCTGGAAGCCGAGCGCGCCTTCCACGCCGATATGCGGCTTCGGCGTACGCGGGATCGTCAGCTTCAGCGCGAGCGACGCGGGCCCTTCCGCGCGAATCTTTTCGGTCTGGTGCCGCGCCATGATGCCGAGCGAGCTGCCGTTCACGTAGTCGAGCATATCGGCGAGCGGGCCGCGGCCGTTGCCCTCTATGGTGAGGTTCGAGCCTTTGGTGCCGAGGTCGTCGATGCGGCCGTTCACGCCGGTTAGCGCGACGCGCTTGTAACGGCCGCGGTCGATGTCGAAGCGCAGCACGTTCTGCTTGAGCTCGAACACGCCGTCGATGCCGTCGAGCGGCGGCCAAACGTTTGGCGTGCCGTTGCGCATGTTGCGCGGCGGGAACGGCGTCGGATCGAACTTGCCGCCGGTGAACGGCGCGACGATGCGGAAGATGCCGGCGTCGGGGTCGCGCGCGTAGGGGAACTTGGTCAGGTCGCCGTGCACTTCGATCGTGCCGCCACGCGACACGCCAGCCTGCAAGCCGTGGCCGAGGTAAATGCGCAGCTTTTCGCTGACCGCGGTCGGCAGATAGCGGGCGATGTGCGTCACCTGCGCGCGCTGGAAGTCGGCTTTCAGGTCGAGCGAGCCGCGGCCGTGGCCGGGATTGCTGTAGCTCGCAGTCGCGCTCGCCTCGACGTCAGGGTTCGATACGCTGAAATCGTTGAGCTTGACCGCGAACGCGGGACGCGTGTCGCCCGGTGCCTTCGTGCCCATCGTCCAGTCGGCGCGGCCGTGCAGACGCGCAAGCGTGAGACGCGGATCGTCGAACACGCCCGGCAGCGTGATCGCCACGTTGGTCGTATCGAGGTTCGCGTGACCGCCTTTTTCATCGGCGTCGACGTTGCCCCACAGGTTTTCGATGCCGGGAACGCCGGCGCGCGGGTGGCCCCGCGGCGTCAGGCCCGGCCCCGGCTCCTGGGCGGCAAAGCTGATGCCCTGCAAATCGCCCTTGAAGCGATAACGCTCGATCGGTTCAACACCCGTGGGCCGATGGTCGCTGCCCACTTCTCCGGATTCCGGCTTGCCGCGCTCGAGCTCGATCACGTAGTTCGCGACGCGCCCGCGCGGATTGATGCGCACGAGTTCATTGAGAAAGTGCCGCGGCAGCGGCAGCGCGCGGCTGAATTCGGCGAGGATGCCGAGATCGACGCGATCGCCGCTGACGCTCAAAAGCTGCCCATGCTGCTGCGACGCCATCCGGTAGCGGCTGTCGAGGGTCCGGAAGCGCAGGATGCGCGTGAGCGGCGTGCCGTCTTCGAGCGGCGGCTGGCCGAGCTCGGCACGCAGGTCCGACAGCTGCAGCCGGTACTCGCCTTCGTTCGCCTCGACACGCCACAGAAAGTGCGCGACTGGCACGAGCAGCCTTGGCTGGGTCGGGCGCACGCGCATCGCGACGTCGTTGCCGTTCAACTGGCCGGTCGCCTGGGTCATGCGGCCTTCGCTGAAGTCGATCCAGATTGCATTGTCGATGCGGCCGGCGAACGTCTCGATCGGGAACTGGATGTAGCGCGCGAGCGTCGGCAGATCGACCGGGCCCGTCGACATGTACACCTGCCCGCTCCAGTTGATCGGCTTGCCGATCGCGGAGAGCGGCGCGTGGCGGAAGTACGTGCGGAAGTCGAGCGGGCCTTTCAGCACCTGGCCGTCGGGTGGCGCCTGCAGCGCCATGCGGTGGTCGCGGCCGTCATTGAGGATCGCGAGGCGGATGTCGCGCAGCGCCAGTTCGGATTCGTTGCGCGTCGCATCGCGCCAGCGCAGCACGCCGCCGCGCACGACGATCGCCTGCTGACGCAACAACCAGGTGGACAGCGCGTCGTTGCCGCTGTGGCGCGTCGGCACCGGCACGCCCGCGACCGACAGCACGCCGTCCTCGCTGCGCGACACCAGCACGTCCGGCTGATCGACGATCAGGCTCGAGAGCGCCAGATGAAACTCCCA
Organism: Paraburkholderia lebeckiae; assembly: GCF_014201005.1. Lineage (NCBI taxonomy): Bacteria > Pseudomonadati > Pseudomonadota > Betaproteobacteria > Burkholderiales > Burkholderiaceae > Paraburkholderia > Paraburkholderia lebeckiae. The sequence continues at coordinate 54,539 of NZ_JACHDK010000001.1, read as the reverse complement.
CAACGAGCGCCAGGACACCGACGCGGTGGCGTGCGGAATCGTCAGCGCGGGTAGGCCGTCGTGATCGCGGATGACGAGGTTCGTGACATCGAGCCCTGGCTGGAAGCCGCTCCAGTGCGGCGCGAGCCGGCCGATCGTGAATTGGGTGCGCAGCTTGTCGGAGACCGCGGCTTCGATGCGCGGCCGGAACGTGTCGACGCGCGGCAGCACCACGTAGCGCAAACCCAGAAACAGTCCGCCCGCGATGAAATAGAGGACGAGCGCGAGCGTGGCGAGCACGCGCAACGTCCGACGCAGCACGATGTGGTCGCTTCCGCTCACATGCCGGACCTGCGGGGGGGCTTGCGGGTCGGCGGATTCGTTTCGCTCGGACATGCTGCGGCGGCTGGGCGTATGGTAGTTTTGCGTGTTAACGACGAAATGTATCACACGGGAAAGCGTCGGCGGACCTCCTGCAAACCCTGTCCGACGGCCCGTGACGCGGATTGGCGAGGCCATCCGGCACGGCGTCCGGCACGCTTGTCGCCGCGTGCCGATGGCACGACGCAACGTCACGACAACGACCCCGGAACGATACCCGGACACCGTCGGAATACCGCCGGACAAATTCGATCAAGCAACGAGCGAGCCAGATTTTTGATGACCGACGCCACCCTCCTGAGTTCCAGCTATTCGCACTATGCCGCGCGCGCCGCCGCGGCCCGCCCGCAACTGGTCGCGCATGTCGGCGCGCTGGCCGACGAACCGCTGACGCGCGAGCGCATCGACGCGCGTCTCGACGAACTGTGCGCCGAGGCGGCGGGCCCAGCCGGTGCACCGGTCAACGAAGATGCGCTGAAGCGCGCGCTGCGCCAGCTGCGCACCGAAGTATTCTGCGCGGTGATGGAGCGCGACCTGGCCGGCGAAGCCGATATCGCCGAAGTCACCGGCGCGATGACCGATCTCGCGGAAACGACGATCCAGCGCGCGCTGACGGTGCTGAGCGCCGAGCTCGAAGCGCTGTACGGCGAGCCGCGCGACCAGCAGGGCGAACGGCTCACGCTCGGCGTGGTCGGTATGGGCAAGCTCGGCGGGCGCGAGCTGAACGTGTCGTCGGATATCGACCTGATCTTCGTCTATGAGGACGACGGCGAGACCGCCGGCGGCCAGCGCTCGCCGCTCGCGACCCAGGAGTTCTTCACGCGGCTCGGCAAGCGGCTGATCGGCGCGCTCGCCGAAGTCACCGCCGACGGCTACGTGTTTCGCGTCGATATGCGTCTGCGGCCGAACGGCGATTCGGGGCCGCTCGTATGCAGCCTCGGCATGCTCGAAGAGTATTTCTATGTGCAGGGCCGCGAGTGGGAGCGCTACGCGTGGATCAAGGGCCGGCTCGTGTCCGAGGGCGCGAGCGCCTCGGCGCAGCGGCTGCAGAAGCAGCTCGGGGCGATCGTCACGCCGTTCGTCTATCGACGCTATCTGGATTTCGGCGTGATCAGCGCGATTCGCGCGCTGCATCTGCAGATCCGCCAGGAGGCGCAGCGCCGCGCGTCGATGCGCCCCGACAAGGCCGACGACATCAAGCTCGGCCGTGGCGGCATCCGTGAAATCGAATTCAGCGCGCAGGTGTTCCAGCTGATCCGCGGCGGCCAGGACGCCGGCTTTCGCGTGCGGCCGACGCTCGCCGTGCTGCGCCACGCGGCCACGCATGGGTTAATGGACCCGTCGGTGTGCGTGAAGCTGTCGCAGGCGTATCGCTTTCTGCGGGAGCTCGAGCATCGTTTGCAATATCGCAACGACGCGCAGACCCACGCAATGCCCATCGATGCCGAAGACCGCATGGCGCTCGCGCGCGCGATGGGCTGCGACGACTACCCGCAATTGATGACGAAGCTCGACGCGCATCGCGAGTTCGTCGAACAGCAGTTCGACCAGATTTTCGCCGACAAGGTGGGCGGCCGCGACGGTTGCGGCGCGCCCGAGGACGGCGCGGCCGCGTGGGTATGGAGCAGCGCGCTCGCCGACGATAGCGCCGACGACGCACTGCGCGCGCGCCTCGTCGAACTGGGGGTGGCCGAGCCCGGTGAGCTGCTCGCCCGGCTGCAGGCGGTGTGGCGCTCGTCGCGCTACGCGGGCCTGAACGAGCGCAGCCGGCAGCGTTTCGACATCGTCGCGCAGCGCGCGCTCGAAGCCGCGCGCACGCTGGAGCCGGCCGGGCGGCGCGGCGATACGGTCGCGCGCCTGTTCGATCTGCTCGAAGCGGTGAGCCGGCGCGGCGCGTATCTGGCGCTTCTGACCGAGTATCCGCAGGCGCTGCACCAGGTGCTGTCGGTGCTGGGCGGCTCGCGCTGGGCGGCCGGCTATCTGATCCGCCATCCGCAACTGCTCGACGAGCTGCTCGACGTCGAGGCGATCAACAGTCCGTTCGACTGGGCTGAATTCAAGCGTACGTTGCGTTTGCGGCTCGGCGCCGCCGATGGCGTCGAGCAGCAGATGGATCTGTTGCGTCACGCGCATCAGGCCGAGGTGTTCCGCATTCTGCTGATCGATCTTGCCGGCAAGCTGTCCGTCGAGCACGTCAGCGACCGGCTGTCCGAGCTCGCCGACGCAGTGCTCGACGTGACGATCGAAGCCGTGTGGAAGCAGTTGGCCAAACGTCATCGCGACGTGCCGCGCTTCGCGGTGATCGCCTACGGCAAGCTCGGCGGCAAGGAGCTCGGCTACGCGTCGGACCTCGACCTGATCTTCCTGTACGACGATCCCGACGATGCCGCCGCCGACGTCTACGCAACCTACACACGGCGCCTGATCACATGGCTGACCACCGCGACCGGCGCCGGCACATTGTTCGACATCGACCTGCGGCTGCGACCCAACGGCGAGTCGGGCCTGCTCGTCACCGACCTCGATGCGTTCCGCCGCTACCAGCTGCGCGAGGGCGACGCGGCGAATACCGCGTGGGTGTGGGAGCATCAGGCGCTGACGCGTGCGCGCTACTGCGCGGGCGATCCGGAGATCGGCGCGAAGTTCGAGGCGATCCGCGAACAGGTGCTGACGACGCCGCGCGAAGCGGCGCCGCTCGCGAAAGAGATCGTCGAGATGCGCGCGCGTGTCGAGGCGGGACATCCGAACCATACGCCGGCGCTGTTCGACCTGAAGCACGACCGCGGCGGCATGGTCGATATCGAGTTCACCGTGCAGTACTGGGTGCTGCTGCATGCGGCGCGCGATCCCGAGCTGATCCGCAATACCGGCAATATCGCGCTGCTGCGTGAGGTGTCGCGTTTCGGGCTGATGAGCGAAGCGGAAGCGGAGACGGTCGGCGCCGCCTATCGGCGCTATCGCAAGCTGCAGCACACGCTGCGGCTCGATGGGATGGAGAAGGCGCGGGTCGATCCGGCGCTGGTCTCGGCCGAGCGCGAGGCGGTGCTGGCGTTGTTGAAGAGGGTGTTTGGGTAATGGCGCTCACGCACTTCGCGTAGCGCATCATGCGCGGCCGGGATCGGTGTGACGTCCCGGCCAAGCCGACTCAGCCGTGTGCGGCCGCCTATGCGCGGCGCAATGTCAGGCGGCCAGCATTTCCTTCGCGTGCTTGCGCGTGGTCGCCGTGATTTCGAGGCCGCCGAGCATGCGCGCGACTTCCTCGATGCGGCTCGCCTTGTCGAGCGAGCTCACGCTGCTGAGCGTGCCGCCGGTGCCGTTGCTCGTCTTTGCGACCTGGAAATGATGATCGCCGCGCGCGGCGACCTGCGGCAGATGGGTCACGCACAGCACCTGGCGCGCCTCGCCGAGCTGATGCAATAGCCGTCCGACCACTTCGGCCACGCCGCCGCCGATGCCCGTATCCACTTCGTCGAAGATCAGGGTCGGTGTCGGGCTGGCCGCGCTCGCGATCACTGCGAGCGCGAGACTGATACGCGCGAGTTCGCCGCCTGACGCAACCTTCGCGAGCGGCCGCAGCGGCACGCCGGCATGAGCGGCGACGCGAAACTCGATCTGCTCGAGCCCGTGCGCGCCGCCTTCGGGCAGCGGCACCAGCGCGACCTCGAAGCTGCCGCCTTTCATCGACAGTTCCTGCATGCCGGTCGTGACCGCCTCGCCGAGCGCCTTGCCTGCTTTCGCGCGTGCCTTCGACAGCTTTTTCGCCTCGGCGACGAACACTTCCTTCGCTTGCGCCTCGGCGGCGCGCAGGCCGTCGAGGTCGGCGGCGGCGTCGAGCGCGGCCAACTGCTTGCGCCGCTCTGCGTGTTCTTCCGGCAGCGTCTCAGGCCGCAGGCGAAACTTGCGCGCAGCCGAGTGCAGGGCGTCGAGGCGCTTTTCGACCTGCGCGAGCCGCTCCGGATCGAGCTCGAGCTTCTGCGCGTAGTGGCTCAGCGAATACGCGGCTTCCTGCAACTGGATTTCGGCCGGTTCGAGCGCAGCGAGCACGTCGTTCAGCGCTGGGTCGATCTCCGCGAGGTCGCGCACCTTCGACACGATCGAGCCGAGATGCGTGATCATCGCGTCGTCCGATTCGGACAGCGCGCCGAGCGCTCCCTGCACGCCGTCGATCAGATTCGCGGAATGCGACAGCCGCCGATGCTCGGTGTTGACTTCTTCCCATTCGCCCGGCTGTGGCGCGAGCTTGTCGAGTTCGGTGAGTTGCCACGCGAGTCGCTCGCGTTCGAGTTGCAGCTCGCGATCGCGCGTTTGCGCCTGCTCGACGGCCTGCGCCTTGTCGCGCCACGTGCGCCACGCGCGCGTGACGGCGGCGGCCAGGTCGGACAGACCCGCGTGCGTGTCGAACAGCTCGCGCTGCGCGTCCGGGCGCATCAGCAACTGGTGCGCGTGCTGGCCGTGAATATCGACGAGCATCTCGCCGACCTCGCGCAGCTGCGCGAGCGTGGCCGCCGTACCGTTGATGAACGCGCGCGAGCGGCCGTTCGCATCGACCACCCGCCGCAGCATCACGGTGCCGCCGTGCTGGCCGTCGTCGGCCGCGCCGAGCGCCTGCGTGTCGAGCCATTGATCGACCTGTGCGTGCGTCTCGAACTCCGCGGTGATGTCGGCGCGGCTCTCGCCGGTGCGCACGACGCTCGCCTCGGCGCGCGCGCCTAGTGCCAGCGCGAGCGCGTCGATCAGGATCGATTTGCCGGCGCCGGTTTCGCCCGAGAAAACGGTAAAGCCGCTGTCGAATTCGAGGTCGAGCGCGGCGACGATGACGAAGTCGCGTATCGAGAGGTGGCGAAGCATGGAGGTCGTCGGGTGAGCTTGGGATTCGGGTGGCGGCCGCGGCGGCGTGCGAAATCAAAGTGCCGCTTACGGCCGCGGGTCTTCTTCGTGCGACGGGTACTCGTGCCAGTGCAGCTTCTTGCGTAGCGTCGCGTAGTAGCTGTAGCCGACCGGATGCAGCATCGGCACCGTGTGGCGCGAACGGCGCACCTCGATCGTGTCACCGAGCTCCAGCGACGTGAACGACTGCATGTCGAAATTGACGTTCACTTCGCGCCCGGAAACGATCTGGATGCCGACCTTCGATTCGTCCGGCAGCACGATCGGCCGGTTCGACAGCGCGTGCGGCGCGATCGGCACGAGCACGATGCCCTGTAGTTGCGGATGCAGGATCGGCCCCTGCGAGGACAGCGCGTACGCGGTCGAGCCGGTCGGCGTCGCGACGATCAGGCCGTCCGAGCGCTGGTTGTACATGAAGCGTCCGTCGACCGACACGCGCAACTCCGCCATGCCCGAGAAGCCGCTGCGGTTGACCACTACGTCGTTGAACGCGAGCGCGTGGTAGATCGGCGTGCCGTCGCGCACGATGCGCGCTTCGAGCAGCACGCGCTCCTCGCGCTCGAAATTGCCGGACAGCATCTGCGGCACGATCTCGCGCATGTCGGAGATCGGAATGTCCGTGATGAAGCCGAGGCGCCCGTGGTTGATGCCGATCAAGGGCGTGCGATACGGCGCGAGCTGGCGGCCGATGCCGAGCATCGTGCCGTCGCCGCCGAGCACCACGGCGACGTCGGCGCGCGCGCCGATCTCGGCGAGACGCAGCGCCGGATAGTCGGTCACGCCGATTTCGGCGGCGGTGTCGGCTTCGAACACGACTTCGAGGCCGAGCTTTGCGATGCACGCGGCGAGCGCGGTCAGCGGCTCGCCGATGCCTGGCGTATTGCTGCGCCCGACGAGCGCGACGGTCTTGAACTGGCTGGTCACTTGCATGCCGGCATTACACCATAGGTAGGGCCTGAAAAGAACCGCCGACCAACCCGGTTGTGGGGCGGCGCACGCAGGGCGTCTGCGTATGTCGCGATTATCGTTAGAATGGTGAAGACCTGATGACGTGCGAGCCTGCTGACGGCGGCGCATTCGCCGGGAGCGGGCGCCGCGGGCGCTCGCGGCTGCGGTGCCATTGAGCTAAAATTTTTCGTCATGCTAGATCCTCGCGCACAAACCCTCCTCAAAACGCTGATTGAGCGCTACATCGCCGAAGGTCAGCCGGTCGGCTCGCGCACGCTGTCACGCTATTCGGGCCTCGAACTGAGTCCGGCCACGATCCGCAACGTGATGTCGGACCTCGAGGATCTGGGGCTCGTGATCAGTCCGCATACGTCGGCAGGGCGCATTCCGACGCCACGCGGCTACCGCCTGTTCGTCGACACGATGCTGACGGTCGAATCCGCCGCCGACGAGGAGGCGGTGACGCGCACCGTCAAGACCACGCTGCAGGTGGGCGAGCCGCAGAAGATCGTCGCCGCGGCGGCGAGCGTGCTGTCAAATCTGTCGCAGTTCGCCGGCGTCGTGCTCACGCCGCGTCGCAGCCACGTGTTCAAGCAGATCGAATTCATGCGCCTGTCCGATCAGCGCATTCTGCTGATCATCGTGACGCCCGAAGGCGACGTGCAAAACCGCATCCTCGCCACCCAGCGCGACTTTTCGCCTTCGCAGCTGGTGGAAGCCTCCAATTACATCAACGCGCACTTCGCGGGCCTCTCGTTCGACGAGGTGCGCCGGCGCCTGCGCGAGGAAATCGACGAGCTGCGTGGCGACATGACCTCGCTGATGCACGCGGCCGTCACCGCGAGCACCGACGAATCCGACACCGGCGAGACCGTGTTGATCTCGGGCGAGCGCAATCTGCTCGAAGTCGCCGATCTTTCGTCGGACATGGCGCGCCTGCGCAAGCTGTTCGATGTGTTCGACCAGAAGACCAGCCTCCTTCAGTTGCTCGACGTGTCGAGTCACGCGGCGGGCGTGCAAATATTCATTGGCGGCGAATCGAATCTGGTACCGATCGAGGAAATGAGCGTCGTCACCGCGCCGTACGAGGTGAACGGCAAGATCGTCGGCACGCTCGGTGTGATCGGACCGACCCGCATGGCCTACAACCGCGTGATTCCGATCGTGGACATAACCGCGCGGCTGTTGTCCATGACGCTCAGCCAGCAGTAGTCCTCGGGCTCCGCGGAACTGGCGTCATCGCAGTCCGTGGCGACCATGATGCGCGAACGCGCGGCGTCTGCCAATCGTCCGAATGGCCAGGGGTCTCTGGCGGCGCCGGGCAGAACCCGCGCCGCTATAATGAATCTCCATTGAATCGACTCGCCGCATGATGCGGTGATTTCTGCTACCTATGCGCTTCGACCTCGAGCGGCCTTCGCAGAACGCCACGTCGCATCGCGTCGCCGTGTTGCTGATCAATCTCGGCACGCCCGACGCGCCGACACCGCGCGCGGTGCGCCGTTACCTCGCGCAGTTCCTGTCCGATCCTCGCGTGGTCGAAATTCCGGCGCTGCTGTGGCAGCTCATTCTGCGTCTGCTGATTCTGCCGTTTCGCGGCCGCAGCTCTGCGAAAAAGTATGCGGCGGTGTGGATGCCCGAGGGCTCACCGCTGCGCGTCCACACCGAAAAGCAGGTCGAAGGCCTGCGCCATCTGCTGCAACTGAACGACTACACGGTGCTGGTCGACTACGCGATGCGCTACGGCACGCCCGGCATTCCGGCGATGCTGAACCAGCTGAAGCTCGCGGGCGCCGAGCGGGTGTTGCTGATGCCGATGTATCCGCAGTATTCGGCGTCGACCACTGCGACCGCGTTCGACGAAGCCTTTTCCGCGCTCAAGCGCATGCGCAACCAGCCGGAAATCCGCACCGTGCGCCAGTACGCCGATCACCCGGCGTACATCGCGGCGCTCGCCGCACAGGTGCACCACTACTGGCATCTGCACGGCCGCCCCGATTTCGCGGCGGGCGACAAGCTCGTGCTCAGTTTCCACGGCGTGCCCAAGCGCACGCTCGACCTCGGCGACCCGTACCACGAGCAATGCCAGCAGACCGGCGCGCTGCTGATGCAGGCGCTCGATTTGACGCCGGTCGAATGCCGCATCACGTTCCAGTCGCGCTTCGGCAAGGCCGAATGGCTGCAGCCCTACACGGCGCCAACGTTGAAGGAGCTCGGCGCGGCAGGCGTGCGGCGTGCTGACGTGTTTTGCCCGGGTTTCACCGCCGACTGCCTCGAAACGATCGAGGAAATCGGCATGGAAGTGCGCGACGAATTTCTGCAGGCGGGTGGCAAGGAGTTTCACCGGATCGCCTGTCTGAACGCGTCGCACCCGTGGGTTGCCGCGCTTGGCGAAATCATTGCGCAGCATCTGCAGGGCTGGCCCGTGCAGGCGGTGCCGGTGCCGCACACGACAGGAGCTTGAATACGCAGATGAACTACCGCATTTCAACCGAACCGGGCGCGAAACTGCGCATCGACAAATGGCTGTGGGCCGCGCGCTTCTTCAAGACGCGTTCGCTGGCCGCGGAGGCGGTCGACAAGGGGCGGGTGCGTATCGGCGGCGTGGCCGTGAAGCCGGCGAAGGACGTGCGTGTCGGCGATCTGGTCGAAATCGAGATCGAGCGCTACGTGTGGCAGGTGGAAGTGCTGGGCGTATGCGACGTACGCGGTCCGGCGAGCGTCGCGCAGACGCTTTATGTGGAAACCGCGCAGAGCAAGGCGAAGCGGCAGGTCGAGCAGGAGCGGCGCAAGGTGTACCACGAGCCGGCCGCCGCGCTGCACGGCCGACCGACCAAACGCGACCGGCGCACTATCGACAGATTTTCAGGTGGGGATTGAAAAACTGTTCCACGGTGGCGTGTGCGCCGCCGTACTCGGTGGTGTGGTCGTTGACCGCACCGGACATGCAGATGGTCGTGGTGCCCGCGATCAGTACCAGTGCGACCACCCCGATTGCAAAGGTCAGTTTCACGGTACTCCCCTTGATGGGCTGAAACAGGCTTTCGGAACGACTGTCAGGTGTCGGTAAGGCTTACGTCAGATTAGGGTTAACGTGGCTTGCCGCTCCATGACTGGAGAATAGGTCAGTTGCGGGCCGCACTCAATCTCTATCTGATTGCGCCACGTTGAGGCTTGTTACGGCGCATTTCGCCTGCACGTCGGTGGTGCGAAAAATCCCTCGGACCGCTTGAAACGGCTTTTTGAGGCCCCATCTGGAGTCCGGTCTGGCGGATCGTCGCGAAGACGCGTGTCGCGATTTTGCAAAGCATGAATCGTACTGTGTCGGAACGGCTTGCACCGCCTTTGGCTTTTACTTTTTAACGACTTTCAGCGACATGGAAAACACGCAAGAGAACCCGACGAGCCAGAATCCCCCGCCCGCCGACGAAGCCGCGCGCCAGGCCGCCGAGGCGGCCGAGGCCGCTGCTCAACAGCCGGACACCGGCGCCCCCGCGGAACCGGCCCAGGGTGCCGCCGCCGAGCAGGCGCTGGCCGACGCTCAGGCGAAGATCGCCGAGTTGCAGGAAAGCTTCCTGCGCGCGAAGGCCGAAACCGAAAACGTGCGCCGTCGCGCTCAGGAAGACGTCGCCAGGGCGCACAAGTTTGCGATCGAGAGCTTCGCCGAGCATCTGCTACCAGTGGTCGACAGTCTCGAGGCGGCCGTCGCCCATTCGTCCGACGACTTGCAGAAGGTCCGCGAAGGCGTCGAGCTCACGCTGCGGCAGTTGAGCGGCGCGCTCGAGAAGGGTCGCGTCGTGGCGATCAATCCGGTCGGCGAAAAGTTCGACCCGCATCGCCATCAGGCCATTTCGATGGTGCCGGCCGACCAGGAGCCGAATACCGTCGTCGCGGTGCTGCAAAAGGGTTTCGTGATCGCGGATCGCGTGCTGCGTCCCGCGCTCGTGACCGTCGCGGCGCCGAAGTAATCACGTCGACACTCGCTCCGGGCGTGTGCGCCGGTGGCGTCTGCTGCGTCGCTTCGCATCGCTACGTGCCGCAAAGGTCCCATCGATTCAGGCACTTCCGGCGAACCACGCCGGGGGCGCCGCGCAGACTGACGGAGCGGGCTCGCAGCGAAGATTCGGGCGCCTAGCCCCATGATTGAAAAAAATTAAAGACCGCATCGCAAAAGAGGTCTTGAAAACGATGTGGCCGCACTTATTTTGAGTGCAGGTATGAATTGAGAGCGGATCGTCCCGCCGCCAGATGGGCCAACCGGGCGCTTCCCGCAGCGATCAAAGTCAGGAGATTTGTAAAAATGGGCAAAATCATCGGTATCGACCTCGGCACGACCAACTCGTGCGTGGCGATCATGGAAGGCAACTCGGTCAAGGTCATCGAGAACTCGGAAGGCGCGCGCACCACGCCGTCGATCATCGCTTACATGGATGACAGCGAGATCCTGGTCGGCGCGCCGGCCAAGCGTCAGTCGGTCACGAACCCGAAGAACACGCTGTTCGCGGTCAAGCGCCTGATCGGCCGCCGCTTCGAAGAGAAGGAAGTGCAGAAGGACATCGGCCTGATGCCCTACAAGATCATCAAGGCCGACAACGGTGACGCATGGGTCGAAGTGCGCGACCAGAAGCTCGCGCCGCCGCAAATCTCCGCCGAAGTCCTGCGCAAGATGAAGAAGACCGCTGAGGACTACCTTGGCGAGACCGTCACGGAAGCCGTGATCACGGTGCCGGCGTACTTCAACGACAGCCAGCGTCAGGCAACCAAGGACGCCGGCCGCATCGCCGGTCTCGAAGTCAAGCGGATCATCAACGAACCGACCGCCGCGGCTCTCGCGTTCGGTCTGGACAAGGCCGAAAAGGGCGATCGCAAGATCGCGGTGTACGACCTGGGCGGCGGCACGTTCGACGTGTCGATCATCGAAATCGCGGACGTCGACGGTGAAATGCAGTTCGAAGTGCTGTCCACGAACGGCGATACGTTCCTCGGCGGCGAAGACTTCGACCAGCGCATCATCGACTACATCATCGGCGAGTTCAAGAAGGAGCAGGGCGTCGATCTGTCGAAAGACGTGCTCGCGCTGCAGCGCCTGAAGGAATCGGCTGAAAAGGCCAAGATCGAACTGTCGTCGAGCCAGCAGACCGAAATCAACCTGCCGTACATCACGGCGGACGCATCGGGTCCGAAGCACCTGAACCTGAAGATCACGCGCGCCAAGCTGGAAGCGCTGGTCGAAGACCTGATCGAACGCACCATCGAGCCGTGCCGTGTCGCGATCAAGGATGCGGGCGTGAAGGTCGGCGAAGTCGACGACGTGATCCTGGTCGGCGGTATGACCCGTATGCCGAAGGTGCAGGAAAAGGTGAAGGAGTTCTTCGGCAAGGATCCGCGCCGTGACGTGAACCCGGACGAAGCCGTGGCCGTTGGTGCCGCGATCCAGGGCCAGGTTCTGTCGGGCGACCGCAAGGACGTTCTGCTGCTCGACGTGACCCCGTTGTCGCTCGGCATCGAAACGCTCGGCGGCGTGATGACTAAGATGATCAACAAGAACACCACGATCCCGACCAAGCACGCGCAGGTCTACTCGACGGCTGATGATAATCAAGGCGCCGTGACGATCAAGGTGTTCCAGGGCGAACGCGAAATGGCAGCTGGCAACAAGCTGCTCGGCGAGTTCAACCTTGAAGGCATTCCGCCGGCACCGCGCGGCGTGCCGCAGATCGAAGTGAGTTTCGACATCGACGCGAACGGCATTCTGCACGTCGGCGCGAAGGACAAGGCGACCGGCAAGGAGAACCGCATCACGATCAAGGCGAACTCGGGTCTGTCCGAAGCCGAAATCGAGAAGATGGTGAAGGACGCCGAAGCGAATGCGGAAGAAGATCACAAGCTGCGTGAGCTGGCCGACGCCCGCAACCAGGGTGACGCGCTCGTCCACAGCACGAAGAAGGCGCTGACCGAGTACGGCGACAAGCTCGAAGCTGGCGAGAAGGACAAGATCGAAGCTGCGTTGAAGGACCTCGAAGACACGCTGAAGAGCAACTCGAGCGACAAAGCCGCGATCGAAGCGAAGATCGAAGCGGTGGCCACGGCCTCGCAGAAGATGGGCGAGAAGATGTACGCCGACATGCAGGCTGCGCAAGGTGCCGAAGCGGCGGCGGGTGCGGCGGGCGGTGCCGGTGCATCGGCGGGTGCGAGCCAGCAGGCCGACGATGTGGTCGACGCTGACTTCAAGGAAGTGAAGAAAGACTAAAGCCAGGTCGGCATCCGACCGTAAAGCCGTGCACAGCGATGTGCACGGCCCGGCTGCACAAGATTGGCGCCCATGGGGCGCCTCGAGTGCAAGAGCGGTTTTCGCGCCTGGCGAGCCTTTTTGGGGCTCTCCGGGCACGTTTGTTTTATGGAGGGCGTTGTTTTGAACCGTGCCCTGGCGCGGCGCAGACAGCGGCCGGACGAGTCGTGAGACTCCACAGCATTCACAAGGAGCTACCGCGTCGCTTTGCGCGGCGGCGTTGAACCGATATGGCGAAACGGGATTACTACGAGGTTCTGGGCGTCGCAAAGAACGCGAGCGACGACGAAATCAAGAAGGCTTATCGCAAGCTCGCGATGAAGCACCACCCCGACCGCAATCCGGGCCACAAGGATGCGGAAGAGCATTTCAAGGAGGTGAAGGAAGCCTATGAAATGCTGTCGGATTCGCAAAAGCGCGCCGCGTACGATCAGTACGGTCACGCGGGCGTCGATCCGAACATGGGTGGGGCCGGCGCGCAAGGTTTCGGCGGCTTTGCCGATGCATTCGGCGACATCTTCGGCGACATCTTCGGCCAGGCGGCCGGCGGCGGCGCACGCGGAGGCGGCCGCGCGGGCCCGCAGGTGTATCGCGGCGCCGATCTGCGCTACAGCATGGAAATCACGCTCGAACAGGCCGCGCACGGCTACGACACGCAGATTCGCGTGCCGAGCTGGGTTTCGTGCGAAGTCTGCCATGGCTCGGGCGCGAAGCCGGGCACCAAGCCGGAAACCTGCCCGACCTGTAGCGGCTCGGGTTCGGTGCGCATGTCGCAGGGCTTCTTCAGCATCCAGCAGACTTGCCCGAAGTGCCACGGCACCGGCACCTACATCCCTGAGCCGTGCAATCACTGCCACGGCGCGGGTAAGGTGAAGGAAACCAAGACGCTCGAAGTGAAGATCCCGGCCGGTATCGACGACGGCATGCGCATCCGCTCGGCCGGCAACGGCGAGCCGGGCATCAACGGCGGTCCGTCGGGCGATCTGTACGTCGAGATTCATATCAAGCAGCACTCGGTGTTCGAGCGTGACGGCGACGATCTGCATTGCCAGATGCCGATCCCGTTCACTACCGCGGCGCTCGGCGGCGATATCGAGGTGCCGACGCTCGCCGGTCGCGCCAGCTTCACGGTGCCGGAAGGCACGCAGTCCGGCAAGACGTTCCGTTTGCGCGGCAAGGGCATCAAGGGGTTGCGTTCGAGCATCGCCGGCGATCTGTACGTACACGTGCAGGTCGAAACGCCGGTCAAGCTCACCGAAGCGCAGCGCGATCTGCTCAAGCAGTTCGAAAAGGCGCTCGTGGAAGGCGGTTCGCGGCATAGTCCGCAAAGCAAGAGCTGGTTCGATCGCGTAAAGAGCTTTTTCGATTGATTTGATTCGGCGGTCAGTATGACGGTGGACAGTCGCGGCGCGGCGTTCGCGCTGCTCGACGATTGCGGTGCAACGGCGGCGCTTCCGTCCAGCCGCTTGTACACGGGTTTCGTGCGCGAGCGGGTCTGCACGGAGGCGGCGCAGCTCGAAGGCGTGTGCGAAAGCGTCGCGGCGGATACCCGGAGCGGTTTGCACGCTGTCGTGCTCGCCGATTATGAATTTGGCCGCGCGCTGATGGGTTTCGATGCGCGCCGGTCTTCTGAAACGCAGCGTGGCAATGCCACGCTGCGTTTTTTATTGTTCGAACGCTGTGCGAAGCTTTCGCGCGACGAGGTCGACGCGTGGCTGATGACGCGCGACAACGGCGCTCTGGAGCCGTCGGTCGCGGGCGCGGCGAACGTGCGCGAGAGCGTCGATCGCGCCGAGTTCGACGCGGCGATCGACGCGATTCACGCCGCCCTCCGCGCGGGCGATTCCTATCAGGTCAACTACACGTACCGCCTCGGCTTCGACGTGTTCGGCTCGCCGCTCGCGTTCTATCGGCGGTTGCGCGCGCGCCAGCCCGTGTCGTTCGGCGCGCTGATCGCGTTGCCGGACGATGCGTGGGTGCTGTCGTGTTCGCCCGAACTGTTCGTCGAAAAGCACGGCCCGACGTTGCGCGCGCGGCCGATGAAGGGCACGGCGCCGCGCTCACAAGATCCTGCCGTCGACCGGGGTAACGCCGAGTTCCTCGCCACTGATCCGAAGAACCGCGCCGAGAACGTCATGATCGTCGATCTGTTGCGCAACGATCTGTCGCGAGTCGCGCGGATCGGCTCGGTCAGCGTGCCGGCGTTGTTTTCGGTCGAGCCGTATGCGTCGGTGTGGCAGATGACGTCGACGGTCGAGGCGATGTTGCTCGACGGCACCTCGTTCGCGACGATCCTGCGCGCGCTGTTCCCGTGCGGCTCGATTACCGGTGCGCCGAAGCATCGCACGATGCAGTTGATCGACGAACTGGAAAGCACGCCGCGCGGGCTCTATACCGGCGCGATCGGCTGGCTCGATGCGCCGGGCGATGATCACGATTGCGGCGACTTCTGCATGTCGGTCGCGATTCGCACGTTGACATTGACCGCGTCATCGGCGTCAGACGGTGGCACGAACGGTCTGCGCGGCAGCCTGGGCATCGGCGCGGGCATCGTGCTCGACAGCGTGGCCGCCGACGAGCACGAGGAGTGTCGATTGAAAGCACGTTTTCTGACGGGCGCCGAGCCGGGTTTCGAACTGTTCGAAACGATGTACGCCACGCGGGAAGACGGCGTGCGGCACGTAGAACGACATCTGCGGCGCTTGTCGTCGAGCGCTGCGACGCTTGGCTTCGGGTTCGACGAAGCGCGCATTCGTGAGGAGATTTCAGCGCGGTGCGCCACGCTCCCGGCGCAGATGCCGCATCGTATGCGGCTTGCTTTGAGCAAGAGCGGGGTGACCCAGATCTCGGCCGCTATACTTGCGCCGTTGGCGGATGCGATCGTTGGTGTTGTGCTCGGTCCCGAAGCGCAGTTCGCGCCGACCCACGCCGCCGATCCGCTGCTGCGCCACAAGACCACGCGCCGAGCAGACTACGACCGCGGCTGGCGCGAAGCCGAAGCGAAGGGCGCCTTCGATACGCTGTTTTTCAACGAACGGGGCGAACTGACCGAAGGCGGCAGGTCGAACGTGTTCGTGAAGCTCGCGGGACAATGGTGGACGCCGCCGCTCGCGTCAGGCGTGCTGCCAGGGGTAATGCGAAGCGTGTTGCTCGACGACGCGTCGGGCTTGCGGGCAGGTGAAAAAGTGCTGACGCGGGCGGATGTGCTGAACGCCGAAGCGCTGCTCGTGTGCAACGCGTTGCGCGGCGCGGTGCCGGCACGGCTAGTTGGTTAGAGCACTGAAAAATACGGGAATGCCGCGCGCTCGCGCGGCAATGAGGCATCAGAACGTGTGCTCGGCGCCGGGAAACGTGCCGTCCTTTACCGCCCGCACATACGCCTCGACGGCCGCCTGAATATTCGGCTGCCCCTGCATGAAATCCTTTACGAAGCGCGGTCGCTTGCCAGGAAAAATCCCGAGCATGTCGTGCAGCACCAGCACCTGACCCGAGCAGCCGAGGCCCGCGCCGATACCAATCGTCGGAATGCGCAGCTGCTGCGTGACCTCGCCAGCGAGTTGCGACGGGATCGCTTCCATCACGATCAATTGCGCGCCGGCTTCCTGCACGGCGAGCGAATCGCGCAGCAACTGGCTCGCGCCCGCTTCGGTCCTGGCCTGCACCTTGAAGCCGCCGAACGCATGCACCGACTGCGGCGTGAGACCCACATGCGCGCACACCGGAATCGAGCGCTCGACCAGAAACCGCACCGTGTCGGCGAGCCATTCGCCGCCTTCGAGCTTGACCATCTGCGCGCCCGCGCGCATTAGTTCGACCGAGCTCCTGAATGCGTCTTCGCGCGTGCCGTAGGTGCCGAACGGCAGGTCCGCGACGATCAGCGCCGACGGCCGCGCGCGCGCGACGCTTGCCGTGTGATACGCGATGTCGGCAAGCGACACCGGCAGCGTGGTCGCCTGGCCTTGCAGCACGTTGCCGAGGGAGTCGCCGATCAGCAGCACGTCGACGCCCGCGCGATCGAGCAGCGCGGCGAAGCTCGCGTCGTAACAGGTGAGCATGGCGATCTTTTCGCCAGCGTCGCGCATTGCCTGCAGTTTCGGCACGGTGATCGCGCTCCGGCTCGCTTCCTGCAAATAAGTCATGGTCAATCCAGTGCAAAAAATGAACTAGCCGCGCCGCTTACAGCGACGTGGCTTTAACGAAGAATTCCTTGCGGCCGCGCATCGTCTCGATGCGTTCGGCGAGCAGCGCAAGGTCCGCGTCGGAGTCGAGCGGATTCAGGTGTTCGGCGTTGACCGTCAGCACGGGCGTGCGGTCGTAGTGGTAGAAGAACTCGTTGTACGCGTCGCACAGCGCTCGCAGATAGGCATCGGAAATCTGCAGCTCCATCGGCACCGCGCGCTTCTGGATGCGCGCGAACAGCACCTCTGGGCTCGCCTGCAGATAGACGACGAAGTCCGGCTCCGGCGCGCTGACGTCGAGCCGCACGGCAAGCGCGCGGTACAACTGCCACTCGTCTTCCTGCAAGGTCAGACGCGCGAAGATGTCGTTCCGCTGCGTGATGAAGTCGGCGATCAGCGGCGTGCCGCTCGCCTGCGCGGCGCTGACTTCCTGCGCCTGCTGCGCGCGTTGCAGCGCGAAGTGCAACTGCACCGGTAGCGCATACCGCGTGGTGTCGCGATAGAAGCGTTCAAGAAACGGATTGTCTTGCGAGCGTTCGAACAGTTCGTGCATCGACCAGCGTTGCGCGAGGCGCCGCGCAAGTGAGGTTTTGCCGACGCCGATCGGCCCTTCGATCGCGATATAGCCGAACGGCGGGCGCAGCTGCGGCGCGGTGACCGTGAGCGGCGGCGAACTCATTCGCAACCGCCTTTTTCGGCGGAATTGCCGGTCAGCGCATTGAGCATCGGGCATAGGCAGGGCGACTTCACCTTCTCGATGCGCTGATCGCTGACGCTGTCGAGCAGCGCGGCGGCCCGGCCATGCAGCGGAATGACGATCGCCGCGTCGATCTCGACGAGCGGCACCAGCGCAAACGCGCGCTCGACGAGGCGTGGGTGCGGCACGATCAGATCGGCTTCGTCGATCGATTGATCGCCATACAGCAGGATGTCGAGATCGAGCGTGCGCGGCGCATTGCGGAACGGCCGCTCACGGCCGAACTGATGCTCGATCTTGTGGCACAGCGCGAGCAGATGCCGCACGGGGAGCGTCGTTTCCAGCTTCACGACGCAGTTGAAAAAGTCGTCGCCGCCCGCGTCGATCGGGGCAGTGCGATACAGGCTCGATTTGGCGAGCACGGTGATGGTGTGCTGTTGTGCGAGGCACACCACCGCGTCTTTCAGGGTCTGGCGCGCGTCCCCGAGATTCGCGCCGAGGCCAAGATAAGCAACCGTCATGGCATATCTTCCTGCAACTATCGTTTTGACGGCTTTTCCGCGAACGCCGCGTCAGTCTTCGTGCGAGCCTTCGCGGCCCGCGTCGTTGTCCGTGCGTTCGGCGGACGAGCCGCCCTCCACCCCGTCACCTGATTTGCGGCTTCCGGCGCCACCGCGCCGCCGTCGTTTTCTGGGGCTCCGGTCCTTCCCGCCTTGCGTGAGCAATGCCTCGCGCGCGGCGGCGTCTCCTTCGATGAACTCCGTCCACCACGCACCGACCGACTCGTCGAGTTCGCCCGATGCACAGCGCAACAGGAGGAAATCATACCCCGCTCTAAATCTTTGGTGTTCCAGCAGCTTCAGCGCGCTGCGGCCCGAGCGCTTTTCGAGGCGCAGCTGCAGGCCCCAGATCTCGCGCATGTCGGCCGAGAAGCGCTTGTGGATCGCGAGCTTTTCGGTCTGCATGTCGAGCACTTCGTCCATCGAGCGATGCAGCGCGGGCACCGGATACTCGCCTTCGGCCTCGAACTTCTGCCAGCGCTGCTGCACGTCGTGCCACAACAGCGTCGCGAACAGGAAGCCCGGCGACACCGGCTTGCCGGCGAGCACGCGTGCATCTGTGTTAGAGAGTGCCAGAGAAATGAATTTTTCGCCGGTCGGTTGCTCGAGCACGACGTCGATCAGCGGCAACAGCCCGTGATGCAGGCCTTCCTGGCGCAGTCGCTTCAGGCACGCGAGCGCGTGACCCGACAGCATCAGCTTCAGCATTTCGTCGAACAGACGCGCGGCGGGCACGTTGTTGATCAGATCGGCCATCTTCTCGATCGGCGCGCGCGTGGCGTCGTCGATGTCGAAGTCGAGCTTGGCGGCGAAGCGCACGACACGCAGCATGCGCACCGGATCCTCGCGATAGCGCGTGGCCGGGTCGCCGATCATGCGCAACAGGCGCGCGCGCATGTCGGCCATGCCGTTGTGGTAGTCCAGCACGGTTTGCGTGGCCGGATCGTAGTACATCGCGTTGATCGTGAAGTCGCGGCGCGTGGCGTCCTCGTGCTGCTCGCCCCACACGTTGTCGCGCAGCACGCGGCCGCTCGCATCGACCGCGTGGGTGCGGCGGTCGAGCTCGTCGCGCTTCAGACGCTTCGGCGGCGGCGCGTCGGCCGCGGGCGAATCGACCAGCGCGCGGAACGTCGAGGTCTCGATGATTTCCTGGCCGAATTGCACGTGCACGATCTGGAAGCGCCTGCCGATGATGCGTGCGCGGCGGAACAGCTTCTGCACCTGTTCGGGGGTCGCGTCGGTCGCGACGTCGAAGTCTTTCGGCTTGACGCCGAGCAGCAGGTCGCGCACCGCGCCGCCGACGATGAACGCACGGAAGCCCCCCTGTTGCAGGCCCTCGGTCACGCGGATCGCATTGCGCGAGATCAGCGTGGGGTCGATGCCGTGCACGTCGTGCGGAATGATGACGGGTACGTCCGGCTCGCGCGGCGCTTTCGCGGCAGCAGCGGCTCCTGCGGACTTGCGGCGCGGCCGCGCGGCCGTGCCGGAAGCGGTCGTGCCGGAAGCGGTCGTGCCGGATACGGACTTGCCGCGCGCCGGCGGCTTGCCATTGGCATTGCCGTCGACGCTGGCGGCGGGGGAGAGCGTGTCGTCAGCGGTCGCCGTGTCCTGGCCGAATAGCTTGCGGATGAGTTTCTTGATCACGAGGGTTGGAAGAGTTCGAGGATGCGCCAGCCTTTGGCCTGCGCATGGGCGCGCAACGTGTCGTCCGGATTGGTCGCGATGGGATCGGTGACTTTTTCGAGCAGCGGGATGTCGTTGTGCGAATCGCTATAGAAATAGCTGTGCTCGAAGTCGCTCCAGCTCTTGCCGAGCGATGCGAGCCACATTTCGGTGCGCACGATCTTGCCTTCCTTGTAGCTCGGCGTGCCGGTCGGGCGACCGGTGTAGGCGCCGTGCGGCTCGCCGCCGACGGTCTCCGCCTCGCACGCGATCAGAGTGTCGACGCCGAACGCCTGCGCGATCGGCCGCGTGATGAACTCGTTGGTCGCGGTGACGACGCAGCACAGGTCGCCCGCTTCACGATGCTGTTTCACGAGTTCGAGCGCCACCGGCTGCATGGCCGGCGTGATGACCTCGTGCATGTACTGCGCGTGAAAGTCGGCGAGCTGCGCGCGTGTGTACTTCGCGAGCGGCGTCAGCATGGCGATGAGATAAGCGTGAATGTCGAGCTTGCCGGCCTTGTAGTCGGCGTAAAAGCGATCGTTTTCACGGGCGAAATTTTCGGCGTCGACCATGCCTTTTTTCACCATGAAGCGGCCCCATTCGTGGTCGCTGTCGGTGGGAATGAGCGTGTGGTCGAGATCGAAGAGTGCAAGGTTAGCCATGGGGGCCTATTTTACTTGAAGCGGGAAGAGCGGCGTGTGAACCCGGCGCGGCGGCGGGGTCGGGCGACGCGAGCATCGTGCGCAACAGCGGCAGCGTGACCGCGCGTTTCTGTTCGAGCGAGAAGCGGTCGAGCGCGTCGAGCAGCGCCATCAGGCTCGGCATGTCGCGGCGAAAGTGCGTGAGCAGGTAGGCCGGCACGTCGTCGGCGAGCATGATGCCGCGCTCGCGCGCCGCGCGTTTCAATACCGCGGCCTTCGCGTCGTCGGGCAACGGCGCAAGGTGAAACACCAGTCCCCAGCCGAGGCGCGTGCGCAAATCTTCGCGCACCGTCATGCCGATCGGCGCCGCGTTGCCCGCGGCGACAAGCGCGCTGGTCGGATGCGCGCGCACTTCGTTGAACAGGTTGAACACGGCGATCTGCTGCGCGGCCGACAGCGCATCGCAGTCGTCGATCGCATAGAGCGCGACGCGCGGATCGAAGCCGAAGGCGGTGAGGCTGCTTTGCGGGCCGGCGAAGCGCGCATGTCCCGGCGGCGCTTCGTGCACGAGCGCCTGCAGCAGGTGCGTGCGGCCGCTGCCGGCTTCGCCCCAGATGTAGAAGGTGCGATCGGCGACCGGTCCGGAGGCGAGCGCGTCGTCGAGTTCACGCAGGCGCGTGACCAGCTCGGCGTTCGCGCCGGCGAAGAAATTGTCGAATGTCGATGGCGGCGGGGTGCCGAGATCGAGCGTCAGTTGACGAAGCACAGTAGGTTAATGCCGAAAATGAGGCTCAGGCCGCGAGTGGCCCGGACCTCGGGGCCTGGAACGTTGCCAGGCGCTCAGTTGTCGTGAAGCGTGCTCGCCGGGTCGTGAGGCCGCGCGTCGCGTGAATTCCAGCCAGGGGGCCAGCATCGGGTAAAATCGCATTTTACCGACCTTCGAGCTTTTCCCCATGAATCAACCGAAATCCGCCGAGCATTCAACCGATTCGGCCCAAGGTTTGTCGTATCGCGACGCCGGTGTGGACATCGATGCGGGTGACGCCCTCGTCGACGCCATCAAGCCCTTTGCCAAGAAAACCCTGCGCGACGGCGTGCTGGGCGGCATCGGTGGATTCGGCGCGTTGTTCGAAGTGCCGAAGAAGTACAAGGAACCGGTGCTAGTGTCCGGCACCGACGGCGTCGGCACCAAGCTGCGTCTCGCGTTCCAGCTGAACAAGCACGACACGGTCGGCCAGGATCTGGTCGCGATGAGCGTCAACGACATCCTCGTGCAGGGCGCCGAGCCGCTCTTCTTCCTCGACTATTTCGCCTGCGGCAAGCTCGACGTCGGCACGGCGGCGACCGTCGTGAAGGGCATTGCGCACGGCTGCGAGCTGTCGGGCTGCGCGCTGATCGGCGGCGAAACCGCGGAAATGCCGGGCATGTACCCGGACGGCGAATACGATCTGGCTGGTTTCGCGGTCGGCGCGGTCGAAAAGAGCAAGATCATCGACGGCAGCAAGATCGCGTCGGGCGACGTGGTGCTCGGGCTCGCGTCGAGCGGCATCCATTCGAACGGCTTTTCGCTCGTGCGCAAGATCATCGAGCGTGCCAATCCCGATCTGAACGCGGACTTCGACGGTCGCACGCTCGCCGACGCGCTGATGGCGCCGACGCGCATCTACGTGAAGCCGCTGCTCGCGCTGATGCAGCAGATCGAGGTCAAGGGTATGGCGCACATCACGGGCGGCGGCCTGGTCGAGAACATTCCGCGCGTGCTGCGCGAAGGCCTGACGGCCGAGCTCGACCATCGCGCGTGGCCGCTGCCGCCGCTGTTCTCGTGGCTGCAGAAGCATGGCGGCGTCGCCGATGCGGAGATGCATCGCGTGTTCAACTGCGGTATCGGTATGGCGGTGATCGTGTCCGCGGCAGATGCCGAAGCGGCAATCGGTCTGCTGTCCGCGGCGGGCGAGCAGGTCTGGAAGATCGGCACGGTCCGTGAGAGCGCAGCGGGTGAAGCGCAGACAGTCGTGGTCTAAAGGTTGACGAGGCCTCGCGTGGCGTGCCGCAATGGTGCGCCGCGCGGGCTTCGAATCCTTTGCTTCACATTTCCCGCTTCAAATTCCCGCTTTACGTCCCTCCGATTCCCTCACGTTGATCGGCGCCTCAAACCAGCGTTTCGATCAACTCCACCACCCGCGCCGTCGCGTGCGGATCGCAGCAATCCACCACCTGTCTTTCCGGCATGCTGCGCAGCCACGTGAGCTGCCGCTTGCAGAGTTGCCGCGTCGCGAAGACGCCCTTGTCGCGCATGGTCCGATAGTCGACCGCGCCATCGAGGTATTGCCACACCTGCCGATATCCGACGCAGCGCATCGACGGCATCTCGGGCAGCAGATCGCCGCGCGCGCGCAGCTTCACCACTTCATCGACGAAACCGTGCGCGAGCATCGAATCGAAGCGCTGCTCGATGCGCGCGTGCAGCACGCCACGCTCGGACGGCTCCAGCGCGACCGGCACGAAGCGTGCCGATGCGGCGTCGTCGGTGCGCGCGGGCGCGGCGAGCAGCGTCGACATCGGCTGGCCGCTCAGCATGAACACTTCCAGCGCGCGCTGGATGCGCTGCGAATCGTTCGGCGCGAGACGCGCGGCCGTGACCGGATCGAGCGCGGCGAGCCGCGCGTGAAGCGCCGGCCAGCCGTCGCGGGCGGCGTTGGCGTCGAGCCTCGCGCGTACTTCGGCATCGGCGGCGGGCAGGTCGTTGAGCCCCTGGGTGAGCGCCTTGTAGTACAGCATCGTGCCGCCGACCAACAGCGGCAGCCGCCCGCGCGCATGAATTTCTCCGACGAGCCGCAGCGTATCGGCGCGAAACTGCGCGGCCGAGTACGAGTCGGCTGGATCGACGATATCGATCAAATGATGCGGCGCGACCGCGCGTTCTTCCGCGGTCGGCTTCGCGGTGCCGATGTCCATCTCGCGATAGACGAGCGCCGAGTCGACGCTGATGATTTCGACCGGCCGCCGCGCGGCGAGCGCGAGCGCGGCGGCGGTCTTGCCGGACGCGGTCGGGCCGAGCAGGCACGGGATGGGGGTAGGGCGTGACGTCATGGGCAAGCGGGCGCGCGGCGCAACGGTGTGATCGAAACGCAGCGGCGTTACTGCCCGCGCATGAACAGCCGATCGAGATCGGCCAGCGTCAGCTGATACCAGGTCGGACGCCCGTGGTTGCACTGATCGGCGCGCTCGGTCGCTTCCATCTGGCGCAACAGCGCGTTCATTTCGTCGAGCGTCAGACGCCGGTTCGCGCGCACCGCGTGATGGCACGCGAGCGTGCCGAGCAGTTCGTGCTGACGCTCGGTCAGCACGCGCGAGCCGCCGAATGCATGCAGGTCGGACAGCACCGCGCGCGCCAGCGCTTGCAGGTCGGCGTCCTTCAGCAACGCGGGGACCGCGCGGATCGCGAGCGTGGTCGGCGACAGCACCGCGAGGTCGAAGCCGAGCGCATCGAGCGTATCGCGCTCTTCCTCGACCGTGCCGATTTCGACTGGATCGGCCTGCATCGTCTGCGGGATCAGCAGCGGCTGCACGGCGATTGCGCGGTCGGCGAGCGCGCTCTTGAACTGCTCGTACAGGATGCGCTCGTGTGCCGCATGCATGTCGACGATCACGAGCCCTTGGCGGTTCTGCGCGAGCACGTAGATGCCGTGGATCTGGCCGAGCGCGAAGCCGAGCGGCTGGTCGTCGGTGGCGTCGAATGCGGGGGAAGCGGGGCGCGACGCGAACGGCGCTGCGTCGTATGGCGACGTCGTCTCGGTTGCGGAGTCGCGCGCTTCGAACAGCGACGCGCCTTCGACCCGGCCGGCAAGCGGATCCTTGCGGCCGAACAGCGCGTCGTAACCGGCGAGCGGTTGCGC
The DNA here is from genome assembly GCF_014201005.1 of Paraburkholderia lebeckiae. NCBI lineage: Bacteria > Pseudomonadati > Pseudomonadota > Betaproteobacteria > Burkholderiales > Burkholderiaceae > Paraburkholderia > Paraburkholderia lebeckiae. The sequence goes on along the minus strand of NZ_JACHDK010000001.1, from coordinate 30,418 downwards.
GACCGGCAGCGTACCTTGCGTCATGCGTGCCTGGCGCATCCACGTGTTGCCAGGCTGCGAGGCGCCCGGGGCGCCGAAGCTGCTGAAGCCGCTGCCGCCGCCAAGGCCGCCGCGGCTTCCCGCGCCGAAGCCCGCGCCGCTCGAAAGACCGGCGCCCGCGCCAATGCCGTCGGCTACGCCGCTTGTGACACCCGGCGGCGTCGAACCGGATGAAGCCGGTCCACCGGCCGACGGTTCCAGGTGCGCCGCATGCCCGCCCGCCGTCGTTTCAGGCGACGCGCCCGCGTGCCGAGCGAGCGCGCGCTGCACCGCATGGAACACGAACTGGTGGATCGAGCGCGAATCGCGGAAACGCACCTCGATTTTCGACGGATGTACGTTCACGTCGACGCCTTCTGGCGGCAAATCGAGGAACAGCACGTACGACGGATAACGCTCACCGTGCAGCACGTCCTCATACGCGGCGCGCACCGCGTGCGTGAGCAGCTTGTCCCGCACGAAGCGGCCGTTGACGAAGAAATACTGTTGATCGGCGCGACCGCGGCTCGCGGTCGGCAGACCGGCGCAACCGTAGATCGCAAGCGGACCGGCGGATTCGTCGAGCGGCAGATGGGCGGTCGCGAACGTCTCGCCGAGAATCTTCGCAACCCGCGCGGGCGGCTCGCTCGCGTTCCAGTGCTCGACGGCCTTGCCGTTGTGCAGCACCGAGATCGCGACGTCCGGCCGCGCGAGCGCGGCGCGGCGGATCTGTTCAAGACAGTGGCCGAGTTCGGTCTGTTCGCTTTTCAGGAATTTGCGGCGTGCCGGGGTATTGAAGTACAGCTCGCGGACTTCGATCGTCGTGCCCTGGGTGCCGGCGGCGGGACTCAGCACGCCGGTTTCCGCGTCGATGCGCACTGCGTGCGGCACTTCGGCAGTGCGGCTCGTGATGCTCATCTGCGCGACCGACGCGATCGACGCCAGCGCTTCGCCGCGGAACCCGAGCGTCGCGACCGCTTCGAGCTCGGCGAGCGAGCGGATCTTGCTGGTCGCATGGCGCGTCAGGGCGAGCACGAGTTCGTTCTCGGGGATGCCGCAGCCGTCGTCGGTGATCGAGATGCGTTTGACGCCGCCTTCGTCGAGCAGGATGCGCAGCGTCTGCGCGCCCGCGTCGAGCGCATTCTCGAGCAGCTCCTTGACTACCGACGCCGGCCGCTCGACCACTTCGCCGGCGGCGATCTGGCTGATCAATTGATCGGGGAGCGGCTGGATGGCGCGCAACGGACGCGGCGCGGGCGCCGCACGAGAGGCGTCGGAAGGTGCGGCCGCGGCCGCGGTGCCCGCAGGCGTTTCGGAGAATTCGGACATGGCGAAATTATAGCGACTTGGCGCATGCCGCCCGCGCAGACGCCCAACCAGCAGATTTTCATTCGACCCGAGGCACTTTCGGTATCATGTCGCGGTCAATTCGCAGCGGTCGGCCCGCCGCTTGCTGCCCCTGTTGCTGGGTCGCGCGGCGGCCGTTTTCCCTCTACGCACATACCGGTTTAAAAGGACGCCCCTTGGATACGCTGCTACATTTCGCCAACCTTGTCCTGCACATCGACAAGTTTCTCGGGGACTTCATTCAGGTCTACGGCGCGTGGGTCTACGCGGTGCTGTTCGCGATCGTGTTCGCCGAAACGGGGCTCGTGGTGCTGCCGTTTCTGCCGGGCGATTCGCTGCTGTTCATCGGCGGTGCGTTCTGCGCGACCGGGCAGATGCATCTCGGACTGCTGATCCTGTTGCTGCTGGTGGCGGCAGTCTCGGGCAATACGACCAACTATCTGATCGGCCGCGCGATCGGACCGCGCGTGTTCAATACGCACATTCCGGTACTCGAGCGTTTTCTCGATCGCGCCGCGCTGCAGAAGACTCACAACTTCTATGAAAAACACGGCGGCAAGACGATCGTGCTCGCGCGTTTCATCCCGGTCGTGCGGACGTTTGCGCCATTCGTCGCGGGCGCGTCGTCGATGACGTGGAGCCGCTTCCAGATGTTCAACGTCGTCGGCGCGCTGTTGTGGGTGCTGCTGCTGACACTGCTCGGCTATTTCTTCGGCAACATCCCGTTCATCCGTCAGTATCTGAACGTGATCGTGCTGGTCGGTATCGGCGCGGCGATCGTACCGATCGTGCTCGGCGCGCTGTGGAAGATGCTGCGCAAGAATGGCGCGAACGCGAGTACGCGTGGATGACGAGTTGTTTGCGGTATTTCGGGCCTTGAGAACACGAAAGGCGTCGCGAATCTCGCGACGCCTTTTTTCATGCCGCCATGCGGACGACCCGGGTCGGGTGCGCGCGGAGATTCGATCAGATCAATCGCGCGTGATCGCGCGCGGTGCGAGTGGCGTTTCCGGCGTCGGATAGCCGGCTTCCTTGAAGGTCTGAACGATCGCGCGATTGGTGTCGAAGTAGACCTGCCAGTAGTTCTGGTTGGACGAGTAAGGGCGCACGCACAGCAGCGGTCCTTCTGGCGTGAAGCTCAAGACCTCGATATCCGGCGCGGGGTTTTCGGCCACGTTCGGAATCTTCGCGACGGCGGCTTTCAAACGCGCGATCGCATCGGTCGGATCGACGCCATTGGCGATCTTCGCGGTCAGCTCGACGCGCCGGAACGGCAGCACGCTGTAGTTCGAGATCGTGTCGGAGAAGATCTTGTTGTTGCCGATGATGGTCGTCACGTTGTCCGGCGTCACGATCGTGGTGCCGAACAGGCCCAACTCCGTGACGGTGCCGGTGACGCCCGCGGCCATGACGAAATCGCCGACCTTGAACGGCCGCAGCACCTGCATGAACACGCCGGCCGCGAAGTGCGCGAGCAGGCCGCCCCACGCAGTACCGATCGCGAGGCCGAGGCCGGCGAGCAACGCGGCGAACGACGTCGTCTGCACACCGAAGATTTCCAGGATCGCCAGGACGAGCAGCAGGTTCAGCAACCCGGCGAGAATCGACGCGAGGTAGTGGGCGAGTGTCGGGTCGACCCGGCCGTTGCGTGCGAGCAGCTTGCGCGACAGGTTGGAGATCAGCCCGATGATCCAGCGGCCGACTAGCCACAGCACGATTGCGCCGACGACCTTGGTGCCGATGTCGATGCCACGGGTCATGATGAATGCACGTACGGTTTCGATATCCAAGATGTTTCCTCGTTACAGGTTGCCCATCAACGGATTGAACGACGGTGGTGCCATGACCCACAACGCGCGGTCTTCGGGAGTTATAGCCGACGGCGCCCGCATGCGCAAGGACCGTTCCTGCCCTGCTCGCGGCGGCAATGCAGAGATGAAACATGGCGGGGCGTGCGTGAAAAGCCGGTCGGGGCGTGCCGGGTTCACATGCGCAGCCGCGATTCGGAGTACGGTGACGTCTGGATGACAACCGCGTTGTCCGGGGCGTTTTTCACGGCGCACCGGCGCCTCGACATCCGATGCCACGAGAACGCGATCACGATCGCGAGCGCATACGCGCCGGCACGCAGAAGAAACGACATCGGCAGGGCAAATTGTCCATAGCGGTTCTGCGCGTCGGCGAAAACGACAAACGTCAACAAGCCGTCGAGCACGCGCGCGGCCAGCGCGAGCACGATGAAAATCGCAGGGCCGCCAACGCGGCACCCGACCCGATCCGGTTATACAGTCGACAGGCCGTCGATACGATGGCGAACAAGGCGAGGTTCGACAGCAGATCGAACAGAAAGGTGGTCACTATCGGTTCAATGAAAAAGCAATGCGCCGTGGGGTTGCCGGAATGTATGCTCGCGCAAGGTTCAGACATGCTCCGCTGATTCGGCGGCGATCATTGCATATCTTTTCATCTCGACAAATAACCAGAAAAAGCGAAGGTCGTATCGCTCTTTCTCTCGTTTGTTTCTATATGCAGTCGGGATGTGAAAAGTCCTTTGCAAATTTATAGTACTGCGACGGTTTCCGTGCGCTGCGCCTCAGAAGCGATAAGAAATGCCGATCTGCAACGTCGGATATTCATCGATAAGGCGAAAATCAATGGGGTCGGAGTGCGCGACGATGTCGCCGCGTCGCCATTCAGTTCGAGCGACGGCAGATGTCAATCGCGGGGCCTTGGCGAGGAGCGCCGCCTCGCTTTGGGTGTGGCCGGTCGGTAAGGAAGCTTAGGGAACTGCGCATCGCCGATGACGCTTGCCCACGCCTTCATCCAGCAAGTGGCGAGCGTCTTTTCAGCTTCTGACTCAGCGCGCATAAGGCGGCTCGTGGCAAGAAGCAAACGAGCCAACGCATATTCCTTGCGTGTGGATTCCCGACGCAAAAGCGAATGATTCCCCTGCATGGCCGGCCACCGAAAAGTCAGCGAGAAGCGTGGCAAAGTTAAATCGGGCCGCATTGCATCGTACCCGACGAACGACCGCGCGGCGCAAGCGACGGACTGCTGTCGAGTAAGGATTCGCTCCAGATCGGTGCGTCGTCGATCAATGGGGCGTTGCGTCGCAACACCTGCCACTGTCGCGAAAACGCCAAATCGACGTTGTTTAATTTTGACAAGTCGCGCCGTGCGTTTATCCGTGCGAGGATGAAATCGTCAATGTTCCTGACGTGAAGATCCAGTTACGGGGGCTCCATGAGTAGCATTCCGCTTATCTGGGCAGCGGTGCCGCATAATAGCGACGGTGTTGTCTTTCAGATCCGGCTTGGCCGCGGACTTCAGCGTTTTCATGTGTCGCGGCGCGTGCTCGAGGATGTGTTCGAGCTCCAACGAAAAGCGTCCGACGCGCGCCAACTCGAATTCTTCTATGTGCACGAGCAACGCATCCTCGCGCGCGCCAGCGCAAAGCGTGCGACGGCCTGCTCGGCCACCGTTTCACTACGGGCCGCCGATTTCGGCGTGTCGAACGACAGCGAGCGCTGGGCGACGCCGAGCGGCGTCGCGCACGGCCTCATCTAGGCGAACCGATGTCTGATGCGCCGCCGCGATCAACGGGCGGCCGTGCGCCGATGCCGCGCGTCAGCGTGCCTTGAGCTGCGCCTCGAGCACTTCGAACGTACCGGGGATGACCGTCGCGAGCGGATGAGGATGGGCAGCCGTGGCCGGGTCGGCCGCGTCGAACTTCGACGACACCAGATAGATCCGGTGCTGCTGTTCATCGAGCGCCATCGTTTTCGCGCCTTCCAGCGTTGGCATGTTCTGCGCGACCGTGTAATGGTCCGCATCGTCTTCATGCGCGATCGTCAGCGTGCCGTCCGCGCCGTTCGAACTGAACGCGAGCTTCAAGGCCGGATCGAAAGCCGCCGCGTCGGGGTGACCCCCGATCAGCACCTCGGCCACGCGACGGCCCGACGTCGCATCGACGATCATCATGCGGTGATTGGCGCAAACCGAAAACAGGCGCTCGCTCGCCGTATCGATCGCGAGTCCGGTCGGCGACTCGCTCCGCGCGAGTGGCCAATGCGCCGGCACCGTCGCGGACCAACCGTCCATCTCGACGATCTCGGCGCGATCCTCCACATTGACGAACACGTGCCCGTGGCTGTCCGCCGCGAGCGCCTCCGGCTTGCCGCCCACGCTCATCGTGGCGACCACCTTGCGCGTCGCGAGACGTCGATTGCGCTGACGCTGCCGTCGTGGCCATTGCTCACGAAGATGCGCCGCAAGGCCGGCACGTAGAGGATGCCGTCCGGGTCGGGGCCCGCGGCCTTGATGCTGTCGACGACCTTGAGTGTGTCGAGATCGACGACGCTCACCGTATTGGCGCGGCCGTTGGTGACGAAGCCGAGCTTGAGGTCCTCCACGAACGCGAAGCCGTGCACGCCGTCGGTGTTGGCGATCCGCCGACCGGTTTGCCGGTGCGCGTATCGATCACCTGCACGTGCGTGTCGCGGCTGATGAAGAGGTGCTGGCGAACAGCGTCGTACGCCACGTAATCCCAACGCTCTCCGCCTTCGAGGCCATAGCGTTTCGCGATTTCGAATTGATCGGCGTTGGCGCCCGTCGCCGCATGGACGTTCGACAGCGCGAGCAGGGAAGCGACGCTGCCGGCGATCAGTGTGGACAGGATTTGTTTCGGTTTCACGTCGAGTGGATTCAGACTAGTACTGCGTATAGATTGGGAGCACGGACGCCATTCCGTTGAGCGAATGACGTCCCGGGTACGGTGGGGCGTTAGCGGATCATCATTCGTGGTCGTCGAGTTTGAAGTCGACCCACAACTGCTCAGACAGCGTTTCGGTCACGGGGGCTGCATTGGTGCTCGTGGGCGTCGCGTTATAAGGCAGTGTGCCGCTCAGAGCGAACGCCGGGTCATAGGCTGTGCGCGAGACCTGCAGGTTGCCAGCCGTGTAGTTGCTGGCGGAAGTCGAGGGCGTCGTCGTCGTGGCCGGGGTGCCGCTCGTGGTGCCTTGCGGCACCGTTGTGCTCGTGTTTTGGGTGCTGCCGCCGCAGCCGTAGATGGCGGAGATCAGAACCGCGATCGGAAGCGCCTTCAGGGCGGTTTGCATTCTGTGTTGCAGCCGGTATTGCAAGTCGCGAGGCTACAAACGACCCGTGGCACAAACATGAATCGAAAATTACTAAAAAGATAAGAATGCGTTGGCGCGTTGGCGCGTTGGCCGATGTCGTTGCGCGATGCCGGGTGTTTTTGGCGGCGTTGGAGGGCGGAGGGCAGTGCCTGAACGGTAGGCTACATTGAGGCGGGCGGGAAGAGGCGGCTCGCTTACCGCGCGCGTACCTGTTTGCACACGCGGGCAAAGGAAAAAGAAAAGGGCCGACATGCTTTCGCATGTCAGCCCTCGAATCTTTTGGTAGGCCGTACGGGATTCGAACCTGTGACCAACGGATTAAAAGCCAGAACCAAGCCCCCGTACGATACAGGCAATCCATTGATTTTTCAAGAGATTGATCTCTGCGGATCACTCTATATCTCGCTGTATTACTCTCCGTTTCCGACAAAATTCCGGCAGGATTTGGCCCGAACATAAACGTTCCACAGTGCGCACGACACGCAAATTCGTCTCCGCGGTTTGATGGCAAAAACTGGTAAGTGAGGTTTTGGGGGCGCGAGTCTAGGATTGCCTATGACAAAACTACGGGTCACAGGTGATCTCCTTGACGAAGGTCGACGCAAATTTCCGGCAGGCATTTTCCCGGATGGCGCCCCAAGCGCTTATTAACCGGGACGAGTTGGCTTCTCTCTTGGTAACAACCAGTGGAGCGATATCGCAGATGGCTTATCGCGGCGAACTGCCGCCTAAGGCATTTCCAGAGAAGCGGCGCGCATGCTGGTTTGTCGCAGACATTCGGGCATGGCTGGATGATGCCGCAGCCAAACGACGTCATAACATTCATCAGGTAATGGCTTCGCGTTCCCCGTCTGAGCCGGAGCCACCGTGCAGATCTTCGGAGGAAATCTCGGGTCAGCCGCGTATTGGCCGACCGAGAAAGAACGCCAAAATTCACTGACAAGGTGCGTATCTCGATGCCGAGAAAAACACTGACGTCAAAGCCGTACAGTCAAACGAGTATATCGGAGAGGCAAGTGACGATGGCGAACGTTATGACGCGATCGGCACACGGTCTGACGCTTACCGAAAAACGCTTCATAGCCGCCGCGTTAGCGAAAACAGACAGCACTGATACGCGTGGCCTGATGGACGAGCGCATACAGACCGTGAGGTTGTCCGCGTTGGAATACGCGGACACATACTCGGTGTCGCTCGACACAGCTTATGAGCAATTACAGGCCGGTGCAAAATCCCTGCAACAACCGAAGGTTATTATCGAGAGGCAGACGCACCTCGGGCCGGTGCGCCAGGTGTGCAGCTGGGTCATTACCAGTAAGTACGCGAAAGGAGAAGGCACAGTGGAGGTTCGCTGGCATCCCGATCTGGTGCCGTTCCTATTCGGGCTGCGTCGTGGGTTTACCACATACAAGTTGAAGCATGCAGCCGCGTTCCGCTCGATCTATTCGTGGCGGTTGTTCGAGTGTCTGAAGTCATGGCAGGGAGCCGGCCGGTGGATGCCGACGATCAGCGAATTCCACGACGCGACGGAAGCCACCCCGACCGCTCGGGCGAACTTTAAAGAGTTGCGCTTGCGTGTGATTGAGCCAGCTGTAGAAGATCTACGGGAAAAAAATGGTCTGGTTGTGCAGTGGACCACAGTAAAGGCGGGGCGGAAGGTCGTCGGTTTGCGGTTCGCGTTCGCGCCCGACCCGCAAGGCTCCCTTGCATTTTGAACCGGGCCGTTACACCAATAGCACGGCACCTTCTACCTGTGGATAAAACCGGGTTGTTACACCATAGACCAGGTCATTACACCAATTAACCGGGTTATAACACCAACGGACCGGGCAGATCCACCAATAGCACCTTGAAAAGCTATACCTGGCAAGGCTTCGATCTCACCTAAAACGATTTAAAACGGGAAAACGTATATAAAACGAGTCTTGCCGCGCGTCCTGCTGTGCGGGGATTCCGCAATCCAGCACTTGATTTTCTCCGAGCAATCAAACAGTGGTGCACGAAGCCAGCCTGTGAATGCCTTGGTCCATCCGAACGGTGGAAATCAGGACTCCGATCTGACCCAGCCGCTGGGCTGGCTAAGCGAGACAAAATGACAGGGCCATTTCGTGCGCGCTACGGCGCGGCGGACAATAAGCATGCCCTTCTCAATTTTGACGGAGAGGGTGAGCCGCCACGCGCATTACTGGGGTTAACGGACAAGCCTGCGGGATCCTACCGGCCGGGTGACGTCTGGTGGCCCTCGATCGGTTTCGGCCCGGTTGGCGAGTGGTGGGTTCTCTGGTGTACCCGTCCCGATAACGAGGCGGTTCGGGCTGGCATGGTGACCAGTCAAGCCCTGCTTTGGCCGATGGCTGAAATCAGAGGCGTGGTAGACCTGACATCGTACATTGAGGAAGTATTGGGCGTGGCGCCCAACATGCCGACGGTGCAGATAGCGCAAGCTGCTGCGCAGGCAATCATCGCCGATGACGACCGCGCACCTGTGGTCGTCGGACTAAAGGACTGGCCTGGTCTGATCGCGACGTTCTGGAAGCGGCTTCCGGATATGGAGAAGGAGGCGTTTTCAGGTCGCGTGATGCTGAGTCCACCGCAACATGGCAGTGACGACCAGTGTACGCTTCTGTGTACCCCTGACGACCGTGCGGCACAGTGGGCTAGCGGCAGACTTGTACACGAGATGTTCCCGGAGTCAATTTCGCGTGCGGCCCGATGGCTGGCTGGGAGCGACGACAGCGGAATTGCACAGATCACCCAGGCCCTTTCGAGCCAGACAACGCTCGGGAGGCTCGGCACGATCGCGCGAGCAGCTGAGCGGCTTGACGCCATACGCAGCAGCCAGTCGCCAGAGGATGCGATCTTGCTACTTCGATCGCTCGTCCTGATTGCACCGGATCGCGAAACGCTTACGGAACTGAAACTGGAAGCGATTGCAGTCATCGTGGCCGGTATTGAGGGCGTCGATGCCAGCGTTATCAAATTGATGGCTAACATTGAAGACGACGCCTTGCCGGACCTTGCTCTCGCGAAGGAGGGCATGACCCGGTGGATTGGGCATAACATGCCGAAACAGGAATCGGGTGATGTCGCATCCATTGTTCAGGCACTCGCACCGGGCCGCTCACGCGACTGGTGGAAGCAAACAGTGCAATCCGCTATCGCGGATCATCTGTATTCCGCACCGTGGAGCCAAGCGTTGTTGCACTGGCTGTCATTCGCCGGTTGCAGGCTTGCCTTGTCCGCCATTTGGAGTTTCGACAAGCTCGAAACGAGCATGATCGCCGTAGCTGAGAAGTCCGGCGTAATGGCGTCGCAGGACACGTCGGGAATGCTTGAGGCATGCGTGGCGTTCGGCTGGTCAACGCTTCATGCGCAGGTATGCGGCCGAACTCTATCGGTGCGCAGTGCGCTGGAACGGCAGTTGACGTTTCCAGGCAACCCGGTACCAGGGCTTGAGTGGCTGGTCTGGCACACGGATGGACGGCAGCTCGTAGCAGCAACGGTTGCACTCGGCAATGACGTACTCACCAGTCTCGTTGCGGTCCGAACGGCCAGTGAGCCAGGGCTTCTGTCGCAGATGATTGCCGAGCCCAAATGGCTCTCGCTCTGGACGCAACATATCATTCACGGTGGTTCCCCGTGGCCTGTGTCGGTAGACAGAGCCGCAATGTGTACTCTGCTGCTGCAGGGATTCGACAGCGTTGACGTTTCGTGGGTGCTCATTCGAGCGATCAATGGCGATCTTGCTGCACACATCTTCGAGTGGCCTCGAAGGGGCGAACTCTGGTCGCGTCTTCCTGACGATTTCGTTGAGCGCGTGGCGAATGTCGCTCTCGAGAAGGCGAACGCCGGTGCAGAATTTCCGCTGCCGGAGGAGCCGCTTGGCAGTCGCATCGTCCAAAAAGCGCGGCGTACCCGGCCTACCGCAGCCGGACTTATGCTTTTATTGCAGTGGCCCGCTGCGATATCGGAACGCGACGTGTTGACGTGGATTGCCTTGGTGCAGTTCGATCACCGTGCAGCGGATATAGGAAAGCGGATCGGAGAATTGGGTTGGAGCCGGGTCGCGGAAGAGCTGTATCGTCAATCAGCTTATGATTCGCGCGCAGTGCCGGCTGCCTTGGCATGTAAGGCGCTTCTATCGAGCTGGCAGCGATTTATCCTTGAATATCGGGGAAATCGGGCTACGGGAGCAAGTCAACAAGACCTCCACACGATCGAGGATCGGGTCGTCTCCATCGGCGCTAGTTACGCGGAGGAACGACTGAAAGATATGTGGATTCGTGCAGGCGGAGACGTTTCAAGGCTTTCGTTGAGCACATATCCTCGCGATCGCTGGCGTGATGCTGCACGCGCTGCTCGCAGCGGTGCACTGCGGGGTGGCCTGTTGGCTCTAGTTCAGCAACTACTCGACGAGTTCCCGAATAACGAGGAACTCAAGGATATTCGGGCGATTCTCGCGAACGCCTGAGTGAGGCCATCAGCCTGTCCTGCGAAGTCTGCATCGTGATGCTCCCGCATTGAATTCCGATGAGAGCTGCGTTCTCGCACGCGAGAAACGGCCCGATTCCGGAGGGGAAATGAAAATGGTCTTCCAGAGCGTGACGGCAACTTTGCCGGCGACGTCGGGCGAATGCGCCGATCCAGCGCTCGCTGGCCCAGTCCGAAGATCCGCTGAGCAGCGACCGCCATCGTCAGGCGGTGCCGAAAATCCTCCAGCTGCTGGAAACTGTCTTACCCGTTGTTTCCCGTGGGTATATCGCCCGGGGGCCAAGTGCCTCGGTTTATCATCCCCGCTGCTTCACGGGAGAATTGGGTAAATCGCTCCAAAAAAAGCGGGTCAATGGATCGAGTCGCGGCCCGCGAGACGGTCTTGCCTATGGCATACAATGTAGGCCTATTTATGCGACCTTGGCTGTGGTCAACTGCGCTAGCGACTTTGGCCGCCAAACAGAGTGACTCGGATATGGTCGAGGAGAGATCGTCCAGCATAATCTCCACAAACTGCTCCGCTGTCACCCCCATAGGAACTAGAAAGTCGCGATCCTGCCATTCACGCATTCCATCGGGGAGTGGATACTTTCCGGGGCGCCTCCAGAGCACCCCCCATTGATGAGCGAACTCCTGTATCGGCTCTGGTTGATCACACCACGGTGCTGACGCGTTAAATCCTCCAGAGCTGCTCAATCTCCCGTAATGGGGCCAAGAGTCGCCGTACACAAGTTCAAAGTCGTGTTCTTCGGCGAATGGCAGGTCTCGATCCCGACGCCACTTGATTTCAGTAGTGTCGCTGACGCGCAGATCGACCCAATAGGGCCAGCCGGGTCCGTATAACACTCTATTATGCGTGCATTCGATCACCACGGGGTGGGCTGGGCGCTCAAGGAAGCTGGCAACCCTGTTTTCCAATCTTTGCGCCATGTGAAGCGGCGCGCGGGCCTTGCTAATGGGCTCGCAAATTGCATATCGGAAGAGTGCGGTAACCTCCAGACGCAGTGCTTCAGCTAGTACTTCATAGCTGACACCGGAAATGTCTCTGGCTTCACGGACCAACATCGACAAAAATCGGCTTGTCGCAAGTCGCAGTCGTCGCCCCTTGTTCGATTTTTTACCTTCCATAGGTCTTCACCGGAAAATTCTAGCCCGAGGGCGAGATTCATCGAGGTACTACCGAGTGCTCGGATTAGTTGATGGGCACCAGTTTAATCGGTTGGTCACCGTGTTTATATTAGGTATCCAAACGTTAATTCCGTTCGAGACTGGGTGTCCAGTGATCGATTGCCATCTCGACTTCATCATTGATGACATTCGGACTGAGCATTTTTGCACGCCACGCGGCCGCGACTTCTGCGACCCATGCCGGATCGGCCATCTTCTTCTCAAACTCGGTTTTTCCCGAGTCGGAATCGTCGGCCCCCGTGCAATTGCATGAGATCAAAATCAAGGCTGCGGTAGGCGTCAGGAAGCACTGCTGCCATGCCACCGATAACTGCAGGCCCATAGTGATTGGTCCACCATGCGTTCACGTGATGACTCCAGTGGCCTCCTCCCATTCATGCGAGAAGAAGGCTGCGCCGACCTCGGGGAAATACGCAATCCCGGCGTTGCCCGCGGCGAGCTGAATGACCTGGAGATCGGACAGGCTACCGACCAACTCGCAATAGGACGTGGAGAAGACCTTCTTCATGTTCTTGTTGACGTTTCGTTTAATGCTTTGTACTCCTGATAAACAGATAGTCAGGCGTGGTTAAAAGTTCGTGGGGTTTGTGCCCATGATCCCGTAGTGTGCCGTCGCGGCACCAATACCACCCGTGCTCTACGGGGAACGCCAGGTCGACACATGCGACGAACAGGATTGACTCCCGTACGCGTTGAGGAGGTGACCTGTCGTGAGGAGATTGTAGCGCCATCTGGCGTACTTGTGCAAAGAATGTTTCTTGTAACTCTATGATTTCAGTGATATTTTTGGACAAATGGTTGTCCGCCGGGATAAAAATCTCACAGGAATTTTTGGCTTGTCGGATAGGGGGCGATGAAGTCAAAACAGGAGGGCAATTTGCCCTCCTGCGTCCTTCGTTAAAATGGGAACCCGTTGTTTTCATCTTCCAGCGGAAGATGAGCGGTTGGCTCATGGCTGGGCACGACACCTATTGCTGTAGCGGTGAAGTCGCCGGTTTTTATGCAACGCCAGGTCCAGCTTGATGGGGTGTCCAACTCGGGCACCCTGCGCCAGCTGCCTGATCGATACGGGCGAAACTGCCACCGGTCGCCATGCTGCGTGTGGAACAACGCCAGGCGCCCGAATTCGCCAACCTGCGCTTCACTATTGTCCAGCCGGACAACCCGAACTTGTTCACCAAAATCGAACACCGCCTCATCACGCACGATACAAAGCAGTTCAACATCAAGAAAGAAATCGCACGCGATGTGTTTTGCGGATTGTGGAATGTTTTCCATTGAACATCTCCTGTTATGCCGGGCCACGATGGGATTGGTGTTTGGCCTGACAGCAGGTGATGACGAACGCGAAGTGATAAACAGAATCGACACGCGTATGCGTACCTGTTACCTTGACGATCGATGAATACCCCTATAACAGGCGCGCGTATAGTGATTTTCAGGATTACTGATAGGATGACTATGCGATCTGTGAAAGGGTCGGCAGTCCACACACTCTCCTGAATGTGCCGGGGCTGCCAACCCCAGACACGTTCGTACACTTCAGTTCCAGTCGACCGCCAACCAACTGGAATTGACCGCTGAAGCGTGGTGCCTGTAGTCAGGCTCGCCATGCTACGCAGGGCGCTGGGGGCTGTAATGCCCTCTTCGACCCAATCCTGTTTTGCGGAGTGGGAAGTCGGGCGACACGGAAACGGGCCTCCAGGCGACTGGAGTAACCCTGCCACGTGCGAATGGGTGGAAATCCCGACAACGGGCGGCTCGAAAGGGTCGGACGGTGTCCCGGGCGGTGGGCTGCTGAGGCGTCGGTAACGGCGCAGGGGTGTGAGGGGAAACCTGGATCACTTGGTACTCACTGGCGCAAGCCGGTGAGATCGCTGGATAGCTCAAGCCGTTCATTGCGCCCGAAGAGGGCGCATCCGGGTAAGTTGTGACAAGCCGCTGGCTGGTTTGCCGGGAGGTGAATCAGCTAGTCAGGGCGCGATGAAGCGTCAATGCAGTAGGGGAGGTGCTCTGGAACCTCGACCCCCTGAAACCCGCCGCAAGGCGGGGTAGGCCCCTAGGGCTAATCGTTGATAGCAGAGCGCGGCGGCGTGTCACGGCAACGCACATGGCTAACGTGGGAATCACCAACGGCCGATTGAACCCGGGTGGCACCGGGCAAGGTACGGGTGAGGGAGACTGGCTCAGTAGCGATGAGGCAAGGGCAGACCTGACGGTTGTCCGCGTGGAGCGAAAGGCCGGAGCGGTATTTTGACGTGTACGAGTGTGTTTTGAATCATGGCAGGGCCTGGCCGCCCTGCTCATTTTCACGGAGAAACGACGAAGTAAAAACATCAGACCAACGGCCATAGGGCCAAAGTCGTCACTTGATGTGGCGCACAACCGCTGCCGGGGTAGTTCGACCCGGCAGTTTTCTTTTGCGCGGTCGGTGCCATTTGTGCGTCGACGTGTGCCCGGCAGTAGCGATGTTCCGGGTACCTATATCTCGCGCGCCGCTGCCAGCAACCGGCTCCGCGTCCGCTTTGACGCCTGCCCGTAAAGCAGGATCAATTCGGCAAGGTCATCGTCTTCGGTAAAGAAATAGGCCGTCGGGACCGAAAGCTCGGTAGCCAACTGGCAGGCAAACGGGTAATCCACCTTGTGGATGCCCAGCTCGTAACGGTTAATACGGGTGCTGGCGACGGAAGGGTCGAGGCCTGCGGCAATGCCCAGCGACTTCTGCGACAGGCCGGCACGAAGGCGGGCTTCCTTCAGCCGCCCACCAAATACGGTATTGCCTGTTGCGGACATTGCGTAACCCTGTTGTCACGGATCGGCGTAATGACGCCGGGGATGATCGCCGTAATGGCGCCAGTTGGAAGTGGAGTAAAACGCGGATTCGAACGGGCTCAAGGATGCGTTTTTTTAGCCGATTTCGCAAGACGCTTGTGGTCGGCTTCGGGCATTGGTTTGGGTGTGCGGAAGCTGTCGCCGTCGAGCACGATGCGGTAGGCGCCGTGACGTAGACGGTCGAGCGTCGCGGCGCCGAGGATGCGGTTGCCGGCGAATGCCTCGCCCCATTCGCTGAAGTCCAGGTTGCTGGTGAGAATGGTCGCGGCGGCCTCATAGCGCTCTGCAATCAGATCGTGGAAGTCTTCATCTTGCGGCGAGCGCAGCGGCTTGAGGGCAAAGTCATCGACGATCAGCACCGGTACCGTTGCAAGCTGCTTGAGCTTGCGCTCGTAGGTGCCGGTCGCACGCGCTGCCTGCAGACTGTTCAGCAATCTGGTCTGCGTGGCAAACACGACATCATGCCCCTGTCGGGCGGCGCAATTGCCGAGTGCCTGAGCCAGGTGCGACTTGCCGGTGCCGGTTGGCCCGGCAATCAGGATCGCGACCTTCTCGTCGATATAGCGGCCGGTGGCCAGATCGTGGATGTGTGTGCGGTTCAGGTTAGGCAGGCGGTCGAAGTCAAACGTCTCCAGTGTCTTGCCCATTGCGAAGCCGGCACGTGCGAGCCGGGTGCCGAGCTTCTTCTGGTCGCGGCGCGCGACTTCGTCGTGCAGCAGCATGGCGAGGAACTCGGTGTACGCGAGCTGGCCGTCGATGGCCTGCCGGTTGCGCTGCTCGAGCGAGTCGAGCACGCCGGACAGGCGCAGTTGCTTGAGGGTCGTGTTCAGTTCAGGACTGGGATTCATGGGCGGTTTAGTGGATCAGAAGAGATTGAAGATCGCGACCGAAGCGGCCGCCGTTGACGTAGGTGTCGGTGAGCGTTGGCGAGGACTGGGGCGCGGGCTGGCTCTCCAGGCCTTTGTCCAGGATGGTCTTGACGGTTCGCCACCTGGGACTGGAATGCGCCATCGCGCGTTCACACGCGGCCTCGAGCCTTGCATCGCCGACCTTGCTGCGCAGCCGCACGATGCCTTGCGCGCCTCGCAGATTGACGAGCACCTGATCGTTGAACAGCGCCAGAATCAGCGCATGGCAGGACGGACCGATCTCTTTGGCCTGAGCCAGACACCATTGAGGATCGTGTCCCAGCCAGGCCTGTGCCGCCGGCGGCTGGTGATCGCGTACGGTGGAGCGCGCGCCGGGCTTGCGCAGCCGGGGATGGGTGGCGACGAGTTCGTGCTGATGGAACAGCTGCACGACCGTGTCGGTCGCCTTCAGCCACAGCGTCTTGCCAACCAGGGCGAACGGCACCGAGTACAGGGCCTTGTGATGCTGGATGTGCGCGTCACGATGAACGGCGACCGTGGACCACGCGGCAAGCACCGGCGGCACATCGGGCAGCGCCGTCAACAACGGCTTCTCGATGGCGAAACGCACGAGCGGCTGTTCGCGTGTCGTGCCGTGTTCACGGACGCTGGCTTCCTGCATGATCCACTCGCGCAACTGCCGGTTGGCGTCCGCCAGATCGCGAAACGTGCGCAGCGGCACGAACGATTTCTTGACGTATTTGACGCCCGACTCAACGACGCCTTTCTTCTGCGGGTCGTGCGGCGGACAGGCATCGATCCTGAAACCGTACCCCTCAGCCAGGCCCGCGTAGGAGCGCTGAACCTCGGGGTCATACGTGCAGGCCCTGACGATCGCGCACTTCGCGTTGTCGATAATGATCCGACCCGGGCAGCCGCCGAACCACTCGAAGGCGCGGCGGTGGCACGCCAGCCACGTCTCGACCGTCTGGTCGAACACCAGCTCGAAGTACTGATGACGCGACCAGCACAGTGTCATGACGAAGAACCATGTCTTGAGCGCCTGTCCGGACTCGTGCGCAAGCGCCGGGCCGGCGCCGAAGTCGACCTGGGCAGCATCGGCCGGCGGGAAGTCCAGGATCGTTGTGGCGTCGACGCTGCGTCCGGCGCTCAGATGCGTCAGGAAGCGGCGCACCGCGGAGTAGCTGCCGGTATAGGCGTGGTTGCGTTTGAGGGCGCTGTGAATCGTCGTGCCCTGGACGTCGGATTCGAACCAGCGGGTAATCTGCTCGCGAAAGGGTTCGAGCGTCGACACACAGGTGCTGGGCAGGTGTGGCGTGCGGCCGAAGCGTCCGGCGATCACGGTGTCTTCCGGCAGCGGCTGTGCCGGATCGAGCCAGCCGAGCTCCAGGGCGACGCGCCTCACGGCGGTGAGCTTCTTGCGGCCCATCAGCCCGACGCGCGCGATGTCGCGGTCGGAATCGCCTTGCCGCATGCGGACAAGGACTTGGCGGTACTCAAACAATTCGAACCTCCGGTTGGCCATGGGCGCTCCGCTCAGAAAAGAGCGAAGCGTACCCAGTTGGGAAAGTTCGAACCGCGTTCTGCTACATGGCGCAGGTGGCGCCTATACGCCGATCATCGACTGGCTCCATTACGCCGATCCTGTGCTGGCGCCTATGCGCCGATCATCAAATGGCTCCTATACGGCGATCCGTGACACCTGTATTTTCAGAGTTACGAATATCGTAGTTAAACGGCCTTCCGGATACTACGAAGATCGTAGTGTCGGCTGGCGACTACCGGGATGCCGATGTTCGCGTGATCAGACCCGGTAGCCGGGAAGGAGCCCGTCCGCGCCCGCAGATCCCCGGTCAGCGCTGATCCTGGGCGTCGGTATGGGACTTGGGACTATCTGGCTTGTCCGGATGCCGATCGTATCGACGGTGCCCCATCTCCCGACGAACAGCTTCTATTGCCGCCGTGAGTGGCAGGAAGAATAGCCGTGGGGCCTCTCTGGCCGCCTTGATGAATTCGCGCATGAAAGCATTCATTTGAGATGCTCCTTCGATACGTGTGAAATCTGTCCGTAACAGTCAATCCATATGGTTCCACGACTGATGTGGATCGTCGCAGTAAATGTTTCCGGAAAACCATGAGTAGCTGGGATCGGTGTGCCAGTCGGCTCCCGAGTCAGGACGTCCCGACCAATCCCGTGAGTCGTCGTGAAGGCTTTGGAAATCGAAGTCGTCATGACTCAGGGCATGGGAAGTAACTTCGTTTCCCCGATCGAACGGATCAGCGCAGTCAAATCGCAGCACGTTGCCCGACGGCATTCCATGAAACAGGGGGGCGAGGAAAGAAAACATGGGGGCAATCAGTGTGACGACGATCGGAGCGAACGCCGTCTGCACAATGAGGTCGGCGACAAACTGGTTGATGTGGAAATGGGCCCAGACGATATCCAGCAGATCCTTGATCTCGATGAGTGCCGCCAGTGCCAACAGGCCGACGGGTGCGCGCATCCAGGACGGTACCCTGTTAAAACGGCGGCAGGACAGGATCAGCGGTTTCATTTCAGCCCCCCTTTGCATTGCATTTCGGCGTTGTTCTACTGAATATCCACTTCACATGTACATCGTCCAGCCGGGCAACCTCTTCCGGTGGATACCTCGCTGTGAGTTGACATGCTACGAATATCGTAGCAATCTATCGCCCAGATAGCTACGAATATCGTAGTCAACTGGTGGAAACGCAAACCGGAAAACAAGCACTGGACCTCGGGGCCTGAGAAATTGAAAAGCCGGAATCGAAATACCTCGCCGTGACGCACGGCTCACGCGCCTGACCTGACTCGCTGCGTCAGGTTTCTGGCCGCCCATCTGTTTTCATCCGTGCCGCGGACGGGATGCTGTCCGCCGCTGCGCGTCACTTTTTCCAATTCGGGGATTCACAATGAAGAAGATTCTGGCTGCCGTATCGATCACGGCTTCGGCTGTGCTGGCTGGTTGCGCCGTGAGCGCGGGCAATGAGGCGCTGAAGGACCAGAGTCAGACTTCGGTCGGCAGCTCGATCGTAGAGGGCAAATCGACCAGGGCTGATGTGCAGGCGGCGTTCGGTTCGGCGAACAAGGTGTCATTTACCGATACCGGCCTGGAAATCTGGAACTACGAATTCGACCACGCCACGCCCCAGGCCATCAACTATGTGCCTGTCCTGAATCTTCTGGCGCATGGCGCGAACGTGGAGAAGAAGACGCTGACGGTGCTATTCGACGAAAAGGGCATCGTCAAGAAATACACGTTCGCTGAAAGCAACAACGTGGTACGTGGCGGCATCGCCCAGTAAGGCTTCCGGCTACCCGGGAGGGCGGCCTCACATCCAGTCATCCGGCAGGGCGATATCGATATGAAGAAACTGCTTCTGGTCTGCGCGCTGATCACCTCGATCTGCGGCTGCGCAGTCAATACGGGCCCCCTCACGCAGGAACAGGTTGCCGCGAAGGTTGCGGTCAAGGTGGGTTACGCTGGTTGTAACGGCTGCAACATGGTCAGGACGTACGTCGCACCGCATCTGTACTGGAAGCAGTTCGTCAACGATCCGGATTTCCATGGCTGGCTGGATCTGAACTTGCAGCTGGCCTCCACAAACTACAACACCGCTGGCCACGCCCAGGCGTACCGGATTGTCGCGGGAGTGATCGCAAACGGCGGCTTTCAGAATGCCTGGATGACGCACGTTCCGGGCGATCCGCAAGACCGCTGCCCCAGTGATGCCGAGGTTGTGCACGGCTATCACGGATTCCATACGGGCAACGGCATCGAGTTCTGGCTTGTGAAGGACGACGGCACCTACGTGCCGCTGGGCCACGTGGCCGACAGCAATGGCGAGACGATCAGGGATCTGGAATGCTTCAGCAATGTCGGCAGCGGGGCATCGTGGACCCAGATGATCGATCTTCCTGCAAAGGTGGTGGAAGATGCCCGGCGCCAGAATCGCGCCATCCGGATTTTTGCCGGCCGTGCGTTGACGAAATACGAGTCGACGAGCGATGGATACAAGCCGGTCGCGGTCGCGCATACGGTTCGCAAGGGTGTGCTGATGGAATTCAGTCCCGACTACGTGGGCGGCTTCGCCGACGGCCTGAAGCGGCTCAGAGCCGCAATGCCTGCGGCAAGCTAAGGCGGATGCGTGATCGACCGGCAGCCATTGACGACGGCTTGAACACAATCGGGCCGTTTTAATGCCAGTTCGACGCCAGCTCGGAATGGGGCGCACCTTGCCCTCCAAAAGATTCCCCCGTGACAGCGCCACGGGGGAGCGGTTTCAATCTGCACTGGTCATTCGCCGAAGTCCCAGAATTTCGCCAGATGTTCGAAGATCTTTTCACCACCCCAAAAGTAGTGGTGAATGTTGGCTGAGCCAGCCAGCAAATCCATTCTCAGGACGCGCAGCACATCGTCAATGAGCGTCCGGTCCAGCATGCGCAGTTCCTGGACCGGAAGCGGAAAGCGCGTTGCATCGTAGAGACCAAGCAGGACCATGGCGATAACGCAGCTTTCCCCTGTGTCGCCCAGTGCGAACTCGTAGAGCCTGCGCAGGGCGACTCTCCCTTCGTCGATGAGACTCTGGTTGTGCGGGTAGCCGCGAAGGACCTTGTTCATGAACGCAGCAAACGGGTCGTGTGTCGACATTCGATTTCTCCATCAGGTTGCCGTAACAGCCCGGTATGTCGAACAACGATACATACGCTATGGATTCGAATTCTTTGGCCGGGCGTTGAAGAGGAGAAGACGAGATGCTCCGGCGCGAAGGCTGCCAGATACCGGGCTTGGCCCAAGTTAGAGAGTGGAGGGCTGGATAATGGACAGAAGCATGATTGCCATCGCACGTCGTCTGTTCCCTCGCGCACATGGCAAGGAAGCCATCGTCGCTTTGTCGGCTGTGGTCGCGGGCACGATCGGGGCGATCGCGACCCTGGTAACCCTCGTCATGCTGATCTTGGGGCGCTGAAGTGCTGGCGTCTGGTCAGTCAGGATCGGAAATGGTTGCGTTCGCGATCTGTTCAGGAAATACACTCAGGAAGGCCTCGCGTCGTTCTGCGTGTGTCAGGCCGTTAATGACGGGCTGATTGCGCAGAAACCGGACGTATGCGAGAAAAGAGCGTTCCGACAGTTGCGGTCCACTGGCTGGCCGCAGCCGCTTCCAGTCGCGCCGCAGTTCAGCGACAAGCTTGCCGACCTGACGGCGGACCAGGCGGAAACCCGGTTCAGCGTACAGCCGGTCGAGGAGGATTTCGGCGTCGGCATCCCGCAAGGCGCCATCGATTTCAATCTGCCGGCGCCGATCAGGGGACAATGAAACGATGCGGTGAATTCGATCGAGATATTGGTTGTAGCTGCGGTGGGTCAGCCGCCATGACCAGGTCTTGCCGTCGTGCACCAGTTCGTGCCGTTGATCTGGCGATTTCAGCCGCGAATGTGGATCGCGCAGATCCTGGAGCTGCTCGCGGTGAGTGACGAGACCAAGGCCCGCACTGACCAGCAACACCAGTCGACAACCCGCTGGCCATTCTCGTTTCGGGCAGTCAGTCGTACGCCATGAAGGCAGCTGCTGGCCTCACCGGCCAGCCGGTGTTTGTGCTTTGTCTGGCGACTGAGTTCTGTGCCATAGGCATCGGCGAATTTTTTCGTCAGCCGGTCGAAACCCGGGAGATCGGTCTGGCCCGCAGCGTAGAAGACATGCTGATGGACGGCGGCCTGCTGGAGGCGCTGCATGAAACGGATCTTGTCAGGATGGAGCATGATGCTACGCCGGAGACGATTTACATGATTATAAATTCGTATAACTAAAAACGTGACATATTAATTTACTTTTACAATTACCAATACGTGTTATGGACGATATGCGATACCGCGTGAGCCGAAGCTTCGCTGCGCGAATGTGCAATGCGATGCGTGCACTGCGCACTGCGATATGTACAGTGTGCAATGTACATACACTGGGTGAGAGACCGGTAAATCTGAGGTCAACGAGGACAGCATAAAGAGACATCATATGCGTCACGAGGGTTTGTGGTCGTAAAAATGGGTCGCCGAAGGCGACGTAATTAATAGAGGTTCCGATTTTTGAATTTATGCGCGAAAAAACGGCAGAAAACATGCTCAGATTTGTGCCTTTTTAGGTCGGAGGATTCTCGAAAATTCAATTCTAAAGCCATGCGGACTGGCGATCTTCGAGCGGGCCGAGGCCCTCGGCGGAGCATGCGAAAGTCGCGTCATGGATGTCAGCGCGAGTGCAAACCACTGACAGCTTTATTGCATAGCCCAGAGTTTGTCGCCCTTCCACGCCGCAAGTGCGCGTTGAGGTTATTACTCGAAGGCGACGACGGAGCCAACAAGGCGGTCGCGCTGCAGTTCACTGGGGTGGAATCCTACAAGTGCACTTTTCTGACCTTCCGTACTGCGGACATGTTCAACCTCGCGTACGCTTTCCGTTCAATCAGGAAAGCAGCCATGAGCGACGACACCGTAACGCCGACGGCAAAATCTATGCCCGCAACGTTGCGATCAAAGTGCTTGATGAATTTTCTGATGGCTGGGCAAGTCAATTTCAATATTTGCCTACGAAGGCAGTAATTTCGGCGTCAGAGGGATTTTCTTCATCAAGTGCTTCTTGCATCCCTTGAATCGGTGTTTGGGGGCGAAGATCGAGCTTGGGGAAGGGCTGACTATCGAGGTATTTGATGAGCGCTACTGAAAGATCCAAAATATTCACCCACCTGTCAAACAGTCCCAGAAGGTCAATTAGCTCCATCGTATCTACTTCGATAGTCTGGGCGTTTATGGCGCGCTTGCCCTTTGTGTTGTCAGAGATGACCTTTCGCTTGCTTGGCGTGTTCGCGGCGTTGAAGTTTGCAATTTCCTCTTGCAGCAATAGCAACGCATCATAGGCAGGTGTTTGGCAAAACGTATTTGACTCAAGATCGAACTCAAGAAACGTAGAGCGTGTCAGCGCCTGAGGGAGCACCACCGGGCGAAACTGACGACCAAACATTGCCACTGCGAGCATACTGATTCTGTCCCATAGAGCTACGCTCACTTGGGTAAGCGGCTCATCCCAGGAGTCAAGAGTGATGGGATGCGAATGATGGAATACGTCAATACTGGGTCTGGCGGAATAGGACGCACTAGGGCCAATCTTGACCATACATTGGCTCACAAACTGACGTAGCTCTTGGCGTAGCAGAGTGTGCGTTGTCATGTCCTCCAACGGAATGGACGAGAACAGTTGCCCATTTAGCGCATCCACGACATCCCTAAACGTGCTGAACTGATGAATCCAGTTCCCAGATGGCGCAGCACCTTGCCCGCTGACAGCACGCTTGGTTTCCGAATTTTTGCCAACTTCTGAGATAAATTTGCAGATGAACTCAGGGTCATCCATAAACTTACTCTCATGATTTTCAATGCCCTTTTTCGTTTCCTCATCCAACTTTGGCTTTCTAAGGCCGATGAAAGAGAGAAAGTCCCACTTTCGTATTTGCTCTTTCGCGCTTGCCGCTTTGAGGTGATTGTGTAGCTCACGCCGTGCCTCTTTCGCTTGCCACACTTCCGAGCGCACGAAGGTGAGGATTTTGAGTTTGCCCGCTTTGTGCAATTCGTAAGCCACCCGGTATTCCTGCTGCGTGATGGAAATCCGGTTCGGTTCGTCATACCATCCACCAACGCGAGAGCCGATGAGCAAAATGAAGTAGTCGGCCGAGCGCACCGCTTCCAGGCAGGCTTCGTAGGAGTGAGTATCCAACGGCTTTTTGAAGTCGTTGTATTCTGAGGCGAGCACCGTGAAGCCTTGCTCTTCAAGGTAAAACTTCAACGATGAGCGCAGGTCGTGAAAGTCGTAGATGGTGGAGGAAATGAAAACGGTAGGGCGTTGCATCTGGTCTTGGGTCTGATTGTTGTTTGCTGTGAGCGCTGTGCGGCCTCGGTGGCGCTCCAAATGATACGAGGCCGCAAAGATGTCGACTGCTAAGGTCACCGTCTCTCTTGGGTCGCTTTATGCCCTTTGCATGGAAGGCCGCGCCCGCGGCGATCGCCACGCTTGGTCGTCGGGCGCTAGCCGGCCCAATTTGAGACATCCGACACACCCCGCAGAATCGGCGACAATCACGACAAGCTAAGCATATTCCACACGATCATGTCCAATGACCAAAGAAACGTTTGCCAGCGATTCGGTGCAGAATACAGGCCGCCCGAGGCGAGCCAAAAGGTAGGAATTTCGCTTGCGTCCCTTGAAAATGTGCCGCTTCACGCGGTTCGGCTATCCCCGGAAAACGGTATATGCGGTTGGTATATTTATGGTGGCGAATACTCAACGGATGCGGACTTCTATCAGCCGCTTCATGTCGCCCACTTGGTCGAGCGCTGTCCGAACATCGTCCCTTACTTGGCACTGCCGCCGGGATGGCGTGTATTGCTTGCGCCGGACTATGAGGATGTCTGGTTCGATGGTGAACTGCTGAAGGATGTCACTGACAGCCTGTAACGGCCACCTAGCGACGTTCGACTAATGCAGCTGAATTGATGACAATCGACGATTGGGTGGCTCGGTCGAGGTCCGCCGATGGTCAGCAGACAGAAGCAGACTGCGCGAGAGCCACACCGACGGGCGGCTGTGAGCCCGGCGATCGACGTGTATTGGGCGGATTCAACCGGAAGGCGGAGAGCAAATGCTCGGCTTCTCCGCCATCTAATGTCGAGAGGCGAACCTACGACTTCTTCACATCCTTTGCCGCCGGCTTTGCCGCAGGGGCAGGCTTGCTCTGAACAGCGGCATGCGCAAGCGGCACAGCACCGGGCATCGAATGGTTCTGTGCAACACCCGGGTGGGCCGGCCCACCAGGATGTTCGATCGGCCCGTGCGCCGCTATCGCATGGTCGGGCAAGTGGCCGCCGTGATTCATCATGACCCTGTGAAGTTCGTCCCTACGATGGAAGACGTCTTCCCGATGATCGCCATGGGCGTAGAAGCGCCGGTGACGCACTCCGTCCGGGCCGACCACCCAGATATACGTATTGCCGCCGAATATCACCACATCGCGGTCGACAACGGTAGAGATGTAGATGTCAGTTGGCATCGGCTGATAAACCTCTTCGACCACCACGGGCGGCGGCGTTGGGGGCGGCGGAGTCAGTGCGCCCGCCAATACTTCGTTCACCTTGTTCGGATCGATAACGAGTTGGCCCTGCTCGTTGGTCGCACATCCCGCAAGGAACGTCGCGCAAGCGAACGACGCTAAGGAAATTCTCAATGTTGTTTTCAAATATATCCCCGGTTACTGGCATTTTTAAATGCTCTTTTATATAACGGCTGCTCAGCTACCGTCCTTGACGGTCCGGGAGGGATATTTATCTGATGAATATTACTCGCCGTTACGCGCTCGCGAATGTCCGCTACCTAGAAAATTGACTGGCTCTTGTGGGTCGTGTTATGCCTATTGCATCGCGCACGCGCCGGACGCGATCGCCGCGCTCGATCGTCGGGCGGTACGCGGCCATTTTGAGACCTTCAACTTGCTTCCGTGAACGGCCGCTGACCGTCGATTAACGGCCCTCCCAAAATCCGGCGACGGGGCGTTTGACCCGCGCAGTAACGCAGCTGTGACAGATACAGGCGGAGACCTGCATAACCAATAGAACGCGACAGCCCCCCTTTTTCGCGCGGACGCTACCTTTAACGCGATGCGCTCGGCAATCGGCTGGGTGATGCGGGCTCAGGGCATGAAGCAGGAAGCCGTCAAGCTCGCGCCGGCACTCGGACGCCGGGTACCGCGGTACCCGACATTGCGTAGGTGATAGCGATGCGCGGCTCGCGTGCAAGCACGAAAACGATGCCCTGCATGAGCAGGTCGTCTCGGCGATGCCGGCACGACGCAAGCTTTCCCTTTCACTACGTCAAGATTTAGTTTGCTTTTCGACGGCCTTGAGCGCATGGTAAAAAGATCCAGATGTACCTGACCGCCCTTTTCGCATCCGGACAGGCATCGGTTCATGACGGTCAGTATCGCTTAAGGAGCGCGCCATCATGACAATCCCCACTATCGAATACAGCGGGTACGAGCTACGTGCGTACTCTCACCAGATATTCCCCCTGCATCGTGATCCGTATGCCAAAGGACCGAGGCAGTTCTCATCGTTCGTACGGATCGACACCATTCCGTCCAGCGAAGTCAAGGCTCGGCGCTATGCAACGTTGTTCGACGCGGTAAGTCCCGCCACCGCGGGCGCCGCCATCGACCTCGCGATGCAATACGGCAAAGACATCGTCGATGGCAAGGTTGAGGCAACCGAACTATGACATACCGAATGCGAGTCAGCCGCAGCTGAGGGGAGCAGGTCATGCAATATCCGCTTTATGTGCACCGCGACGGCGATACCGGCTTTCGCGCCAGTTTTCCCGATCTTCCCCGAGCAGTTGCGTGTGGCCATTCGTTCGATGAACTGAAACGCAACGCGCAGGAGGTTGTCGAACTGATGTATGACCGCAGCGAGCAACTCATCCCCGCTCCCACCTGCAGTACTTCGGAATTGCAATCGCTCGACATGGACGATGGGCGTGGGATCTGGATGTTCATCGAGATCAATCTGGCACGGGTTACCTCGAAAGCCGTGAGCGTTCAATTCAGTCTGCCCGAGAGTCTGCGGCAGCGAGTCGATGCTGCAGCAAAAGAACGTCACTTGACGCGCTCCATGTTCATTGCGCTAGCTGCCGTACACGAACTTGAGAACCGATACGAAGGGCAATTGTCCTGTACGCCGGTTTCCCGGTGGGTGTTCGTGGACGGATGACACCGCTCGCGCTACGACGGGCGTCAGGAATCAAACCCGAACTTACGATGTGTCGCGTCGTCCCCACTATCGAGGCCGGCGCCAACCGCCTGTTGGCGAACCAGTTTTTTCCATAGTAGGAGTGCATCATGATCGATGACCAGGTAAATGCCGAAGAACTGGCAGAAAGCAAGAGACAGAGAGAGGCCGCGGCGAATGCGACGGATGATGGCATGCCGGTGGCCCCCGAAGATGAAAAGTGGGTCGTCGATGGGACTCAATACAGAGGGCCGAAGCAATGGGTCAGGCACGCAAGGAAATTGCTGGGTGCTGGAAGCGGCTTTATGCGACCTTGAACGTCGGTGATTCATAAGAAGATATTGTTCCGCCCTGAGCGGCGGAAGCGGAAGAACCGGCGAAGCGTTGGTTTTTTTGCGGTGGCGCGGCATCGTCCCGGAACGAGGGCCATAACGGGGGCTCTAACGTCAGATCTGCTGGCGCAGGTATGACAAGAACGGGTACGGTACCATACCGCGATCCAGGCGAGGCAGCATAGATTTCGACGTGAAGCCCGCGCGCGCCAAGCCATCCACGGCTCGTGTGACAGGTTCGGGTCGCCCCACACCCTGTGCGGTAGCGCGGAGACATGTCAGCCCGGCCGATACAGACTTGATCCGTGATACCGAATCACCTTTGCAAGGATCCTGATATCGCGCTACCAATTCGAAGGAGACCTGACGCATCTCGAACGGATCATTCCGTTACTTGTGCACAGAAATCCCCTCGCGCTATCGTACTGGCGGCGTCGCGTTTCGTCGCTATCGCCGCAGCAGGGTCTGCTTCCCGATGGAACCAGGCGCGTAACCAGACTGCTTAACGTATTCGATGCAGTCGAGCGCGCATTGATATCAGGCAAGGCCACCGCCCGACGGTCACCGGGATGAACCGCGACGCGATTACGTCTCGGTCACAGCGTCTTCAAATCCGGCAACAGGCGCTCGACTTCCCGCTTCATCACGGTGCAGCACTCGCAGACATGCCTGATGTAGCGGGAGGCTGCGGTGACGCCTCTCAAGACCGCGTAGACGGGTTCCGGAGTAGCGGAACGGGGCCTGCTCACGATGGCGGGCGAAGTGAATTTCCGCCCGCATCGCATCAGATCACCGAGACCATATCACTCCTTCCCCCCACCGTTGATCCCGCTTCCACTTCGCCATACCTGCTTTCCCCGCTCGGAGAGCTCGCCGCAACTATGCTCCGCGTCGGCCTCCGTCCCTTCTATCGCCATTTCGCCGCCGGCCTGTTCCTGTGCCTTTTGCTTCTGCCTGTGCCGCGCTGCCATGGCTTCATCATGCGACCTGCCTGCGTAATTCATGGTCATTTCGCCAGCTCCTCCAAAAAGTAGTCTTTGCAACCTGCCAATCTGCCCAGCGCGCGTCATTTCTGGAGCGACAATCCCAATTCCTTGCGTAGCCTGTCCAATACATGGTGTTCATCCATCCAACGGATCTCCCGCTTGCGCAGAAGACTGCGCCTGTATCGCCGCAGCGACACGCCGAACATCAGCGCCAGCCCGACCGAGATGCCCCACATTGCGTACGTCATATCATCCTTTTCAATCTGTTCTCGCTTTACATCAGGCGACAGACCGCACGATAGAGAAATAGCTCGCGCGCGCCCCAGCGTTTCCAAAAATCATGTTGAATCACTCAGTGCTTATGGCGCAACCAGTCCTTGGTCGGATGCGCGTCTAGCCAACGGGTAACCGGCTCGTCCTTGTGTTCTCGCCTGTACCGTGCCGCTGCGAATATCGCGACGCATAGCAGCACCACGATTCCCACTACAAACTGATCATTGACTGGCTCATGGCAGCCCCCATTGCGGTCAGACGCATGCTTATATTTTAGGTGACCAGAGAAATAGCAGGAGCCATCTTCATTCAACGCTCCTTGTTTCGTGCGAACCTCGCAGCTGCATAGTGCGAGACAGGTGCGACGCTACTCAGCGGGTCCAAGGATGACGTCCACAGCGGCCTGGCCGGCGATCTCCGAAACAAAGTAGGCCCAGCGGCGCGAAAACGGACCGCCTCGTATCTTGATGCGCTCGCCGAGCGCCACCACCCCAAGGGGCCTGATGGGTCCTTCAATGCGAAACCAGGCATCGAACATGTCCGCCGACGTGGGCAGCAGATCCACGTGAATCTCGAATCCGCGATATTTAACGGTTCGTTGCATGCAGATCTCCGGTTCCAGCACTGTCGTAAGACGGGCAAATCAATGGTCAGGATGTCTTTCTTGACCAGCGCCGTCAGACGCACATCGCCCGCATCTCTTGCGGCGGCCGCTGGCGCGAGATCCACGTCAGAAACAATCTGGAGGCGTGGCGAGCCGGCACATGCCTGGGCGCTGGGCACACCATCCGGGCCAGCACGGATCGTCCGTACGAGTCTTATTGCAGGCGGGACGTTGCCCAACTACGGCGTCGAATCCATGCTCGCTTCGCAATCCCGCCGGAACGGTGGCACGAATGACCGCTGCACCTCGGACGCTGCTGTTGAGGTGGCGCCTGGACGAGCAGCCGATTCAGGCTACCTTGCTCTAAATGCAGCACAGGCGATGGTGGCACCCCTGATCGCCGTCAGAAGCCAAGCGGCGTCGCTCCCATAAAGGCGTATAGGGCGCTCTAGGAAGCTGGGAATTGGCAGATCCGGAAGCATTCTCGCGACAGGTCCGTAGCTCATGAAATCGGATATCGATTCTGCGGACCGCCGACATACAGCTTCTTTGCGATTTCGATAACCTTTTCGCGAAACTCGTCAAAAGCACCAAGCACCGACCGCTCGTCGGATCCAACGCCAGGCTGCAGATTTCTGAGCATGGCGTCGTCGACCATGAAGGTGATTTCGCGCGACTTGTCGTACCCCCAGAAACATACGCAATGTCGGGAGGCATCGTAGCTACGGCTGGGGTTGGGAAATTGAAGCACCGCGATCAGCTTTTCGCGCACACGGCCGAGTAGCGCCACTTACTGGCATTGGGGTCGATCGTGGCGTAACTGACGCGTCTTTTCTCTGCTCTCAGAGCATCCGCTGTGTCAAGTATATGAGCACGCGTCCTGCATTCGATGGCGTACTCGCTCTCGCTGCCAATTGCAGCCGAAGCAGGTTTGAGTTGCGATCGCATGATGGAACCCCGAAGCTGGAGGTCGCTCATGGGCGACCGGTTTCCCCACTGTATACCCTTTGGCTGGCACCGACGTCATTATTTACCTGAAATCCTTGGAGTTCAGTTTTCCGAAACGTTATACAAGTCGACCTCGAAGAATTCGCTCGGACGGCGACCGCCGATCGCTTGTCCAGCGCCTTTTGCTCCGCCATACGCAGGCGCTGATCACCCAGATGGCGACGACACCGCCGTGTGTAGCCGATACGATTCGATTGACCAGCAGTTGAGCTGGTGGCGGCTGCTCAGCATCGATCGCCTCTCATCAAACGAAATGAAAACGACCCAGGAACTGATCGCCCATATGCTGGGCGTGTGCCGGTCCGGTGGAACCGGGGCCGCACTGAAACTGCAGATGCTGGGCTGATCCGCTACAGCCATGGCCACATCGAGATATTAGGGTCTGTTTACATTTGACGAAATGTGTTTACATCTTGTTTTTTGCAATTGCAAGACGGGATGATTCGCACGTTACTAAGCGACAAGGTATGGAAAAAAGATCGAACCCA